>JAXLVD010000025.1:0-110140 GCA_046329125.1 Spirosomataceae bacterium | reverse complement strand
GTTTCGGCAGTAATGACAGGAATTTTAGGAAAATCAACATCTTCTAAAACTCGGAAATGCCGATCATTAGTAACTATGTGAATTGGTTTACAAAGTTGTACCTATCGTTTTAACCCCTTTCCCCTTTCAGGAGAAAGGGAGCTGCAAGAGGTCCCTCCACTGAAAGGGGAGGGATTTAGGGTGGGGTTGTGCACAACCTAACAAACCAATTCAACTATGTAATAAGCGTTACCGGCAAAAGCGCAATCCACAAATTTATTATCGTCAGGATCAGAAATAATAAGATTTAAATGATAATGAGGCTCAATGTGTTTTACATTAGGGAGAAGTTGAAGAAAAGCCATGAATGAGTCAGCAGTAGTAGTACTGTAAAATTGAATAATTTTCTCGGTGTATTCGAGTAAAATTTCGTTAGAAACTACCATTTCATATTGCTCTTCATAAAGTGCATCTGCTATCAAGCGCAAAGCAGATTTAGAAGATAAGGCACGAAATACTGCATTGGTATCCAATACAACCCGCATTAATCAATGGTTTGAAAAAAATCATCTGAATAATTATTTTCTTCCCAAATACTATCGGTTTGCTGACGGGCTTTGTCCAAAAAAAACTTCGCCAAGACCTTTTTCATTTCTAAAAGGGTCTCGTCAGGTATATTAGCAGCGTATACTTTCAGAAGTTCTACTTGTATATTGGATAGCGGCGGTTGCACCTATAAACTCATTTTATACTTTGTTTTTACCAAATTTACGGAAATACATTCATAAACCAAGGCAGGCACCGATTGAGCTTAAATTAAGCAGTCAAAAAACAGTTACTCTAAAATTCCCCGACCTGCCCGTACATCTCCTTCAACTTAGGGTCGCGCTCGGCGTTGCGGATGTCTTTCCGCATGGCTTTGACGCCTTCAATGTCGGTCAACAACCCCAATACCTGATAGGCCCCGAAGCGGACAAAATAAGCCGGGTGGTTGCGGGCCGTAGTTTCGAGCATGGGTAAGGCCTGCCGCTGAATACTTGAATTGGAACGAACGAGGTATTTGCCAAAGACTTGTAAGAAATTGTACATCTCCGCTGACTTCAGACCGTTCATTTTTTTCAAAAACCAGTCGTATTGCTCGGGCTTGCCCAAGCCGGCATAGTAATTGGCCACGGCCGTCACGATTTCGGGGTTGGGAGCATTCTCAAAACGCAGGGCAACGTCGGCGGCATCGTCGGGCTTACCAATGAGGTAGGCGTCCAAAGCGGCAGAGATCACCTGATACGAACTGTCATTCAATGATTCGCGGAAAAGCGGGTCGTTGGAGTTGTCCCCGAAAGAACCTAAGGCGATGACGGCTTCCATCCGTACCCGAGGGTGGACATCCACTCGGGCTTTGCTCTGCACAATGCGCTCTATGTCATTGAACTCCGGCCCGTCGTATTCCGCAAAGTTAGAAACGGCCAATTGGCGGATCTTCCAAAATTTGTCACTCATGGCCGTCATCATCAAATGACGTACGGTGGAGTCGGCCATGTGATTTTCCAGGCCGATCATAGCCTCGTAGCGAGCCATGTATTTTTCTCCGTGTTGGTACTGAAAAATAAATTCGGGCTTTGATTTTTCGTACTCGATCAGACCCAACAATTGCCTTTCGGCGTCAAAATCAACCAGGTCGGGGCGTTGAGTTGCGGGAAACTCAAACGTTTGTCTTGCTTTGTTGACCACGATGTCGTGCGTTGTCTTTTGACCGTTCACCCACACATCCACTTTCAACGGCAGACGGTAGATCGGTGTGTACAGCGAGTCTTGCAATTGGCTCACTTTCAGGGTGATTTTATTGTCGGCAAAACTCTTTTCCACTTTCAGATTCGGATGACCTGACGATAGGAACCACTGATTGAAAAACCAATTCAAGTCTTCGCCCGTCACTTCTTCAAAAGCTTCCCGAAGGTCATTGATTTCGGCCGTTCCGAAGGCATACCGAATGAGATAGTTGCGTGAGGCGGTAAAAAAGGCATCATCGCCCACGTACTTACGCAGCATGTGCAGTACTTGGCCGCCTTTGGCGTAAGAATGGTTGTCAAACATATCTTCCATGTCGGTATAGCGATACCGAATCAGCGGTTCCTGTTTTTGCTCGGCCTCGCCCAAGTACTGCTGCTGTTCTCCCTGTGCCCACAGATCGGCTTCCGCCGTTCCTTTTTTGTGTTCGTTCCAGAGGTATTCTGCATAATTGGCGTAGGCTTCATTGAGCGGCAAATGCACCCACGACTCACAGGTGACTAAGTTGCCGAACCAGTGGTGCATCAACTCATGCGCAATCACATCGTCTGAATTGCCGTCCAATAATGCCCGCGCATCCGTTTGGACATTTTCGGCGTGGACGGTCATGCCCGTGTTTTCCATGGCACCCGCCACAAAATCCCGAACGGCAATTTGGGCGTATTTATCCCATTGGTATTCTACGCCGAATTTGCTTTCAAAAAAATCCATCATTTCCCGAGTTCGGCCGAAAATCGCTTTGGCATAAGGGGCGTATTGGGGCTCAACGTAGTAACTTAATTCGAGACCGTTACGCAGTGTATCGCGGGCTACTGCAAAATCACCCACTACAAAAGCTGCCAAATAGGGGGCGTGAGGCAGTCGTTGGACCCAACGGTCGGTGCGGGTACTGTCGGCATTGAGGCGCGATTCGACCAACTTACCGTTGGAAAGAGTTTTAAATTTGTTTTCAACCGTCAACCGAAAATCCTGCGTCATTTTTTCGTTAGGGCTGTCCACGGTCGGCATCCAGCAGGAATTGTATTCGGTTTCGCCCTGGGTCCATATCTGCTGCGGTTTTCCTTCTTCCAAACCGTCGGCATTGATGAAATACAGCCCTTTATCGCCTTTCGAGCCGACAATACCGTCGGGCAATTCGTTGGGTTTGGCGACGTAATCAATCAGCACGTGCAGCGTATCGTTACGCGTATAGGAGCGGCGGAGTTTTATGGTAAGCAGGCGTTTGTCATAGGTATATTCGAGCGGGTCAGCAATGAATTCGTTGACGTATTGCTTCGTGACGGTATCCAATCGCTGCAGTGTGTCCAACTGAAATATTCCTTTAATGTCTAAGCCTTTGGCGTCGAGTTCAAGCGTATTTTGGGGATAAAAATAAGGTTTGAACGTAATGGTGGCTGTTCCTAAGGCGTGTTGGCGAAGCCAATCAAAACGCAGGTCTAACCGAGTGTGCAAAATATCATTTTTGAGGGTGCGGGTAGGACGGTAAGGGCCTTTTTTAGGTGCCCAACTCGGTGCCTTGCGCGTGGTATCGGCAGAGGCAGGCCCCTTTGCTAAAGCGCCGAAAACAATGAAAAGAAACAGGAAAAGTATAGAGAGTTTTTTTTGCATCAGTTCAGTTCTTTGTCCTTATGGGGTTGATAATCAAAAAGTAGTCTATAAAATAACGCACGATTCGGTCATACTACAGGAAAATAACGTAAAGTTCGGAAACCTATTGAGAAGCACGAAATAAAATTAAGAAAAAAGGCGTCAGTCGGTTTCAAACCGACCGACGCCTTGCTGTAGGGACGTGATTTTAAACCAATTCAGGCACTTCTACCAAGTGGTGTTTGGCTAAATACTCGGCAATTTGCACGGCATTGGTAGCGGCCCCTTTGCGGAGGTTGTCGGCTACGATCCAAAGATTCAGCGTTTTGGGTTGTGATTCATCACGACGGATACGCCCAACGAACGTCTCGTCTTTTCCGTGGGCCGTCAACGGCATCGGGTAGATCTTGTTTTTCGGATCATCCTGAATCACCACGCCTTCGGCTTGGCCTAAGATGTCGTATATGTCGCTTAATTCAAATTCATTTTCAAATTCGATGTTGACCGCTTCCGAGTGACCGCCGATGGTAGGGATCCGCACGGTGGTGGCCGTGACGGCGATGTGGTCGTCCATCATGATCTTTTTGGTCTCATTGGTCATCTTCATTTCTTCTTTGGTATAACCGTTGTCCAAGAAGACGTCAATGTGCGGCAATACATTGAGATCAATGGGATGCGGATACACGGCAGGTACATCGGTACGGCCTTCGCGTTCGGCAAAAAGTTGATCAACAGCGGCTTTCCCCGTGCCGGTCACTGACTGATAGGTCGAAACCACTACACGCTTGATACCGTAGCGTTTGTGTAACGGGTTCAAAACCACAACCATTTGAATGGTAGAGCAGTTAGGATTGGCAATGATCTTATCTTCTTTGGTCAACGTAAAAGCGTTGATTTCCGGTACCACCAATTTTTTGGTCGGGTCCATTCGCCATGCAGAAGAGTTGTCTACTACAGTGATGCCCGCTTCGGCAAATTTAGGAGCAAGGGCCAACGAAGTACCGCCGCCTGCCGAGAAAATGGCAATCGCAGGCTTTGCAGCAATCGCATCTTCAAAGCTGACAACGGTGTACTGTTTACCCTTGAACGTGACCTGTTTACCTACCGATCTTTCGGATGCGACGGGAATCAATTCTGTAACGGGGAAGTTGCGCTCTTCGAGTACTTTGAGGATTTCGCTGCCTACCAAACCGGTAGCGCCTACTACTGCGATTTTCATGATGGTTTTAGCCCCCCGCCCCGATGGGGGAGTGTTTTGGTTAAATAAGCCCCTATCGGGGGTTGGGGGCTGTACATAAAAAAATCGTCACCGTGAAGGTTAAGAATCAGGACAAACACGCCGGCATGAAGGGGTCAGTATCCCATCAGGCTCCGCGTATCTATTTGGATTTCTTTAAGTTCACAGTGACGATAAAATGTGGGCGCAAAATAACAGTATAACCGGAAGAAAGTCAAGAAAATACTGTATTTTTTGTAATGAATAAGAAAGTTGTTTGTTAAAATGGTAAGAATAAGACCTGAAAAATAAAAAAATGCAGCTTTTAGGACTTATTTATTGTCATTTTATCAATCCGTTGACTTTAAAGCGTTTTATGTTTTGTTCGGACCAAAAACGGCTGTTCGGTTTCAGAATGACATTCAGAAGTCCTTGGGTGTCGGCTTCAACAGGTGATGGATAGTGGGCTAAGATGTCAATGGTCTCAATTTCGTGGCCGAAAAGAGATTGCAAAGACTCCCACGAAGTGGGCAATCCATCAATGAACAAAGCGGCTTTTCGCGAAGATAAAGTCTCCCCTTGTTGAATCCAATAGACGCCGTCGGTTTTGGTTTTAATACGTGAGTAAAACTCTCCCAACAAACGTAATAACGGAAAGCCCTGCATCACTTTACTGACGGCCAAACTGCTGTCAGCTTTGGGGTAAGGACGTCGAAAATCTTTTGAAAACAGAGCAATATCGGCAGAAAATGGGGAAGTACGGCGTTGGCCGGATACCTTGGACAGACTGTCTCTTTTGGAAGGCGTAAGGCCCGCAACCGGACTCCAAAACCATTGGGGGGTGATCGGTCCCCAAGTCGTATCCAACGAAATCGTTACGTTTTTGACCTTATCGCTTTGGGCTTGAACAGTTACATCAGCTTCATCGAAAAACGCCATCGGCGGCGAAGCAAAATTTCCCTGCAGGTCGGTGGTCGCTTGAAAATGCAATACTGTAGAATCTGTTCTTACCAAACCCATCACCGGATGGTTGGACAGAGGGCGTCCGTTGGCTTGGAGGATTGTTCCTTTAAAGGTCAACCCCGATTCGTACTCTAAGGTCGAGGCATCAGCCGAACCGTAGGGGCGGACATTGTGCGTAAGCAGGAGGGTCTCTGCCGTGCGGGTAAGTTCAGACGCGGGAATCGTGTCAGGGAGTTCGCAGGCGTATAATTCTGATTCAAAAAGCGGAGGTTGAAACGGAGTTTCTTCGTTGGACGAATGATAAAAAGCCCGGCCGGCAATCGGGTTGTTCAAGGCATCAAGCAGTGTGATTTGCATTACCCCGGTACCCTCCAAATCATCTTTCGGAATACGTGCCGTAATCAGGGGGCCTTTGGGAGCAGCAATCGCCTCGTATAAAATCTGCCCGCGCAAATGAATCAACAAACGCATCGGCTTCCACTCTTGGGGCGAAAGATTGTTATAAATCCTGACAATGACGTTGGCGGTATCCCGCAATACATCCGCTTGGATAACATAGCCTTTGGCATGGACAGGCGGCAAGGCTACCTCGTTGCCGGTGTTTAATTTGACACGAACGGATGGGTCGGTTGAGGGCGTGAAAAAGAAATTACCGTAGCCTTGAGCGTTTGTTTTGAAGGTCATCAGCGTATCTTGGGCAGCATTGGTGACTCGCCCTTCTACGATTACAGGCGCACCTTCTTTGGTGAAACTGCGCACTCCGATGCGATTGGGAAGGCCGGCTATCAAATGACCGCTTTCAGGAAAAAAAATGACCTGTAACGAGTCGCTTTTAGGGGGCGAATCCGTCCCCGTGATGATTTGGAAAGCTTTTCTCCCCCAGAATCGTTCGTCAAAATGACGTGCCCAGTTGTTGTAAGCGATCAGTTGGTAGGTGCCTCCCTTTAACGTATTCGGAATGATCCACTGTCCGTCGAACTTGCCTTCATCAATCCACAGCGGTTGTTGCAGAATCACTCCCTTTTCGTTGCGAATGGCCAAATAGGCGATGGTTTTCGGTACCGGTTGGAGGGTGGTGGCGTCTATGACCTCCAACCGGTAGTGAAGGGTGTCGCCGAGGGCGTAGTGTGATTGAGCAAGGCGGAGCAAAAACTTTTCCTGTTTTTGAAATTGCGGGATTAATCCCTCCTGCTCCAAAGGGGCAGAAGAAAGACTGTCGTTGGGCTCATAATCGTTGGGCAATAAATCAGCAATGCGTTTTTTGCTCATGCTTCCGCCCGTTTCGATTTGGTAGGAGTTCTCTAAGATACCGTTGTAAGAAAAAGCGAAAGCCGCGCCTTTGATGGTGAGCCACGTAACCTCGCGGTTGACATCGAAATACCAGCCTTGCGGGTCGCGGCGATTGAGGTAATGAATTTCGTATTTGTAATTAGGCAAAATGACTCGTTGTAAGGCTACATCAGTGTATGCCAAAGTATCAGGGTTTATTTCTGTAAGTTGATTGTTTTTAAAATACCGATTTCGGGTGATACGATGAGAGGCGGTGTCGGCATCCAAATAGACTCGAAATCCTTCGGCCCGGCTTTTTTTATGGGCTACTGCCCGTAAAAAATGGTGTAAAGACCCGCGGTAGGCGTCGTTTCGGGCCAATTCCCACGCTTTTTGTTGGGCGTCGTTAGGGGCGGGAACTTCCCGATAAAGAAGTTTTCCGCTGAATTCGTAGGCAGTGGCCGTAGCATTAAATTGCTCTAACTGATATTCGATGGTGTAGCCCAATGACTTGTTCTCAACGTCAAGGGGGCGCGACGACGAAGCATAGAGTACCTGTTTTTTTCGAGTCAGGTCAATGAAATAGGGATTTTTGATGGCACAATTGCGCGCATTTTTGGTGCGTCCCAAAAATTCCCGTTCAAAATCTTTATAGAGTCGTTTCCACTGTTTGTCGCGTTTGCCGGCTACTTTCACTTCGTCCAAAAAACGAGGGTCGGATTTAAGGCGAATGGTGAAACGGCGCGTTTCGTCGGGTTTTAAAACCAATTCCTGCTCAAAGGATTTATAACCTACCATCGACGCTACCACTTTGACATAGCCTGAGGCCTGTACGTGCAGTGTAAAGTTTCCTTTTATGTCGGTTTGAGTTCCTTTGGTGGTATTGCTGATAAAAACGTTGACAAACGGCAGCGGTTCATTGGTTTCACTGTCGGTGATTTGTCCCGTTAGGGTTTGGGCCGTTAATTTTTGTCCCCACAGAAGAAAAAACAAAAACAACGATAATCGGCAAGCGTTCATTGCGGCAGGCTTTTCAGGCGTGGTCCGTTTTCCATACACGATCAGGAGTAATGCAATAATCCAATCGTATATCAAAAGGAGAAACATCCGAAATCCTATCGACCGGTTCAAAAAAAGATACTCCCACTTTCAGCACATCCGAACGGCATTTGGCCAAAAAACGGTCATAAAATCCTTTACCGTAACCCACCCGATTGCCGTGGAGGTCAAAGGCTAACAGAGGCACGATGATCAAATCAATTTCTGAAAGAGGATAATGAATGGAAGACTGCGGATTGGGTTCTAAGATGCCCCAAGAGTTAACGGTCAAAGTCATATCGGGAACCCATTGAAAATGTTCCATTTCCACGGTTTCGGCCAAGCTGCGGGATATGACAAGATGCGTTTTGAGAAATTTTTCCTGAACGGTATAAATGATGGGAAACGTATCTACCTCGTTTTGGCGGCGAATGGGCAGATAGGTATGAATGGCCTTGAGGTTTTCGACGGCGAAAAAGGAGAAGAAGAGCCGCGCAATGGCCTGACTTTGCGCGGCAATTTCAGAAGAGGACAGTGCCACACGGCGTTCTTTGAACAATTGGCGTAGCTCCTTTTTGGTCATAGGTTATTATTTAACTCCGCCCATCCAATCTTTGAGGGGGCGTTGGAGAATAAAAATTACGCCGCCTACAGCCACACAAAACCAGACAATACTCATAAACATTCCGGGCATTTGTTGCACATTTTCTTCGTCAAAACCACCCGCAAATAAACCTGCGAAGAGGTTGCCCAAAGCAGCTGCCACAAACCAAATGCCCATCAATTGACTCAAATATTTTTTAGGAGCCAGTTTCGTATAAGCACTTAGCCCAACGGGGCTTAAGCAAAGTTCACCAAGGGTGTGGAATAAATAGGTAAATGTCAGAAATAATGCCGATGCTTTTATCCCGGTAAGCGCGATTTGGGCGCCCACCACCATGATATAATAGCCCAATCCTAATAAAAATAAACCAATGGAGAACTTGACCAACAAAGGCGGGTTAAATTGCTTTTTCTCAAGAAATACCCACAAACCACCCAAGACAGGAGCAAAAACGAGGATATAGAAAGGGTTAAAGTTTTGGAACCAACTGGACGGCATTCCAAAAGGAAGTTCCGAATAGCGGTCTGCGAAAATTTGTAGCGACGACCCTTGCTGTTCAAATCCGGCCCAGAACAATACTGCACCCCAGAACAGGATGAACAGAATGACTATCCGTTTTCTTTCGATGGTGTCAAGCCCTGAAGCAAAGATCAGGTTGAGAAAATAGATGATTACTATGGCTACTGCAATAACCCCCATAGAGGTAGCCACAGCCGCTTTGCTACTCCATTGGAACACTCCGTTGAACTGCATCACTACCAAGAAAATAACCAATAGACCCAGCAATACCCACGTAAGCGGGTGGGTTTTTTCAGAAGACTTTTCCGAAGCTAATGCCTTGGGAGCCATGCCTTTGTCCCGGAGGTAGGTTTGGGCTGAAAAACGATACACAACTAAACCCAAAAACATGGCTATGGCCGCTGCTCCAAAGCCGTAGTGCCAGCCTACTTTTTGGCCAAGATAGCCCACGATGAGAATTCCTAAAAACGAACCTGTGTTGATACCAATGTAGAAAATAGAAAAGGCTGCATCACGGATAGCGCCACCTTCAGGATATAATTCGCTGACAATGGAGCTGATATTGGGCTTTAATAAACCTGTTCCGATGGCTACCAATCCGAGTCCTGAAAAAAAAATCACTTGTGACGATGGGAATGCAAGTACAATATGGCCCAACATAATGGCGATTCCGCCGTACCAAATCGCTTTTCGTTGGCCTAAAACGTTATCGGCAAGCCACCCACCCGGCAAAGACAAAAGATAAACAGAGAAAGTATATAATCCGTAAATAGCCCCCCCTTCCCCTTCGTTGAGTCCCATCCCTCCTGAGGTTTTATCAAGTAAGAACAACAACAGGATGGCGCGCATACCGTAGTACGAGAAGCGTTCCCACATTTCGGTGAAAAACAATACAAATAAGCCCTTGGGATGGCCAAATAGCGTTTTTTCGGACATAAAAAAGGTGAGTTTGGTTTGTAACGTGTGCTAACTGTCACAAATATATAAAAAAGCCCGATTTGTAAGGGATTTTGTCAGTTACATCCCCCCATCTGTGCTAAAAAAACAGTCCCGCTGTTGGCCTGAAAACCGGGTTTCAACTCAATGACTTTGGATTGGTATGTTACCTGCGCCGTTCCCGTGATTTTATTCGTGGCAGTAAGGGTACCGTTGGTGGCAGAAGCTGTTTTTACTTGCGTTCCCGAGGAATAGTCGTCCGTGGGGCTGACCAAGGTCAACTGCGAGGGGCAGGTAGTTCCCTGAACCGTGAAGTCATACACGGCTTCGTTACAATCGTCATTGTTGATGGTGACCACAGCCGTTTTTAGGCCCTCCGCGGTAGGGGTATAAGTGACGGTAAACGTGGCCGAATTGCCGGGTAAAATGGGAGAGGCCGGTACTAAATTTCCTACCGAAAATTGAGAAGCATTGACGCCCGTCAGCGTGATGGAACTGACGGTCAGGCTTGCTGTACCGGTGTTTTGTATGGTAAAGGTGCGTACGGAGTTGTTTCCGACAGGCGCCGAACTCAAATCGGTATGGTCGGTCAAAGAAGGGGTCGTATCGCCATCGACTATGTTAGTGTTATTGCCTTGGACATTGATTTCGTTAATCACGCCCAAACGAATCGACACGTCGTTGCTGTTTAAGTTGGCCGATGCTAAGTCCTGCTTGCCGTCGTTATTGAAGTCGCCGATGATAATGCTTCTGGGATTGGTACCTGCGGCTGTTTCGGTGGTTCCGCTGAAATTACCGGTGCCGTCTCCTAAACGTACGGAAAGCGAATGGCTGCCGTCATTGGCCGTAGCGATGTCCTGTTTGCCGTCTCCGTTGAAATCGCCGACAGAAATCGAGCCGGGACTGTTGCCTGTCGAAATTTCGGTACTGCCGCTGAAACTGCCGAGTCCGTCGCCCAAGCGAACAGAGACGGTGTTGCCGTTAAAATTGGCGGTAACAAAATCCTGCTTACCGTCGTTGTTGAAATCACCGATTGCGACCGAGTAAGGCGAACTCCCTACACTTATTTCGGTAGCTCCGCTGAAATTACCGGCACCGTCACCCATTCGGACAGAAACCGTACTGCTGCCGGCATTGGCCGCGGCCAAGTCTTGTTTGCTGTCGCCGTTAAAATCTCCGATAGCGATAGAATAAGGATTAGCTCCGACATTTACTTCTGTCGTGCCGCTGAAGTTGCCCGTTCCGTCACCCAAGCGGACAGACACATTGGCACTGATAAAATTGGCCGTGGCCAAATCGGCGTTTCCGTCACCGTTAAAGTCGCCGACAGCAATGGCAATTGGGCTTTCGGCCACGGGAATTTCGGTGACCCCGCTGAAATTGCCGGTTCCGTTGCCCATACGCACAGAGACGGTATTACTGTTGAAATTGGCCGTAGCGATGTCTTGCTTTCCATCTCCGTTGAAATCACCCACAGCGACAGAGTAAGGAAGGCTGCCGACGTTCACGTTGGTCGTACCGCTGAAACCGCCTGACCCGTCACCTAATCGGATAGATACCGTATTGGCATTGAGGTTGGCCGTAGCCAAATCCTGTTTACTGTCACCGTTGAAATCACCTACAGCAACGGTGTAGGGAGCGCTTCCGACACTGATATTGGTACTTCCCCCGAAAGTACCCTGACTGCAGGCCGGATTGTTGACCGTTAGATTAAAGGTGGTCGTGACCGTAGCAGCACGGACTGTCACCGTGTAACTTCCCGCGGGATGTGCATTGGTCACGTTGACAACTCCCGTGGTCGGATTAACCGACAGAAGTCCCTTAAAAACGGGAGAAGTATAAGCGGTGACGGACGGGGCATTGGTAGGGGCTGCCGATGGAATGACTGTTGCATTCCCCCCGGCTGTGGCCACCGTTGTGGGCGGATATGTCCCTAAGGTAGGAGGGACGCCGGTGCCCTGTACGGCAAAATCATAGGTGCCCTCGTCGCAATCGTTGTTGGTAATGGTGACTGTGGCCGTCTTCAGCCCGGAAGCACCGGGGGAAAAGGTGACTGTAAATGTAGCGGAGTTGCCGGGCGGGATGGGTGAGGCAGGGGAAAGACCCCCTACGGTAAAAAGAGCCGCGTGCGTACCTGTTGTGGTAATGGCACTGATCGATAAATTAGCCGTTCCTGTATTTTGAATTGTATAAGTTCGAATGAGATTGCTGCTGTTACCGACGTTACCGAAATCCGTGTGGTCAGTTGGTGAAGGGGTAAGGTCACCATCAGCAATATCGGTCAGATTGCCTTGGACATTGATTTCGAGTTGAGCCCCCGGGGCTATCCAGTTGGAACTGAAGCCGGTAAGTCCGAAATTGGTCAGGGTGCCGTGGTAATTGTTGCCGCTTGCATCAGTCAAACTCGTTACGCCTGCGTTGTTGGCACCGCCGCAATTTCGATTAAATGATAATTGACCCGTGTCGGTGTCGGAAGCGAATGCCAACCATGCCGTACGAATTTCGGCGGGAGGAGGCTTCGGTTCCAAATTCTGACTTCATCCATACTGCCGCCGACGTAATTGCCGGAATATTGAAGCCCCTAAGTACAAATCAACGGTATTTCCCGTCAGCGTAAACGACTTTGCCTGCGAAACGGCCTCGACTCCGTCCAAATAGCCTTTGAGGGTAGTACCATCGTAGGTGTAAACGAGATATAGTGCCATAACACATCGGTCAGGGGCATTTGAGAGCCGGGGCGCGGATCATCGCCCGTAAAGCGCCGGAGGAAAATTCGATTTGATTATCCACGTATTCGTAGATAATGCCGTACGAGTTTCCCTTGGCCATCAGGTATTTCTGGGTTTGGCTGTTATTATTTGCCTTAAACCACAACGACAGCGTAAAAGTGTTGGTAAAGTTCAGATTGACATTGTGCGGCACAACCACAAAATCGTTGGCTCCGTCGAAGTTCAATGCGGCACCGCTTTGCGCCAAAGCCGAGCGGGTCATACTTCCGAACCATAAAACAGTCAGCCATAAGCCATACTTAAAAGCAGGAGCCGGGACGACTGAATAAAGAAGAGCAATAACGGCGGAGTCGGTAGCGTAATGTTGATTTTTCACCTCAGCAAGTTTTATTGTTAAAAAAAGCAATGAAGGCGGAATCGAAAAGGAACTGTATATACGACAGAAACGGGTCCCTTTGTTACTGCAATTTAAAAAAAAGTAAGAAGAAACGGGCTAATAGCAGGCGAGGCAGTTATTTAAAGGTCATTCCCGAACGAGTTTTTCAGCGGTTCTCTTTCAGGAATGACCTTAATGGCTCCAAAGGCAAAGTCTATTTCCAACCTCCGCCTAAGGCACGGTAAATATTGATGAGGGCGTTGTATTGCCTTTTGCGCACATCAATCAATTCAATTTTAGACTGTAAAGCGTTTTTACGGTTCAGGATCACTTCCAAATAAGTAGCGCGACCGGTTGTGAAAAGCTCAGAGGCGGTTTGAATGGATTTGGTCAACACGTCGGCTTCCGAGGTTTTGAGCGTATGCAACTTTTCCAAATTATGAATCTGTACCATTTGAGTATATACTTCGAAATAACCGTTCAAGATGCTCTTTTGATATTGGTATAAGGCTTCTGTTTGGCTCGCTCTCGCTGTTTTCAACTCTGCTTTCAAAGCACTTTTATTGAACAGCGGCGCAGTCAGCCCGCCAATGATATTGTAAGCAATGGAATGCGGTGAGATCAAAAACTCCGGATTGAACGATTGCAGCCCCAAGGCCGCCGTTACATTGAGCGAAGGATAAAAAGCGGCTTTGGCCATATACACATAGGCTTTGGTAGCAATCAGTTCCTGCTCAGCCTGCCGCACATCCGGACGATTTTTGAGTAATTCGGCAGGAATCCCTACGCGTACTAAAGCAGGTAAGGGAGCCGTAAAACGCAATTTGTTACGACGAATAGGCTGCGGATAACGACCTAACAAAAAGTTAATTCGGTTTTCCGTTTCGGTAATGCGTTGCATGACCTCGATTTCAAAGCTCTTGGAGTTGAGTACCTGTGCTTCAAATTGCTTCACGGCCAATTCGTTGGCGCGGCCCGCGTCTTTCTGAATTTTAATAATCGTCAATTCGTTTTCCTGTAAAGTGACGGTCTCACGAATGAGGTCCAATTCATTTTCCAGCGCCAGCAATTCGTAATAAGCATTGGCAATGTCGGCGATGAGATTGGTAATAGCAAAATTCCTTCCTTCCACCGTGGCCAAATAACGGGCGGTCGCTGCTTCTTTGCGGGCGGAGTTTTTCCCCAAATGTCGATTTCACTTGAACTTTGCAGACCCAGATTAAAATCGGTAAATATCAATTGTCATGGTTTTGAGATATTGTTCGAAAAATTGGTGTCGTAATTAATGATACCGTCCATGGTGTATTTGCTGAAGCGCCGCTGACCTACTGACCCGACGCCGGAGACAAACGGCAGGGTCAAGCCTTTGGCCTGTTCCACCATACCGCCTCCATTTCGATACGTTGCAGAGCTGCTGCAGGTCCGGATTGTTAGACAGGCCGTGCTGCCAATCAGTGCCGAGAGGGTCGTGTCTGAAAATAATTTTTCCAATGAATATCCGCCGAGTTGCCTTCCTTTTGCGCCATAGGGTAGGCTTCCCGCAGGGGGCTTAGGGAGGGAAGCGTTGTTCAGGTGTTTTTAATAATTTACATCCTGACAGTAAATGCGCAGGACAGCCACAGCGGGGATTTTGTATGATAGGTTATGCATCAACTTTGGTTTAAGTGATCTCTTTCTCTTTTTTTTCGGGGCAGAAAAACGCTCGGAGAGAGGGCAAAAATCACGCATAAGCCGAATCAAAATGACGCCGAAAACAGTACCGAAAAACATTCCCCCTGCTGCGGCCGTACCGATCGTTCTATTGCCGATGCATCTCGCCCCGAGGTTGCCAGATCAGCGGAATCAGACCCGCGATGAACGCAAAAGACGTCATCAAAATAGGGCGCAACCGTGAAGATTTTTCATCGCCGCCTGTAGTGCCGTATCCTCACTTCGCTTAAGAATGGGCAAATCCCCTACAATGAGAATGGCGTTTTTTCCCAATAACTGATCAACATCACCAAAGCTACCTGCGCATAAATGTTGTTTTGTAAACCAAGCAACATCAAAAAGAAAAATGCCCCGAATACGCCCGTCGGCAGTGACAAGATCACAGGTAGGGGCAGTAAAAAGCTTTCATACTGCGCCGCCAATAAAAGATAGACAAATACCAAACAAATGATAAAAATGTAAACGGCCTGATCGCCCGAAAGAATTTCGTCGCGCGTCATGCCCGACCATTCATAAGTGAACCCTCGGGGAAGTTTTTGGGCCGCCACTTCCTGAATGGCTTTGACGGCACTGCCGCTGCTGTAACCCGGGGCAGCTTCGCCGTTGATCATGGCCGCCGTAAACATATTGTACCGCGTCAATTGCTCCGGACCGTACACGCGTTCGGTCCGGACAAAGGCAGAGTAAGGAACCATCTCTCCTACGTTGTTTTTGACGTACAGCTTCAAAATATCATCGGGTTGAGTGCGGTATTCTGACGAAGCCTGCACCATTACTTTGTACATCTGCCCGAACCGAATAAAATTGGTGGCGTAAAAACTACCGATAAGCGATTGGAGATTGCTCATGGCATTGTCAATAGAAACCCCTTTCTGGGCAGCTTTGTCATTGTCCACGTGAATCAGATATTGCGGAAATCCGGCATCAAAACCGGTAAAAGCATTGGCTATTTCGGGACGCTTGTTGAGCTCTTCAACGAATTTTTTGGTTACTTTTTCCAACGCCTGTAAATCACCGCTGTTGGTTCGGTCCTGGATGCGCATTTCGAAGCCGCCGGCGTTTCCGTAGCCGGGTACGGCCGGCGGCGGGAAAAACTGAATGCTTGCGTCTTTGATGTACTTTGTTTTTTCGGCCAAGAGGCGAATCACGTCGTCGACCGACTCGCTGCGTTGTTCCCAAGGTTTGAGATTGATCATTCCCATTCCGAAGGATGCGCCGGAGCCGTCGGTCATCAGACTGAAACCGGCTAAGGTAGAAATGGATTCTACGGCGCCGATTTTTTGGGTTTCTTTTTGTATTTCGTCCATGACCGACTCCGTCCGTTCGAGGGTAGCCCCCGAAGGCGTTGTGACGTTGGCGTAAACCGTGCCCTGATCTTCCGTCGGGATAAATCCGGATGGCAGTATGGAAAACGTCCCCCAAGTAGCAACCATAAAAAAGGTCAGTAAGAGCAAAGTGACGACCCGTCGGTTGGCAATGACTCCCAACAAGGCTTTGTAGCGGTCGGAAAGGCGATTGTAGCGGGTGTTGAACCCGTCAAAAAAGCGCGTAAGCCATGTTTGGCGGCGATTGTGGTGATTACGAAGCATCAGGGCACAGAGTGCGGGCGTCAGGGTCAGGGCATTAACGCCCGAAATAACGATGGCAATGGCCATGGTGATGGAAAATTGTCGATAGAATACGCCCGAGGGCCCTTCCATAAAAGCAACCGGGACAAAGACTGCCGACATTACCAAGGTAATTGCCACAATCGCACCGCTGATTTCTGACATGGCCTCAACAGTGGCACTTTGCGCATTCAATCCTTTTTCTTCCATTTTCGCATGCACCGCTTCTACTACCACAATGGCGTTGTCAACCACAATACCGATGGCCAATACCAGCGCAAAAAGGGTTAACAGGTTGATGGAAAATCCGAACAATTGCATGAAGAAAAATGTACCGATGAGTGAGACGGGCACGGCCAGCGCCGGAATGAGGGTAGAGCGAAAATCCTGCAGGAAAATAAAGACAACCAAGGCTACTAAGATAAAAGCTTCGATCAGCGTCTGAATCACTTCGTGAATGGAAGCATCCAAAAAGCGGGATACGTCGTAGCTGATAGTATAATTCATGCCCGGAGGAAAGGAACTGCTTCGCAGCTCGGCCATTTTTTTCTTCACATTGGTAATGACTTCGCTTGCGTTGGAGCCGGGGCGTTGTTTGAGCAAAATGGCTGCGGAGGGACGACCGTTTTCTTTGGACAAAACATCGTAATCCAACGAGCCGAATTCCACTTCGGCTATGTCTTTCAGACGCAATATATTTCCGCCGGTGTTGGCCTTGATCACAATGTTTTCGTATTGTTCCTCACCGGTAAATTTGCCGGTATAGCGCAAAACATACTGAAGTGACTGAGGGCGGCGCCCGGAACTCTCACCGATTTTGCCGGGGGCGGCTTCCACATTTTGGGTACGAAGTGCCGTGATGACATCTTCCGCCGATACGTCATAAACGGTCATTCGGTCGGGTTTGAGCCAAACCCGCATGGCATATTCTCTTGAACCCATAATATCGGCAAAGCCGACTCCGTCGATGCGCTTGAGTTCAGCCAATACGTTGATGTCGGCAAAATTGTATAAAAACTTTTCATCAGCGGTGGTGTCTTCGCTCATCAGGTTGAGGTACATCAGCATACTGTTGACCTCTTTTTCGGTCACTACTCCCGCTTTGATTACTTCTTCGGGCATTTCGTCTAACACCGCCGTAACGCGGGTTTGAACGTTGACCGCCGCCAGATCGGGGTCAGTCCCTACTTTAAAATAGACCTGAATGATACCGGTACCGTCATTGCCCGATACCGACGTCATGTAGGTCATGCCCGGTACTCCGTTGATTGCCCGTTCCAGCGGGGTAATCACTGCTTTGGAGCAGGCTTCGGCGTTGGCACCCGTATATTTGGTGGTAACAGTTACAGCCGGCGGAGCAATGTCAGGGTATTGTGTGACCGGCAGTTGGGTCATGGATAGTGCTCCTAATAAAGTAATAATGAGTGAAATAACGATAGACAGGATCGGCCTGTGAATGAATGTGTTAAACATAGAAAATCTCCTTTACGATGGCTTGACAATAGAATGATGCGGAACGGGTGAACCAATCAGTTCTGCTCCAATTGGTTGATAATCTGCTTTAACGGAACCATTTCAGGATCTACCTGCATCCCTACTTTCATTTCCTGAATGCCCTCATAAATGATCTTATCATTCTTGCTTAACCCCGATTCCAAAATATACAGATGCGGCATCCGAAGCTTGGGTACAAGACTGCGCATTTGCACTTTGTTTTGCTCATCTATGACATAGACATAGACTTTGTCCTGAATTTCAAACGTCGATTTTTGGGGGATGACAAGGGCGTTATTGACCTTACGTAACATGCGCACTTTGCCGCTGGAGCCGTGTTTCAGAATATGTTCAGGATTAGGGAAACGCGCCCGAAAAGCAATGCTGCCCGTTGTATTATCAAACTCACCCTCAATGGTTTCGACGTAGCCCTTGTGCCGGTGTTCTTCGTTGTTGGCTAATATGAGGGCTACTTCGCGGCGTTGCGACGGGTCTCTGTTGTTGGCCGTAAAATCAAGGTATTCTTTCTCGGAAACGTTGAAATAGGCATAAACTTCCTCATTGTCGGAAATCGTGGTCAGCAACGTGCCTTCGTCGATCAAACTGCCGATTTTATTGGGAATGCGGTCAATGATACCGTCAAAAGGAGCTTTGATCTCCGAATAAGACAGTTTGAGTCGGGCATTTTGCTCTTCTGATTCGGCCTCTTCGATGCGGGCATTCAACGCGTCGAGTTTGGCTTTGGCCATGTCCCATTCGGTTTTGGATACTACATTTTTATCTACCAACTTTTTTACATTCAGCAGATCAAGTTCGGCCGTTTTAGCTTCGGCAATGGCACTTTTTAAAACCGCCGTTGCCCGCAATAAGGCCCCTTTGTATTCCTGATTGCTGATACGAAAAAGGACTTGGCCTTTTCGGACGGCTTTGCCTTCGTCAATGTGAATGCTTTCGATGTAACCTTTCACGCGGGCCCGTATCTCTACGTTTTTTACCGAATGAATGTCCGATACGTAGTCGCTGTGATATACTGTATCAATGGTAACGGGTTGGATAACCTGAAATTTATCAGGGGTGTTTCGGGCAGTTTGATCGGGGGTGGAACAGGCTGCCAACGACAGCCCCGCAATCGCAGTGCATACAATTGATTTTCTCATAGTAAAATGGTTTTAACGAGAAAGCGGATGAAATAAAAGAACAAACAGAACATCCGGGTGGGCGAATGCTCGGTAGGAATGACGATAAAAAGAGGACACTTTCGACTAAAGCGCCTTAGGAAGCCCGATTTGGTGGGGGGGAATTGGGCTCACCGTAGTGCGGTACAAAATGATCAGAATAATGACCGAAATTTTCGGTCAAACGTTCGGGGAGACCGGAAAGACGGAATTCCGGGTCAAAGGGCGGCCAAACAATGCAATTACTGAAGTCTTCCAAAAGGGAACTTTCTTCGTTTTTATCGCCCGAAGGGGCATCCTTTTGAGTAAGAGAAGCATTGAAAAAGGTGACAGTCAACCATTCAAAAACGGTATCAGTGTGATGCTCCGTGGCAGTTGCTTCGTAGAAAAAGCCTCTTGCCGAAAAACCGGACGGACTGACTGTATCAATAGACACATGAATCATTTGCAGCAGTAATACCCAACAAATGAACCTTTTGACGATATGTTTGCTATTGATTGGCTCCATGTTTCAGGACAAATATAAGCACAAAACCCGTTTAAGACCACAAATGTTCGGAAAAAAGCTGAATCAAAAACCGCCGGAGTAAGCTTTAGAAGCTTGCCGGAAAGTCATTCAATCGACATTGTACTGACTCTATTTCGGCGGCTGTTGCTACTCTTTCGCTAAGTATTTGCAGTTTTTCCAGTAAATTCTCTAAAAATTTTCGGTGAGCGGAAGTATAAGGCTGCAGAGGACGATGGGCTAAGGCCGCCCGAATTTTTTTCCATTCGGCTAAAAACTGCTGCAAGGCCGGTTCAAAACAGGCCGCGGCAAATTTTTCGAAAATATACTCTTCCGCCGTTTCGGAAGGGTGAATCAAGTCCGGTTTATAAAAACGGTAGTCGCGAAGGTCGTCAAGCAGCAGTTCGTAGGCGGGAAAATAATGACATTCGGGGAGAGATTCGCACAGTTGGTGACAGACAACGCGCAGAATGGATTTACTGACGGCATTGAGCGGCAGGGTGTCTTTGATGTGGCGTACCGGGCTGACCGTGAGGAGAATATTCACTTTGGATTCCCGATTGTTGATTTGTCGGAATACCTTTTCAACTTCTTCGGTGATGATTTCCACGGAAAGCAATTCTTTTCGGAACAAATGACCCGGCATTTTATGGCAATTGGCCACAATCCCGTCGGTTTCCAAATGACGGTAGCCAAAGGCAGTACCAAGGGTAAGAATCAGAAAGTCCGTTTTTTGCAGCCATTCTTTTACTCCCCGCATTGTGTGAATGAGCCGTTCGGCCAATACCTCTTTGGAAGGGCCCCACAGCGACGAATGAAAATCGTAATGAAACCACGTGCCCTGATGTTCTGCGTACAGATTTTCGTCGGGAGGGGCATCGGTGAGCGATTGGCGAATGAGTTTCGTTATGGAAATCGGGTGGAAGAGCGTGCCGAAAGGATTGTTCAGCGTGGGAATTTTATTGTCGGACAAACGACTCCCGATGACTTCCGCAAAACATGACCCCATGGTTAACACGGAAGTTTGCAGGGAAATTTTTCGGGAACTTTCGGGAATTGATAACTCAGTTCGGAACTCCATACCAAGGGAAACTTTCGTCCATTTATTTATCGGGCCAATTTAAACAAAACTTTTGCTCACTTTTGGCATTATTTTCGTTTCTATCGTATTCGAACACTCTTAATTTCGGCAATGCGACTACGTTTTTTCTCTTCTACATCCATTATTTCATCGGTATTGGCGGCAGCCACGGCTCTGAATGCGTCAGCACAAGAGTACATCGGACAACACAGCAGCAACTACGCGGGCATCAATCGCGCCACATTCAACCCGTCGTCAATCGCCGGAACGCGCTATCGGTATCACATCAATTTGATCTCTTTCAATGCTACGGTCAACAACCGTTATTTTAAATATTTCAGAACCGACGCCCTTTTTCATCCGTTCAAAAACCCCTATACCGAAACGGACATGTACGGCAAATCCAAACTGACGGGGTCGCTCACGCAAGGCGAGCACGTCAATGTAACGGCCGAACTGCGCACGCCGTCGGGCTATATCGGCGTGGGTAAAAACAACTGGCTGGTGGTGGGGTTTCAGTCGCGGATGCGCGGTTTTGTGCAAGGTTCCGGGGTGCCGTCTGCTTTGTTTGAAATTTACCGTGATCGATTGGATGACGGTTTAGCCAAAGCCTCTTCGGGCAATTTTAAAGATTTTGCGTTTCAGCAACATTCCTTTTTTGAAACAGGACTGACCTTTGCGGCGATGCCGATTCGCCTCGAAGGGTTGGTTCGGTTGAAGGTGGGAGCCACCATTAAACGCCTTTCGGGCGCACGAAATGTGTATCTCCACCTCAAGAGCGCCAACTATCAAGTGCGTCCGCTGAATCAGGACGAATACGTGCTTGACCTGTCGAACGTCAGTTATGAATACGGCTATACGCAGCCGGTGAAGCCGTTCAGCGTGGGAAGTTTGTTTTCTTCCGACTACGGTTCCGGAGCTGCCGTTGATTTGGGAGCGACGGTAGAGTTGGGGCGCATTCGGGCGCATTCGCAAGACCGCGCCAACTACATTGTGCGTATCGGGGCGGCCATCACTGACGCGGGTAAAATCACCTATCCTACTACCGGCAAACAATACAGCGGGACGCTGAATAAACTGTCTGTTAATCAAGATCGTATTATTGATCTGGGAAATAACTCCGTAAAAAGTTTGGAAACAATGTTCGGGAAATCTGATTCACGGGATTATGCCTACGAAACGCAATTACCGCGAACGGTAAATATAGACGTGGATGTACAGCCGGCGAAGTCGTTTTTTGTGAATGCTTCCTGGAGCAAACCGACCAACTCGGGCGCAATTCCCGGGTATATTTATCAGCCTCAGTTGTTTTCGCTGACACCCCGTTTTGAGGGCGAAGACGTAGAGTTTACGCTACCCGTTACGTGGTTGGAAGGAAACAGCAAACCGACGGTCGGGTTTTCGGTACGATTCGGACCGGCGTATATCGGTTTCAGTAATTTCGGCGGATTGGTGAGTCGTAATGTACAGCCGCGCGGCTCTATGGCCTATTTTGGGCTTCAGTTGTGGAAATTGAATGAAAAAGCACTAACTAAAAAACGAAAAAAATGAACAAAATCCTACTCTCTTTCCTTTCGGCGGTTATGCTGACGCTCTTTGCTTTTGTTCCGGGTGAGAAAAAAGCAGCCGACAGTGTGTCGGGAACGTTGACTTACAAAGCCAAATCCAAAACCTTCGAAACGGCGCTGAAGTACGTTTATTTGGTGGAAGGAACCACCGATTTGAACCCTACCGAACGTATCTTTCGTTTGTTGTTTTCGGCCAATGACATGGGGAACAAGGTAAAATCAGCCGCTACCATGCGCGACACAGACACGGGGCTGACCGAAGGGTTTGAGATTGATTTGGTAAAAGGGCCGCGCTATAATTATTGGATGGTGCTGAATAACGGATTGGTACAGTATTCGGGTACGATTCCTCCCGAAAACCTTGTTTTGACCACTCATTCTCCCACTCGGTTGGCAGGCACTTTCCAACAGGATAACTCCCAAGCTGGCGGCCCTAAGATTGACGTTACGTTTGATGTCAGTTTGACGAAGAAATTGAAGTGATTCAGCCCGAATAAATACGGACAGGATGTCCGTACCACATTTTATTACCCCCCTGCTTTTTTGGCTTTGTAGCCTTTGGCCAACAGCCACGTCAAAATTTTATCCCTGAAATCGCCTTGGATCAATATCTCGCGATCTTTGGCGGTACCGCCGGTGCCGCAGAGGTTTTTGAGTTGTTTGGCCAACTCTTCCATATCTCCCGTTTTGCCCGTCCATCCTTTGATGGCCGTCACTACTTTTCCTCCGCCTTTGCGTTCGAGCCATACTTTCAATTCCTGTTGCTGCGGAGCCGGCGTTTCGGCTTCATTGTCCGGGCCGTCGTTGAACTGAAAGTTAGGGTCGGTCGAATATACGATGCCGCTGCGATTTTTTTTAGACATGACTTTTAAGTGTTTGGCCTTCGAAATAGCATCTTTTTGGACTTTTTAGCAAGCATTAGGTTTCAAATCATCTGCATGCTTATTTTTGTTCTGCTTCTGCCCGGATATTTTATTTGTAAATCGGTGTTTAAACGTACCTAAACAACAGCCTTATGAAAATGACGGTATTCTTATTGCTCTTAAGCCTGCGCGGTTATTCGCAGTCGCTTTCAGACACGCTTACTTTTTCATTAAATAAACAAAATAATATCTGCCTGAAAGCCCGAATCAACCACTCCGATACGCTGACGTTGATGTTTCATACGGCTTCTACAGGTATTACTTTGCTGAACGAAACCGTGACGAAAAAACTCCCGTTGCGTTTAGATAAATCAAATACCGTACAAACATGGGGAGGAACGGCCGAATCCCGCTACAGCCAAGGAAATACCATGACCATGAGCGGTTTAAAATGGGAAAACATGACCATTTATACCAACGAAAACTCCGGTGAAGGCACTGACGGTAAATTTGGGCAGGATCTGTTTGCGGGCAAAATAGTGGAAATAAACTACGATATAAAACAGTTGATTGTTCATAAAAATCTGCCTCCCAACATAAATAACTATGCTAAAAGCGGCTTGAAGATCATTCAGGGAAGTATTTATATTGAGGCTGCTTTGGGCACCGGAGAGGAGGTCTATAAAGATGATTTTATGTTTCATACGGGTTACGGGGGCAGTATTTTGTTAGATCCCAAAATCGGAGAAAAATATAAAATGCAGGCTCGTCTCCACACTGTCAGTACCTCGGAACTGCGGGATTCTTACAACAATGTCATCAAAATTGAAACGAAATTGCTGCCCGAACTCACGGTCGGGGGCGAAACCCTGCACAATGTTCCGGTGAGTTTTGCGGCGCAGTCTTCGGAAATACCCATGAAAGTAATGGGGAACGATCTGCTGAAACGATTCAATGTGATTTTTGACTTTCGAAAAAACGAGATTTATCTGAAAGTCAATCAACTTCGGGGTATGCCCTTTGCGGTGAAGAAGTAAGTTTTCCTTTTTTATTAACGGGCGTAATGAAATAAGCCGAGTCTGTCGGAGCAAAATCGAAAAAATAGGGATAAATAATTGATTTTCAGTAACGATACAAGATATAAAGTCCTTTGGAAGAAGTGGAAACAGTTGCCAATTGCAAAACCATATTGTCAAAAGCAGCCACGGCGTTTTTGCTTTCTTGATAATGACCGTAAAAAAGGCGAACCGCCTCCTTTGCTTCTTGGGAATCTAACTCTCCCTCAAAGGCGATGATGGGAGCGTGTTTTTGTTGATATAACAGCTCGGCTAACTGCTTGGAGTTACTGAAATTGAGAAAGAAAATCGTGCCATAGGGGTATTCGACAAAGAGTTTGGACAGTTTGTTGATATCCGTGGAATCACTTTCAAAAACGTAAGGTATATGCACAATTAGTTGATGGTCTATAGGTTTTTTAAAATGGAAAATAGACTCATAGTCAGAATCTTCAATTAAAGAATATTTTAGACCGAAATAAGGATTATATTCTATGCCATAGGATAATACTGCAACAACCGTATTTAATTCCCGTTCCGTCTCCAAACTTAGAAACAGTAGTTCTGTGTTAGTTTGATCGCTGCCGAATGTCCGAATGTTTTTTTGCACATTTTCTATATGATCTTTTAATCTACCTTTAGTCGCTTTTAAAACAGAGGCAGGCAAATTGATCACCGGATTTCCTCTAAAATCGATCAACCGCAGCTTCGGCATATCCTTCAAGGCCGAAGGAAGAATTTCGATTTTACTGTTTTCTAAGGAAATATCTTCTAACGCCGGATGTTGGCAGAGCCACGTGGGAAACTCCGTGATTTGCGCATCGTCTATTTTCAGGACGCGAAGGCGGGGCAGGTCGGATAAAAACGGCGGGAGTGAAGTGATAGGGTTTTTACTCGCCAGCAGTTTTTCCAAGGATTGAAACTGCGCCAAACTTTCGGGAAGTTCGGAGAGTTTATTGTTGTACAAATCAATGGTTTTGAGGTCTTTCAAAGCCCATACTGCTTCGGGCAATTGCTCAAATCCCATACCGCTTAGGTCCAATTCTCCCGTTTGTTTGGCTTTGTCGAGACGTTCCTGCAGTTCTTCGTCAAAACCTGACGCTGCCAGATCGGTGATCCATTTGTTGATGACCGGTTGCCAATCCGCGTAATATTCCTCCATTTGTTGTTCTACTTCCGACGAAAAATCGTATTTCTGAAAAACAGCCCTTGAAAGCGGTTGGCGCAACGAAAAAACGGGATAATCGCGCAGCGCCGTATCGCCTCGGTCGCAATCTTCCCACAAAACGGAGCAAACCACTTTGTATTCAAAACGCCTTAAATGATTGATGACCGGGGCAATAGAACTGTGTTTGGCAAAATCATTGACCAATGCGCGATTGAGGATAAACACAATGACTTGAGCCTCCTGAAGTGCCGACAGATCATCCTCAATTTCTTCTTCATAAATCATGCTGTCTTTCAAACCCGCTCGACCGGGAGCATAAAACAGACTGATGTCTTTTATGTCAACTTCATACGGTAGTTTTTGAACATACTCCTTTGAAAAGATCGGGATTTGACGAACACTCATTTCAGAAGAAATACGCACCACTTTCAGTCGTTTTCTATCTTTCAATAAGGCGTATTTTTCGAGCGTGGCTATAACTTTTTCTTCTTGACTTTCAATGGAAAAATCCTCTGCCGGTTTTTCCATATTCAGATAGCCGGTGATTTGCAGCAGTTCGTTAAGGTAGGTGTTTTGGCTGACGTTTCCTGCTAAAAAGGCTTGATTGATGGCCGTTGTATGCCCAAAAAGTTGAGGGGACTGTCTATGATTGGCTTCTTTTATTTTCTGAAAACTTTCACGTATCAATTTGCGGTAAGTGATAGGAAGAGCCTTATTTTCTTCCAAAATGCGTTGTAAGGTACCCGTCAAAAGCCCTTTGTTGTCCACTTCTACGGAAATTTCTCCGCCGGCTGTAGCCGAAAGTAAAATCTGCTTTTCGTTGGTGGTATCAATCCATCCGTCACTTCCGGAGTGGGTGTCTAAGATAACGGTGATGAAAGGATTGCGAGAATGAACGGGATTGATGAACGTTTTAAACTCCGTTTCTGACAGATAGCTTTCCATCTTGTCGGCTTCGGTATCGTACAGAGCCAAAAAA
Source organism: Spirosomataceae bacterium (assembly GCA_046329125.1). Lineage (GTDB taxonomy): Bacteria > Bacteroidota > Bacteroidia > Cytophagales > Spirosomataceae > Runella. The sequence goes on along the minus strand of JAXLVD010000025.1, from coordinate 83,934 downwards.
TGCGGCCGTTCTTTGTTGTAGCCGTGTCCGGAAAACGTAAACAGCAATGTATCTTCTGCGGTCAAGTGGACGAAAGCGTTTTGCAAGGCATTGACAACTGCCGCTTTGGTGGCTTTAGCATCCAAAAGAACCACTATTGATTCAGCATGAAATTGCTCTTTCAATATCGTTTGCCAGGAAAGGACATCATTGACACAGCCGCTGAATTTTTGAATGCCGAGCTTATCGCCATACTCATCAATCCCGACCAATACGGCGTAGATCTTTCTTTGGGCAGTAGTGGCAGAGGTGGGTGTTACCTGCATTTCTGCCCAAATTTCTTTCGGTATCGGCACATTAAACCCGCCCGTCTGCGGTGGCTGAAGCAGATGACTTATGGACGAAAAAGTAGTACGAGCCGTTTCGGTTTGCCCGGCTTCGTATTGCCGAATCCCCTCCAAAAGGGCGACTGCTCGGTTAAGGTTGTCAGTAGCGGGCGAGGGCATCGCATCAGCGGCCGCGGTTTTGGTTTTGCTGCTTTTCACCCAACTCAACACGTACTCGGCCATGATACGGTCGCGGGCATTGGTGGTTCGATTGGCGGCGAGTTGCAACAACAATTTGGCTACGTCGTCGGGCGAACGGAAAGTATTGGCCCAAATGCGTTGGGCTTCGGCAAAGGCGTCAGAGGGGATTTTGTCGCGGCAAAAATGCAGGTATTGCAACAGAAATTCGGCCAACAATCCGATACGTTCCCGCGCAAGGCTTTGCCACAGGGCATTGCGCAAGAAGGTCGGGATTTCGTATAAATTATGCCCGATAGGCTGACAAAGCGATGACAACAATACGTCACTGACGGCGTCGAGGGGAAGCGCGAGGGGGATGCCGGCATCGTCCTGCCTGAAATTCAGCCATATCTTATAAAGCAGGTCGTTGGTCAACGCCACCGGAAAAGCCGCGTGGCAGGCCAACCACAAATAAGCCGGGTCAGGGTACTGTGTCACGAATGCCTGCCACCGGGCGCGGTCGGCGTCATTGGAAAGTTGTGCTGAGATGGTTACCGAATCAGGCATCATACGGTTACAGCCCTGCTACAAGGCGTTTGAGTTGGTCGTTGTCGGGGTATTTTACCGAAATCAGAGAAGAAAGATAAGACGTAACACTTCCTTCACTGCTGCGGGCGGGGTTAAGCCAGGCCATGCGTACTTTGTAGGTTCGGAGGGTTTCGGCCAATTTAAAAAAGACCGACAACCGCTCGGTGTCCAATTGCCGACGAGCGGCTCCGCCGTCGCTGAAAATCAGAAAAATGGTCGTTGGGTCGGCGGTTTTTAAGAGTTGCCGGGCGGTTTTTACCTTCGTATGCGCCGGATTGACAAAAAACGTAAAGTCGTTTTCCTCGGCCGTAGGGTAATCGTGAAAAAAATACCGATCGAAGTTTTTGACAGAAGGGGTATCGGTTACCAGTTGGATCAATTGTCGTTCCCACGCTTCAAAGGGCAGCATCGACCCGCCGTGGTCGGAAAGCCACACCACGCGCTGAATCCCGTATTGTTTTTGATGAAAATCCAACTGCTGAATAAAACCTTCTTTGGCCACCCGCACGGCTAAAGCTGACACGTTCAACTCACCCGTACTGCGCTTTTCGGTAGGGGTACGCAGTTTGCGCAGCAGTTGTTGGGTCTTGCGAGTCCCGAAAGGCAAATGTTTTTGTTCCGTAAACAAAAAAGTCACCTTCTTGGCCGATACTGCCGCTGAGTGGTTGCTTTCCTGTACCGTCCCTTCCTGACTTTCGGCGATATTGAGCGAAACCTCGTTGGTTTCGTAGCCCGTTAGAGAAAGTACCTCCGAAGCAGGATTCGGCGTCGCAGGCAGCTCCGACTTGGTTTCGTTGGCTGCCGGCGCGCTTGCCGGGCTGTCGGCCGGTGCTTTTTCAGTCGATACAGATAGGGCGGCAGGCACGGCGGGAGTTGCTTCGGGAAACGGATGAGGGATTTTTTGGTAATATTCTTCAAAAAGACGCTCGAAATCTTCCCGAAAAGAGGGGCGGGTCAGCCAAACCGTTTTGCAGTACAGCAGCAGATCTTCTTTGGAACGAATAGAGGTCAGCATAAAACCGCGCAGGAAAAGCTCGTATTGCTCAACGCTCAAACCCAATCCCTCCAACCGTAGCCGATGAAAAAAATCGTAAAAAAGGGCCGGGTACGCATTCATCGTTTGGAAGTTTTGTAGTCATCCAAGGTTTTGAAAAGCACTTCCGGAAACAGTACTTCGTCGGGCAATTTGCCCTCCGTACTGAGTTTCAGTGCCGTTTGATCAGTAAAATAATAGTAGTGAATGATGCGCAGCCAATCCAACAGTTCGCCGGTTGAGGGAAGCTTATCGGCCATATTGCTTTGCTTGAGCTTCTCACGAATGCCGATAAATCGCTCGGCGATATTTTCCAACAGCAGGTCGGGCATCGTCACGGCAAATTGCTTTACTTGGGCCTGCGCTTTGGATTTGATGATGTCCGTAAGTTGGGCAGGACTTGGAAAATCAATGTAGTAGTACACACACCGCCGCAGAAAAGCGTTGGGCAGATCTTTTTCATCGTTGCTCGTAATGATGATGATGGGGGTGTGGTTGGCCGTAAATTCTTCATTCGTGTCAGGAATGATAAATCGCTGTTGGTCCAATTCCAGCAACAGGTCGTTGGGAAAATCCAGATCCGCTTTATCTATTTCGTCAATGAGCAATACCGAGGGCTGATCGGCCGTAGCGGCAAGCAGCGCTTTCCCCAACGGCCCGAAGGTGCGGTAATCTTCTTTTGCTTTTTCCAACCCCTGTTGAGAATCCCGAAAACGAGCCAAGTGATCGAACATATACAAGCCGTCGTTGACCTTGGTGTTGGATTTGATGTGCCACTCAAAATAATGAGTATGGTAGTCTTTTTCGTACAGTTCATAGGCAATGGCCTGTGCCAAACGGGTTTTACCGCATCCGGGTTCGCCCTGCACCAACAGCGGCCGTTTCAGCAAGCGGGCATAGTTGACGGCTTTGACCAGATCGGTGCTTGGAAAATAAGCGGCTATTTCGTCCGAAAGCTGTTTTTCGGTTTTCTCTTTGACTTTATCGGTAAAATCGTCGGCGGGAGGTGCGTAGCTGAACGATTGCGTCTGCTGTAATTTCTTGCCCTGATAAAAGGAGGATTCGGAAAAAAGTGTCATGAGAGTTTCAGTACTTGGGTATCAATGATGGAAGGGTCACAGTGGAGAAAACGGCAAATTTCGAGCATGGCCTTACGACGCGGTTGGTTTTCGATGGACGCACGCTCATTGTCCAGCCCTTTGAAGGCGCTGTTTTGGGAACGTGCCCCGTACCACGTATTAAATTCTTCTTTGCTTAACGGACTCACGGGTGATTTTTTGTCTATCTGAACACCCCCCAACGCCAAGGCAGTCGGTATGGGTAGTCCGATTTTTTCGTAATTCAGCGTAAAGAGCATGACCGAATGTTGAAGGACATAGCCGGGCACCTGAAGTCGAGCTTGGTATTCGGTCAATAACTCCTGCCACAGTCCGTTGATGATTTGATTTTGGTACAGGTCTTTGCTGACCGTTTCGACGCAGTCAAACACCACTACCGATGCCTCGGCGCGGTCGAGCAGGGCATTGGCGCACTCTTTTAAGAAATTACCGCTTTTGGGTTTGATTTGCAGCAAGTTCACCAATTCAAATCCAAACAAAAACTCATTGGAAATGGAAGGGTTTCCCGTGACTTTCAGAACCTGAATATTGACATTGGGTTTGATACCGACGCGGTTTTTGATGAGTTTGACCAACAGCGGCTGGGCGCAATCGGAAGTGCCTTCAATAAGCGTGAAGAATAATTTGGGGGCATCGGCTTTGTAGGTTTTCTTTTCTTCTTCAAAATCAAATTGTTCCAATTCCCGACCGATCTGTTCGGGCGTCAGACTGCCCGCAAAAAACGGTTTCAGTTCACTCAACAGTACATTTTGGAAACTTTTGAGGGGGTTGAAACTCAGTAGCTTTTGCAGATCACTCAAACTTTGTACCGCCCCTAAGTTTCTGATCCAACTCTGCGCCGACGGAAACAGGCGAGCTTCTTCATAAATGTTTTTGGTTTTGAGCCAATCTACGATCAAAGATTGATTGTCCACGTTGATGAACAAGTGGTTTTTTTTGTGAAATTGTTCAGGTGTCAGCGGGTCTAAGAACGGCTGTAACCGCGCATAACCGCTGTCCAATAAGTGAATGATGCAATCGGCGGCTTCCCATTCCGGGAGGACGTCTTCTAACGTCACATCGTCCTCGCTGATGTCCCAAATCCCGTTGATAAGTGCGTCAAATTCGTGAGCTCCGTGCAGGACAAACGGTTCATAGTAGTCCTTAAGACCTTTGTCATAGAGGCAGAAAATCTTCTTTTGGGTACTTAAACCGGCACTGCTCAATTTGTAGTTTTTGGCAGGAATCAAACACCAATTTTTGTCGGCTTCGGAGGCGGCTTCGGCGTAGATATTCCACGCAAATTCCTGCGTCGGGTCTTCATCAGAGCCGATACCTCGGAAATGGTAATTTTGTTTGAGTTCACCGGGGTTGTTTTTAAAAAACGTTGCTGTATCTTCAAACGCCTGTAACAGCGTGCGTCCGGGCTTTCCGGCCAACGCAGCGTAAAATTCTTTGGCAATCCGAACGGCATCTTCGTCCCTCACTTTGTCTGTGGTGCCGATAACGACGGGCACGCCGGCTTCATGTAAATCTTTCGCAATACTCTCCGACAAACAACTGTTCAGAAAGACAAAACGGAGGTCTTGATTTTTGAGAAAAGCCACTAAGTTATCTTTTGACATCAGCTTCATGATGCCGTTTTCCTGAAATGCAATCCCCTTTTGCGACGAATGCCCTGCATAATGTAAAAACTTGATCTTGCCCGAAACGATAGGGTTATTAAACTCTTCGGACACACTTTTTGCGGTAAAAGGCAGCAGCGATGGAAAGAGATATCTGCTCGCTTTAGTGTTGATGATTTCACGAATAATGGTTACCTCGTCCTGAATTTTAGGCAGGAAATTGGCCGTAACATTGGCTTGACCGATGAGGAGAATGTCAGGCATAGTCAGTGTTTATGATCCTTCTTAATAGTTAAATTAACCCTTACAGGTTTCGAAAATCTGTAAGGGTTGGGACGAAATTAAACGGCTAACAAGGTATTAATTTTTTCCATAAAACGCCCCGCTACGGTCTGGAAACCGAACTTATTGGGGTGAATTTCGTCGTACCATTGGTCATCGTGTACGGCTTTGCGTTCGTCAATGTAATGGACATTCGGAAACTCTGCCGCTACGTCTTTGACTCGGGTATTGAACTCGTCAATGATATAGGCCAATACTCTTTTGCGGTCGGCTTGGTCGGTCATTCCTTTTTCGATCATGTACCGGCCCAACCAGCCTTTGTTAGTGCTTTCGAGCGGAGTGATATAGTCGTAGCCGTGGCAGAGCACGTGAATGTCGGGCCGAACGGCAAATAACTCATGGAACATCTTACGATAGATTTTTTTCAGGCTATCGAGTTCCTGAATGAGCGAGGCTTCCAAATACGCCGGTGCAGGAAGGCCCGTTGGGTGCGGCCCTTGTTTGATGTGGCCGCGAAACTGCTCGCCCAAGACGTCGTTCCCGCCGCCGCTGATGAGGAAAAAGCGGGGTTGTTGTTCCTCTACCGCCTCCAACCATTCGCCTTCCGCATCGTAGTTTTTGAGGGTATCACCCGCCGCCGCCACGCAATAAATGGCGTAGATTTTGGAGAGGTGATCGATGGTATCAATCACCAACGGGTGCTGAAACCACGAATCGCCTTCCGAGACGATTTTGGGCGTGTTCGGGAAACGCAACCGTCGGATACGGTAACGGGTATTGCGGACGAGCCTGGCGGCTTTGTTGGCTGATGCCAACAGGCCGTCGCGAATGAAGCCTTTTTCGTCGAGGTGAGCCTCGCCTTGCCGAAGTTGTACGTCGGGTTTGAGTTTGTATTCGGGTTGCAGGTCCGGCTGAGGCACTACGTCAAAATAATTGCCCAAGGCGTATTCGGCCAAATTTTCGTCTTGCAACATGGCTTCCAACTCGCTTTCGCGAATGGTGTTGTATTCGGGATTAATGAAGTCCAATTGCAATTGCTGCGTGGTCCAAGCTGCCGCCGCTCCTTTTTCAACTTCGTCTTCGCCCATTCCCAAACTACGCATGGTTGCTTTCTTTTTCAGAGTGAAGGGGGTAGGTAAACTCTCCAAATTGAGCTCCTCGACGTTGGAAAGGTCAACACTGCTGACAATGAATTGCAGGTATTCTACATTTTTCGGCCAATTGTAAAGTCGTACGTGGCTTTCCAAAAATATCGGAATGGTCGTATTTCCTCTGAAGGAAAGTTGGGTAACGGCTCCCGGGTCCAGCGGAGTGACCGTAGGATCGAGCAATTCTAAGGAAGCACCGAAGCGGGTATCCAGATAAACACAACAGAAATACAGCTTTTGGGCGGTAGTGTTGGTGATTTTGACTCCGATACCGCCCTGCCATTTATTGTTTTTCAATTCGTAATGCAGTTCCACGGTGTTCTGTTTCACGACAAGCGGTTGTCCGTTGGCATCGGTCACTTCAATTTTCAGGGGATTGACCAACGCCGATTCATTCCGCAGGTTTTTCAGAAAATGCCAATTCGATAAGTGTTTAAAATCTTTCACCAATTGAAAGGCAAACGCTTCGGAATCCAGCACGATCGGTTCCACTAACGGTCGGAATGGGTCGAGCGGGCGCGCTAAGACAGCATGACCGTTGCGTAGCGAAAGCGTATAATCGGCCTTTTTCTCTTCCGTTTCCAATTTGACTTGGTCGGGAATTTCCGTCAGCAGCTTCTCGGTCAACAATTGGCTGTCGGAGAGAATATTGTCCTCGTTGTGCAAATGAATTTTGAGTTGGTGACTCAGCAAGCCTTCGACGTAGCCTTTGTAAGTTTTATCTTTTTCTAACTTGGCTTTAACGGTAGTATCAAATTCCAATACGGTCGTATCGGCCTCGATGGATTTTACTTGGGCCTCGTAGGTTTTTGTGCCGTCTTTTACGGTAATGCTTTTGATATTTTGACCCATGCCGTGAATAGCACCGCGCTGCAATACCCAATTGCCGACCCCGTCGCGGAGGACATCGGCGTAAGTACCGGCTTCGCCGCTGTCGGGTTTATTGAATACGTTGGTGTACGACAATTTTTTACGATACGCTGCCGGAATGTACATGATCGGGGTTTGTTCAAAGGCATTGTTGAGCATCTGTTTAATGCGGCCGTGCAGGGCGTAATAGGTGAGTTGTCCCGCTGAGGTTTCCAATGCTTTGATCAAGTATTTGGTAAAAATACCTTCTCCGCTTACTTCAACGGCCGATTCGTCCGATTCACAGGCCGAAAGGGCAATGTGCGCCCCGGGCGGCAGTACTTTGTCAATGTGTTTTCCTTGAAAATCAGCAGGTTGGAGCGATGGGCTAAAGATGAATTTATCCCAAGTGCGTTGCGGAAAAACAAAGGGTATCCGTCGCTCAATGACTTCATTATAACTGGTTTTGACTACGTCTGCGTTGCGGGTATTATCGCCGGAGTGGCAGCAATCCGACAAGACTACTACGTGGGCTTTGGTTTTGGCAACCTGTTGGATCAGATAGCGTAACTCTTTGTCGGCCAGCAGGTAGTCCTCTTTGTTCTGTTCGTCATAGTAACAGACCAGACATTCGTGTTTGCCGTCCGATTCCTCTGTCCATACGCTTGTGTCGGCTTTTTCCTGCGTGCCGTGACCGGAGTAATAAAACAGCACCACATCGTCTTTCTTAGCTTTTTTCAACTCCAAAAAAGCCTTTACCACTTCGGCTTTAGTGGCTTTTTGATCGGTGAGCAGGGTAATGTTCTTAGTTCCGAATGCCGTTTCATTCTCTAAGTATTTCTTTACCTTCACAGCGTCACCGACACACCCCCGTAAGCGCGGAAAAATGACCCTTTTGGCCAATACAACTTGATCTTCGTACGCATTGATACCCACCAAAAGCGCGTATAAATTGGGTTTTACGGTCGCTTTTCGCGCTTCCTCTTCATCGTTAAAATGCGATTCAAAATCTTCGGGCGGAGCTACTTCCACACCCTTCGGTGCGGCCATTTGGCTTTCAATCGCTTCCTCGTCGGTAATTAACTCCTCCGCCGTTTCCAAGGCAAAGGCATCGCGTTGCGCAAACACGGGTTCGTATGCCGGGGCTTGAACCCCTGCCATGACTTGTTTCCAGTCAAAGGCAGGACCGATGTCCCATTTACCGCTCGGACGATAATTGATATGGGACACAATCCCCTTGAAAGTCAGTACGTCCTGCGTCGGCAAAAAGCGTTTGGATTCCTCCAAAAACTGACGGGGGATGCCGTATTTTTTGGTCAAAAACCGCAGTAAAATGATCAGACTGTCGTATTGTTGTTGGGTATAAGAAGCATAGTATTTTTGGTCGCGAAACGGAGTGTCCAGTTTTTGATAGGCCTCTTTTTGGGTCAACGGGCAAAACAGATCCAAGCGCCCCGGGTTTTCGGGCAGTCGCGAGTAGATGGTTTCGAGGTTCCCGTTTCGCTCCACCAAATAGCCATAGTTGATGATCTCAATACCGATGGTCACCTTGTCGCGGGCATTGTTGGTGCCCGAATTACCGATACCTGCCCCAATGTGTCCTGACCAGTATTTGGAGGAAAATAATTGATAGATGGTACCGTCGCGGGCCAAAACAAAAGCCACAGACACGTGGCGGTCTTGGGTCGTGAGGGCGCTCATGCCTCCGCTCAAATTGCCCGCTGTAAAATGCAGCACGATCTGCTGTTTGGCCGGGGGCGGTTCGGGGGTGTTGAAATAACCCGTTCGGGTTTTCGGTTTGCAAAGTACCCCTTTCAAAGTGAGGTCTTCGTCGGCCACGGGCAGGGCAAAAGGTGTAAAGGTGTAGCCGGTGCTGTTTTTGAAAGCGGCTTCGTCGGGAGCAAGGGTGTCATAGCGCATTGTGATACAGAGGGTTTAAACGTTGAGGGCTCGTTTGAGTTGATGGTACCAATCGTTGAGTTGTTGACTGCTTTTTTGCCATAAACTGTCTAAAAAAGAAAGAAAATCTTCCCCAACCGTGTCGGCGATTTGGTATTCTTTTTTGAGATGCTCAAGATGGTGCGGGTGTAAAATATGATTGTTGCTGTTGAGCGTATCCTGATTGGCCCAACGCTCAATGCGCGACAGCGTGGGCCATAGCTGCACTTCTCCGTTCTCGCAGGCCAGCACGACGAATTGGTCGTTGGGGGAAAAAGAGGCGTGATAAATCGGAGATTTTGCTTCAAAAACGCCTTTTACTTCCCCGTCGCGGTCCCATAGTTGGGCTATGCCGCCATTGGTGGCCGTGAGCAGGGTTTGCCGGTCGGAAGAGATAGCGGCACTGCTGACAAAATCACTGTGCTGCAACAAGAGCAGTTGATGTCCATCCTCATCCCAAAGGCGGGCAGTGCTGTCGGCAGAGGTCGTAATGATAAGCGGATTTTTGAGGTTAGGCGAAAAGGCGGCGTATGACACCGACCCTAAATGCAGCATCAAGACGGGCGGGTCTGTATTTTTGATGGACCAAAGGCGTGCCAAACTGTCGTAGCAGGCCGTTAAGATAGATTGGCCATCCGGAGAAAAAGTAGCCCGATTGACTCCTTTGCGGTGCTGAAAGGTGCGGATTCGGTCGCCTTTATCATTCCATAAAACGGCCGTGGCGTCGTCAGAGGCAGTAAGGACATAGCCGCTGTTGGGGTCAGGCGACAGCTCTCCGCTCCAAATATCTCCCCGGTGTTCCAAAGCATGTGAGTGACCGTCGGGCGTATATAGTAGGGCTGTTTGGTCATAACACACCAAAAACTTCCCGAAACGGGGGGGCGCAATGTCTCGGACAATGCCCGGATAGGGGGTAGGGGCAGAAAGTTGAGGGTTGCGAAAATCGCGAACGCGGTAAGTAAAATCGGCGGAAGCCGTAAATAAATACAGCGAATCTACCGAAAAAACGGCCTTATAAACGGCATCTGTATGGCCCGTCAAGGTGCTTCTCAGTCGCCCGCGCTGTTCCCAGATGCGTAATTGATGGGTACTCTCTTCTACGGCAGCGATCATTTTGGAGTTGGGAGAAAAGACCCAACGTCCGTCGTCCTTAAAAAGCGGTTTGTTTGTTTTGCCCTCGACACTCCACAAAACGCCCGGTTTGGAGGTAGCGCGGGGTGATTCATTGATCAACCATTGGGCATTCGGGGAAAAACGACAGCTCGGATTGGGGAAACGAAACTGATTACGCGCCATCAGGGTTCCGTTCAACGACCATTGACTCACCGTGAAAATCGTATCCTTGTCTTCTGCCATTTCGGCGTTAACGGTACGGAGGGAGGCTCCGTCGCCGGTAAAAGCGATGTCTAAGATTTTTTGCGCATTGGTTTTGAGCTTGATCGTTGAGTCCCTTGGATTAATGCCTTTTAACAGAACGGTATTGGATGGTAAAACAACGGCAAAATGATCGTTGTTTTTATTGCAGATCAACTTCACAGGGAGGCCCTGAAACAAGGCAGAAGATAAAACCTTGCCTTCGCGATCCCAAGCTTTCATCAGTCCGTTGCCGGAAAGAGTGAAGATGCGCTCGCCGTTATCGGAAAAGGCTATTTTTGTAATCGGCGCACCGTGCATGAGTTTTACCGAAGCGCTGTCGCCCTGTCGCCAAATCAAGGCTTCGGCGGGATCGGTCGCTGATACAATCAGAAGATTAGGATTGAACGACGGTAAAAAAAAGGCATGTATCGTTTGGGTTTTGGTAAAGGAAACGGGCTTGCCCCGGTTGCTCCACAATTGGGCGATGCTGTCGTTAGATACGGTAAGAATGTATTTACTGTCAGGGGAGAGTTCCGCCGTTTTAACTCCGGTCGGCACGGATAAAGTTGACAGAGCCTCTCCGGCGGTGTTCCACACATACACTTTCCCTCCTTTGAGCACGAACAACGAACGCTCATCGGCGGCCACCCGTACCTGTTGAACTTCGCCCTTGGGCAGGTCTTTTGTGACAATCTCCGTCCATTCTTCGGGCGAATCGTATTCGTTGAAGGCGTTGAGCAAAGCCCGTTCGGTCATCGGCTCGGGAAGAAGGCGATAGGCCTGCCACGCCAAGGTCAAGGCATCTTCAGGATTGGATTTCAGAATGAGATTACTTGAAAGCGAAACCAAGTTGCTGACCAGTGATTTTTGCCACTGTAAAATGGCCAGAGAGCCCAAGCCTATCACTACTGCCAGCAAGACAGACAGATTCAGCAATACCCGTTTACGCTTTCGTTTTTCCATCTCTTTGCTGAGCCGCTCCGATTCACGAAACTGCTCTCCGGATTCAACAAAGGAGGAAATCTTCTGAAAGTCGGTTTCGTTCAGCTCTTCCCGAACTCCGGACTCGCTAACCCGAAATTCCTGCGACGACAGTTTGTTGAGGAAAAAGTCGGGATTGCCCGCATTACTTTCGTAATCACTGTAAGCCTGTCTCAACCGACGGATCAGATTGTACAACCGCTTTTGGTCGGCACTGCGTTTTCGAAAGATCACCCCGGCCAAACTGTCGTGGAAAAATTCGTAACTGCCGTTGTCTTCCAGCAGAATACGACGGTTTTCCAATTCTTTCAATACTTTGACTCTGAGCGGTTTGTCGGCATCATTCGGAAAATCGTTGAGGGTGACATTTTTGCGCGTTCCGCCGGAAGTAACAAAGTTATCCAGCAGTTTGTGAACGTAATTCGGACGATTGGCCAATTCGGGAAGTTCTTCCTGCACTTTGGCAATTTGCTCCTCTACGTATTCTTCCAAGACCTCATCGATTCGCCCCACTTCATTGATAACCGACTCATTGATGGTAATATTGCCGTCTTTCTTAACGGACGGATGCTCGGCGGCTTTGTACCAAAGGCGATCCAAATAGACTTGCAGGTAAGGAAGTTGAATAAGTTTGCCGGGTTCTTTGAGATTTTCAACAATGACCTCGGCGTCAGTAGCCGGTTGCTCCAATTTTACTTGAGGCAGGGCCGCAAAGGTTTGTATAATGACTTCTCTGGTGCGCTCATCCCCCATTTGCTCTACCCGCAATCGGTAATCAAACAACGTAGGTAAGGACTCTTCAAAGCTGTACAACTGTGCCAAGTATTCTTCGCGCATGGAAAGAACGATTTTACAAGGCACATCTGTCTGATACAGGTCGATCAGCGTTGTCAAAAATTCATATTGTTCCTGATCATCTCCCGAAATGAACAGTTCTTCGAGTTGGTCAAAAAGCAAATAGACGGGCCTTAAATAAAGCAGGGAGATATACCTTATCTGCTCTGAAATCGGGCGTGTCTCTTTTCGTTTGTCCCATTTGGCCAATTCCTCGCGCAACGATGCATTGATATCCTGTTTGCGACGGATATAGAGCGAAAACCAATCGGTGTCGCTCAATTTTTTGGATAGACCGCTGCGAATCAGGCTGGTTTTACCCGTTCCTGAAGGACCGTACACGAGAATAAAACGAGAGCGAAAGGTAAGATTGAAAAGGGTTTCAATTTCCTGCTCGCGCCCGAAGAACAGGTGTTTGTCTCGGTCGTTGTAGGCCTCCAGAAATTTGAACGGGCTATGGGTCATGATTTATCTGTTCTAAAAGGTTGTCGGGAAAAGGAGAGTCGATCGGCGATTTCTGATTTCAGCATTTTGCCTGATAATAATTCATTTTCAGCGGTGTTTAAGGAAGGCTGACCGCCTCAGATTTCCCAGTAATTGAGGTTGAACAGGAGGGTAGTAAAGGTGTTGAACTGCTCTCGCAACACTCCGAAATCGGCTTCGGTTTGGCGGTCGTTGGCTTGAATTTGGATTCTGAGCGGTTCGTCACCGGGTCGGCCGATGCGGCGATAGATGAGGGTTTTCTCCACGGAGGAATACGACTCAAAAATGTGCAGATCAAAAACATTGTCACTTCGTTTGGCAAATACGTTTTTATCCAAAATAAAAGGCGACAGATTGAGGTATTCGATCTTGCCAACTTCCAAGGCACTTTTCACCAATAATACCGACTGACTTTCCCAAAGCATAGCTGAGGGGGTCCGGTCTTCCCGGTAGAACATGGTGGTATCTGCTCCGGAATCGACTAAACTGGATTTAAGGCGCACCCGTTCGTGTTTGTATTGGGGCGGTTTTCGGAAATACTTAATGACGCGAATATTTTTGTAAGATTCCAGATTGTAGCGCACCCAAAAACCTGAATTTTCGGCAATATGGCTCAGGTTTTCCTCGCCAATCTCGCAGATATTGAGGCAATCGACATCATTCACCGTTTGGTCGCCCCGGTAGGGGAAACGAGCTTTCAGATCTACAAAAAAATCCAGACTGTCGGCGAGCGTTTTGGCATTAGGGTCATAGTAACGGCTCACCAATGTTTCCAATTCTTCGACATAGTAAGGAATCTGATTGGCCTTTAAGATTTCCCGCATCGTTTGCAAAATGGTTTGGAAGGCCGTCCGTTCTCCTTTCAGATATCCTTTCAAAATTGTCAATGGCAGGTCTGAAATTTGGATCTGCTCCCGAGGCGTTTGCAGATACAGATCCCGAATTTGGGCAAGTAAGGTGCTGATAAGCAGAGAGATGACCGAGTCAAACAGATTTTGGTAAGCATGAATGCGGCTTTTGTCCGGCTTCGGGGTCAGGTCCTCGGGGCGGGTAATGGGCGGGCATAAAATACGCCGTAACGGCTCTGCCAACGGATAAGAAAGCGATTCAATAATGAGTTTGCTTTTGATTTTATCGTCGATGACCGGGTCGCCCAGCGCTTCGTCCTCAAAGCGTCGCAGCAAGGTAGCATCGTATTGTTGCAGCGCGGAGAAAGTGCTTTCTATCAGGCGTTTGTTCGGAACGTAGTCATTGCTTTGTCGTTGGGAATGCGTCGGTAGGCTCCAGTGTTCTGCTTCGCTCGATGGCGTAATAAATACCCAGTTTTCGGCATCCAAGGGCCCTATCTCTTCGCCTAAGCCGCGGGTTTGGAGGCGGGTTTCAGTAAACACATTTAAGGCTTCTTTGGCCCGTTGAACCGCCTCGCTGAGCGAATATTGGTTGTTGAGGTATTTGTAAAGGTAAGTCGAAAATTGACTTGCCTGTGTATCGCCGACGGCGGCTTGGGTGGCTACAATGCCGGCTTTGATGGGTTGCTCAAGCAGTGTTTTGACCAAAGTGTGGGTAGCACATCCGTTCAGGCAAATAAATTTCAGATTGGGACAACGCGCCAGTAGGGCGGCCAAACCGCCCACTCGGGCCCAGGCGTCGTCGAGGAGCAGGCCTTCTTTGCCCGCGTGGCCTGCAAAATGAAAGACCGTAATGGTTTGTTGATACGTTTCCAAGCGTTGAATTACACTCTCAGCGGTGGCGTAGCTTTCCCGGACAATCTTAAAATGACCGCGCGCTTCTCGGGGTGATAAGATGTCAAACAGCGTTCGGTCTTCGTCGGTAAGCGTAGCCAAAGGAGCCGTCGGACTGTTGGAAAAGCATAAGAGAAGGGTATCCATAACGAGTTGAGAAAAAGGCGCAGGTCGGAGTTTTGCTCGTATAATGTTACGAAAAACAGAGGTTTTTTCCAAAATAATGAGGTATAAACTTAGCAAACGGTAAGGGAAAATGATTTCGCCGAATTTCTCGATTGCCGTTTAGTAAGAATCGACGCAGTCGAGGAAGATATTCCTTGCGTTTTCTCCGATAAAACAATACCTTTCTCTCTCCATTTACTTCTAATCAAACCGTTATGAACATTCATCAATTTTATTTGAAACACATGGCCAAACAAACGGGCTACCGCGCTACGTGGGAGCCCAATCGTCCGCTTTTTGTAGGAGCTGTCGGGCGACTGGAAGACGGCGTTTTTACCATTTTCTCTAATTTGGAAAAAGAGGGCATCGTTCCGGAAGTGATGAAGGATGAGTCGCAGGGCTTTTGGGATTATACTTCCAACGAATCGGTCAGTATCGGTTTTAAATTGGCCGGGCAGGTGCCTGCGGCGGGCAGTGTGCTGACCGAAGGCGATGCCGGTTTTACCATTGATTTTAAAAGTCAGGATGCCGTGGTTTTTCAGGCAGATAAAACCCTGACCCATCAAATTGTGAACATGGGGGACATTGAAAAGGAAATTATCCAAAAATATCGGGACAATGCCTGGCCCAAAGATTGGTTGGTAGTCACTCAATTGATTGAGGCCGAATCGGCCACGATTATTATTTCCAACAGCAGCAACAATCAGATCGATTTGAAGGCCGAAGCCAACGCCGGCACCTCCAACCTGAAACTGACGGATGCTTCTTTGGGGTTGCATGTGGTACGCGAACGCGGCAGCAGTTTCAAAATTTTAGCCAAAAACGGCATCACGCCCCTGTACCGTGTCATGGGTATTCGGCATCCGTTGTTCGGTAAGCCCAACCTCAGTACCAAAGAAGCGATGATACTGCCTGACGACGATACATTAGAAGTGCAGGAATTTGAGGAAGAAGAGTTGTTGGAATGACGAATTTTAGGAATGACGAGATACGAGCGGTCCGCCGTGGTGACGATTTACGAATGTTTAAGCTTGAGTAAATCAATGCAGTATAAGAGAACGGCTTCCTGAATTTTTAAAACTTCAGGCATTTGAAGGTCAATCAAATAAAGTCCTCCCTACAGGGGCTACGGTTTATACACAAGTATTTGGTATTTTTGTTTTCTTTTATAGATAATGAACTAACATAGCTTAGAAGGAATTTGTATAATTTCGATATTTCCAAAACGGATTAAAGAAGTCTTTCATCCATTTAGAAGCGGCCGAAGTTGAATTGGCGAAAGTATCAAAGGCTTGTTTAATGATGCTTTTCAAGTCATCTTTTGATAAGATAAGGCCTTTTTGACTGATTTTTCTCTTAACCTGTTTCCATATTTTTTCGATGGGATTTAGGTCCGGAGCATATTTAGGGATGTTGATAATAAAGATGCCAAGTTTTCGTGCAGTTTGCTGAACTCGGGCGATATGCCCTCTTACATTATCCCAAAGTAGTACCGTCGCTTTATAGTGTTGATTTTGTTCTTTGACTTGATAGAGTATTTGGAAAAAGATTCAGGTTTGGCATTTTCAATATCACAACAAAAACTATTGCCGTTCAGGGCATAGAACCCAAAGGTTTTGCACGAGAGTCTTTGTGTGTTCACTTTTCGGGTTTTGTGATAAATTGACCACATTCGAGCCGTATTTGAATTTGCTTGTGGACAGGCCTCATCGGCAAATCCAACGCAACTTCATCTATTTTTAAGCCTAACACTTGCAAAGCATCAGTAGTAGCGAGCAATTTATCAGTTAATTCTTGCTCTGAGTTATCGCTTCTACGGTAATCTAAAGGTTCCGGTTTGTAATGAAATACACCCATCTTTTTGAGTATCGTTCGCAGATGTCGTTGACTATAAGTAATACCAAATTTGTCTTGCATCAATTGGTCTATTTCGCCTAAAGTCCAAAAGTCTTTTGTACCTAATTCTGCTTTTAGGATGGTTTTGCTCTGAACTTAGTTTGCTCTTTACTCCACCTCCTTTGCCTTGTTGATTTACTATGCCATCCTCTTTTTTTATTCCAGTCCTCTATCCATTCATATAGTGTTGGTAAGCTAATACCTGTAAAAATACTGACCTCGTCAGGGCTTTTCCCGAATTGATTAGTTTGAGTGTTAGGCATTTGAAATCTTCGCTATAACTATTACGATTGTTCATAAACCGTTGAAGGCGCTCCGGTTCAGCAACTGATACTTGTTTTCGCATTATTGTATTTTTTTTAGCACCAATTTAACCAAGTTATTTCACAATCTATAAAACGTTGAATGTAATGTTAAAAAAAACGAAGTTGCTTTTGATTTCGGGGACAAGCGGTTAAATTTAAGAGCCTGTGAATTTGTTTCTGATGTAACGGAGAATGTTCAAACCAAAGTACATCAACTAAGTGAGAGTTGGTCGAGTCAAATGGCCTATTATCGTTTAATCAATAACAAAAAAGTGAGTACAGAGGCTATTATATCGGGTTTTACAAAGGCTACCTGTGAACGAATAGAACCTGTTCATTATTTGTGTTTTCAAGATACGACTCAGGTCAACTTGGAGAGTAATCGTGGTCGTATCCGTCTAATTCAGGCCTTGGCCTCATAGCCGACAACAAAAAGTTTAGGGTTTTATTTACATCCGAGTTTAGTGATGAAAGCTTCTAATGAAAGTTGTATAGGCTTTTCATTTATTAAACCCTACATTCATGTGCAGGGGGAGCCAATCGGCATGAACGTAACTATAACTATCTTCCCATCCAGGAAAGGAATCGTATCGTTGGATTCAGTGTGTTCAACAAAGTTCAAAAACGCTCTCGAATGCCTCCATGAGAACCTATGTTCAAGACCGAGAGGAGATATTTTTGAGCTATTAGCGAGCCATACAGACAAAGACTTTTTTATTATTCGTTCAACCTATAATCGAAAAGTTAGCTATGGTGAACAGATTTGTGGCTTGTATGAAACCTTAGCCTCCTCGGTCTTAGGAGATACTTACCGGCTTGATGTTCGAGGGGATATTCGTAAAAATACGCTGAATCGTCAAGCCCTGATGGAGCTTAGATTCATCGAAGTTGAAGTTCAACCTCCTCTTAGACATAGTAAAACAACTTCAATATCACCTGTCAAAGTTGTCGCCATTGAAGCCAAAGAATCTCCATCAAGCGTTCCTGATGGACAAGAACCCATACACTGGCGTATTTTGACAACCCATCAGGTAAACGATTTTTCTGATGCGTGCCAAATCGTGTATTGGTATTCATTGAGGTGGCACATCGAAACCTTATTTCGACTATTAAAAACCCAAGGATTTGATATTGAGAGCATTGGGCTTGAAAATGGCGAAGCTATTATAAAAATGACGCTTTTGCCCTGTGGGCAAGTCTTAAAGTAATGGCTTTACTTTTGAGCAGCAAAACCATTTTTCCGAATCAAAATCAAGCGGTCAATGAACTTTTTACTGAAAGTGAAATAGAATGCTTAAAAGTTCTTAATGTCAAATTTAGTGGAAATACTCCGGGCGGCGTTCGCAAAATTAAAAAACCCTTACCGGATACCGCCTTATCATGGGCTTTCTGGGTAATTGCAAGGCTGGGTGGATGGAAAGGATATAATTCCCAAAGACCTCCGGGAGTAATAATACTATACAAGGGAATAAAAAAATTTGAACTCATCTTGATGGGCTATGAATTACAAAGATGTGTATAAACAGTAGCCCTACAGGGGAGGATTTAGGCGGGGTTGCTTAATAGAAACAAAAGCAGTTGTGTTTGCGTTAAAAAGACGTAACCGATTTTGTAATGTCTGCTATTCCCGTTATCAAACCTACTGACATTGGCCAAAAAGGGCTTTGGATCGCCTTGGCGGTCCTGTTGTCATGGTTTGGAAGTTTGGCTTTTCTGCTTCATTATCCCGTTGATTTTCGCGACCCGTGGGTGTATGGGTTGGTGTTACTGCAAATGCACCTCTATACCGGGGTGTTCATTACTGCTCACGATTCCATTCACGGCGTGGTAGCCCCTCATCATAAGCGCTTGAACTATTGGATAGGCTTTCTGAGTGCTTCTCTGTTTGCGTTCAATCATTTTAAGCGGTTGTCGGCCAAGCACCATCTGCATCACCGCCACGCTGCTACACCCGACGACCCCGATTACCACGACGGACACCCCAATTTCTTTCTGTGGTTTATTGCTTTTGCCAAAGAGTACGTGTCCATCCCCCAAATCCTGTTGATGGCAGTGACCTATAATGTTCTGAAATTGTGGTTTCCTTGGGAAAATCTGGTCGTGTTTTGGATGATTCCTGCCGTTCTGAGTACTTTTCAATTGTTTTATTTCGGTACCTACCTGCCCCATCGCGGTGAGCATCATAACCCACCCCTCAACGCCCGCAGCCAGTCGCTCAACCACGTCAAGGCGTTTTTGAGCTGCTACTTTTTCGGGTATCATCTGGAGCACCATGCATACCCCTACTTGCCCTGGTGGCAACTGCCCAAGGCACGGGAGCGGATGGAGGCTGAAAAATAAATAATTCTATCTTTGTCACCCTGAAAGGGTCTAAAGTCGTATTCAATAGACCCTTTCAGGGCGACAAAGATGCTGAATCGTTTTGCTTTATTCTTTCAGTTCCTGCTCATTGGCGCAGTAGTTTTCCTTAAACTTCGCGCAGATTCTGCCTATTTTCTGACCCCTGACTCTCATTTTTATATTCAGGCAGCTCAAAACCTGTTGGATGGTAAAGGCTACCGGATTGTTTTTGAGGGCAAAGAAACCTTCTGCGCCATTTGGCCCATTGGCTACTCTACACTGATTGCCTTCGTATCTTGGCTAACGTCTTTTTCGATTGAAACGGCTTCCAAAATCGTTAATTTATTGGCGTTAGCCGGGTGTTTTTGGCTGATAGGGCAGCGTTTTCAGCAGAAGGCGTGGTTTGTAGCATTGGCATTTTCGGCTTCGTCACTGATTCAATTGTACACCAATACGTGGTCTGAAACGGTGTTTTTGTTTTTTGTTTTAGGGTTTTGCACTCGTCCCCTCCCTCTCAGGGGTGGGGCAAGGGGTGGGGTTCTTTGGGCAATCGGTGCTTTTCTTACTCGTTACGCGGGAGTCTTCCTGCTGATTCCGCTGTTGATTCAGCGAAAATTTCGGGCGGCCGTGTATTATTCGCTGTTTATCGGCGGGTATTTGTTTTTCAATCTTTATCGTACGGGCACGTTTACAGGGGGGCACGGTTTTTGGCCGGAGGAACCTTTTGGAGAACGGCTTTTGAGGGGAATACGGGGTTTGGGAGAGGAATTTCTGTTTTTTGGAGTACGCGATTGGGGCCTGAAACAAACAGCTTTACGTGTTGGTATGCAATGGTTTATTTATGGAGTTGCCTTTCTGCAATGTTTGATTGCCGGTTTGATCGGGTGGAAGTGGTACAAAGTGAAGGACTCAGATGCCTGCAGCATGACAAAAAATGTATTTTTTCCGGTGGCAGTCAGTTATCTGTTTTTTACGATTGCCGTTTATCTGACCGATGCTTCCGTTGAAAGTCTCTATTTCAGGCGTTTAGCACCTGCGTCATTGCTGTTTGCATTGGGACTTTTGGCTCGGGCTTCTGAACAAAAAGTTATTTTTGAACAGACGAAGTGGCTTTTTGTTACTTTCTTTGCGTTGTCAATCATTCATGCGCTACCGAAATAAGTACCGAGTCATTAGTTCCGAGTTTGTAGTAATGAGAGGCAGATTTATTGATGAGATACCTATTTCAGGCAAAGACAACTCCTCACTCGGTACTCAAAACTCGGTACTAAGAACCTATCACTCATAACTCAACACTCCTCACTAAAAAATATGTCTTCCCACCACGTCGTCAGAGAAAAACAGGAACCGGCACTGCTGATTGCCAACGGCGAAGGGTGCAGTGTTGAACTGTTGGGACAGTTGTTGGAATGGTCGCCGTTTATCGTTGTGTTAGATCATGCCATTCATCGGGTGCTGGATTTGGGCATCAAAGTAGATGTCTTGTTGGGTGATTTTGACCGAAACGTCGATTTTGACGAAATTCTGGCCCGACAGTATCCTCTCGAAATTGTCCCTGCGCCTGATCAGGATAAAACTGATTTGGAAAAAGGCATTGAATTACTGATTGAGCGGGGCTTCCCGGCGGTAAATATTGTGTGGGCCACAGGCCGTCGCGCCGACCATAGCTTGACCAATATGACCAATATCGTTCGTTACAAAGACCGAATCAAAGTCGTAATGCTGGACGATCATTCCAAGATTTTTCCGTTGGTGGGTACGTTTGAAAAGTGGTACGCCGAAGGCACGCCTATTTCGCTCGTTCCCGTGGGTACGGTAGAAGGCATCACTACCGAAGGACTCAAATACAACCTACAGGAAGATGCGTTGAAACTGGGCTACCGCAGCGGCAACAGCAACGAAGCGGCCGCCGACGGTTTCGTGAAAATCTCGGCCCAATCCGGTGATTTGCTGATTATGGAGTGTTGGGATTAGGTTGGTCAATAAGTTTTGAGTTTACTGTTTATAGTTGTTAAATTTGAGAAAACAATCGAAACAATGACTGCTTTAGATACCCCCCGAAAAGTAAGAAAGCCGCCAAAAAATATCCCCGAAAACTTGATTTATGAAATCATAGACGGAAAACCCGTTTATTATAAAGATTATCGGGAGGTATTATCCGGCAAAAAAACAATTACTGAAATTAGGGGGTCGAGCAGTTTACAGGCATTGATTGTGTTTTATCTGACTGCTTTTATTGGAAGATTCATTGATGAAGAAGTTTATACGGTTCTCACAAGCGAAGCCGGATTACACCTTGACCATAAAAACAACTTAGCTAACAACATAGCCATTTTTGAGCAGTCGGTATTGACTTCTGATAAAATCTCAAAAAAATACGCTGATGTACCTCCCCACATTGCCCTCGAAATAGACATTGCGGCCGATGTAGAAGCATTAATCGAAACGGGATATATTTATAAAAAGACCCAAAAACTACTCAATTTTGGCGTTCACAAAGTATTTTGGGTGCTGACAGAGGCAGAGGTAGTCATGATTGCGACAACCGACCGTATCGGAACCTTCGACTGGAACCGTGACATTGAATTGATGTCCGGCCAATTGTTTAACATAGGAGCTTATTTGACAAAAAAAGGCGTAACGCTTAGCTAATTTCTTCATTCTAATGCCTCTCATTACTCGCATCGAAGTTTATAAATTCAACATTCCGCTTCAGGCACCCGTCACGATTGCCATCGGTACCATCGAAGAAGCTCGTAATATTCTGGTCAAAATTCATACGTCCGATGGCCTTTACGGAACGGGGGAAGGTGCTCCGTTTTGGATGATCGTAGGGGAAACCCAAGCTACGGCTTATGCAGCGGCCTATGATTTGGCGAAGTTGCTGATGGGTAAAAATCCGTTGGACTTAGAAGGCTGTATGGCGGCGATGGACCGTTATTTAGCCGCCAATCCTACGGTAAAAAGTGCATTTGATATGGCCCTGTATGATGTAGCGGCCAAGTACGCCAATATGCCGTTGTATCAATTTTTGGGAGGGACCAACCGCCCCATCATGACCGATGAAACGATCTATATTTCGAGCCCCGAAGCTATGGCGGCCGATGCCGTGAAAATCAAAGAGCGCGGGGCTGAGGCCATCAAAGTAAAGTTGGGAACCAATGCCGGGGACGATATCAAACGGATTGCCGCCATTCGGGAAGCCATCGGAGACACTATTCCGATTCGTACCGATGCCAATCAGGGTTGGGATTACGTCAGTGCATTGAAGGTACTGAATACCATTGCCGATTGGAATGTAGAATACTGCGAACAACCCGTAAAACACTGGGATTATGCCCACATGGCTCGTCTGCGCCAAAATGCCCGCGTGCCCGTCTGCGCCGATGAATCCTTGTTTTCACCACAGGATGCGCTGAAATTAGCGTCACAGCAAGCCGTTGATTACTTTAATATCAAGCTCTCCAAAAGTGGCGGACTGCGCAACGCCGTTAAGATCAATGCCATTGCCGAAGCCGCCGGGATTCGGTGCATGATTGGCTGCATGTCGGAGTCTCGTTTGGGGATTTCGGCCAATGCGCACTTTGCCTCGGCACTTCAAAATGTTGTCTTTTACGATCTGGATTCTCCGTTTGAACACGCCCAAGACCCTGTTTTGGGCGGGATTACCTATCAGAATCATTATCAGGTAATCATTCCCGATACTCCCGGTCACGGTGCCGATGTAGATATGGGATATTTACAGACGATGGAATCGTTTGTGGTGGAGTAAGTTAGCCCGCTGCCCGAAACTGCGCCGGCGTTTTGCCCGTAATTCGTTTAAAGGCCGTATGAAAGGCGGAGGTGGAATTGTACCCGACCCGTTCGGCGATTTCGTCAATTTTGAGGTGGGAAAGTGCAGTATCGGCCAATAGTTTTTTTGCTTCTTCGACGCGGCAAGTCGCCAGCCAATCAAAAAAACTTTGATGGAGGCGGTCGTTAAGCACTTGAGAAAGATGGTGTGGTGATACCGACAGCCGTTGGGCCAATTTGGGTAAAGTTAGGTCGTTTTCCAAGTACGGTTTTTGTTCGGCCAAATAGGTTTGCAACTTCTGCAAAATGGCTTTGCTGTAATCATCCGAAAGCGCTGACTTTTCGTATTTCTTCTTGTTTTCTGCGGGATCAGCTTTGAATAAAACGGAGTGATTCATGACCAAAAAGCTCGTGACGTAGATGTTGAGAGTTACCAGACTTCCGAGCCAATAATCTCCCAGATCCTCTTCAAAAATCAGTTTAACAATCAGAAAAACAATCGGGAAAAGGCAGATAAAGAGCGTATAATTGCGGATTTGAGTAAGTGGTGGCAGGGTTTTCAGCGTAAAAAAAGGCTGATTTTCTCGTTGAAAGGCTCTATACACCTCTCGAAGACAAAGAGTGGCGTATACCAAAATACTGACCAATGTATAGTCATTGATATGATCGCGTAATCCTAACGGATCTTCAGAGTGCCAAAGGGTTACGGGACGAAAGGGAAGTTCCGGATGCCAAGCGTCGAGATAAGCATTGTACTTGTAATCCATTGGTTGAAACTGCCAGAACAGGGAATAAATACACCAAAAAGCAAAAGGAAGCAAATGCCGCCGCCATGTCTTGGGCAAGCGTCCGTGCAGGCGGGAAAAGACAAAAAAATAGGGGAGTACCCCCAGCAGAAAATTGGTAGGCTCGGCAAAATTGTCTGTCCACAGCAGTTGAAACTGATAGTTGGTGTAACAGAGAAATATTTCCAAAATCGCAGCGGCAAATGTCAGCATTAGCCAACCCATCACCTTATTGGAAATGAGTTTTGTACGTTCGCCCGTAAAAAAAAGCCCACTCAGCAAGACGCCCTGAATGACACCGAGCAGAATAAGAATCGCAAAAAAGTCGATACGGACGGGCATTTTTTTAAAAGGCAATCGTTGAAAAGACAAATAGACAAGAGGCAAAGGGTCGTTTTTGCTCCTTGCCTCTTGTCTGATTTGCCTCTTGCTATTTTATCTCCAACGTTTGTACTGATTGATCAACCCATTGGTACTGCCGTCGTGGGCATCAATCGGCCAGTCATTTTGGAGTTCGGGATAAATCTTATTGGCCAACTGTTTGCCTAACTCTACCCCCCATTGGTCGAAGCTGAAAATGTTCCAAATAATGCCCTGCACGAATATTTTGTGTTCGTACATCGCAATCAGACTCCCCAACACCCGCGGCGTGATCTTTTTAACCAAAATCGAGTTGGTTGGACGATTACCCTCAAATACCTTGAAAGGGGTTAAAAAGGCGATTTCCTCGGCTGATTTTCCTGCTTTTTCGAGTTCTGCGGCGGCCTCTTCGTAGGTTTTGCCGTTCATCAAGGCTTCCGTTTGCGCAAAAAAGTTCGACAGCAACATTTTGTGGTGCTCGCCGATGGGGTTGTGACTTAACGCCGGTGCGATAAAATCGGCAGGGATCAATTTAGTGCCTTGGTGAATCAACTGATAAAAAGCGTGTTGGCCGTTCGTGCCGGGTTCCCCCCAAATGATCGGGCCGGTTTCGTAGGTAACGTTTTCGCCGTTGCGGCTCACATACTTTCCATTAGATTCCATATCTCCCTGTTGGAAGTAAGCCGCAAAACGATGCATGTATTGGTCGTAAGGCAAAATAGCCTGAGTCGCAGCGCCGAAGAAATTGTTGTACCAAATGCCCAAGAGCGCCAACACCACCGGGATGTTTTTCTCAAAACGCGCCGAACGGAAGTGATTGTCCATATCATGAGCGCCGGCGAGAAGCTGTTCAAAATTTTGAAAACCGATATAGCAGGCAATAGACAGCCCGATAGCTGACCAAAGCGAATAGCGTCCGCCGACCCAATCCCAGAAACCGAACATATTTTCGGGGTCAATGCCAAATTTCTCCACTTCGGTACGGTTGGTGGAAATAGCTACAAAGTGCTTCGCTACGTGGGCATTCTCTTTGGCTGTCTCTAAAAACCAACGACGCGCCGAGTGGGCATTGGCCATCGTTTCCTGCGTCGTAAATGTCTTGGAGGCAATCATAAAAAGAGTTGTCTCCGGGTTTAAATTCGACAATGTTTCGGCAATGTGCGTTCCGTCTACGTTGGATACAAAATGGACATTCAAGCCTTTTTTGCCGTACGATTTTAAGGCTTCGGTCACCATAACGGGGCCTAAGTCAGAACCGCCGATACCGATATTGACCAAATCCGTGATTTTCTTCCCTGAATAGCCTTTCCACTCGCCCCCGCGTACTTTCTCCGAAAAGCCTTTCATTTTCTCCAAAACCTCATTGACCTCCGGCATGACATCTTTTCCGTCAACCAAAATAGGCGAATTGGAACGGTTGCGTAAGGCAACGTGCAATACCGAGCGATTCTCGGTAGCATTGATTTTATCGCCCGTAAACATCTTTTCGATGGCATCGCTCAACTGACATTCCCGTGCTAAATCGCACAGATAAGCCAAAGTACGGCCGTTAATGCGGTTTTTGGAATAATCAACAACGATATCGCCCAAGCGCAGCGATAATTTCTTAAATCGATTGGGGTCTTCGGCAAAAAGTTCTTTGAGGTGCTTTTTGCTGATGCTTTTGTGATGAGTTTTAAGCTTTTTGTAAGCAGCAGTTTGATCAAAGGGAACGGCTTGTAGCATCTGTCTGTAAATTTAATTGAATACGCAAAAGTAGGGTTTTCACCGGCTTTCTGTATGTTTTAAGGGGATAAAGTACTTTTCAAAACATCACTGTCCCGGATTTCAAATCCGAGAGGATATAATTTCGGACGGTTCGCCGCGCGATTTCAAATCCGAAATAGCGAAAGGCTGCCAACCCGGAGATATTTTAGAATCTATATGAATTGGTTTACAAAGTTGTACCTATCGTTTTAACCCCTATCCCCGGCCCTTGCGGTCCGCCGCCGCGGCCCCTTTCAGGAGAAAGGGAGCTGCAAGAAGTCCCTCCACTGAAAGGGGAGGGGTTTAGGGTGGGGTTGTGTATAACCTAACAAACCAATTCATCTATAAAATAAAAAAGGCTGTCGCACTTTCATAAAGCGACAGCCTTTTACTGAAAGGAAGTCTCTAAATCCCGCTGTTAGTCGCCGCATCCGCATTGACCCGTCCCCAACCAAAGTTGCTGTTACGGTTCGGATAATAGCTCGCTGAGGAGGCCAATTTGCTCACCACTTGATCGCGGGTAAGGGAGGGAAAGCGCGACCACACTAAAGCCGCCATACCGGCCATAGAAGAGGTAGAAGCCGACGAACCGCCTACGGTGCCGGGGGTATTTGTATTTTCGGTAGGGAGGGTCAGCACATGCCGACCGGTATTGCTGCGCTCCATGACCACTACAAAATCAACCTCGCTTCCTTTGTGGCAGTCATCGCAGGCAACATCGTTGGTAAGGTCTTTCACACCGGTTACGGCTTGTACTTCCGGCATCCAGGCAGGAAAGATAACGCCCCACCATCCCGCCGACCAACCAAAGGAAGTACCGGCGGCACAGAAGATCAATTTGCCCTTGTTGTACGCATATTTAACAGCATCAGAGATCTGTGACGAAGACGTGATTCTGCCCAACGACATACTGACAATTTTAATATCGGTACGGTCTCCTGCCAAAATGAGAGCATCCGACACTCCCTTTACTTCTCGGGATTCATCGATCATGACATCCGCTACCGATCGGCAAGTAACCAAACCCGCATTGTAAGCAATCCCCGCCGCCTGTCCGTCGGTACCTCGAGGGGCTGCAGCTACACCGGCCATGGTAGTACCGTGACCGCAGTCGTCATCAGGAGTCTCGGCCGAGGACCAAGGCCAGGCTTTCGGAAGTTTTACAATCTTTTCGATGGTACGGCCGGAAGACGACCCTTGGTTAAACGCAGACCCGAGGTTATCTTGGGTAGGGCTTGCTCCTGTGTCAATGACCAATATTTTCACCCCGGTGCCTGTACTTTTGGTCCATGCTTGCGCTACTTTGTGAAACGTGTGGTGCCACGAGGTTTTGGCGTTAGGCGATGTGGTAGTATAGTCTGTGCCTGCCACCAAGTCATTGGCCGCATTGTAACCGCCGCATCCGCTTCCCGCCGCTACTTTGGCCCGACTGCCGGCATTGGTAGGTTCATAGCCCATAGGTTCAGCATAACGTACAAAGCCTGAAGCCCGAAGTTTTTTAACCGTACTGAGATTTTGGACCTTTACACTGATTACGGGTAACACCTCCTCTTCAAATACGGAAAGTTCTTCTCGTTTCAGTTCCGAATTGGTACGCCGTTCTTCCTCAAAAATCAATTCCAATACTCGTTCTTTCGCATTCGTCCACTCGGGTTGCTTCAGGTCAATTTGGTGAATGATTTTACTCAGATCTTTGTCCGTTTTTTCGGGCTTAAAACCTATGGAGAGCACTTGGTCTGAACGCTTTAACGCACTCCAAACCATTTCATCGGAGGCCGTTTCCCAAAGAAATTTGCCCTGTTGCCGGAGCTTTTGGTAGATAAAATCATCCATGGCTTCCACAGCCATCGGTTCATCTGATTTGGTCGTCGTTAACTCTTGGTCGGGTCGGCAGGCATAAAAGATCAGCCCTGCCGTAAGGGGAAGAAGATGTTTTTTCATAAAATTCAGAAGAATAGGTTTAGAAACAGACTCAAATATAGGAAATTGGCCTTATTTTACGAGCAAACTTTAAAGGATTAAACTTTTCTCATGCTTGCCTCTTTTCTCACGGCCGAATGGCGCAAATTAGCCATGGTTAACTACGCAGTTTCGCCCGAGCTGCTGTTGCCGTACGTGCCTAAACACACAGAATTGGATCTGTGGAACGGGACGTGTTACGTCAGTTTAGTAGGGTTTCTGTTTGATAATGTGCGCTTGAAAGGAGTGCCCGTCCCTTTCCATCGGTCTTTTGAGGAGGTCAATTTACGTTTTTACGTGCGCTATCGCGACCCACAGGGACATTGGGTAAGAGGTACAACGTTCATCAAAGAGATCGTTCCGAAATACGCGGTAAGTTGGCTGGCTAATTTTATTTATCATGAGCCCTACATGACAAGACCTATGCGTCATTATTGGAAAAACTTTGGTCATCAATGGACTGTAAGCTACGAGTGGAAACAGGGAGAGTGGCAACGATTTGAAGTAGTGGCTGATGCGAATGTCGTAGATATGCCGGCCCACAGTAAGGAAGAGTTTATTACCGAACATTATCGGGGATATACCGCTTACACCTCCGATATTACGTCCGAATACGAAGTGGAACACCCACGGTGGCAAGTGTATCCAGTAAAGAAATATGAGGTTGAGGTAGACTTTAAAGCAGTCTATGGTGCAGCCTTTGAATGCTTAAACGGGCAAAAGCCCGATTCTGTCCTGTTGGCGGAAGGTTCACCCATTCGCGTAAGAACCGCCCGAAAATTATAAATAGAGAAGCAATTCGACGAAAACGATAACTGTTTTCTTGGGTCAGACCTTATTTTTTAGGGCATTTCTTGCAATGCTTCCCTTTCTTTTTGTACGCTTTGCAGCATTTTTTTAATTCACAACTGAAAGCACAGCCCATAAATGAATTTCCGGTAAAAAATTTTTCTTCGGTATCCAAAAAAGAACAGGTCGAAACTTCGTGGGGATTCATTAGCAGATTTTTGATGTTTCTTTTAATAACGCAAAAATAGCTTATTTAGATTAAATACAAACAATATTTTTTCGGTAATTTGCACAGACAAGGCTGTTGTAAACCAAAAATGCCTCAAAAATCGAGCCCGGTACTGTTTTTTTGCATTTCTATACCGTACTTTGCACCTACATAAACCACTTTACATCTTATGAGAATCAATCCTTTACTTATTGCTTTTTGCCTTTTCTCGCTTCGCTGTTTCTCTCAATCGGGAGAAGAGAAACATTTAAAGAATGTAAAACAACTTACGTTTGGGGGAGATAATGCCGAAGCCTACTTCAGTTTTAATGATAAATACGTCAGTTTCCAGTCTAATAATCCG
This sequence comes from Spirosomataceae bacterium, assembly GCA_046329125.1. GTDB lineage: Bacteria > Bacteroidota > Bacteroidia > Cytophagales > Spirosomataceae > Runella. The sequence continues at coordinate 54,784 of JAXLVD010000025.1, read as the reverse complement.
AAATGGGGACTGCAATGTGATCAAATCTTTTATTTGGATGTCAATACCGGCTTGAAGAACCCCGACGAGCGCCCGTCGTTTATCAGTACGGGCAAAGGCCGGACAACTTGCTCTTATTTTATGCCTGACGGAAAGCACATCCTTTTCGGCAGTACCCACTTGGCCAATGATTCGTGCCCGCCGCCTATTAAGCCTTATTTAAACAAATACCTGTGGGCGGTGTATGATACCTACGATATTTTTGTGTCGGATTTAAAAGGAAAAGTAGTTAAACAACTGACCAACGAGAAAGGCTACGATGCCGAAGCGACCATTTCTCCCAAAGGCGATAAGATCGTGTTTACCTCTACGCGCGACGGCGATCTGGACCTTTACATTATGGATCTTGACGGCAAAAATGTGAAACGCATCACCAACCAGTTGGGTTACGACGGCGGGGCTTTTTTCTCTCCCGATGGAAAAAAATTGGTATTTCGTGCCTCTCGCCCTAAGACCGAAGAAGAAGTGGCCGAGTACAAAAAATTGCTGTCGATGGGATTGGTTGCTCCGACGGATATGGAGATTTACACCTGCAACGTCGACGGTTCTGACTTAAAACAAATAACCCATTTAGGTAAGGCCAATTGGGCGCCTTATTTCACTCCCAAAGGAGATAAGATTATTTTTTCGTCGAATCATCATTCCCAAAGAGGTTATGATTTTCAGTTGTACATGGTCAATTTGGATGGGAGCGGAATAGAACGTGTTACCAATAACAGTATCTTCAACGCCTTTCCTATGTTTTCTCACGATGGGAAAAAGTTGATCTTCAGTTCCAATCGTAACAATGCGCCCGGTTCGCGCGATACAAACTTATACATTGCCGATTGGGTTGATTAATAGGTAAGGTGGGAAAGCGGTAAGGAAGGCATCGGTTGGGAAAGAGTCAATTTCAGAGAGTCTTTCCCAACCGATTTTTCTTTAGTATCATCAACTTCGGTTTTACAACCCAACAAATGGCATTGAGCTTCGCCCGAATACACGGGAAGAATGGGACAACCTCCCACATAACTGCTGCAAAGAGTAGGGGTAACGTTAAGGGAAATCAGCCAAACGTCTTTTTTTGTGTTTTTGTAAACCCACTCAAACCCTTCGGCCGGTAAGGCAGCATCTGTACAACTCAGGCTTTGTAAATGATTGAATTTGTAACCTTGCAAACTTAAATTTTCTTTCAGGCAGTCCATGAAATAAGCCCTATTTCCTCCGAAATGATTGATTTTGGCTTTTTCGGCCACCTCCCAAAGTACATTGAACGTTGTTGGTTTGCCTTCATAAAGCAACGGGACAGCGCCGGAAAGCATGGCTCCGATCGAAAAATGCCACATCCAACTTTCCGATGGGTTATACCAAAAGAAACGATCGCCGGGTTTGATATTCTGATGTAAGGTAAATATTTTGAAATGCTCCAACAGACATCCGCCGACGCTGTGAATGATAGGCTCGGACTTTCCGGATGGCCCCGATTCAAATACAACCCATAAGGGATGATGGAAAGGGACCGGCGCGAATTCGAGGGTTGCAGAAGGCGTCTTTAAGACATCGGCCCAAGTATCGGCATTGGAAAGCTGAGTTGCCGGATTTAAATAGGGGATCAAAACCGTTGCTTTCAGTTTAGGCAATCCGTTGACCACCTCCTTTACAGACGATAATCGGTCAACTGCTTTGCCGGCTTGTTCATATCCGTCAGCGGCGAAGAGTACCTTCGGTTCCAATGGCTGAAAGCGATCTAAAATCGCTGCTGAACTCATGTCAGGAGAACAGAGCGTCCAAACCGCCCCGACGGAATTGGCCGCTAAGAAAGCGATCACCGTTTGGGGGCCGTTAGGTAAAACAGCCGCTACCCGGTCGCCGACTCCCACCCCCGAACGACGCAAATAAGCAGCCAAAGCAGCCACTTGTTTTTCCAAATCTTTCCATGAAACTTCCCGCAGGGGCTCTCTCTCCGATTGGTACAGCAAAGCAGGCCGATTGGCGTTTTTAGAACGAAAGATATGTTCCGCATAATTGACCGAAGACCCCGTAAACCATTGAGTATCTGACAGCTCTTTTTTAGAGTTGACCAGTACATCCCAATACATACTGTGTGATTTTACCTCGCAAAACTGCCAAATACTTTCCCAAAAATCTTCCAAATCGGTTACTGACCAATCCCACAGGTCATGGTAGTCCCGGAAATAAAGCCCTTTTTTGACAAATAGCCAGTTTTGATACTTTTTAAAATTGGATTGTTCCGCAAAAGCACGAGACGGTGCCCACAGGGGCTTGAGGGATATACGGTCTAAGATCACGGCAAAAAAAGTTAATAGGATTCGGATGGATTGTTGATTAAACGTCCAAAATCATTTTTTTGAGATATATTTCTTTAAAAAATCATCTTACCTTAAAATTTCGTACCTTTGCAGTCCTGATTATCAGGGGATTTGGTGATTTTTAAGATTTGCCGAATAATCATTTATTTAACTCCATTTTTACAGTAGTGATACTGCAAGCCTAATGAAAAAAGATAATAAAAACGGAGGCGATGCGCCTTTTTACAGTAAATTTAAAAAGCCTGAAATCGAAAAAACTTCGGGAAAAACCGACAAAGCCCCGAGCAAAAAAAGACCTGACGCCGGCAGCGGTAAGAACTTCGACAAACCCTTTGATCGCGAAAAACGCAGTTTTGACAAGCCGTTTGAAAAGCGGGGCGACCGTCCGGAACGGAGCGAAAAACCTGCCTTTAAAAAATCCTACGATAAACCTTTTGAGAAAAAGGCCGACTTCAAACCGTATAGCGAGAAAAATACCGGAAAACCTTTTGAAAAACGAGGCGACCGCCCTGAACGCGGGGGTAAGCCTGCTTTCAAAAAATCGTTTGATAAACCTTTTGACCGCGAAAAACGCAGCTTTGATAAACCGTTTGAAAAACGGACTGAACGGGATGGAGACAAACCTGCCTTCAAAAAGTCGTTTGATAAACCCTTTGAGCGTGAAAAGCGGAATTTTGACAAGCCGTTTGAAAAACGAGAAGAACGCCGCGGCGACAAGCCCGCTTTCAAAAAATCGTTTGATAAGCCTTTTGACCGCGAAAAACGCCATTTTGAAAAACCTTACGAAAAACGGGAGGAACGTCCGCGTGGTGAACGCAACGAAAAACCGACGTTTGATAAGCCTTTTGACCGCGAAAAACGCCCTCGTTCTACGGATAAATCGGAGGAAAGAGAAAAACGGAATCGTGCCGAGGATGGCGAACGTCGCCGTGTAGGTGAGTTTACGGAGGCCCCTCGTTATGATTTGCAGCAAGCAGAAGAGCGTTACAACAAAAAATCGAGAAATGAGGTCGCCAAATCAGGCGATGATCGTATTCGTTTGAATAAATACATTGCCAATGCGGGGTTGTGTTCCCGTCGGGAAGCCGATGAACTCATTGAAACGGGCCAAATCACAGTAAACGGTAAAGTAGTGACTGAAATGGGGTATAGGGTTAATCCCGGTGAAGTGGTGAAATACGGTAACCGAGTACTGAACCCCGAAAAGATGGTGTATATTTTGGTAAACAAACCGAAAGACTATATTACAACTACCGATGACCCGGAAGGACGGCATACCGTGATGGAATTGATTGCCGGGGCGTGTAAGGAGCGTGTTTATCCGGTCGGACGATTGGACCGTAACACGACCGGTCTGTTGCTGTTAACGAACGACGGCGAACTGGCCGAGAAACTGATGCACCCTTCCAATGAAGTGCATAAGATATATCAGGTAGAGATCCAAAAGCCCATCACCACCGAAGATTTTGAAAAAATCAAAGAAGGTTTAGAACTGGAAGACGGCTTCATCAAACCCGACGAAGTGGCTATTGTCACCCCGGATGCCATGGTGGTAGGTATTGAAATCCACAGCGGGCGGAACCGTATCGTACGTCGTATTTTCGAAAGCTTAGGGTATGAGGTTCTTAAACTTGATCGTACCGTTTACGGAGGATTGACCAAAAAAGAACTTCCCCGCGGTAAGTGGCGCTTTTTGAACGAAAAAGAAGTGGTGAAGTTGAAGTATTTGACGTAGAATTTCAAAGTTTATGCTCAAAAAGGCTGTGGAGACACAGCCTTTTTTTATGCGATAGCCATGGCGGCTTTATATCCCGATAAAAAAGCCCCTTCCACATTACCGATTCCGAAACCGTCACCTGCCAAAAAAACAGGTCGGTTTTCAAGTTGATAAAAAGCAAGTTCACACCGTTTTTCGGCCAGGCTATACCGCCAACGGTGTACTTGAACGGAAAGGATATTTTCAGTAAAAATGTATTGGCTGACTGAGGCTAACATATCCTGAGCCACTTTTTGCAAATCATCTTCCAAATATTTTTGGCTGTAATCTGCAGCAGCATGAAGCGTGACCGTTGGGACAGGGGAAATTCCTTTCTGAAAATTATCGGCTATCCAAGCTACGGGCTGATTCTCTAAGATAATTCCTCCGCCGGGAATGAGGGTAGGTTGTTTTAAAACCGCCATAACGGCAATACAGGGAGTGTATTCAATGCTGTTGAATACGGCCTGATCATGGGCCGTAGGGATTATTTTCGAATTCGCTAAGAGTTCAATGACTTGGGGCATCGGAACGGTAATGAGCAAGTTATCAAACTCATAACTGTGTCCGGATTCAGTTAGGACCGTCCTGTTATTGATAGCTGTTACCTTCCCGTTGGTTTTTACAGTCAAATTTTCAGCTAATTTTTTTGGGATGGAACTCATACCCTTTGTCCCGATATAACGAGTATTCCTCCGTTGGGCTAACGTCCATTCCTGAGCGATACCTTCTGCTGAGAGCTCAGAAATAAGTGCTTTAAATTCAGGGGATTTAACCGAGAAATACTGGGCTCCGTGATCGGCTTTGGCTTGTTGTATGGTTCGGGTCGACATGCGTCCGCCTACGCCTCGGCCCTTATCCAACAAGAGTACATCATGGCCTTTTTGAATGAATATACGTGCGGCTGAAAGTCCGGCCATACCGGCGCCGATAATGATTGTTTTCAAAATAAAGTCGGGTTGGTTGCTGAACCAATAACTCCGGTGGAAGGGCAGATGTTTAAGAGAGTTTCATCTATGCTTTGGGGATTGTCTTCGAAAACTTGCCAATCCCGTGAAGCGATTTCTTAATGAACTTCCAATGAGGGTTATCATAGAAAGAGGCTGACCAAGATAGTTCTCAGCCGCCTCTTGTTGTGCAAATACGGATACTCGAAACCCTAAAGTCTTACAATGTCTTTATTTTCTTCCTCTTTTGATTCTTTGATCGCTTTGGGCAATACGGCCCATAAGACGATATAGATCACAGTGACCGGAACGCAGGCTGTAAAGAAAAAAGCCAGTACAAACAGGACACGTACCAAGGCGCGGTCTAACTGAAAGTAATGCGCAAATCCGGCGGCTACTCCTCCGATAACTGATTGGTTTATAATACGATAGATTCTGTTAGTTTCCATGGCTGTTAATATTTTGAGTCAAAGGTGCAGGATAGCAACGATACCGCGCAACTCAATTATAACCAATGGAAAAGGGACTTGATGGATGGAAGTTTTTGGGGACGAATTTTAAGGATTCATTTGCATGAGCCCTACGGTTTGTGCATAAATATCAGTCAAAGCAATCGGAGAGTCAAGCGCTTCCAATTGAAGTATATCGTCCAAACGTCGTGTTTCCTGCACCAATGCCCACACGTTGGGAGATTCTAATTTGCGCCAAACCTCCATTTTAACGCGCTGAGAATCCACCAGTACGTATTCGCGAAAGGAGGGAATGGTACGATAGTATTCAAATTTTTCGCTGCGGTCATATTGGGCAGTACTTTTGGATAACACCTCAATAATGGTTGAAGGATTGAGCATGGTATCAAACTCATCGTCCAACAATTCAAGTTTGCCGCAAACAATGGTCAAATCGGGATACGTATAAAATTCTTCATCAGGAATCCAAAGACGAAAATCATTACCGAAGTATTGGCAATCTCTTCCTTTGAGAGAAATGTATAACTCTCCGGCTAAATTATCTCTTACACGATTATGATTGTGGCTTGCACCCGCCATCATGGTAATAACTCCCCGGTGGTACTCGCTTTTGAATTCAGCAGCGCGTTCCAATTGCAGAAAATCATGGGGCGAAAGTGTTTGTTCAACGGCAGACATAACCTAAAAAAGGATTGTTTGCAACAAAAATACGAATTTCCCCTATCCCCGCACTATATTTGCAGCCTAAGAAACGGAGTAAATTCCATTCACAAATTCACTAATTCTCTAATCGCAGCGGCGAACCGCTCACTCATTGATTAAATGAAAGTCCTCAAGTTTGGCGGCACTTCGTGCGGCACAGTCGAAAGTATCCAACAGCTCATTCAGATTTTACAGGATAATATAGCCAAAGGCGAACGCATTGCCGTAGTGTATTCGGCCATGGGGGGTGTTACCAACAAATTGATTGAAATCGGTCGCATGGCTGCCGGGGGAAATGCCGACTATTTTGACGCACTCAAAGCCGTAGAAGACCGCCATTTTGCGGCCGTTCGAGGACTGATCGACATCAAAAACCAGAGCAGTTCCATTGCCAAAGTGAGAGGACTGGTCAATGAGTTGGAAGACTTACTGAAAGGTATTTCCCTGATTCGGGAAATGTCGGCGCGGACGTTGGATCTGTTGATGTCTTTCGGCGAACGACTTTCTACCACGATCATCACCGAAGCCCTGAAAGCGCGCGGTGTCAAAGCGGAGTTTTGCGACGCTCGCAATTTGATCCGTACCAACGATCATTTCGGCTATGCTGAAGTGGATTTTACCGTCACGGATGCGCAAATATTAGCGCACTTTGCCCAAACGGATGCCTTGCAGTGCATTACGGGTTTCATTGGCGCTACCGCCGAAGGAATCACCACCACTTTGGGGCGGGGCGGTTCCGATTATACCGGTTCTATCATTGGGGCAGCGCTTGATGCCGATGTCATTGAGATTTGGACCGACGTGGACGGGATGATGACCGCCGATCCGCGCAAGGTGTCCAACGCGTTCACGATTCCGACCATTACCTACGCCGAAGCTATGGAATTGAGCCACTTCGGTGCGAAAGTGATCTATCCGCCCAGCTTACAACCGGCGTTTGCTAAAAATATACCCATCAAAGTACTCAATACCTTTCATCCTGCTTCGGAAGGAACTACCGTTCATAATCGTTCAGACGAAACACCGTATGCGATCACGGGCATCAGCTCGATTGATGATATTGCTCTGGTCAATGTGCAGGGAAGCGGTTTGATCGGCGTGGCAGGTGTATCGGCGCGCTTGTTTTCAGCTTTGTCACGGCACAAGATCAGTGTCATTCTGATCTCGCAGGCTTCCTCAGAACATTCCATCTGCTTTGCCATTGATCCCAAAAATGCCGACCGGGCGAAGGAGGTCTTGGACCAAACTTTTGCCCCCGAAATCAACGCCGGAGATATTGACCGCGACGGCATTCAGATCCAGAAAAATGTGTCGATCATCGCTATTGTCGGAGAAGGAATGCGTCGCAGTACGGGGGTTTCCGGAAAATTGTTTACGGCTTTGGGTAAAAACGGCATCAACGTCATCGCGACGGCTCAAGGGTCATCGGAATTGAATATTTCGGTAGTGATCCAGAAAAATGACCTTTCCAAGGCCCTGAATGCGATACACGGGGTGTTTTTTCAATCGGAAGTGCGTACATTGAACCTGTTTGTGGTAGGAACCGGACTGATCGGCAGTACTTTCTTGAAGCAATTGTCGGCCCAATCCGACTATTTGGCTAAAGAAAAATTATTGAAAGTGAACTTAGCCGGACTGGCTCGCAGTAAAAAAATGTACCTCAATCCGGAAGGCATTCCGTCAAAAGGGTGGCAGAAAGAGTTGGAAGAAAACGGCAAAACCACGAGTCTGTCGGCCTTTGTGCAGCGGATTCGGGAATTCAACCTGCCCAACAGCGTATTTATTGACTGTACGTCCGATAAAGATATTATTCAATATTATCATCCCTTGCTCGACGCCAGCGTGTCGGTGGTGACGCCCAACAAGGTGGCCAATTCCGGCAGCTATGCCGAGTACCGCCGTCTGCAACAAACGGCCGTGCGGAAAGGCGTAAAATTTTTGTACGAAACCAACGTCGGCGCCGGACTGCCCATCATCAATACCATTCAGGGACTGATGGCGAGCGGTGATAAATTTGTGAAGATTGAAGCCATATTGTCCGGCACGCTGTCTTTCATTTTCAACAGTTTTGTACCCGGAACACGCTTTGTGGACATTGTGCGCGAAGCCAAAGCCAAAGGATATACCGAACCCGACCCCCGGGATGATCTGAGCGGTTTGGATGTGGCACGTAAGATACTGATCCTGGCGCGCGAAACGGGCGTTGCCCTCGAAATGAGTGACATACAAATTGCACCTATTTTGCCCGACAACTGCCTTCAGGCCCCTACGGTCGATGCTTTCTTTACGGAAGTCGAAAATTCGGACGATTACTTTGCCGGATTGTTACAATCAGCCACTGACAAAGGGGAAAAATTGCGTTACATTGCCACTCTCGAAAATGGTAAAGCCACGCTCCAACTGCGTACGGTGGACGCTGACCATCCATTTTATTCGCTTTCCGGTGCCGACAATATCGTCTCTTTTACCACGGAACGGTATAATTCCCGTCCGCTTGTGGTCAAAGGCCCGGGGGCCGGTGCAGAAGTGACCGCGTCGGGGGTTTTTGCCGATGTCATGAGTATCAGCAGTTATTTGGCATAATACCGAAGAAGAGATTTTCATGGAGTAATGAGGTGGGTGCCAAACACCTACCTTTTTTATGCCCAAACCCCTCTTTTTGGATTTGAATTTACCAAAGGCGTTTGAGGTCTGAATAATCTTCTATCTTTGTTTGGATGAATCAATGAACCAATGAGAAAGAAGGCTGCTACCTCAACCCGTATTGTAGTTTTCATGCTATGGGTAAGTGCCGCTTTGGCTCAGCAAAGCCCTGTTGACAGTCTTAGAAAACAGCTTTTGCAGCAGATGCCCGATACCGCCCGTGTGCTTTTGCTGGATCAATTGGGTTATCATTTGATGTATTCCAAGCCGATCGAAGCCATGCAATATGCACAACAAGGGCTGGATTTGGCGAGTAAAATCAACTTTGCGAGGGGAAGGGTTCGGACACTGAACCGATTGGGGTCTATCCTCCGGATCACGGGCAATTATGCCAAATCACTGGAAATGCATTTCGGGTCATTGAAACTGGCGGAAACCATCGATGACCCGGAAGGAATAGCACGAACACTCAACAACATCGGTATTTTGTATTTGGATCAAAAAGAACTGAAAAAAGCGATCAATTATTTTTTCAGTGCCAAAACAGCAGCCGAACAGATACCCGACCCGGCCTTGATTCAGATTATTTCGGTCAATATCGGGACGGGCTACGCGCTTCAAAATCAGTTGGATTCAGCCCGGGTTTTTGTGCAACAGGCATATCAATCGGCCAAAGATAAAAAAGGCAGTACGAGTAATACTTTGCTGATCAGTCTGGGCAACATTCATTACCGAATGGGGGAGTATCAGCGGGCATTGAACTACTATCGCCTTAGCTTACCCTATTTGAAAGCGGTGGAGAATAACCGCCTGTTGAGCCAAACCTACTTCGAAATGGCACAGGTTTTTCAGGGAATGAAACGGCCGGATTCCTGTACGTATTATGCTCAACGTGCCCTTGATTTAGCGCAAAGTGCCAACAACTATAAATACGTTTTTGAAGCCGGCAGCCTGCTCTCGTCCCTTTACGAAAATCAAGACAAAAGCAAAGCATTTGACTATTTCAGATTGGCTACGGCAGCCAAGGACAGTATATTTAATCAGGAGAAAGTAAAACAGGTTCAAAACCTGAGTTTTAATGAACAACTGCGTCAACAAGAGTTGCTGATTACGCAAAAAGCTTTTGAGAGTCGCCGGAAAATGTACGTGTTGCTGGGGGTGATCGGCTTTATATTGTTGTTGGCGGCGGCACTTTATCGGAACAACCGCTTGAAGCAAAAGGCAAATACAATTTTGCAAAAGCAAAAAGAGGCTTTGCTGCGGCAAAAAGAACAGCTTCAGGTTTCTTTACAACGCCTGAAAGACACGCAAGCCCAACTGATTCAAAAAGAGAAGTTGGCAAGTTTGGGTGAACTGACGGCCGGAATTGCCCATGAGATTCAGAATCCGCTGAATTTTGTCAATAATTTTGCGGAGATCAGTGCAGAATTGGTGCAGGAAATAAAAGAATTGAAAGAACAAAAGCAGAATCGAGACGAAGAAGAGACCGAAATTTGGCAGGATATTGAGCAAAATCTCAAAAAAATACATTTTCACGGGCAACGGGCGAGCGGCATTGTCAAAAGTATGTTGGAACACTCCCGGGCCTCTTCCGGGGAGCGCATTCCGACTGATGTAAACCAACTGGCTGACGAATACCTGCGCCTTTCTTACCATGGTATGAGAGCCAAAATGCAAAACGGGCAGTCGGCAGCATTTAATGCAGCGTATGAATTGGTCGCTGATCAAAACCTGCCTCTTATCAGTGTGGTTCCGCAGGACCTTGGGCGAGTATTGCTGAATTTGATTAATAATGCTTTTTATGCTGTGGCGGCAAGAGCAGCACAAACAGGAAGTGCTGACGGAGACGGCATGATGGCCGTATTGGCGGCGTATCAGCCTAAAGTAACGGTCTGTACGCGATTTTTACCGCCTCCGAAGGGAGAAAGTGAATCGGAAGGATGGGCCGAAATCAGGGTAAAAGACAACGGGACGGGTATCGACGAAACTACAAAGACCAAAATCTTTCAACCTTTTTTTACTACCAAACCGACAGGAGAAGGAACGGGCTTGGGATTATCACTCAGTTATGACATCATTACCAAAGGGTACGGAGGAACGCTCGAGGTGGATTCGGTGCCGGACCGGGGAACCGAATTCAGCATCAAATTGCCGATTCAGCCGTTGACTGCTTCAAAAATACCCGAATAGTATATGTTGATTATTGCCTGTTTTGTATAGTTTTACTTATTCATTTCAACCTTAACCGTACTGATCATGAAAAAAAATCTTTGGCTCTCTTTCTTTCTTTTGTTGCTGACAAAAATCTCCCATGCACAACCCGTCATTGAAACGGAAGGAGGCAGCAGCGGTATTGACGTTATGTCGGTGGTTATCGGCTTAGTGATCGGTTTGGTCGTGGGGTATTTGATAGGGGCGCGAATGGGTAAAAAAGGATAGCCGAACGAAGAGTTGGTGGTTTGTCCGGCTACCAACTCCTTTTATCAATGTGCCGAAGGCTTATCAGCAGGGGCACTACCGTACCTGTATGTTTTCCTCTGAGTTCAAATCCTATCTTTTTGGTTTTATAATCCACTTGCCCGAAAGGCACTGATTCCTGTCCGAAAACAGAAAGTACGCGCTGGGGAAAAGTACCCGAACCGGCATTAAGGCGGGTAATATAGCCGTTTATGTCTAACGCTGTTTCGGAAAATAAAAACAGCCAGTACTCCGTCCCTGTGGTCTGATCAAGTTGATACAATTGATTTTCTGAGGGAAGTACAACCTTCGTATCCGCTCCGATAATGGCACTGACGGAATCTGCGAACGGGAAAAGCTTGTCGGTTGAGCCTTGAGTAGCATTGGCCCCCAAAACGTATAGGTAGGATTGTTTGTCTACGTTGGTGCTGAATTTGAACCGAGTACCCGAAGGTTGCGGGTAGCGCAGAGTATAAGCCACAATTTTGTCGCTGCTGTCGGCAGCGTTGTCGGAAAATTTGCGAAGAAAAGGAACTTCATTGTTCGAAAGCAAACTCGCAAACTCAATGGTCACATCTCCCGAAAGTACAACAGCTGTTGAATGGCTTGGGGTCGGCAGATACGCTTGGAAACCGTACTTGGCGTGTTTGATGTAGTCTTCGTAACGGATCCAGAAAAAACCGTTGTCCCCCCAATCCTCCCCCCGGCTGTTAACAAGGTGAAAGGCTCCGCCAAATTTGGCATTGTCGTATCCGATGACGCATACGGCATGGCCGCCGCGCAACACTTTAGATTTGGCCGGATTCCAAAGACCTATTTCATCGTTGGGAGCCTGACCGAAGAATTGTAAGATACGCAACCACAATTTACCCCAAAAACCGAGATCGTCCAACGACGGAGTGGTCTGAATGCCCACGATGACCGGCGTACCTTCCGCTAAGGCTTTTTGGGTAGCCGTCACCACGCTTTCCGGCCGGTCGGTGAGGCTGAAAAGGCGGATATAATCCAAGATTTTTGATTCCGCAGCGAGGGTAAGCGGTTTATTTTGACCGCAGTAAGGATAACCTTGCTCGGAAAACCGAGCAACCCCGTGTTTCTTCAAATACGCTAAAGCTTTTTCCACTTCCGTCCCTTTTGAACAATCGTTGTCGCCCTCATTTTTGATAGAATTGTAAAGAAAAGACGGGGAATAGCGCAGCGCATCTACCGCTTCGCGGTCGGTGATATTAAGTCGTTTGGCTTCCAATATCGTACGCATATAGTAGGCGGTCGATACGCCTACACAGGTGCCGAGTTTACCTTGATTGATGACAGTCGGAACGTACATCGACCAATCAACTCGGGGAGGTAACCCATGGTCACCGATGACCTGATGGGATGGCTTTTGCGGGAGTTTCCGGTAAGCGGAGTCATTAAAATTCAATCCCTGAGCATACAGCACCGGTATGCCCGATACATACAGGGCGATTAGTAGACAGAGCAGCTTCATGGAGGTAGAGTTTGGCCATTTATCGGCGGTTTACTGCCGGACTGATCCGACAACTGATGGGGTATTTGCTGACCCCGGTATACTCCGGAATAAAAGATCGAGTGATCTTGTTGATTCTGTACAAAAGGAGATCTAAGCTCACTTCGTTCAGGGTTTTGGCATACAGCATATCCTCCAAAGCTTCGGTGAGCCCATAAGTAAAAACCGAATTTCGTGAAATAGCCAATACCGGTTTGCCTTTTTGAGCACTGGCTATCTTTAATATCCGACAGGATTCGCTGAGAAAGAGTTTTTTCAGGATCTCTGTACTTCGATCGTCCTGTACAACGGTATTGCGTTGGATGGGCGTAGGGTACCGGTCAGTCAATTGATTGCGACAATCGGCCATCACCATTCCGAGGCGTATTCCTTTTTTTTGCAATATACCGGCTACGTCATCGAGCGGCAGCAGGCTGTATTTTTCAAGACGTAAGGCCCCGGCATTGTCCAGTTGCAAAGCCGGTAAAGCACTTGGGCCGGAATAACTCCCGAAGCCTGAATAATAGAAAATAACAAGGTCGGCAGAACGGATAGCCGTATCACTGAGGGCATTCCGAACGGCGCTGTCGGTAAATCCGTCTTTGGTGTTTTTGTTGACGTAAGTAAGCCGAAACGTATAGTCGAGGCGGGAACTGATCTTTTTGAACATCGCACTGATTACTTCTTCATCCCGAAGACTTATCATTCCGAAATCCTTATTTTCGTAATCGGAAACAAGGATCAGGTGGAGCTTCTGCGCCTCCGAAAGGTAAGGCGCAACTACGGCGAACAACAGAAAAAGGTATTTCATAAGGAAGTCAGTTCTTGCGATATTTCTGTACTAAAGACTTAAATTCGGGGGATTCGCGGAGGGAATCAAAAGCGGGATTTCGATTCAGGGCCTCAAAATTAGTGTATCCTTTCTCCAGCGCTTTGCTCAACCACTCCAACGCCTCAACGGGCTGATTTTGCCGCGCTTTGACCGAAGCAAGGTAATAGCAGGCGCGGAAATTGTTCGGATTAAGTTCAATGGCTTTTTTATAAACCGCTTCGGCTTCCGGCAAGCGGTTTTGTCCTTCCAACAAACTTCCGTAATTGCTGTACAGATTAGTGTCACCGGGCAGCAACTCAATGGCTTTTTTATAGGCGGTTTCGGCATCGGAAAAACGATTTTGCCGCGCCAGCAAATTCCCGTAATTCCCGTACACCAAGCCGTTGACGGAACTCAATTCGATGGATTTTTTGTAGGCCGTTTCGGCTTCAGCATAGCGATTTTGAGCCGCGAGCAGCAGCCCGTAACTGTGATAGATCAACGCATCTTCGGGGCTGAGTTCGATGGCTTTTTTGTAAGCAACTTCGGCTTCTTCGGGCCGATTGCGGGCACTCAGCAGCATACCGTAACTTTTGTAAACCTCGGCGTCCGTCGTTTTGAGCTCAATCGCCCGTTTGTAGGCGGCTTCCGCATCGGTCGGCCGGTTGAGATTTTTAAGCAGGATGGCGTAACTTTTGTGAACGTTGGCGTCGTTCGGGTTCAAGGCGATAGATTTTTTGTAAGCTTCTTCCGCTTCTTTGTTACGTCCTTGCCGCGACAGCAGATTGCCGTAGTTGCCGTACACAAGGGCGTTACCCGGATTAAGTTCGACGTATTTTTTATACGCTTTTTCGGCTTCGCTCAGCCGGTTTTGAGCCGCCAACAATACCCCGTAGCTATTGTACACCAAGGCATTGTTCGGGTTGAGATCGATGGATCTTTGGTAGGCAGCTTCGGCGTCGGCCTGTCGGTTTTGGGTGGCCAGCAATATCCCGTAGTTGAAATACGCCTGCGCATCGTTCGGGTCGAGTTGAATGGATTTGCGAAAGACAAACTCCGCCTCCGCCTGCCGATTTTGTACCGTCAGAACAATGCCGTAATTGCTGTACACATGAGCGTTGTCGGGTTGCAATTCGATGGCTTTTTTGTAGGCCGTTTCCGCGTCATCGTATCGTTTTTGCGCATTGAGGAGCAGACCGTAATTGTTGTGCGTTTCGGCATCGTTCGGGTTTAACTCAATGGCTTTTTTATAGGCCGCTTCGGCCTCGGTCGGTTTGTTTTGAACAGTCAGTAAGTTGCCGTAATTTTTGTAGGCCGTAGCCTCGTCCGGTTTCAGTTCGATGGCTTTTTTGTAGGCCGCTTCGGCCTCACTCCATTTGTTTTGCAGGGTCAGAACCATGCCGTAGTTGAGGTACAGGACCCCCCAATTCGGAGCAAATTGCAGCCCTTTTTCGAAAATACGTTGGGCTTCTTTATACGATTTCTTTAAATACAGCCATCGCCCGGCGTCGTTGTAAGCGGGCGCAAAGGTGCTGTCGGCCACCATAGCCCGTTGGTAATTTTGCAGGGCTTCGTCAGGATTGATTTTCTCGGCTATTAAACCTTGATAATAAAAAGCCTGTGCGCGCAAATTGGGGTAGAAAAAATGGGAAGGCCCTAAGATCTGAGCCGCTTTTTCTAAATACCGAACGGTTTCTCGGTAGGTGGTTGCGGCCACCGTCGGATTTTTGTTTTGCAGCATTTCGCCCAGTGCTTTCGTGGATTCTTCCAACAACGCGGCCGCCAACTCGCGCTTAATGAACGGATGAAGTTCGGCCAACGAGGGTGCTGCCATTAGTTTTTGGTAATGACTGTCGGCGTCGTTCGGCGGTTCCAATAACTGTTTTCGGGCAATCGCTGCGTGAAAATCAGCATACCTACTTCGCAGTTCGGGGGTGGCTTCTTCCAAAACAGATTCCGCCAAGCCCTTGCCCTGTACGGGGGTAAAGGCAGGCAACGGCAAATTCTGACGTACGGCCTCAAGGGTAGGGAGATGTACCTTCACCAACGGTAAGGATTTGTCGGCCGCGAGCAAGAGCGGATTTTGACGATTGGGGGCAGCTTCGGCAGTGACGCGGTCTTCGAGAAAACGCTCCAATTCGCGCAAGGTGACGGTTTTGTCGCCGTCGGCATCGGCCAATCCCTGCATACCCCGAATGAGATGATAGCTGAACAGACCCCTGCCGCCGCCCCACTGATACCCTTCCAAGGATAATTCGTGGGCTTGGCAAGCCATAAATTTGACTTCATTGGCTACCTGCGTCAGCAACTGCTGCCCGGTGAGTTGGACGCCGCCGATCTCACTGCCGGCCAATTTTCCCGA
Source organism: Spirosomataceae bacterium (assembly GCA_046329125.1). Classification (GTDB taxonomy): domain Bacteria; phylum Bacteroidota; class Bacteroidia; order Cytophagales; family Spirosomataceae; genus Runella. The sequence goes on along the minus strand of JAXLVD010000025.1, from coordinate 38,781 downwards.
GCGACAGGCATCCAAAAACAGAAAGATCTGTGCTTTGTTTTTAGTAGAAAGCGTAGCAATATAGTCCTGCAAATAAAGGACGGCAAAGGCAGTAGAGTTATAATTGCTGCTGAACGAATCATAGGTCAGCAAAAACCCGCGTTGGGCAATGGTCTTTGATTCCTGGTCGCCGTGTCCCGAAAAATAAATGAATACCCGGTCGTTGGGCTTTACTGAACTCAACAGTTTGCTCATGGCCAGATCCACCTGTACCAACGTTGCTTTCTCATTGACCAACAATTCTATATTGGCTTGCGGTACCGATCCGCCCGCGGGCGAAAGCAGGTAGTTGTAAAACGCCAAGGCATCATCCCCGGCAAACCGGAGCGGCTTTACGTGTTGGTATTGAGAAACTCCCACGATGAGGGCCCACGTTTTTCCCGCTGTTGGGGCAGTTGGATTGGCCGCTCGTTGATTGCGTGCTTCCTGGGCGGAAAGTTGGCCGGAGGTTACCCCCAAAAACAAAAGAAGAACGGCAAATCGTTGGAGTTTCATGACGGACCTTTAAGGAGTTGAATCGGGAAATAGGGTATGCCGAATTTGAAAAGCAAAAGTTAAGCAAACGAGGAGATTTCTACAAATTTAGCGAAAAAGCAGTCAGATTTTCAGTAGGTTACATTACGCTTGTATTCCTCATGGAAGTTAAGGCTCCCATACTTCATGAATCTTTATTTTGTATAATTTATTGGCTAAATTTTCTTCCCGAAAAGAATTATTTTCAATTTCAATCTTTTTTAATTTCGGGCGATAGGATGAAAAATTTTCCAAATAGTCCCTAAAAGAAAGGTTTTTGTCATTTTGCATTATCACTAAATTATACTCAAACAGATCATTTAGAATGTCAATCATTATTCGGCGTTTGTCATCCTCTCTGACAGCAATCAATTGATTGAGTGTTTTTTCTAACTCATTCAGATTTTTGGGATAAACTTCAGTCGGATACTCCGTGATTTTAGCGCGAACAGAGGCTTCGCAAGGTTGGGTTTTCCAGATCACCGTTTGTACTCTGTTTTTCGAGGAAGGCGGATTTATCAGATAAGGCATGCGGGCTTGCACAAGCTGAAGTGACTTATCGAAATCAGCTTGATCCAAGTTATCCAAATCTGCAACATCCATTTGATTCAATACACTGTCAAATAAACGAATAAATGCGGAATCAGTTTCCCTTCTTAGCTCTACTAACGTTTTGTCATCTACTTCTGAGATGGTCACGACGAGGGCGTTCTGATTTCGGGCGGCACTGGTAATGGTCATCAGTCCGCATTTTTTTAAGAACAGATGCTTTAAGAATAGGTTTGTATATTCCTGCATTGCCACCGTTTGTGCAGCGACGTTGGGAACCTTTCGGGGTTCCATAATTAATGATTTGCTACGGCAATCGGCTATTGCCATACAAAATCTTACCCCTTTTGCTTTGAGCAATGTACCTGCTTCATCCAGTGACAGGGGTGTGTTCTTTCTGTCTTTTAATTGAAGAAAAGGGAAATCATCGGTACTGCCGGCCGGATAGTACCCCAATCCCGAATAAAAGAAGATGATGATGTCATTGGGTTGAACGGAAAGGTTGATGATTTTTTTTCGGACAGCCTCTCCCGTAAAATCAGCTCGATTGAGATAGACCGTTTGCATTTTATAACCAAGCCCCGATGCTGCCGACCCGAACAGCCGGCTCATTCGTTCTTCGTCCTGTAGACTGATCATTCCGAATCGGGCATCTTCCACGTCTGATACCAGCAATAGGTGCAGGGTTTGCCCGGTGGTTCGACCGGCAAGAACAATAGACAGAAAAACGACAAACAGCAGACGCATCGTGTTTTTTCTCAAATCTATGCGTATTCGTTCGATTTTGAAAGTGTATTGGGCATAACTATCATCCCCGATGGCGCGAGGCTTTGCCTCGTGACAATGATTCAAAGGCCTCGGGCCGGTGTTGGATGCGATGAAAGCCGGAATTTTTTTTGCAGAACGGTAAAAGAGATTTTTCAGGCTACTTCCCGGTTACGGGTACTCGTACGGTTTTGATGACCGGCTCTGAAAACGTTTTTTTCTCGTAGCGGGGAGTGAGACTCGTTTCCGTGATGACCTTGTCTTCGTAGGTTGTCGTTTCTACGATGGCAATCACTTTCACCGACGCATCTATTCCTTGCACAAGGTTGTCGTTAGACAGCAAAATGTAGTAGGCTCCCCGACACAAAGCAGGGTCGGTAAACTTCCGAAAACCCGCGACCCCTTTGCCTTGGTCAATGACGCGATGGGGTTGGCCTGCCATAAATAAGTCTCGGTTGGTTTTGTCGGCCACGGCATAGTATACATCTTCACCCATTTTAGGAATGGCTAATTCGGTAACGACCCCCGCCGCTAATGCGCCGAGCGGCGTCGTAAAATAGGCCGCTGCGCCTTTGGCAATGCTCACAATGATTTTGGAGTTTTGTTTCCAGGCTTCGTTGGCTTCTTTGCCCACGCCCACCCAATACGCCCACGACACAACCTTGGTGGTTTTGTAGGGAGTAATCGCGTTTTGGGGAAGTGTAAACGACAGCGACGTTTTATGGCCGTGGGTATTGGCTGAGGAATGTACGCGTTGCGGTTTGTCAAACACCAATTCTTCGCGCTGCTCAGATTTTACCGGCACTTTTTTGGTTTTTCGGGTGTATGTGGTATCATACCCTGCCAATACTTCTTTGGTATAGGTATTATAGGTGATTTCCTGTTTCTCTTCCCACGACACGGCGGTGCTGAAGTGGACCGTGGCCTCGTCGGCAGGAATCCGCCGGATGTTGATTTTACAGATTCGCCCCGTAAGTGCTCCGTTTTTAAATCGAAACAAATACACTCCCTGCTTCACTATCGGAATGATTTTATTGTCTGTTTGGGCGGTTTTGTAGTCCGAAAACTTGGAGGTGCCGGGGTATTCCATGATTTCGATTTCTTTCAGCTCTTTGCCGTTGATTTCTTTGAACTGAAACACCATTTTATCCCCGGCGGCAAAGCCAAACTGCAATTCCTGTTCCTGCATAGGCCCGATTTTGATGGTTTGGTCGGTGACATCGATGGGGGAAAGTTGAGCGTAGGAAACCGCTGCTGACAGCAACCCCCCAAAGAAAGCAAGTGTTCTCAAATCGGTAATAACATCTGTTTGTTGGGGCAAAAATAGCAAAAACAGACAGATGTAGAGTTTCCTATAAAGAAGGCTACCCGGTTATTGGACAAACTTGTGCTATTGTACTCTTCTGCGTTCTTCCTCCGCCGCATCTTCGGTTTGACGACGGCGGGTGTATTTTTCATTCCCGAAACGATAACTGAAATTTAGCCCGATACGGCGGGTGTCATTTTGACTTCTTCGATATTGGACTGAATTTTGGTAATTAGCCATGGTTTCGGTGCGATAATTGGAATAAGTAGGGTCGTCTATCATCAAGCGGAGGCTGCCTTTCTCTTTCAGGATTTTCTTTCCGATGCTCGCATAGATGCTATAAAAATTGCTCAATGTCATGGTAAATAACCGATCTCTTCCTCCGAAATTGGTGTATAGTTCTGCCGACCAACCCTTCCCGAAATTGAATTGCTGGTTTGCATTAAAACGGAATGACACATATTTTGTAACTGCCACATCACCATTTACAGTACCCGTTATGTTGAATTGGAAACCCTGAAAATTGAGGTTGGTCGTCCAATACTTATTAATTTTTTTGTTGTAATTACTCACCAGCCCAAAACGATACCCTTTGCCGAAATTAAAGGGTTTTCGCACAAATTTATCTCCTTCACGGATCGTCAGATTCTCATTCAATCCATCGGCAAAATCCAACGCCGCACCTATGCTGAAGCCATCACTGTGCTGATAACGAAGTTGAAGATTATGCAGATAGAAGGGTTTTAAGGTGGGATTGCCGCTTGAGTAAGTGAAATCATCTATATAATTTAAAAACGGATTAAACTGCTGATAACTTGGGCGATTGATCCGACGACCATAGTTGAAATTCAAATTGTGTTTGCCCAAACTATCCAAGGCTCTCCGAACGAAAAAAGTAGGAAACAAGTTGGTGAAATGCTGCGAGAATTTTTCACCGGTGGTAGCGATATTAGGCAGTAAATTGCCTTCAATATTGGTATTTTCGGCACGTAACCCCATTTGTAAGCTCGTTCTTTTATTCACCGTATGCCTTAGGCTCACGTAGGCAGCATTAATGTTTTCGTTATAGACAAAATGATTGCTTTTGGTGGGGTCTATCACAAAATTTTGGTCATTTTTATTTTCTACGTCGGCTTCATTGGTATTTTTTACGAATCCTGCCTTTGCTCCCAACTCCATAACGGTTTTTTTAGAAAGGGGTAGCCGATAATCGGTTTTGAAGGTCAAAATAGTGGCGGGTGTATAGAAAATATTGTTGAAAATCTGCGTAGTTCCCGAATGACTGCTTTGAAAATTCCGAGTGCCCTCAGAACCGAATTGCTGATAACTGACATCACCGCTCCATTCGCTTCCTTGTTTTTTAGGTTTGTGGGTAAAATTCAGACTCGCGCTTAAGCTGTTCCAATCAAACTGCCCCTTATTTGAACCATAAAAATTGATATTGTTTACCAAGTTGTTAAAAACAGCACCATCATTCCTATCGCTTTTTTGTAGGAACAGCTGCCCGCCAATTACTGTATTTTTGCTTTTGTCATAATCAAAACCCAGTCGGATATTACCGCTTAGACTCTGATTAGTTGCAATGTTTTCGCTGCTGTAGTGTTGACTGTTATTCCCTTCCGTAATGGTTCTTGTCGAAACGGTCACCGTTCGATTGGCATCACGAGGCAAACCGATACCTCCGAAAAGATTCAGCTTCCCCTGTCGGTAATTGAGATTCAAATTATTATAACTGCGCCATGTATGCCCCATGCTTTGGCCGGTGCTTATGTTGCCCGTAAGTCCGTATAACCGATTTTTTTTCAGTACAATATTGACGATAGAAGAGCCGCCGGCATCGTATTTAGCCGGCGGTGAATCCATCAGTTCCAGTTTGTCTACCATTTGAGCCGGGAGAGATTTGAGGTAAACGGCCAAATCATTGCCGCTCATGTAGGTCGGTCGCCCGTCAATCAATACCAAGACACCGGTGCGGCCATTGAGTTGTAGGTTACCGTTTTGGTCCACCACGATTCCGGGTGTTCTTTCCAGTACTTCCTGCGCTGAAAGGGTGGCTGCTCCCCCCATAGCCTCTACATTAATAACGGTTTTGTCATCTTCCTGTACCACGAGCGGACGAATACTTTTTATGACCACTTCATTCAGGTTCTGTACTTTGGCGGGCAGTAAAAAAATAGCGGGCAGCAGAATGGGAGTCGCTCCGAGCCGAATGGTAGGGCTTTGATGATTCTTTGACCCCATGTAGCTGATTTTCAGAAAATAATTGCCCGGTTTTACGTTGATGAATTCAAATTTTCCTTGCGCATTGGCCGTGTTCCCCGCCACTTGTTGGCTATCAGGTAATGCAACCAACAGTACATTGGCTCCTACGGCGGCTTCGTTGTTATGATCTTTGATTTCCCCTTTCAGGCTGCTTTGAGCCAACGTTTTTGTGGCAAACAATAAGAAGAGTAGGGTACATTTTTTCATGCTGTTTGGCTGTTTTTTTAGCAAAGCTCTGAAAGAAAATGGCCGCTTGCCTATGGGGCTGACAAAAAGGGCAGATTCTATGACAGAAAGGAGGAATTGACTGACAAAGGCAACATTTCGGACCCAAATTCCCCGTTTACAATTTTCGTCAGTCAAAAAAGCCTTTCTGTCAGTCATGGAGAGGAATATTGAAGGGTAATTGCCATTTTTAGGACAAAAATTGAATAAAAATGGCCGGCCAAATTTTCCTTATTATCATTTTGTTGATTGTCCTCCGGTTTATCTTCGGAAAACAGAGGTTGCTTTTAATCACCATCTTACAGTGGGTGATCGGCATTGGAGCCTTGTTTTTTGTACTGCTTTTTACGTTTCATATCATTGATTTGGAACATGAAAAAGACCAAACCCTGATTAGTACCCTATTGACTACAGCTTGTGTTTTAGCGGGTCGTTTTATGGCAAGTTATTATTTGAGCAGAAATACCGATAATGAAGACCGTATCGTAACGATTCTGGCCGTGTTATTTGTTGGGCTTATTGTAGGTTTTGGTTTGATAATCAATTATTTAATGGTGAATGAGAGTTTCACGGTCTTGCTGTATCTGAATTTTACATTAATGAGTTTAGGTTTCGTAACCATGATGGCCGTTACCATAATCAAACATCAGATCGAGCGGCGAATCACTAATGCTGAAACCAAAGCCAATACAAGCGATGCCGAACTGAAATTGCTTCAGAGCCAGTTAAGCCCTCATTTCTTGTTCAATACCCTCAATAATCTGTACGCACTTTCCATCCATGATGCGTCCAAGCTGCCCCCACTGCTGCTCAAATTGTCGGACCTGCTGCGATACACGGTGTACGATACCAAAGCAACGCTGGTCGCATTGGACGATGAAATTAACTACCTTAAAAATTACATTGATTTTGAAAAGATACGCCTTGGTGAACGATTGGAGTTGAGGGCAAATTGGCCGGAATCCCTTGCCGAAGCGCCGCCGATTGCTCCTATGCTTTTGGTTGTATTTGTGGAAAATGCGTTTAAACACTCCAAAAACACACAGGACCCTCGGATAAAAATTGCCATTGATTTGCAAATTTGGGGCAAAACCCTCCTTTTTTCCGTTCAAAACAGTTTTGATTCCAACTTGCCTAAAAATGTACCGGAACAGCATAGTGGCTTGGGGTTGGAAAATGTAAAAAAACGGTTGGAATTAGCCTATCCTAACCGCCATGATTTAAGTATTGAGCAGAAAAACAATACTTTTATGATCAAATTAAGACTGACATGATACTGAAGGCACTCATCGTGGATGATGAACCGCTGGCACGCCAACTCATTGAAGGGTATTGTGTTCATTTGCCTGAAATAGAGGTGGTTGGCTCGGTAGTAGATGTGTTTATGGCACGACCTGTTTTGGAAACCGGGAAGGTAGATTTGTTGTTTCTGGACATCAATATGCCCGTCATGAGCGGTATCAGCTTCCTGAAAAGCCTGCAAACCAAACCCATTACGATTTTTACGACTGCCTATAAAGAACACGCGCATGAAGCCTTTGATTTAGCCGCTACCGACTATTTGCTGAAGCCTTTTTCAATGGATCGCTTTCTGCAAGCCATCGACAAAGCCAAAGCAGCCATGACGCAACGGCCGAATACTAAAGAAAATTTCATCTTCATCAAGTCAGACGGTAAACTGATAAAGTTGCTTTTTGATGAATTGTATTATGTGGAAGCCCAAGGCAATCAGGTAAAATTTGTAACGGAGCACAGCACCTTCAAGATCACGCAAACATTCAGTTCTGTTTTGGAACTCTTGCCCGCTTCGCAATTTGTAAGGACTCATCGTTCCTTTGTAGTAAACATTCTGAAAATCAGTATTGTCGAGTCCTACAGAGTACTGTTGCTGCAAAAAGGGGAAGTACCGCTGGGGAGCAACTTTCGGGAGGATTTTTTGAAGGTAGTAGTGAGTAAATCGGATGATTGATTGGTAAGTATTCCTGATGGCACGAGGCAAAGCCTCGCGCCATCAGGAAGTTACTTGAAGCGACCATTCTCAAAAATAAGAAATAGCCTCCGGAATCTCAAGAGACACCTAAAGCTGACGCAAGTACGACCTGCCACTTTCACTATTCTCCGAAAAAACTGACTGATTTTGGGTAAAAAAGGGCTGAATTCCCATTTTAGTAGCAAATCCTCCTACACCCAGACTAAAAGCCCTTCTTCCCGAAAAAATGAAAAACCCCGTTTCGTTTCAGCATAAAACCCTATGGGTTGGTATCGGTTTGTTGTTGCTGTATGCGCAGGGGTGCAACGTTCCTCAAAAGAATGCCGCCCCAAAAGATAAATTTGCCGACCACGTTCGGACGACGGAATTTCGGACGCCCGAACAGGAAAGAAAGGGCTTTACGCTGCCGCCGGGTTTTGAAATTACGCTTTTTGCGTCGGAGCCGCAGATCGCCAAACCCATCAATATGGAATTTGACGACCGCGGTCGCCTGTGGGTGACCCACTCCACCGAATACCCGATGCCCGCCGCTTCCGGGGGAGGAAAAGACAAAATCACGATTCTGGAAGATACCAACGGCGACGGCAAAGCCGATAAATTCACCGATTTTCAGGGGGGATTGAACATTCCCATCGGCATTATGCCCGTGGCTGACGGCGCCATTGCGTACAGCATTCCCAACGTGTATCATTTCACCGACACGAATAACGACGGGATCGCCGACAAACGGAACGTGTTGTACGGAGAATTCGGCTACAAGGATACGCACGGCATGGTGAGCAATTTTATGCGGGGTTTTGACGGGTGGATCCAATCCTGCCACGGTTTTACCAACACCTCCAAAATCGCCGGCACCGACGGGGATTCGATTACGATGGTATCCGGCAATACCTTTCGCTTTCGGCCGGATGGCAGCCGCGTGGAACAAACGACTTACGGGCGGGTCAATCCGTTTGGGTATGCCTACGACGAACGGGGTTTTTTGTATTCGGTCGATTGTCACTCCAAACCCATTTATCAACTGATCAAAGGAGCGGATTATCCGCATTTTGGCAAGAAACCCACGGGCATTGGCTTTGCGCCCGAAATGATGAGTTATGAATTAGGCTCTACGGCGCTTTCGGGTTTGGTCTATTACATCGGTGAGCAATTCCCGGCCGACTACCGAAACAGTTTTTACAACGGTGACGTGGTCACCTGTAAAGTGAACCGCAATACGATCACCTTCAAGGGTTCTACGCCTGTTTCCAAAAAAGAAGCTGATTTTCTGATCAGCGACGACCCGTGGTTTCGGCCCGTAGATGTAAAAGTCGGTCCGGACGGGGCACTTTATGTTGCCGATTTTTACAACCGTATCATTGGTCACTATGAAGTGCCTCTGAATCATCCCGGACGTGACCGGGCGAGTGGGCGAATTTGGCGCATTACTTACAAAGGCAATCAGCCCCACCGCAATATCCCCGTTAAAGACTGGTCAAAGGCGACGTTGGACGAACTGATTGCGGGTTTGCAACATCCCCAATTGAACGTACGCCTGAAAATAGCTGACCGCTTGGCAGAAGTTTGGAAAGAAAAAGCGGTGGAACCTCTGACCAAAATGATGGAATCGGCGGCCACACCGGCACAAACATTTGTACAGGGATTGTGGATATTGCATCGCTTGCGGGTGTTACCCGAATCGCTGCTCTACAAAGCCATCACCCACGCCGACCCTTTGGTACAAGTCCACGGGTTTCGGATTTTTACGGAATTGGAAACACTCAGTGACGCCCACCGAGCCGATGTCATAGCGGCATTGGCCAATCAAGATGCCTTTGTGCAACGCGTTGCTGCCGAAGTGCTTACGCGCTTTCCTGCCTTGGTGAATATCAAACCGCTGATGATCTTGTACGGGCAAACGAGCGACGAAGATTCTCATTTAAAATATACGGTGCTGTTGGCAATTCGGACAAATTTGGCGACCAAGGGCATCATTCAGCAAGTAGCGACTATGTCATGGAACAACGAGCAACAGGCACTGCTGGTGAAGGCTTCGTTGGATATTCCTTCGGCAGACCTGGCGCTGTTTGTGTTAGATTACCTGAAAACGCACGAATTGATAGTAGAGGAGTTTGGGAAACATTCGGAATACATCGGGCGCTACGTCAATGCCACCCAATTGAACGAAACGATTGCCTTGGCAAAAAAACAATTTGCCTCGAATCCGGAAGGACAATTTGCGCTGTACGGTGCGTTACGCAAAGGGTTGGCGCAAAGCGGTTTGGCCGTGACAACCTCTATGCAGGAATGGGGAGTAACGATGGCTAAGCATTACTTAGAGTTGCCGGTGACGGAAAAAGAACCGGCGGCGCTCATCGCCCGTCGCGTACAGGCGGCTGAGATTGCCGGGGAGTTTAAAGTGAGTTCGATGGAGGCGCCGTTGCAATACTTGGTACGGCGCAAAGGGGCTGATGATAAAGTACGCGTTGCGGCAGCCAATGCTCTGATGACAATTTCCCCGAAAACCAATGCCGGCCTGATTGGGGAGGTATTTCAGGAACGTTCGGAAGGGGTAGCGTTGCGGGAAAAACTGGCCGGGGTATTGGCCCGTACGCCGTCTGCCGAAGTATATGGCTTGTTGGAGAAAGGATTAATGGGCAGTGCTCGCAGTTTACAGGTCGTGATTTCAGGAGCATTGGCCAATTCCGAAGAAGGCATTGATCACCTGTTGAACGCCCTGAAAGAAGAAAGTATCAACGTAGACGTCCTTCGTGAAGTGGCGGTAAAAGAAAAACTGGCGGCCAAAATCAAGCCTCGTCAGCAAGCACTGTTAGACCAATTGACTGCCGGCAGTGCCAACGAATTTGAAGAAAGACAACAACTGATACAGGCAAGATTGGCCGGTTTTGAGACGACGAAAGCGTCGGCAGAGGCAGGAAAGGCCGTTTTTACGCAAAACTGCGCTACGTGCCATCAAATCAAAGGGGCAGGTGGGCTGATCGGGCCGCAATTGGACGGTATCGGTAATTGGGGTCAAAAAGCGCTTACTGAAAAGATTCTCGACCCGAATCGAAATATTTCCGAGGCATTTCGGAATTATAACATTACCTTGAACAACGGACAATCCCTGACGGGTCTTTTTCGGCGTACCGAAGGCCAAACGATGGTGTTTGCCAATCCGTCGGGACAGGAGTTCTCGGTAGCCAAAAATGACATCAAAGAATACAAAGCCTCCAAATACACCTTAATGCCCGATCAATTCAGAAACACCATTCCTGAAAAAGACTTTTACGCACTTTTGGGATTTTTGCTGAAAACAAAGTAAATTTTATTACACAGAGAACCTCAAAGTTTCAAAGAGAACCACAGAGAAAAAGTAAAACCTCCGTGGCTCTCTGTAAAATCTCTGCTTAACTCTGTGTAACATATAAATCTGTGAAACCTTAATATACACATGAAAAATCATAAAAAGCCACTTTTCTTACTGGCTCTTCTGCTTTTAGGAAATACCTGTTTTTCCCAGAAAGGAAGGGACGTAAGTTTTACTAAACAGACCCTCACCAAAATGTTTTTCTCGGAAGGCGTAGCCGTAGGCGACGTCAACCACGACGGTAAAAAGGACGTGATGGCGGGGGCCTTTTGGTTTCAGGCACCCAACTGGGAACGCCACGAAATCGCCAAGGGCGATACCTTCACCGTCAACGGCGGTTACAGCAATTCTTTCCTGAATTTCAGCATGGATGTCAATCAGGACGGTTGGATCGACCTCATACGGGTCGATTTTCCCGGAATTCCGGTCGTGTGGCACGAAAATCCGCAAAACAAACCCGGTCATTGGAAAGTACACACCATCAGTAAATCATTGGGCAATGAGTCTCCGTATTTCGGCGACATTGACGGTGACGGTCGCCCTGATATAGTCGGAAATGATTCAGAATCCAAACAGATCATTTGGCTCAAATCTCCTACCAAAAAAGGCGACACGGAATGGCAAAAAACGGTGATTGCGGAAGGAGATATTCCGGGTACGCACCGATTTACACATGGGCTGGGTTTAGTGGATATGAACGATGACGGTCGCTTGGATGTATTGATCAAGGAAGGCTGGTGGGAAGCCCCTGTTGATCGCAAACAACCCAACTGGGCCTTTCATAAAGCGAATTTAGGCGAAGATTGCTCCCAAATGTACCTCTTGGATGTCAATCAGGACGGTCTGAAAGACGTAATCAGTGCCTCCGCCCACAACTACGGTATGTGGTGGCACGAACAGGGAAAAGACGGGCAGGGGAATCCCACTTGGACCAAACATGAGATTTATAAGGTATTTTCACAAACACACGGGATGAGCCTGGTGGACATAAACGGCGACGGGCAGAAAGATCTGGTCACGGGAAAACGGTATTTTGCACACAACGGCCACGACCCGGGAGAGTTTGAGCCTGCCGTGTTGGTGTGGTTTGAATTTAAACCCGGTCTGACTCCCACTTGGACGCCGCATCAAATTGACAACAACTCAGGTGTCGGGCTTCATGTTGTTACGGAGGATATGAACAATGACAAACTGCCGGATATTGTCATCGCCAACAAGAAGGGTGTATTTGTGTTTTTGCAACAGAAATAACCTCATCCCCGGCCCTTCTCCTTTCATGAGAAGGGAGTAAAAAGTCCCTCGCCTGAAAGGAGCGGCCGCCGCTGCGGAGAGATTTAGGGCGGCCCACGTAGGGTGAGGTTAAAAAACAGGTGTCCACAGGACAGCAATTTAGCAGGGAATCATGTAAGTTTGTAGAATGAAAGTCGGCTTATTTATTCCCTGCTATGTAGATCAGTTTTACCCGCAAGTGGGTATTGCTACGCTTCAATTATTGGAAAAGTTTGGTTGCGAAGTTTCTTATCCCGCCAAACAAACCTGCTGTGGGCAACCCATGGCCAACTCGGGTTACGAACACCTGACGCACGACTGCAATCGGTTGTTTATCCATAATTTTTCAGAATACGATTACATCGTTTCACCCTCGGGAAGTTGTGTGTTGCACATCAAAGACCACTTGCACTCCCCCTCGCCTTCAAGGAGAGGGGATAGGGGTGAGGTCGATGCGACGCACGTTCGTACCCATATCTACGAACTCAGCGAGTTTTTGACCGACATCCTGAACGTAGAAAATCTGGAAGCTCATTTTCCGCACCGCGTAGGAGTACACCAAAGCTGCCACGGTCAGCGGGGGCTTCATGTATCGCAAATGTCGGAACTGGTAGCTCCGCCTTTTTCCAAACCCGAAAAACTGTTGAACATGGTTACCGGTTTAGAGTTGGTGAAGCTCGACCGCGTAGACGAATGCTGTGGTTTCGGCGGCACCTTTTGTGTGGCAGAAGAAGCCGTTTCGGTACGCATGGGGATTGACCGTGTCGACGATCACGTTAAAAACGGTACCCAAGTGCTGACCGGAGGTGATATGTCTTGTTTGATGCACTTAGAAGGCATCATTCGCCGTCGTCAATTGCCGATCAAAGTCATGCATATTGCGGAGATTTTGAATGCGGGAGTGACGAGTACCAAGTTGTGAGTACCGAGTGCCGAGTTGAAGCTTCCGAGTGTAAAGTGATCAGTAGCAGGTTTATTGGTGGATAAATGAAAATAGATAATAAATGAATGGGGCCTTCGGTTGTCATAAAATAGATGAAGATTGAACGATTTGAAGATATTATAGCTTGGCAAAAATCGCAGGACTTTGCGGTTTTGATCTATAAACAATTCAATCCTTTAAGAGATTTCAGTTTCAAAGATCAAATTTGTCGCGCTTCCGTATCTGTTTCCAATAATATTGCAGAAGGGTTTGACCGACATACATCGAAAGAGTTTTTAAGGTTTCTATATATTGCGAAAGCCTCTTGCGCTGAGGTAAAATCAATGCTTTATCTTGCTCAAAAACTTGATTATATAGAAGAAAAACAAGTGACCGATCTTATAAACAGTTCCGAAGAGATTTCTAAAATAATACGCGGATTGATCAAAGCAATTGCGAAAGAATCATCATAGAGGTAGCTCTGATATTCGTAAACCTACTCGTAACTAAGGACTCGGAACTTACAACTCATAACTAAACATGAACCACCTCGACGCTGCTGAAAAATTTAATAAAGACTTTGATCGTACGACCTGGCACGACGAAACGCTGTGGTGGGTACGTCAAAAGCGCGACCGTGCGGCTTTCGCCATACCCGAATGGGAGGCATTGCGCGATACGGCTTCTCAGATCAAACACAATGTGTTGTCTAACTTAGATACCTATTTGGTGGAATTTGAGAAAAATGCACAAAAGAACGGAATCAAAGTACACTGGGCCGCTGATGCGCACGAACATAATGAGATTGTGCTTTCCATTCTGAAAAGTCAGGGGGTGACGCAGATGGTAAAGAGCAAATCCATGCTGACCGAGGAGTGTCATTTGAATCCTTTTTTGGCAGAAAACGGCGTAGAAGTGGTGGATACCGACTTGGGAGAACGCATCGTTCAGTTGGCCGACGAACCGCCGAGTCATATCGTACTGCCGTGTATTCACTGGAAAAAAGAAGAGATCGGAGTGTTGTTTCACAAACATTTAGGTACACCGGAAGGCTGCGCCGACCCGACCTTGCTCACGCACGCAGCCCGCGAAAACCTGCGCGAAAAGTTTCTGACGCGTCGGGTAGCGATCACCGGCGTCAATTTTGCCGTAGCCGAAACGGGGGAGTTTGTAGTTTGTACCAATGAAGGAAATGCTGACATGGGGGCGCATTTGGCCGACATTCACATTGCCTGCATGGGCATTGAAAAAATCATTCCCAAACGCGAACATCTGGGTGTCTTTCTGCGCCTGTTGACTCGCTCGGCCACGGGTCAGCCCATTACCACTTATTCCAGTCATTTTGCCAAACCGCGTGCCGGACAGGAGATGCACATTGTGTTGGTAGACAACGGCCGCACGACCCAATTGGGCCGTGAAGAGTTTCGGAATTCGTTGAAGTGCATTCGTTGCGGTGCCTGCATGAACACCTGCCCGGTGTATCGTCGCAGCGGCGGGCACAGTTATCACAATGCCGTGGCCGGGCCGATCGGCTCCATTTTGGCTCCCAATCTGGACATGACCAAAAACGCGGATTTGCCTTTTGCCAGTACCCTTTGCGGAAGCTGTTCCAATGTTTGCCCCGTCAAAATCAATATTCATGAACAACTCTATGAATGGCGGCAGGTATTGACCAAAAGCGGTCATTCGCCTACGGCCAAAACCCTGAGTATGAGGGCTATGTCAACCGTATTGTCGAGCCCGGCGGTGTATCGTTTGTCGGGGAAAATCGGCCGTTTTACGCTGGCTAACGCGCCTTTTGTGGTAAACAACTCGTTGAATCCGTGGTTTAAACAACGCGAAATGCCCGAGCCGCCCAAAGAATCCTTCGGCGAATGGTATAAGAAGAATCGAAAGTAAAGTTTGGTGTTTTAGTTTGTCAATTAAAAATGAATCCCCTATTGGGGGGGAGGGGGCTAAAAAATGAGTCGTGAAAAAATATTGGCGGCAGTAGCCAAAAACAAACCTGCCTTAACGCCTTTGCCTGTTATTCAGAATTTCGGCAATCCGTACGCCGATTTAGCCGAACAATTTACGGCTGTTTTGACCGCGATAGGAGGGGCGGTCGTTGCGGTTAAGGATTGGGAACAAATCAAAGCCTATATTGAAACTCATTTTGCGGGAAAGCGTATTGTTACCAATCTTGAAGCCCTGTCGGCTACTGCGCTCAACAGTTGGTTACATTCAGACCCACACGCTCTGGATGATGTGGGATTAGCCGTATTGCAGGGGCAATTCAGCGTTGCCGAAAACGGAGCGGTTTGGGTCACTGAGACCGAAATGGGGCAACGTGCCGCTCCTTTTATTGCCGAAACCTTGGCGTTGGTGGTCAAAAAATCAGAAATCGTACCCAAAATGCACGATGCTTATGTCCGTATCGGAAACGAAAGCTATGGCTTTGGAGCCTTCATTGCAGGGCCGTCCAAAACCGCCGACATTGAGCAATCCCTTGTTTTGGGGGCGCACGGGCCTAAGTCGATGTTGGCTTTTTTGATGGATTGAAAAAAAAGTAAAACTTTGTCAAAGTTCTTTAACTTTGACAAAGTTCAAAACAATGCGTTTCCTCAAAATTCTTCTTAAAGTTCTCGGTGGCCTTGTGTTACTGATTGTGATTCTATTGGCTTGTATGGTCACCACCGTTGACGATACGCCTTACAAAGAAATGGCCTATTATCAACAATGGAAAAAATCAGTAAGCAGTTTACCGTTTACCAATCACAACTCACAACTCACAACTCACAATTCAATCAATGTCGGCTGGGCAAAGGTAAATTTTACCCCTCCTTCTCCGACACCTACGGCAGGATATGGGGTCAGAAGGGGGGCTTTGTATACCTCGGTGCATGATTCGATTTACGTGAGAGCTATTGTGATTGACAACGGGACAACCAAAGCCGCGATTGTAGCGGCAGATTTGCTCATTATGCCTCCGGCCGTTACCGAACAGCTCAGAACGAAATTAAATGTAACCGGCATTCCGTTTGAACAAGTGTATTTCGGGGCTACGCATTCTCACAACAGCATGGGCGGCTGGAGCGGTGGCATTGTAGGTGAGTTGTTTGGCGGTGAATTTAACCCGAAGAATGTCACTTGGATTGCCGATGCCATCGTAAAAGCGGTGCAGCAGGCGCAAAAAGAGATGAAACCTGCTTCGATCGGCTATCATGAAGTGGCTGATACGGCTCGCATCCGCAACCGATTGATCAAAGGCGGTCCCGTGGATCCTTATGTACGGACGGTTCAGTTTGTAAGAAATGACGGTAAAAAAGCGTTGTTGTGTTCTTACGCCGCCCATTCCACGATCACAAGCTCTGATAATATTGTTTTATCGCGCGATTATCCGGGCGTTTTGGTGGATTCGTTGGAAAAAGGGGAGGCGGATTTTGCCGTGTTTATGTCAGGAGCGGTGGGAAGTATGACCCCTCACATTGAAGGGGCTACGGATTTTATTCAGGCAGCAGCTGAAGCAGACAGCTTGGAGTCCGATGTTCAAAAGCAACTGCCCGGCATGCAGCCTTTTGTGAATCCGTCCTTTCAAATGCTGACCTTGCCGTTACCTTTACGCGAACCTAACCCGCGGATTAGCTTACATTGGCGATTACGTCCTTGGGTCTTTCATAAGGCCTTTGGTGATTTCCCTAATTACGTCAAAGTGCTTCGTATCGGCAATCTGTTGATGGTAGGCTTTCCCTGCGATTTTTCCGGAGAGTTGGTCGCAGACATGAGTGCGTATGCTGAAAAGAAGGGGTTAAAATTGATGGTAACGAGTTTCAACGGCGGGTATATCGGTTACATTACTCCCGATAAGTATTACAGCAAAGATTCCTACGAAACGCTCACCATGAATTGGTTCGGTCCTTATAATGGGGCTTATTTTCAGGAAATTGCGCGGGATATTATTGATAAAATGCCCACAGGGAGTTAGAGAACCAACCTTACAATAATCGATCAAATAGGGTACGGATATGTTTCACAAACTCAATTTTTATCGGTTCTTTTCAGGCTTTTTTTTCTTTGTCATTACCCAAAACGTTCGAGGTCAAGCTGCTGCCTTCCTTACAATCGGAAAGGAAGATACCTTGTATTCGAAAGTACTTGGCGAAAATCGGTCTTTTTTTATCAGTGTTCCGGCTTCTTACGAACAAGACGAGTTTTATCTACAAAAACGTTATCCTGTGCTGATCTTGTTGGATGCTGATACTCATTTTCAGTATGCGGCCGGTATGATACGTTTTTTAAGCGACGGTGCCAACGAAAAGATTCCCGAGATGATCGTAGTGGCTGTGCGCAATACGGATCGGACGCGCGATATGACTTCCGATCTTTCTGAAAAATCGAATCGTTTTTTGTCTTTTTTGGAAAGGGAATTATTGCCGCACATGGATCGAAACTATCGCACCTTGCCATATCGATTATTAGCAGGGCATTCGTTAGCGGGTTTGTTTACCCTCAATTGTTTTTTGGAGCAAAGCACGTTCCGGGCTTACATTGCCATGGATCCGACACTGACTTGGAACAATAACTTTCTGTCGGAGAAAGCGAATGCATTGTTTGAAAAAGATACCTCTTTTCACACCCGATTGTATCTCACCCAAGCCAACAATCCCTTTGAACCCGGTCAATCATCCGGAGGAAGAGGAAAGGCCTTTGATGCCTTTAAAACGAGTCTGTCAAACAACAGGTCAAAGCGATTTTTCTATCGTTATGCCTATTATGGAGAGGAAACCCATTTTTCTGTCCCTTTTCGCAGCCTTCACGATGGCTTGTTGTACGTATTTGAAAATTACGAATTTCCGTATCAAACACTTTTGGCTCAGGGAAGCAACGGCGTGAGTCAACATTATCGGCAATTGTTCGACCAATGGGGTGTAAATCTGCTGCCGCCCGGTAAAGTCATTCATCAAGCGGCTCTTTTTTTGTTATACAACCAAAAACAAGCAGACAAAGCGATTGAATTATTAAACTTGAATGGGAGTTATTATCCCGATTCTCCCGCGGTGTACCGCAGTTTAGGAGATGCCTATCGGGTGAAAGGCGATAAGTCCATGGCAGTGCAATCCTACAAAAAGGTGTTGGCGTTGCAACCGACAGATGCAAAAGCCGCAAAGGCGATTCAAGAACTGACAAATCAGGAATAATATCTTTTAACGGCTCCACTTTCATCTGAGAAGATTGGGAAAGAATAGAAGAATAATCCTTTTCAAAGCGGACAATACTGAAAGGAATTGTCCGAAATCGTACAACCTCCCGTAACCGACAGCCCTTTAAAAAGAACTGAGCTGCTTTTCCGGGCTTGGTATAAAAGTTGAGGCTTGGTTTTAAAGTCGCTAACCGCAAGCAAGCCCGCCGTCGGGGTCAATAAAAAGAACACACCCAAACTCCGAATTTATGAATAAAACTCTTCTGTCAGTCAGCCTTCTTTTTGGACTGTTGTTTTCCGTTAAAAGTTATTCACAAATTGCTGATACGATTTCCCCGGCGGATAAAGTATATGGGCTGTCAAAGTTTTGGCAGGAAGTCAATTATAATTTTGCTTACCTCAACAATATCGACCGCAATGCTTGGGACAGCACCTATAAAGCACTGATTCCTCAGGTAATAGCGACCAAAAACGACTATGAATATTACCGGTTGTTGGAAAAATTTTGTGCTTTGCTCAATGACGGTCATACTGACATCACAATGCCGGCCATGAAAGGCCTTAATTACATGTTTAATACCTTCGGCGAGCATTTACTGGTCTTAAAAAGGGTGGATAATAAAGTGATCATTAAGCGAACCCTACAACAAGACCTTAAGAAATTCCCCTTGGGAAGCGAAATCGTGGAGGTAAATGGTTTGCCGACAGAACAATTCATTAAGGATAGTATAGCCCCTTATTTATCTGCCTCTACTGATTACGTCAAGGCTGACATGGCTTCCGGGATGCTTTTAAGAGGGTTTCCGGGATCGACCTTTTCGGTAAAAATCAAGAAACCTTCCGGCGAAGTGACTGAGCATGTATTGACCCATGCCAAAGTGACGGCCCGTGATTTGTTTCCGGCCCCGGACTACTATTGGGATGAGAAAAAAAGAGGTTTGTTGGATTACAAAACCATGGATAACGATATCGCTTATGTGGCGTTAAATTCATTTGAGGACGCTAAGATTGTTTCCCTTTTTGAGAATATACTTCCCTCCTTGTATAAAGCCAAAGGAGTCATTCTTGATCTCAGGCATAACGGCGGCGGCAGCGACGGTATCGCCTTCAGCATCCTGAAATATTTTATACAGGATACTGTTTTGATCGGTTCATCCTCAATGGTTCGTGAGCTGGATCCTTATCAAAAGGCTCTCGGCCGATACATCAGCGCCGCAGATACCGTCGGAAATGAAGCTAAAAGAAAGGCATGGTTGCTGTATAACGGCTACGCTGTTTATGGTACACCCGGTACCTGGCGATCAAAAATTGATTCACGTATTCCTAAAATAACAGTTCCTGTGATGTTGTTAACAGGCATGAATACAGCCTCTGCGGCTGAGGATTTTCTGATTGCCGCCGACAATCAAAAACATATCGTTACCGTTGGCGAACCTACCAATGGCAGTACAGGAATGCCCTACCGCTTTGATTTACCCGGAGGTGGCTCTGCCCGGGTTTGTGTAAAGAAAGATACCTACCCGGACGGCCGCGAATTTGTGGGAAACGGTATTCAACCCGATATAAAAGTAACACCTACGGTAAAAAATTATTTAGCCAATGAAGATGCTGTCTTGGAGGCAGCTTTACACTATTTCAAAAAAATGAAGAACTGAAGGCTGTGCTTTCTCCTTTGTTGAATGCCGTGAAGAGCATTGCTTTTTCAGGCTGGTATGGACCTTTTGCCGGCAATACCATGATAAAGATTTAGATAACGGGGGCTCCCTACCGCGTTGGCCCGGCAGTAGCCCCCGTTATCTTTTATTTCTGCGGGCGTTTGTAGCGGATAGGTGCTTCCGGTTCGGGTTTGAGCGTTACTCCCTGCGTTTTTAACAACTCCAACGCTACCTGTACTGATCGTTCCAGTTGGGGGTCTTCGCCTTTTGCCACCTTGGCCGGGTCCTGCACCACCTCAATATCCGGTGCAATGCCTTCCCCTTCTACGGCCCATTTACCGTTAATATCATAAAAACCGCCGCGCGGTGCCACCATGCGGCCACCGTCTATGAAGGGAGGCGTGTCCCAAGTACCCACCAAGCCACCCCATGTGCGTGTTCCGACGAGCGGCCCCACGTTGGCTTGGCGGAACAAATACGGCATCAGGTCACCGCCGGAGCCGGCGCGCTCATTGATGATCATGACTTTCGGCCCCCACAAGCCCGCCATCGGGGTAGTAAAAGGCTTGTGGTCGTTGGCTCGGCTGTTGAAATACCCCTGTAATTTCCGGGCTAAAACATCCACAATGTAGTCGGCTGCGGAGCCGCCGCCGTTGTTACGTTCGTCAATGACGGCTCCTTTTTTGTCCTGTTGGGCAAAATAATAACGATTGAAATACTCATAGCCGCCGTTGCCCGTATTGGGAATCCAAACGTAGGCCAATTGGTTGTTGGAAAGTTTCGCAACTTTTCGGCGGTTGCCCTCCACCCAAGCGCGCGTGCGCAGTTGGGCCTCATTGGCAATCGGTACTACAGTCACTGCCTTAGCCGTCTTGGGGTCGGTGGAGGGGCCAACGCGTATTTTAATTTGCCGATTGGCCGTACCTTCCAACAAACGGTACAGATCGGTGTCTGCCGTCAACGGGATACCGTTGATTTCCAGTAAATAATCGCCTTCCTTGACGTCAATGCCCGGTCCGGAAAGCGGTGCCCGCAATTCCGGATTCCAGCTTTCACCGGTAAAAATAGTTTTGATCCGATAGAAGCCATTTTCAATGACAAAATCAGCCCCTAACAGCCCGGACGGGTTGTTATTGTCCAACGTCGGAAAATCACCACCGGAAGTGTAAGAGTGGCCCACGGCCACTTCTCCGCCCAAAATATCCACTACGTAGTTGAGGTCGGTACGGTGGCGAACGTGTTCGATCCAAGGCGAGTACCACTGATACACCTCTTTCCAAGGGGCGCCGTGGACATTGCTGACGTAGAGAAAATCGCGCTGATAACGCCATCCTTCGCGGAAGATTTGTTGGTATTCGGCTTTGGGGTCAACTTGAATTTTCATTCCGGTCAGGTTCAGTTTTCCGTCACCCGGTTTCGGCATAGAAGCGGTTCCTACAATTCCCCAAGATCCTTCGCTGCGGTACAGTAAGTTTTTACGGTCGGCAGACGTAGAAGCGAATTGAATCCCTTTCAAAAAATCTTCGTTCTTTTGGTCTTTCAACGTGTATTTGTGAAGGGTAAAGCCGGGTTGATCCGGCAGAGATTCACTAAAAAAGAGAGTTCCTTCGGGTCCTTCCACGATGTCGCCGTAATCTTTGACAGCTACTTTGGGCAACGCCAAAATCCGTTGGTCAATTCCGTCCAAATCTATTTTAACGGCAACCGCTTTTTTTGTTTCGGCAGGTTTGTCGTCTTTTTTGGGTTCCGATTTCCCTTTTTTGTCGTCCGTTGTTTTAGCCTTTTCCGGTGCCGGATCTTCTTTTTTCTCTACTTTAGGGGCTTCCTCCTCATCGCTTTTGGGCATAAACGGCGAAGGCTCGCCTTTGGCCAATACCATCACATATACCCCGCGTGAAACAGGGTGGTCGTACGAACTCATGTCGAGCCAACCGGTATTGAGGGCAAAATTGGTACTGGCCAGAAAATACAGGTATTTGCCATTGGCATCCCATACAGGCGAGATAGCGTCTGACATCCCATCGGTCAGTTGGTGGATTGCTCCCGAATCTACGTGATAAACCTTAATGGCTTTGTGTTGATTGTCTAAGACACGGGCGTAGGCGATCCACTTGCTGTCGGGTGACCACACCGGGTTCATGGAGCGGTTAGGGTGCGCGTAGCGTTCGGTATCTATTTTTTTAGGTTGTCCCGCTTCTGTATTTACCACCCACAAATTATAATCGGTATCGGTGTAGGCAATGGATTTACTGTCGGGCGACCACTGAGGGCGGAAATAAAACGTTGGGTTGGGCAGGGCTATGGTTCGTGGTTTTTCCAAACCCTCCTGCGTAGAGATGACTAACTGATACTCGCCGCCGGCATCCGAAAACCAAGCGATCTTCTGGCCGTCAGGCGACCAAGCCGGCGAGCGGTCGGCCACGCCGGGACTGTGACTGAGGTTGCGCCAATCGCCGTTGTCTTTAGGTACGGTAAAAATATCGCCCCGGTATTCAAACAGTGCCCGTTTGCCCGTAGGAGACAGTGAAGCGTTCAGCAAAGCCCCGGGACGAACATCCTGCCAACGCGGTAAGGCCCAGGTGAAATCCCCCTGAACATTGATGACCAACGGCTTAGCCTGCCCGGTTTGCGGATCAAGCAGGTGTAAGTAGCCGCCTTGTTCGTACACGATGCGGTCGTTGGAGGCGTCCAAACTTTTTACATCAAAATCTTTGTGAAACGTCACCTGTTTCAATTCGTTAGTTTTCGGATTGAAGGACCACACATTGTTGGCGTAATCCCGTTCGGAAAGAAAATAGACCATGTCTTTATACCAAACAGGGTCGGTATGGCGCTCACGGTCGGTTTGAGGAGTGGTTTTGAGGGTGAGTGTTTTCAAGTCCACAATCCAAATCGGTTGGGCTTGACCGCCTCGATAATTGCGCCATTCCGGGTCCCAAAAGCCGATGGACTGGTAAGCCGCCATTTGTCCGTCGGGAGAAATTTCACCCGCGTATGCTTGGGGAATATTGATTTCTTCCTGAAAACCGCCTTTCAGATTTACCTTGTAAAATTTGGTAAGAGCGGTGGGATAGCCGCTTCTTCCGGAACGAAAAACGATGCTTTGACCGTCGGGTGTCCAACCTTGAACAGCATCTTCACCGGGATGCCACGTCAGCCGTTTGGGTTCGCCGCCTGTGGCCGGAATCACATACACGTCGGTATTGCCGCCGTACTGCGCCGAAAAAGCAAGGGTGTTGCCGTCGGGGGAGAAATGCGGCAATGATTCGGTTCCTTCGTGGGTAGTGAGTCGGGTGGCATTGCCGCCGTCGCGACCAACCATCCACAGGTCATCGGCATACACAAAAACGATGGAACGGTCGCTGACCGTAGGTTGACGCAGCAAACGGGTGCCTTGGGCCGAAACCAAATGGAAGGCACTTCCTATACCGGCAATAAGGGCAAGAAATGTAAAGAAACGCATAGAAAAGGGGGCGATTTAGTAGGCTGAAAATTAAACATATTTACCATAACCCCCAAAAATAGTACGCAGGCCTGCGAAAATCAATTCGATTCCTTCAATAACCGACACAGTCGCTCCTCAATAGGAGAGAGGGAAAGCGTCCCCAAGGGGTTTTCCGGACAGGCGTCAATTCCTTCTAAGTAGGGAAACAGTTTGTTTTCTTCGTAAGCGTGAATCACAGCCGGGTGGATGTAATATTTTTTACAAACGGCGACTGTATTTCCCAAACGTTTGGCGACTCCTTCTATGCACTGTTTGATGTTGTGTTTGGCCTCCGTTTGCGTTGCAAATCCGCCTATTTGTTGAAATTCGCAAAAAGCGGTCAACGAGCCCATCCACGTACGAAAATCTTTGGCCGTAAAGGCTTCCCCTAAGTTTTCGTGCAGATATTGATTAATATCGGTAGAGGTAATGCAGTGGACATTATTTTCTTCATCGTAATACTGAAAAAGGTCTTTACCCGAAATGTCTTTGCAGCGCTGAATGAGGCGTGCCAAGCGGCTGTTGCGAATCGAGATACAGTGGTAAATTCCCTTTTTGCCTTTGAACGAAAACGTTACTTTGGAAGGACTGACCTGCACATGTTTGTTTTCCAGCGTGGTCAGACCGAAACTGCCGTACATTCGTTTATAGGCTTCATTGCCTACCCGGATGCCTGTCATCTCAATGATGCGCACCGCTAAGGCGACAATTTTGTGGTACGTCAGCCGATTGCCCGACAGATCGGCTTCCAGCCGCTCTCTCAATAGCGGCAGTTGTTTGGCAAAGGCTTCCATCCGATGGTACTTATTCGTACTCCGTACCTGACTCCAACCCGAGTGGTAGCGGTATTGTTTACGCCCTTTCGAATCAATACCGGTAGCTTGTAAATGCCCCTTTTCATTCGCACATATCCAAACTTTGGTCCAAGCAGGAGGAATCCCCAACAATTGGATGCGGTGCAGTACCGTTTTATCTTTGCAAAGGGCACCGTCAGGATCATAATAACAAAAACCCTTTCCCGCCCGTTTGCGGGTATAGCCCGGAGCGGTATCGGAAACATAGCGTAAGCCAACAGATTTGGCCGCAGTCACCGGGTCTTTATCTATTTTTTCAGCAGGCTTTTTTAAAGACCTTTTGGGCAGTTGGACAGGGAGTGAGTTTATCATAAAATGTTGATTTTCAGGAAGTTGTTGGTGTTGAATTTTATGGATTAAAAGTAGATTCGTTAGGTAAATATTAAGGAAAAATTGATTTGGCGGATTTTACGGTTCCGCTCGGACAGCCACGGCCCTTGCGATTGTTTATCAACCTAATATCCATCTTAATTTTGCTTAACTACTTAAGTAAATGTGCAAATTTGGATTTAATTGATTTAGTTGGATTTAATTGCAAATCAGCTATTTAAAACCACTTAAAATCTATCTTAAATCTGCTTATTTACATAAATCCACTTCAAATCCATTAAATCCTTTTTTAGGTATTTATAATAGAGCCGCCGTTGACGTGGATCATTTGTCCGGTAATGTAAGAGGCATCTTCACTTGCCAGAAATACGTAGGCCGGGCCTAACTCGCAGGGTTGACCCGGACGACCCATCGGGGTGTCACCACCGAACCCTTTTACTTTGTCCGGCTCTCTGCCTGATACAATAATCGGTGTCCAAATGGGACCCGGAGCCACGCCGTTGACCCGAATGCCTTTGCTTGCCAAATTGCCCGATAAAGACCGAGTGAAAGCCACAACAGCGCCTTTGGTAGCGGCATAATCCATCAACGATTGACTGCCCCGGTAGGCTACTACCGAGGCGGTATTGATGATGCACGCCCCTTTTTTGAGGTGTTTTAATGCCGCTTGTGTGACGTGAAAAAAGGAGAAAACGTTGACTTCGAACGTTTCGGACAATTGTTCATCCGAGATGTCCGTCAGATTTTCAACTTCGTAATGCAGTCCGGCATTGTTGACCAGAATGTCCAGTTTTTTGAATTTTTTGACGGTTTTTTCAACAATCTCCGCGCAAAAGTCCGGGGAGCGCAGATCACCCATTTGAATCAAACAATCCCGGCCTTCTTTTTCCACCATTTGACGGGTTTCTTCGGCGTCTTTTTCTTCTGAAGGGGTACACACAATGGAAACATCGGCTCCTTCGCGGGCGAAGTGTACCGCTACCGCGCGGCCGATACCGCTGTCGCCGCCGGTGATCAAGGCCACTTTGTCTTTCAACTTATCTGCTCCTTTGAAGGTGTCGCGGATGGTGATCGGCTCCGGATCATGCATTTTATATTCCAAGCCGGGTTGTTCTTCCTGTGCTTGGGCAGGGATATCTTTCGGAAAATTCATCGCTCTGAAACGTTTTTAAAAGAACTCCTAAAAACTTCACGCCAATTCGGATTAGGGGAATTTGTACCCCACCGATTTTCCGCCACAACGCCGGAGTCTTCTACCGGCGCAGACCGACAAATACGCTTTGCCCTACCTCCACCCGCTCCTGATGATACACTTTCAGTTGATGTTGAGCTATTTGGAGATAAATCAGATAGCGACTGCCCTCAAAGAAAATTTGCTTTACTACTGCTTCTGAGGCATTTGTGAACTCGTAGGGCTGAAGGATAAAGGCCTCGGGGCGCAGCATGGCCGGTTGTAGCTGTCTGACAGAGTCCGGGATGAACGGGTGTAGAAAAAAGTCGGCGTCTGTGAGGTTGATCTCGCCGGTGAGTTCGGCTATGTAACGGTTGAGCGGTTGTCGATAAACGGTTTCGGGAGTGCCGATTTGGAGTAGTTCCCCCGCTTTCATAACGCCCATCCGATGCGAAAGACGGAGAACGTCGGGGGCTTCGTGGGTTACAAAAATACAACCGATTCCGGTTTGTTCGGCTAAGTCCCGTATCGTGTCGGTCAATCGGCGACGGTTGGGCAGATCCAAATGCGCAAAGGGTTCATCCAACAACAAGACCCGAGCTTCTTCGGCCAAAGCCCGGGCGATGGCGGTGCGTTGTTTTTCACCGCCGGAGAGTTGTTTGGCCGGGCGGTGAGCCACGGCTTCGAGCCGACAGAGTTCCATGAGTTCTTCTACACGTTCTTCGCGATAGGCTTTTTCGTAATAACGTAAGGCATAGGCGATATTCTCTCGAACCGAAAGCGGAGCGGAGAGATGGTAATCCTGATGAACGATTTTGATATCCGGATGTCCGGGAATCAGTTGGTCGCTTGCCGAACGTAGTGTTTGACGGTCAAGCCATACCTCTCCTTCGTCGGCATCAATCAGCCCGGCCGCAATGCGCAGCAGGGTACTTTTGCCCGACCCGCTTTCTCCTAACAAACCAAAGACTTCACCGGCGTTGACGTGGAGACTGACCGATTGCAAAACCGTTTGGTTTTCGTATTTTTTGGATATCTCTCGTAATTCTAATAAAGAGGACATTCGTGATGCAATGGTTTTAAGACCTCTCAAAAATAAAACGCAGATGGAACAGATGAAACGGATTAAATCTCAAAATCCTTTTTAACCGGTACCATCCATTAAATCAGTGTTCGATTATAGTAATAGCAATTGCCTGAACTCTTTAAGAATAGGAAGGTACTAAACCTGTCTTTATTCCAATTCTTTTAAATTATGACCCCAAAGAACGCAAAACAGTTCAATAAATTCTCGTTTCAATTCCTGCAGGTTTGGATGCTGTGGCTATTCCTGATTGGATTCGGACAAAGGGCCGGAGCGCAGGGCATTCCCGACAAGGTAAAACGGGTCTTGTTTTTGGGAAACAGCATCACCTACGCCGGGAGCTACGTGACTGACATTGAAGCCTATTTTGTCACCCATTATCCTAACCGCTCTTTGGAGTTCATCAACGTGGGTTTACCCAGCGAAACCGTATCCGGGCTTTCGGAAGAGGGGCACGCGAGCGGGCGTTTTCCGCGCCCGGATCTGCACGAACGACTGGCGCGGGTATTGGCCCAAACCAAACCTGACTTGGTGTTTGCCTGTTACGGCATGAACGACGGTATTTATTTGCCGTTGGAAGAGGGCCGTTTTCGGCAGTTCCAAGAAGGTATCCGTTGGTTGCACGATGAAGTGGACAAAACGGGTGCGAAGATCATTCATCTTACTCCGCCGATCTACGACGAAGCCCGGGGGAAGAACAGCGGCTACGCGGCCGTACTTGATCGCTATTCTGATTGGCTGCTGAGCCTTCGCTCCTCTTTGGGGTGGGAGGTAATTGACATCCATTATCCGATGAAAAGAGTATTGGAGGCCTATCGAAAAACCGATGCGGAATTGGCACTGAACGGGTTTGCTTTGGCCGAAGACGGCGTGCATCCGGGCGAAGCGGGGCATTGGATCATGGCGCGGGAAACGTTGGCCTATTTGGGCGAAAAAGGGGTGACCAAAGCCCCTGATGTGAAGACCGCGATAGCCGTCATGCCTTCTTCTGAACAAATTCTTAAATTGGTGAGCCAACGTCAACAGTTGATGAAAGACGCCTGGCTGACGGCCACGGGCCACAAACGCCCCGAAATGAAAGTAGGTTTGCCGTTGGAAGAAGCAAAAGCCAAAGCGGCTGAGATTGAAATGCAAATCAAGGTCTTGATGAAATAGCCCGTGCAAAACTCCTACGCCCCGGTCTGTGTCTCCACAGACCCAATCTGCCCTAAAAGGTCTGTGTAAGGACAAAGACTACGGCACAGAAGCAAAAGCCAAAGCGGCTGAGATTGAAATGCAAATCAAGGTCTTGATGAAATAGCTCACGCAAAACTCTCCTTTACCTCTATACAAATTCGGTTTTTATCGCTCTGAATTGCCGAAATAAGCTTGATATAAAGTTTCTTAGCTAAATTGCTGCGGTAAACTAAAACCAAACTTTATGATTCGTCAACTACTCTATGGAGGAGTGGTGGCGTTGGTAGGTATGGCGCAACTAACCGAAGCGCAAAATACGTACAATAACCACGCACAGCTCTCCACTCGACTTAAAAATCTGTCTGCCAAGTACGCCGCCCAAGCTTCGGTGCGCTCGCTCGGTAAAAGCGCCGGTGGTCGCGACCTGTGGCTGCTGACCCTCGGCAAAGGGGATGCTGCTAAAAAACCGGCTGTTTTGGTGGTAGCGGGTTTGGAAGGTACCCATTTGGCCGGTACGGAATTGGCCCTGCAAACGGCCGAAAAAATGCTGGGAGCAGCCAATGCCGACAGTATCACGAAGTTGTTGGATACCAAAACCTTTTATTTCGTGCCAAGTCTCAACCCCGATGCGCAGGAGCAGTTTTCGGGCAAACTCAAGTATGAGCGCACCGGCAATGACATGGCCAAAGATGATGACCGCGACGGGCGTTTAGACGAAGACCCGTTTGAAGACCTCAACGGCGACGGACAGGTAACTTGGATCCGGGTAGAAGACCCGACCGGTACGTTTGTGGCAAGCAAAGAGGATCCCCGTATTTTGGTCAAAGCCGACCCAACGAAAGGCGAAAGCGGCAAATACCTGCTTTTCAGCGAAGGGATTGACAACGACAAAGACGGAGTCTACAACGAAGACGGCGCAGGCGGTGTCAATCCGGAGAAAAACTTTACGTTTGATTATCAAATATTTACCACAGGTTCCGGCGAATACGCGGCCGAAGCTCCCGAAGTACGGGTCTTGTTGGAGTTCCTGTACCGTTCCCCCAATATTTTTGCAGTCCTGACCTTTGGCCCGAATAATAACCTGAGCGAAGCACCGCGCTTTGATCCGGCCAAAGTAGCTCGTCGGATCTTGACCGGTCCGTTGTCGAAAGATGCCAAAGCCATGGATCAGGTATCCAAACTCTATAACAGTCGTACGGGCTTAAAAGATGCGCCGACGATGCCGCAAACTCGCGGCAATTTCTCGCAAACGGCCTATTACCACGCCGGTCGTTATAGTTTTACCACTCCCGGTTGGTGGACTCCTAAAGTGGATGCTCCCAGAGATACCACTCGTCGTGCCGCTGCCGCTTCGACTACCCCTTCCAACACCACGGCACCGGCCGGTCCGCCCGCAGGCGGTGGTGGAGGAGGTCGTTTTGGCGGAGGCGCAGGTGGCGGTGGTGCTGCGGCCGCAGCAGCTGCCAATGCGAGCGAAGACGATAGCCGTTTTCTGAAATGGGCCGACAAAGAAAAACTGACCGGCGTGTTCGTAGATTGGAAAACAATTCAACACCCTGATTTCCCCGATAAAAAAGTGGAAGTAGGAGGGGTTGCTCCTTTTGTTAAATTAAATCCTCCGGTTTCTTACCTGACCGCTGTGGCCGACAAACATCTGAAGTTTTTGACAGGATTGGGCGCTCAAATGCCCGATGTACAATTGGTTAATGTAAAAACAGAGTCGTTGGGGAACGGATTGTCACGTATTACGGCTACTGTGATCAACAAAGGATTATTGCCCACTTATGCCGAGATCGGTGATCGGGTTCGCTACGTGCAAAAGGTGAAAACCGAACTCAAATTAGGAGCCGGGCAAGCCATTGTATCAGGGCGTCGGCTTAACCTGCGCAGTGCGTTAGGAGCAGATGAATCTGAAGAATATACGTGGCTGGTGTCAGGCTCGGGCAAACTGACCATTGAGGCAGGCTGTCCTACGGCGGGGATCAAATCGGCTGAAGTTACGTTAGCCCCCTAATCCCGCAACGGCACGGTCCGCCGTTGCGGGACCGCCCGATGGGGGAATAAAAATCCCTGATCCGCCACAACAAACCGCCGGAAGGGGATAAGTTATTTCTTTCAAAATTTTAATTGGCAAATCAAAAAATGAAAAATATACTGAAAAAAATTGCATTAGTCCTTGTCCTTTGCTCCCCATGGGGGGCGGGGGCGATGGCCCAATCTACCGACCCGGATCTGAACGGGATGCGGGCGATCGGCACGCCGGCCAACCCGAAAGTAAAATGGGGTTGGAATTATTACATGGATTATGCCGCGTTCAACAAACTGACGCAGGAGTTGGCCAAAGCCTATCCCGACTTGGTCAAATACGAATCAATCGGTAAGTCGTATCAGGGGCGCGATATGTACGTAATTACTATCACCGATTTCAAGACCGGAAAACCGGAGCAAAAACCCGCTTTTTGGATCGACGGAAACATCCACGCCAATGAGTTGCAGGGAACGCAGTTTGCGATGTACACGGCTTGGTACTTGGCCGAAAGTTTCGGTAAGATGGATTTTGTGACGGATATGCTGAAAGGCCGTACTTTCTACATTTTGCCTTCGCTTAACCCGGATGCTCACGAAAATTTTATTCATAAATCCAATACGACCAGTTCGTCGCGGTCGGGGATGATGCCGTTAGATGATGACGGGGACGGTTTGGTTGACGAAGATACCTACGATGACCTGGACGGCGACGGCAATATCGTAATGATGCGTCGCAAATCACCGACGGGTCGGTATAAAATTGACCCGGAGTTTCCGGGACGAATGATTTTGGCCAAACCCGACGAACAAGGGGAGTACGAAATGCTGGGTTTTGAAGGTATTGACAACGACGGTGACGGTCGCGTAAACGAAGACAATCCCGGGTCGTATGATCCTAACCGCGACTGGGGTTGGGGTTGGCAGCCGGATTATATTCAGGGGGGTGCTCTTTTCTATCCGGGTACCTTGCCCGAAACACAAAACGTAAAGAAGTTTTTCTATGCCCATCCCAATATTGCCGGGGCGCAGAGCTACCATAACTTCGGCGGGATGTTTTTACGTCCTCCGGGTGCGGAAGAAGACGCTATGTACGTGCCTCAATCGGATATTGCCGTGTATGATGTGATTGGAAAGACCGGAGAAAAAATGGTACCCGGCTATAAATATTACGTGCTTTGGAAAGACCTTTATACCGTGTATGGT
Organism: Spirosomataceae bacterium; assembly: GCA_046329125.1. Taxonomy (GTDB): domain Bacteria; phylum Bacteroidota; class Bacteroidia; order Cytophagales; family Spirosomataceae; genus Runella. Next base: position 7,428 of record JAXLVD010000025.1, on the reverse strand, counting down.
GGGGAAATTGACTGGATCGGTTTAGGACGCGGCGTGTTTATGTTTTCAAACGAAATCAATACCTCTTGGCGGATGTTCAATAAAAACTCTACCGAAAACCGTAACCAAAACAGTGAATTTGAAGAATTCGATAAGTTTTTGTTGTTGGGCGACGGTTATGTAAAATGGAAACCCATCAAACACCCGCAATACGGAGATATCGAAATCGGCGGCACCAAGCGCAATTATATTCGGAATACGCCCGGATTTATGTTGGAGGAAGAAGGGCACCGTAACATGGCCTTTACGATGTTACACGCTTACCACATGCCCAAGTTGGAAATTGTCGATATCCGTTCCCGAGCCTTGACCAACGGCTTGACTGAAGTAACGGCGGTGGTTCAAAACCAACGCGCGATTCCGACGCACTCTGCTCACGATCTGCGGTATAAAATCGAACGTCCCGACTATATCACGCTTAAAAATGCCCAAGTGGTGGCGGGTATGATCATCGAAAATGAAGATTTGGGACTGACCCGCGAGCAAAAATACAATCCTCAAACGATTGAAGTCGCCAATATTCCCGGTACCGTCAGCGGTGGCGGCGGCGGAGGAGGTGGTGGCTTCGGCGGTTTTGGCGGCGGTGGAAATGCCGTTAAAGTTCGCTGGATCGTCAAAGGCAAAGCCGATAAATGGACCGTAGAAGTGGACAGCCGCAAAGGAGGCGTTATCAGCAAAACCCAATAATAACGGATTTTACATTTTTTTCTAAAAAGGGGTTGGTCGAAAGGCCGGCCCCTTTTTTTATACCTCAGTGAAACTCCGTGTTTTTACTCCGTGCCACTCTGTGGTTAAAAATATTTGGAAAAAAGATTCTCTAAAATCGCTTTTGGACATTTGTCCGGTAGTTTCCTTTCGGTAGGGCGGAACTTTGCATCGTCAACTAAAACAAAAGATGCTATGCAAAAAATGACTCTCTTCAGCCTGCTCCTCTTGGCAGTGAGTACCGGTTTCGCCCAAAGCCGTTTCTCAACGCACGAATTCAGCCTTAACGGTTTTCGTAATCCTTCCATCGGTGCCGAGTATCGCTACAAACAGGTGTCTGTTCATGCGGGTTATTACACTACTGCTTTTGAATCGGGCGTATTTACCAATTTTGTGAAGACGGGTGCTACCCTTTGGTTTCTGCCCGTCGGCAAAAAAGAAAATCCTTCCTCTTTTTATTCCTCCCTTTCCTACGCTCGCGGTTTAACACGAGAGTACAAAAACAAGAATGCCCTGATGGGCGAAGTAGGATTTCGTTGGATGGTATGGCGCGGACTCAACCTTCGGATAGGTGTTGCGGCATTGGCTTCCAAAGGGCAAAGCCTGAAAATCAACCCCACTCCGGGAATCAGTTATTCGTTTTTCAGCAAAAGAAATAAATAAACGGCCATGACAATGAAAAATACAACTGTTAGCACAGAAAAAATCATCGGCATTTTGCTGATTATCGGAGCTTTAGCTTTGTTCGTTCCCTATACTTTATTGACGATTACATTTGATTATCCCAACATTTTAAGGGAAGACACCGGTGTGATTTTGACCCGGTTTCACGCAGGGGGGAGTTCCCTTATTTGGACTTGGTTTGCCTTCGCATTGGTGGGTTTGCCTTTACTGGGAGCTTATGTTTTACTGGGTCAACAACTGGAAAAGAAGGTTTGGTTTGTGCGTTTAGCCACTATCGTCGGTGCTATCGGATTGGTGGTACAAATGATTGGTTTGCTGCGTTGGACGTTTGTAGTACCGGTACTGGCCAACAATTTTGTTAACGGTAACGAAATGATGAAGGCAGCGAGCAAAGTGGCTTTTCAGGTTGTTCATCAATACGGCGGGGTTGTTTTGGGAGAGCATTTAGGGCAATTGTTCACCATTTTCTGGACCATTTTGATGTCAATCGCTTTTCAAAAGCTGAAACTCTTTCCTAAATGGTTGCTCGGGATGGGCTATGTTGCCTCCGGTATTTATCTGTCGGCCCAGGCCGAACTTTTCGCCACGGTCATGCCCGACGTCCCGGTGTGGGATTTAGCCGGTTTTTTAGGAAGCACGTTATGGCTGATTTGGTTGGTTATTATTGGATTAAAATTTCTCAAAGTTAGCATGGAGGCAGATTGATCGGGTAGAGGAGAGAAGACAGAAAGCCCTAAATCACTTTTTAAGTAGTTATCTGAAATTAGTTATCAGTTATCTGTCTATACTCAATCAGTTGATTATCAATGCACTAATAACGGATAACAGATAACGAATAACATAAAGTATTTGTGATTGGGTACTTAGGATAGAAAATTTTCACTTTCTTCGTATAACCTAATCTAATTCCTGCCCTAATGAAATTCTTACCTGTTTTCTTCTTTTTGGTTTTAGTGAAAAATACCGCTTTGGCTCAGGAGTTTGACGTACTGTTGCGCGGCGGCAAAATCGTAGACGGCACCGGCAACGCTTGGTTTTACGGTGATGTAGCCATCAAAAATGGAAAAATAGCCCGCGTCGGTTTACTTCCCAATGCCACTGCTGCCAAAGTTTTGGATGCCAAAGGGTGGATTGTTTGTCCCGGCTTTATTGACGTTCATACCCACATAGAAGAAGATGAGTTCAAACTCCCCACGGCCGACAACTTTATTTACGACGGTGTAACAACCGTAGTGACCGGCAATTGCGGCTTGTCCAACGTGGATTTAGGGCGCTATTTCAGACAATTGGACAGCGTTAAAACGTCCGTCAACGTAGCTTCCCTCATCGGTCATAACGATGTACGCGAAGCCGTGATGGGAACGGTCAATCGTCCGGCTACCCCCGAAGAACAGCAAAAAATGGAAGCCATTGTCGAAAAAGCGATGAAAGACGGAGCGGTAGGTTTGGCAACGGGCTTGATCTATGTACCCGGCACCTATTCCAAAACCGAAGAAATTGTCGGGTTGGCCAAAGTGGCGGCCCGTTACGGAGGGGTGTATGCGTCGCACATTCGGCACGAAGGCGATGAAATCCTGGAGGCGATCGAAGAAGCCGTAGAAATCGGTCGCCAAACGGGAATACCGATACAGATTTCTCATTTTAAAGTAAGCGGTCAAAACAACTGGGGGCGCTCGAAAGAGACCTTGGCTGCCGTAGAAAAAGCCCGTCGTGAAGGAATTGAGGTAACGATCGATCAATATCCCTATACGGCCAGCAGTACAAGCCTCAATACATTGTTGCCGAGTTGGGCCTTAGCCGGAGGGTTAGATTCTATTAAAGCGCGAGTGAATGACGCAGCAATAAAACAGCGAATGATCAAAGAAATGGCAGCGAGTCTCAAGCGCCGTAAGCAGAAGCATTTCACGTATGCCGTAGTGGCTTATTATAATGCAGACACGACCCTGAACGGAAAAAATATCGAAGAAATCAATCTGCTCAAAGGCCGTAAACACAAATCGGAAACAGAGGCGGAAACCATTCTGGAAATGGCTGCCAAAGGCGGTGCAAGCATGGTATTTCACGGCATGGGCGATTGGGACGTGGAAAACATCATGCGTTATCCGCAAAATATGTTTGCTTCCGATGCTTCCATTCGGGTGTACAATTTCGGTGTACCGCATCCGCGCGGCTACGGCACCAATGCCCGCGTGTTGGGGTATTATGTACGCGAAAAGAAAGTCATTCCTTTGGAAGAAGCCATCCGCCGCATGACCTCGCTTCCTGCCCAAAAGTTTAAATTGGCCGAGCGCGGTCTTTTACAGCCCGGCATGGCGGCCGACGTGCTCGTTTTTGACGAAAACACCATCATTGACGCCTCCACTTACGACCGCCCGCACCAATACTCTCGCGGCATGAAATACGTCATTGTTAACGGCGAACTCATCATCAATCAGGAAAAACACACCGGTCGGCGCAGCGGGAAAGTATTGAGGAAGGAATTATAAATAAAAAAAGCAGCGTTTCAACGCTGCTTTTTGAGTCGGGATAGCGGGATTTGAACTATCTGTACAACTATCTGATAATCAAGACCATATCAGCTATCAAAAACTCAGGTAACCGAATAGGTAACCGAGTTAAAATCATCAAATTTGTTGATACTAATCAATTCACAAAAGCTATGACAAAGATAAAATTTATTGCTATTCAACTCACAAAATGCCCCAAATAAAATCAAATTTTATGGTGTTGGAGTAAAGTGATTGCATTAAAAGTCCTCATTTACATTGGACTGCCGACATAGTTATTGAACGCATGGAAGACAATTTGACAGGAGAAGAAGTTTTGGCTATCTTTCGTCAAATTTCACCGCAAACCGAAGGAATTGTCATGAGTGCTTACGAAAGAACAGTAGAAGAGATAAATTTTGAAACTGTTAAAAACCTTATAAAAGAAGGGTTAGTGACTGATTTAGAGCGCCTTCGAAAAGCTCTCAAGCTGTCTGAAAAAAAAATGGATCGCAACGGCGAACCGTGAATTTTTGAAGCGGATTGAATTGGAGAAATAACCGTGGCGTTGAAATGATATGCAAGAGGCTGTCTCAAAAAGGCAGTCTCTTTTGTTTTAGTCAAAATAGTTCAATTTATCTCAGTTTGCGGTAGCTTGTTTATCAATGTACGGCTGGCGAAATAGGCTTGCTGACGCTGAAAGATAGGGTGTGCGTTGGGCAAGTGTTCAGCGGCATTGTGCCTGTGCGGGAGCGATGGAGCGGCCGAACCCACTGACGAACGGAGTGAGGAATTGGTGAGGCGGCTCCATCGCGTTGGTTGCGCTCAGGCTTTAATGAGCTGATATTTGGAACTGTGCTTTTTCATGTGTCCACTCAATGCTTTGGGGGAGTCGGTTATAAAATCACAGTTGGGACATTGATAGAGGCTTGCTTTTTTCGCATTTATGGTAGTATTTACGAATGGACTTTGCAAAAGCAGCGGTGCTTTTGCTTTCGTTTCCGCTTTTTCGGTTGCTTTTGGTTCGCTTTCTGCTTTTATGGTGCTTTTGTCGGGTGCTTCTTCGGCCAAAAATTCAATTAAGTCCACGCCACAGGCGTTGGCAAAAAGTACCATTCGGCTCAATTTTAAATTGCGCAATGCCGTGTTTTGGGTTTGCCAGTATTCCGTCCGCAGGCGGAATAACTGGCGTAGGTAGGTCTCGTACATTTTTTAGGAGAGAGAAGGCAGTAGTAAAGAGTGAAGGGATTTCAGGCCGCTGATTGGAGTTGCCATGAACTTGGAACGTAGTCGTACTCTTTCCATTTACGAAGCAAGGCTTGGTACTTTTTACGACCTCCAGCAATAAAATCACGGTCGGCCTCAAAGAAGTACAAACCATGCGGGGCTTTTTTGGCAATGCCGATGAATATGAACCGTTTGGCCCCAACTGAATCCAAGTAAAAAGCGGCTTGTCGGTCGTAGTCATAATCGAGACATGATTTTACAAAACGTTCGTGACTGGTTTGTGAGGTGGTTTTTAAGTCCACGATGATTTTGCTTTTGTAGTTTAAATCAAGTTTGGTTTTGCAAGGGAGTTCGGTATTGGGGTCGGTGAATAAATGAACCTGTTCTTTAGAGGCAAATTGCAGAATCCACTTGCAAAACTTATCGGTGCGGACTTGTTGGCTGAGGTGTTGTACTAAGTCCATGTCCACGTAATCGGGGGCTTGAATTGGCTTCTTGGGTTCTAAAATCATTTCGTGTAAGGCTGACCCGAAGTCAAAAGCTTTTTGGGGTTTGAAATTGGGGCGTCCGAATAAGTAGTTACGAAACTCGGTTAGGTCGCTGTTGGAGATAGCGGGGATTTGGCGATAAAGCCCCCTATCCCCCAGGGGGGGAATAATTTCTTTGTGTGTCATATTAGTTATTTAGGTTTTATGGGCAAGGACTTCACCCTGCCCATTGATGGCTATAAATAGGATTCGCAGAATTGAAATGCGTCTTGATTGATGCGGGCAAGTGTACCCAACGCATTACCGAAAGTTGTTTCTTTGGCTTTTCTGACGTGGGTAGTGTAGTGGGTGACACCATTGAACAAACCGAAAAGATTATCCCCTAAAGCCAATGTTTCCTTGTCGATTGACTTCCAAAGCTCGTTGACGATGTTTTGTTTTCTGGTGGACATTTCAGCCGTACCCAGTCGCTCTTCTTCGTTCATGCGTGCCAACCGCTGTACCAGTGCCTCGGAGACACTGGCATCAATTTCGACATTGGCCATGCGCTCCATTTGATTGAAAAGGTGCTTACGCTCTTTTTGATAAGTTTCAAAGTATCTGAGCAACTGGTCAATTTTGGAATCGTGGTTTTTCGTGTGACTCACTTGCAACTGACGGAACAATTTGGAAAAGCGATTGCTACAACGAATCATTTTACTGGAGTTTCCAATAAAAAACCCTGTACTTGAATCATGTGAATTACCAATGAGCATAAAATCTTGAAAGTCAAAATTTTGTACTTTGATTGGTTCGGTACACTCTAAAAACGCCAGCACTTTCCTGCCTCCTTCAAATTCATCGTAGCATTTGATAGGAAAGCCCGTGATGATGGACATTCGGTCAACGACTTCCAAGAATCGTTCGTTTTTGGTAGGTGTATAACTTGCCTTCGTGACGTTGAGCAAGCCACCGTTATCACTCCGAAAAAGGGCTTTGTAGCCCCGTATGGGCTGATTATTGGAGAAAATGGGCTTCTCTACTACTTCCCATGACAGCCCCCTGCCCCCCAATGGGGGAATCTCTAAATTTGTTTGGTTTTGTGCTACGTTTTGCATAACTTTGGTTCATTAAAATTTATGTAATTGAATGGATAGCGGCAGGGTGTTTCTCCTGCCGCTATTTCTTTTTACCTCACCCCCAGCCCCCTCTCCTTTCAGTAGAGGGGGTGGAGTTCTCCCAGATTAAGCGGCTTGGGGTGTGGTTTCGGGTAGGACAATTGCGGCCTCGTGGGGCTCTTCCAAGGGGATGTAATAGGTTTCTGATTTGGCTAAATAGACCGCGGTCGTTGTCAAAGTGTCACGGCGGTAAATGGGATAATCGCGGGCGTATTCTTTGAACTCTTTGACCTTAGCAGGGTCGGCCAACTGATAAGAAAACCGTCCGATGTACCAACTGCGTTTTTGACCTTCTCGCTCGTTTTCCGCTTTTTCGGGCTTGATGGTTAACACAATGTCGGCCAAAGTAATATCGTCATAAAACAGGTTCTCGGCCAATTTACGGAGTTCTTCCAAAGTGGTGTTATTGACCATGATAGAAGAAACACAGTCTTTGGCATCGACAAAAAACAGTTCGGCCCAGGTTTCTTTACGCCCCCTGGCAAAGAGGTTTTCTTCAAAAATGCGCCAGGCTATAGGCTGAAAACTGAAAGAATCAATCGCTTTGCCTTTGGTGTCAAGTAATATCTGCTCACCGTTTATATTAAACTGACCATTCTGGCCATTGAAACGGTATTGCTTAGGCGCACCGATGATGTATTT
>JAXLVD010000024.1:0-114368 GCA_046329125.1 Spirosomataceae bacterium | reverse complement strand
CATCGCTCCAAGTCAGTAATTTACCGCAAAAACCGGCTTTTGCATTACAATACCGGCCGGAGGCCGGTGAATAAACAGTACAAGCCGAATGCTCGCGCTATCGGTAAATGAGCTTTTGCAATACAATACCGGTCACTGCCTTTGTCCGTGTCTTCACGGACGAATCGCCTGTATATGATCTTTGAACGAAACCTTTTTAAACCCTCACTGCCTTTGTCCGTGTCTTCACGGACGAATCGCCTGTATATGATCTTTGAACGAAACCTTTTTAAATCCCTTTGACTGCCTTACCCAATGAAAAAAATCCTGTCGTTGCTTGTTCTGCTTTTTCTGTTCGGTTCATTTACTGCCAAAAAGATCGTTTGGGTGGCAATCGGTGATTCTATCACTTATTTGAACGAACACGCCAATGAAACGGGGAATCGCATCACGAAAGGATACATGACGCGGGTGGTAGAGAAACGGCCGGACATGGAGTATATCAACCAAGGCCATAACGGATGGACTTCCGGTCGAATCGCTGAAAAGATCGAGGACCTGAAATTGCAAAAAGCGGATGTTTATTCGGTGTTTCTCGGTACGAACGATTGGTGGGGCGGCCGACCCTTGGGAACGTTGGCTGATTACGAAAACAATGCGGGCAACGGGACGGTGTACGGCTCCTTTCGGCTCATTATCAATAAATTGCGCAGCTTGAATCCGGAGGCCAAGATCATTCTGATCACGCCGATGCCGCGCGTTGATTTTGTGTACATTGCCAATATGAAAAATAACGCTTACGGCTCCTACAAGGAAAAAAAGGGACAGACATTGGCACAGTTTGCGGACGCTATCGTATCCATCGGTAAAGCGGAAAACCTGCCCGTGGTGGACTTGTATCATAACAAACAGTTGAAATTAAAGAAATTGGTGAAGTACAAACGGCTGAAAGATCCGCAAACGGGCCTGTATAAAAACTACCCGTATCCTGCCTTTGTTGATGTGCCGTTTAATCCCGAAACCGATGAATACCCTTACCCGGTCGATGCCATTGATATGACTTACGACGGGCTGCACCCTTCCGATAAAGGCTACGAGGTCATCGCGAACCGATTGGTGAAGGTGTTGAAAAAAGCCTTATAACTGTCCAAACCCTTTCTGTCCATGAAATTAAGCCTTGTCCTTGTTGCTTTTATCGTCCTTTTGACGGCCTGCGGTACCTCGGAAGAGCCGACACAGTCGCCCCTTGTCGGAACGTGGGAACTGATCTCGGCCACGAGTACGGAAAACGATTCCACTTATTCTACATTCAATCCGAAAGTCAGGATGATTAAGATCATTAATCCCACTCACTTTTCGTTTTTAAGCCATGATCTGACGCACGGGAAAGATACGGCTACGGCGGCTTATTCGGCCGGGGGAGGGACTTATACGCTGAAAGACAGCCTTTACACGGAGCATTTGGAGTACTTCAGCAATCGTGAGTGGGAAGACCACAAATTTGATTTTACGGTCAAAATCACCAAGGATACCTTAGTCCAAAAAGGAGTGGAGAAACTCGAAAAATTGGGCATAGACCGGGTGATCGTCGAAACCTACAAAAAAGTAAAAAACGGAGGATGACTCGGTATAAAAAATACTTTTCGCAGGCGCTTAAAATGCATTTTCCGGATAGCGAAGCCGCTTTGATGACAACGCTGGAAGACCATTACAAAGTGATTGCCAAAGATACCGCCTTTGCCGCGGCTTCCGGCAATCCGATCGATAAGCGCCTCGATTTTTGCGCCTGCTTTTTAGCCTTGATCAAAACATTGGACCAACACGGAGAATCCTTCGGGAAAATTCGCGAAATCAGCTTAGAAGTAGTCACCGCTTTTGTACAACCTGAAAATAAACTCTCTGCATGGGTCAAGCGTATTCCGTTGGCATTGATTCAATGGCCGTTTTCTTCCTTTCTACTGACCCTTTTTCATAAAAAAGTAAGTAAGAAAGGAAACGAAGCCGGCTTCCGGGCCCACATTATTACCGATAAAAAAGAGACCTATGGCTTAGGCTACGGCGTTGACATACTCGAATGCGGCATTTGTAAACTTTTTCAAAAGCATCACTACCTGAAATATGCCTCTATTCTCTGCGAGGTGGACGAAATTACGTCGGGCTTGGCCGGCTTGCAGCTTATCCGGACCGGTACGATCGCCTTAGGAGCCGAAAAGTGTGATTTCAGGTTCAGAAAAGCAAATGAAGCCGACAGTCAAAAATGACCACAATTTTCTATGAAAACTACGCTCTTTCTTTTATTCGCCTCCGTGAGTTACGGTTCCTTGGCGCAGTTGACTCCTTCCGAGTTGACGTGCGAGTACCTACAAAATCCGACCGTAGTCGATGAACGAAACCCGCGGCTTTCGTGGATAAATACGGCCAAAAAAGGCGAAAGAGGGCAACTGCAAACGGCCTATCAGATCAAAGTGGCGTCGAGTGCGGAGGGGTTGAAACACCCGGACCTGTGGGACAGCGGCAAGGTAGCGGAGGCAACCTCCCAAAGGGTCCGTTATGCCGGAAAGCCGCTGCGCTCGCGTACGGATTGCTTTTGGCAGGTACGTACTTGGGATAAAACCGGGAAAGTCTCGGCGTGGAGTCCCGTGGCGCGGTGGCACATGGGTTTGTTGGAGAAAGCCGATTGGAAAGCCGCGTGGATAGGGGCCCCTTGGCAGGGGGAGGAGGCGATTCCTAAGCCGAAAGGCGGTCCCGATGAGCGAACCAAAATTTTTCCGCCGCCTGCGCCTTTGTTGCGTAAGTCGTTTACTGTGAGCAAGAAACTGAAAAAAGCAGTCGTTTATACGACGGGATTGGGGTATTTTGAAGTTTATGCCAACGGGCAAAAAGTCTCCGAAGATGTCTTGGTGCCCAACCAAACCAATTACGACAAACGGCCTCAATTGCCCAATGCCTACATTTCACTTCCGGATGCGTTTCGGGAATACCAAGTGATGTATTTAGCCTATGATCTGACGACGCTGCTCCAACCGGGGACTAACGTCATCGGCGCTATTTTAGGAAACGGCTTTTACAACGACCCCAAATTTTGGACGGCCTCCTACGGTTCTCCCCGTTTTCTGGCTCAATTGCACCTGACTTATACCGATGGAACGGAAGAAACGGTCGTTTCGGACCCTACCTGGAAAGCGGCAAAGTCGGCTGTTGTTTCTGATTTAGTGTACGATGGGGAAATTTACGATGCGCGGATGGAACTGCCGAATTGGAGCCGACCTTCCTTTGATGATGCCAAGTGGGAAAATGCCATTGTTCGGAAAACGCCTTTCGGCAAATTAGTGGCCCATACGGCTCCCACGGACAGGATAACCAAGGTATATCAGCCCGTGAAGGTGGAAAAATTACCCAACGGCAACTATAAAGTCAGTTTTCCCGAAGAAATTTCCGGTTGGGTACGGTTGAAAAACATCAGCGGTCCGGCGGGACATCAGATCAAAATCACCTTTAACGCGAACCAATATTCGGGCGAAAATACCTATACTTTCAACGGCAGTAAATCAGCCGAGTATGCCCCTCGCTTCAACTGGTTTGTGTTCAGCGGCGTAGAGATCAGTCATTGGCCGGGAGAACTGAAAGCGGAGAATATCGTGGCTGAGGCGGTCAATACGGATGTGAAAGAATCGGCGGTTTTTGAAACCTCAAACCCGCTTTTCAACCGGATCAATCATATCTGGAAACGCAGCCAATTGGATAACATGCACGGCGGTATTGCGTCGGATTGCCCCCACCGCGAACGTTCCGGATATACGGGCGATGCGCAAGTGGCGTGTCATACCGTGATGCATAATTTTGAGGCGAAAGCTTTTTACAAAAAATGGCTGCGCGATATGCTGTCGGCTCAAATTCCGGAGACGGGCTACATTCCCAACGGCGCACCGTGGCAGCCCGGTTGCGGCGGCGGAGTCGCTTGGGGAGCCGCCATTCACATCATTCCGTGGGAGTTTTATCTGCATTACGGTGACAAAGACGTTTTGGCGGAAAACTACGAAGGGATGACCGGATACATGAAATACATGCAAACATGGGTCAATGCGGCCGGTATCATGCACTCACAACGCCCCGGCAATGACGGAAAACCGCTGCAATGGTGGAATTTGGGGGAATGGGCCGGGGTAGGAAAAATGCCGCCGGATGAGTTGGTGCATACCTTTTATTATTGGTTGTGTGCCGATATTACCGCTAAAACCGCCCACATTCTCGGGAAAGGTGCTGACGAAGTCCTGTATCGCGCTTTAGCCGATAAAACCAAAAAAGTATTTTTAACGGCGTTTTATGACGCACGGAACGGTACTTTCGGAAAGAACGGCGGCAATATCTTTGCCCTGAAAATGGGAGTGGAAAAAGAGCAATATGCGCCGGTCATCACATCGTTGAAAAAAGACATTGCCGAGGCCAACGGACACTTAGATACCGGTATTTTCGGCACGCGCTATTTCTTTGAAGTCTTGGCAGACAACGGATTGAACGACCTGGCCTACGCAGCCATGAACAAAACCACACAGCCAAGCTACGGTCATTGGATCGCTCTCGGCAGTACCACCACGCGAGAGCAATGGGATACTTCGGGCTCGCACAATCACCCCATGTTCGGCGGTGGTTTGAGCTGGTTCTATCGGCATTTGGCGGGTATGCAAACCGACGTGGCGGCTCCCGGGTACAAAAAGATCCTCTTCAAACCGATGCCGGTCGCTGATATTGAACGGGTAAGCTATTTTACGGAAACGGTGTATGGAAACGCGGGGATCGAATGGAATCAAAAGAACGGGTTTGAGATGCGGGTGAAAGTACCGCCCGGAAGCCTGGCAGAGGTTTATATTCCTCTATCGAAAGGCAGGAACATTTCCGAAAGCGGGTTGCCTCTTTCTCAAAAAACGGAGATTAAACTGATACGGCAGGAGGCCGAATATCAGGTGGTGGAAATAGGCAGCGGGGATTATGTATTTAAAGTGCATTAGATTTTAGGGTGGATTTACCCGGTTGATACTCCCCTAAATCCACCTAAAATCCTTTTGTCTAACTGCTTTTAATGCAATTCTAAATCCATTTTCTCGCCCGAAGCCTCCAACACCTCCCAATTTCCTTCTTTTTTTGGGGTGACCGGCTGCCCGTTCAGTTTCCAAGTGCGGTATTTTCCGGCGGGAAAAGCCCATTGGATTTTCCAATCCTCCTTATTTTGCTGTAACGTAATTTGCAGATGCTCCGCTGTTTTATGGTAGTCCATCGTCAGGGCATTATCCCCGATTTTCAGATTTTCCAATTGGGCTTCGTTCCAAGTCGTCGGCATTTGGGGGCGGATTCGGATCTGTTTTTGGGCCGCTTCGGGTTGAACCCCGAAAAACTGTCTGACCAACGGAACCCCGAAACTGTACAGTGTCCAAGCTTGGGCAAACATGCCATAATCAGGCGAGACTTCGTACATGGAACCCGGCAAGGCGTAGCCAAAGGCCCGCGTCATTCGTTTGAGGTAGTCCAACGCTCGGTCAGGGCGGCCGTAGTTGTTTTCAGCAATGGCCTGCACACCGGTCGGTAAGGTCATGACGGCGCCGGTATAGGTAAATACTTTTTTGCCCTTGGCTGAGGAGCTTTCATCCTTGCCCGCCGATTCGTCGCGGTCAATGCCGGTGACAAACATCCCGAAAGGATTCACGAATTTATGGCCGGTTTCGAGGGCCGACAACGCTTTGTCGGCATCGGCAACGCCCGTTTCTAATGGGGTATTCACTACCCAATTGTGGTAGAGAACAAAGCCCTTTTTGGTGTCGGCCGGCATGGCCTTCACTTGGTTGGCGGTGGCTTTCAGTTCGGCCACGGCCCACGGTTTGTTCAAGGTATCGGCACGAACTACCGCATCCGTGATCAATTGCAGGGTTTGGGATTTCGTACCGATAAAATCAGCATACGACTGACTTTCCGCCACCCAAAAATCACGGTTAATTTTCTGTTTCAGTTGCTCGGCGATTTGCCCGTACTTCTTTGATGCGGTTTTATCACCCATTTCCAAAGCCAGCACCGCAGCGTCGGCAAAGGCTTTTTGGGTGTAAGCAGCTACGTCGATCATCTCACTGTTCAACCCGTGAATCTCCATCATGCCGAAACCGTCGGGGAGCAGATTTCCGTCTTTGTCGTTTTCTTTCAGGAGCCAATCCAGCCCTTTGGTGACCACCGGATAGTATTTTTGCAGAAAGGCTTTGTTGCCCGTCCATTGGTAAACGGTTCGGATAAGCGAAGCAAACTGAGGGGTTTCGTTGATATTGCCGGGGTTGAAAACCGCCCCGTTGGTGGACATCTCGTGCAGGATACGGCCGTTGTCTTTGTTGACCTTATTGGACTCTTTGACCAGCAGGTCGATCGTATTGTAAACCAACTCAAATTGTCCGGCCACCAAAGCTCCCTGCAACGAGTATTCGCTGTCGGCCCCAAACCACCAAGGATAATCGGGCAGGCCTGCCGCCAAACCGCGCCCTACTTCAGGTACCTCCCGAATCAGCCAATCGGTGCTGTATTTCAGCCAATTAAATGCCTGTTGAACGTCTTTGTCAGGGAGGGTCAATCGGGTGGTGGAAGCTAATGTTTGGTAGCGTTCCTTTTTCTCTTTCAGAAATTGCACTTTGTTGTTTTGTACTTCCGCATACGTTTCTTTGACTTGCGAAGACGATCGGTAAGAGCCGGCAACGGTAAACGGGATCACTGCGGAGGCGTGCGCGGGAATCTCCAAAATATAGCTTAACGAAGCCGTCGTTCCTTTTCCTGCGGGACGGTAATTGCATTGACCGGGCGTTTGGGTATGAGCAACGGGAGTAAGCGGCGAACCGAAGGTAACGTACCAGTCATTCAGGCTGTCTTTTACGGTCCAACTGCGGGTAGTTTCGTCGTAAGTGGCTATGTCATTTCCGTCGTTCATTTGGGTGCGTTCGCCCAGCCACGTTGGCCGCAGGTCCGAAACTCCGTTGAACCGAAACGTGATCTTTTTGGCCTGACCGCTCTCGTTGAAAAGTGTGTATTCGACCACCGCCGCTTCTTTTCCGTCGGGAATAAATTGAAGCCGTTCTGCTCGTAAACCTAAGGCAGGTAACCGATAGAGATGTTCATTGGCAAAGGGATAATTGTAAAAGGTATCGGCCTGCGAAAGACATATATTTTGTCCGTCGGCGGTGATATCGGCGGTAAAGCCGTCCATCAGTTTGATGGGGTGATCCCAAATACCGCCCATCTCTCCCGTAATATGCCAACCGAGTTCGGGAAAAGAGCCGTCTTGGTGTCCTACCAAATAGACTCGATCACCGGCAGCCACGAACGGTGAACCGATGTACTCGGCTCGGCCTTTTAATTTTTCAACATCGGCCAGCAGGGATTTTAAATTTTCGGGCGATTCCGGAGTTGTTTTGCATTGTAAAAGCACTAAAAGCGGGAGAAGGGCAGATAAACGTTTCATCATCAATAGGTTTATTGGAGGTGATCAAGGTTAGTCAGCAGAGAGTTGCCTTTGGGTGCAATTTACGAGAATCTCTAAAATCTTTACACCTATTCAGTAATCTTAGGACGTCTGTTTTCCCGGTACGTCTTTTTTACTATTTTTACCTTTCTGCCTATCCATACTGTTGTTATATGATTCAGGAAAATCTGTTTTTGATTCTGGGGTTGCTGTTTTCCATTTCAATGCTGGCAATGCTCAGCGAAATGCTTAAAATTTCGTATCCTATCTTTTTGGTGATTGCGGGCTTAGTCATCAGTTTTATTCCGGGCATTCCCAACGTTACCTTACACCCGGACATTGTTTTTCTGCTTTTTTTGCCTCCTTTGCTCTACGCTGCCGCTTGGAACACCTCTTGGAAAGATTTTTGGGCGGCCCGGCGGGCCATCAGTATGCTTGCCTTTGGGTTGGTGTTTTTTACCTCCACAACCATTGCTTTCGTGTCGCAAATATTGATACCTGATTTCCCTTTAGCCTTGGGCTTTTTATTAGGCGGGATCATTTCTCCGCCGGATGCCGTAGCGGCTACGTCGGTGCTGCAAAGTGTCAAAGTACCCAAGCGCGTCGTAACGATTTTGGAAGGAGAAAGCCTGATCAATGATGCGTCGTCTCTGATTGTTTTTCGCTTTGCGTTAGCAGCTACCTTAACAGGACAATTTACCCTGATGAAAGCCACGACTGATTTTTTTATGGTGGCGGGTATCGGTACGCTTATTGGGTTAGTTATTGCCAATGTGTTGTATGCAGTGCATAAGTTTATGCCTACCACTCCGAGTATTGATACGGCGTTGACAGTGACTTCGCCCTACCTGATGTACATCGCTGCCGAGCATTATCATTTTTCGGGTGTCATGGCGGTGGTGAGCGGCGGTTTGTTTTTGAGTTATCGGTCCCACGAGATTTTTACCTACAATTCGCGGATTCAGGCCTACTCCGTGTGGGAATCATTGATCTTCATTCTGAACGGGTTGGTTTTTATTCTGATCGGACTTCAATTGCCTCAGATTATTACCGGCTTGGAGAAATATTCCATTTTTTCGTTAGTGGTCTATTCGTTGATTATCAGCGTGGTAACGGTTATAATACGCATTGTGTGGGTCTTTTCGGGGGCTTATTTATCCTTTTTGCTTTACAAAGAAAAACGACTGAAATGGGAAAATGAATTTCTGATCGCGTGGAGCGGCATGCGAGGAGTCGTGTCGTTGGCATCGGCGTTGGCGGTGCCGCTTACGTTAAGCAACGGAACCGCTTTTCCGCATCGCGATCTGTTGTTGTTCATTACGTTTGTTGTCATTCTGTTTACGTTGGTTTTTCAAGGGTTGAGTTTATCTCCTATTATTCGATGGCTGAAAATCAAAGAAGACGACAATGAAGAAGCCGAACACGAGATCATCATTCGGCTGCGGTTGGCCGAAGCGGCTCTCAGTCATTTGCAGAGCAACTACATCGACGAATTGAACTCAGTAGATGCTTATACACGAATCAAAGAACGCTACGAGCGCATGGTGAATATTGCCAATCGGCGTCTGAATAAAGAAGAACGCGAAGCCGGTATGGCTCCTTTTTTGCCCAAGTACCGTCGGATGTTGTTAGAACTCGTTTCCGTACGTCGCAGTGAACTTCACAAACTACGCAGCGAAAAGCTCTATTCTGATGAACTCATTCGCAACAAGGAGTATGAGTTGGATCTGGAAGAAGCGCGGTTGAACGAGTGATGGAAAACCCGTTAAAATCCATTCCATCCGTGTTCTATTGATCGAAAGTGAGTAGATGAATGTACTCCTTCACTGTGATTTTAATACCACCTTTTGACTCTTGGCATCATATTGAAATTCCTGTTCTTCCCCATCTAAAATCACTTTCTTAGGCCGAACAGAAACATGAATCCGAAAAAGTGACGGCACTTTTTTGCCTTTGAAGCGAAGATGAATTTCGTTCCTCTGTTGGTCAACGTACAAAGTGGTAGGCGTTTGGTCTTTGGGGTCGTAAATGGTAAATTCACTTTTACCTTTGGGATAAATGAGCCAAGTGATATAATTAGCAGAGGTAGAATCGCCGATGCCCGTGTAAGAACGTTGGATGTTGAGAGGAATAATGGCCCCTTCTTTGATATAAACGGGAAACTCTTCCAATGGGAAGGTTTTGGTAAAGGTTTTGGGACCGGTAATGACGGCTTTATCATCAAACCAATAGCGCCATTGGCCTTCGGGCAGGTGAATTTCATTGTCTAATTCGTCTTTGTAAATAGGGGCAATGAACAAGTTATCGCCAAATAAATAATGATATTTTCCGTCGATGGGGCGTTGGAGGCGCGTGCCGCCGCGGTGAGCAGACACAACGTAGCTGTACATGTAAGGCACCAATTCGGTATGCAGCCACGAAAAGCGGCGAATGATTTCCAATTCCTGCGGACTTCTCTTCCAAAGGGCCCGTTCGCCGTGGCCACCGTTGAGAAATAACCCGCAAAAGGTCGAAAACTGTGCCCAACGAATGTACAAGCGCGCCGGAATGGAGTCGCCCGAAAAGCCGGCAATGTCCGAACCGATGATATTATAGCCCAGTTTGGCGCTTTTTAAAATGCTTTGAATCGCCGACTCAAATCCCTGTACCCCTTCCAAAGCAAGGTCTTTATGGGTTTCTCCCGCAACAGAGGTTTGGCCTTTGCTTTGCCAATAATGTTTTTGGTCGCCCACCCAATTGACGGGCGACGCATCAATCGGGGCAAATCCTTCGGGGTGAAAACTGCGATCCATGGCGCGGGCCAACGTCACAAATTCAGGATTGCTTTTGAGGCCGTTGGCGTATTCTTCCCGATAATAGAGGTCCATGTATTGACGGGTCATGAGCCAACCCGTATGCGCTTTTTGGTATAAAAACGGGAGAGGGCCGAGTTGTTTTCGAAAAAGGGTAGCGGTTCCGTCCAATTTCCAGCCGTCAATGCCGTATTTCAGCACTTTTTGTTGCATACCCTGCCACCACTTTTTTGCCTCCGGATGCGTATAATCAATAAAACCGCCTTGGCCTTTCCACCATTTGATCTCACTGCCGTTGCCGACTAAATAGCCTTTGTCTTTGGCTTCCCGAAAAAAGGCGGCAGATTCCTGCACTTTTGTATCTTTATTGTGACTGTCTATCATCGAGGTCATCCACAAAACCACGCGGTAGCCTCGGTCCTGCAAGCCGGTAAACCACTTTTCGTGCTGTGGGTAACGGCTGGTATCGGTTTCAAAGTCGTTATAGCGTAAACTCCACGGACTGTCAATCAGCAGGGTACGAACGGGAATATCGTGTTGGGCATAACCTGCCAAGAGGGAGTCTTCATAAGCGGCGGTATTTTGGTCATCTTCCCACAACCAACATTCCAGGGCCCACGCGGGAGTGAGGGGCGGGTTGCCGTGTCGTTGTGCATTGAAAGGCATTCCCCAAAAAGGAAGAATAAAGTAGAAATAGCCGATCACGGTTAAGACCATCAGGCTGATGAAGAGGTATTTGGCTGCTTTTTTGACGATGTTTCTCATTTTGGAAGGAGCTCCGTTCTTATATTGGTCCTAGACTTTCTACTATACGGTCAAAAGTGTAAAATGTACCGAGTTTACAGCCATTCCTGCCGAATTTTTAACCCAACTGCCGGTTTTACATTTTTCCTTTTTCGTCAAAAATCGAAGAATTATATTTGCCTTGACCTCGGTAGGTTTTAAGCATCGAAAATAAATGAAAGAAATGACAGAAGCTCTTCAACAGGTTGGGTGGCCAAACGTAAAATCCGCGGATCCGCTCGGGCTGCTTTTTGATGCAGTTTTCTTACTTTTTAACCTTTGGGCAGAACCCTTTCTGCATCGTTATGTACAACTCGGACTGTTTTCTGACGTGTCCGGTAACGCGGCACACCCGACTTTGGGTTGGTTGATCATCGGGGCCGTGGCAGCGCAGGGAGTGGGTTTGTATTTACGTCGCAAACGGGCTTCCGAGGCAGCAGAGCAAAATCGACCGTGGGAGTCGTGCTTTGCTTTACCGCTGTTTTTTATCCTGATCTTTCATTTTACCTTGTTCGGTATTTTTTTGGTGATTGTAGGCGTCGTCAGTATTGCTCCGGAAGCCTCCGGCGGGTCTTTTTTTCTTTGTGCCCCTATCGTACTTTTTATGACTTGGCAGGCCATCCAAACTACCCGTCCGCAGTATTACGGCCCGCCTGCGATTTCGGAGCGAATCCGGGATGGCCTCGGAACCCTGCTGCTGATTTTTTCGGGTATCGTTCTGACTTCCGTTGCCTGGAGCGGGTTGATTACTAACAACGTCATGCAGGGGAACTTCAGCCATGATTCGGTAGGGGATAAAGTCGGATATACGTTGGTATTGCTGCTGTTTTTCGGTACGTATTACTTGCCTGCCCGCCTTGCTTTTTTAATGAGTGACTTTAATAAATGGTCCGGATGGCTGCGGTACGGCATCGTGTTTTTACCGTTAGCCAAGAAAATTTGGTTAGGATAAAAGCGCTGAGTTGTTCAAAATAAAAAATGAAGACTTGCCGAAGCTTGTCCCCATTCTTTTTATGCCGTTGAATCAATGGTGAGATGACCTGCGTTGGTTCAGTAAAATTTTATCCCCTGCTTTGAAATCTCCAATAGAAGTATCAGTGATTTTTGAGCCAATTTACTATGTAGTCGGCATCTTCCTTCCACGTTGGTTGCCCCAAAACATAGTGATTACGTCCTTCAAATTCTTTATAGTCGGTCACTGAGCCGGGGGTTTTATATCGTTTGAAATTACGATAATTCAGCGAAGCCGGCAAAATGTTATCAATACTGCCGGAGGTAATCAGTAAAGGAGCGTGCGGTTTGGTAAAATCGACTTTCGCTGCCTTAGAGAGTCCGTCACGGGCTACCAATTTTGATTCAGGAATGGTGTATTTTTCGTAAGAAGATTTTTGCTCTTCCAACGACATCTCGTTGGTAAAAGCGTATTGCCAATCACTCAACGACATAAGGTAGGTTTTTTTTGTGGAAGTAAAATAGCCGAGTGCTTTCCAACCGGCCTTTAAAAAGGAAAATTCGTAAGGAATCACACCCAGCGGCGGTACGGGGTGAATGGCCACACCGGCATCGGCCAATCCGCGGTTGACCAAAATTTGAGTAATGAGACCGCCCAATGAGTGGCCGATGAGGATTGGTTTTTCGGGCAGTGCTTTGACAAAATCAGCATAATGCTCCACCAATTGGCTTAATCGTAACCCGGCCAACTCGGTATCATTGGGTTGGCGTTTTCTCAATTCAGCGGCCGGTGCCTCTTTGTAAGGCCAAGCCGGAGCAAAAGTTTGATAGCCTTTATTTTCAAAATAAGTTTTCCATTCGTCCCAACTGCGGTGACTTACAAAGGCTCCGGTGATAAATACGACGGTTTTGGATTGGATCGTTTTCATTGTCTTAGGTGTTTGATTTTGTGAAATGTTACGCGATTGTCTTTAATGATGGGACAAAGGTCCGACCGCCGCACTTCAAAAACTTTAACCCAAGTTAAAATCGATTATTTTCCGGAAATTCTTTTTCGAATACGACTCAGGGAGGGCCCCTGAATACCCAAATAAGAAGAAATATGGTACAAAGGGATGGATTGCAGGAGGGTTGGGTGTTGTTCTGTCAGTTCTACATAGCGTTCTTCGGGCGTTTTAAACAAAAAGCCTTCATTTTTATCCATGACCACGTTGAAAGCCTGTTCGGCAATAAGCCGACCGAACCGTTCCCATGGGTGCGATATTTGGTACAGATGAGTCAAGTGCTCCATGCTGATCATCAAAAGGCGGGCATCGGTCATGGCCTGCGTATAATACTTGCAGGGCGTTTGGGTTACAAAACTTTTGTACGAAGTAATGACCTGATGCTTTGAAAAGAAAAAGAGATTTTTATCGTCTCCGGTTTTGTCATCGGTATAAAAAGTGCGGAAAACACCTTCCAAAATAAACCCCAAATAGCGGCAGATATTCCGCTGTTCGTTGTAGAATCCCCCTTTACTGTATTCTTTGTACTGCCAGAAGGCAGAAGATAATTGAAAGGCTTCGGCATCCATTCCGGCATATTGGGTCAGCGCTGCCTGAAGCAGCTCCTTGTCGTTCATAGTCGTAGAAAAGGTTGTATTGCACAAATTAACGGTTTTTCTCCATTGCCGGCTACAAATGAAAGAGGAATTCTGAGGAATTGACCAAGGCATGGACCAATGCCGCGTAAAAGACGCTGCCGGTTTTCATATAGGTGTAACCGTACGCCCAGCCGGCTACGGCGGCTAGCCCCACAAACAGCATCGAGCCGGCATGGAAATGAACCAAGCCGAAAAAGATACTCGTAATGGCCAACGAAGTGTAGGGGCCGTGGAGGGTAACCTGCTTTTTCTCAATAAAGTAGGCAGGAGTGAAAAGCAACACGGTGATTACCACGGGAAACCAAAGCAATTGGGGCTCCACAAAATAGCCGGTCAGGGCGGAAAGAACCAAAAAAAGCGCAAAGCCCCATTTCCAATAAAGGGGCCACTTGCCGCTTTGAGTGATTTTCTTGGAAAGTATATTTTGTAAAAGCCCCCGCAGAAATAACTCTTCAAACAGGGCTGTTCCGAAAAAGATACGAACAAAATCTTTGACCCACTCGTAGGCAAAGGCGGAGGTGAAAACAGCCGTTCCGTTCAGGTTCAGGAATTGGCCGAAGTAGCCCAAAACAACCACCAACGACACAAACGCCAACCAAGCTCCCAAAGCAGTGAAGAGCGACGCCCAACGAAACCGAGGATAAAAACCGATGTCGGGCAGGTGGCGGATATAACCAAAACTGTAAACCGCCGAAATCATGATGACTAAACGCATGGCGTTACTGAATCCGGAACCCTTAAAAGGCAGGGAGGTGCCGGTGCCGAACGATAGGGAAGTGGCAGGAATAACGATCAACAGAACAAAGACGATATCCGACCAACCGACCTGTGACGGAATTTTCCGAAAAGCCAAAAAGCTGACGGTGGGGAACAGTAAATAGAAAAGAAACAGTGCCGCCGAACCCTGAAACGGGGTGTGACCGTGAAGAAGCAAATAGCCGTACAATAAACCCACCAATAAAAGCGGGAGCAGGACGGCCTTTTCGTCCCGAAGCCTTCCTTTCCAATGCGCGACGGCGTTGGGTTGCCCTACGGTGAAAATCAAAAAATAAAGCGACAAAAAAAACGGAGTTGCCATCAATAGTTCCGTAGCCGGTAAATGCCGGTTGAAAAGCAAAAACAGAAGATAGAGCAACAAGGTTAAGTTGGTGCCAAGCAACAGAGCCTGACGGTAGGAAGCAGGGGTTTCTTTCATAGATCGGGTTTTCTGACAGTACTACCGAAAGTAAACCAATCGGGCTATCTGTGTTCCTTAATTTTTTAATTCCTTCTATTTTGCAAGCAGAGAATGGCGTTTTTGAGCATAATAAAGAATACACAGGCCTGTCAAAACGGCCGGAAGACTCAGCCATTGTCCCATGTTCAGCAGCAACTCATTTTCAAAGCCTTCCTGCGGATTTTTAAGGAACTCCACCATAAAACGAAATCCGAAAAGCAGTATCATAAAGATTCCTGTACCGGTTCCCTCCGGCAACCGATGCCTTCTTTGTTTCCAAAGATAAAACGTCAGGCCAAATAAAAACAGACAAAAGAAGGCTTCGTAGAGTTGCGTAGGGTGGCGGGGAACAAGGGGAAGTAAGCGGAAATCCGTTTCGCGCACAAATACAAATCCCCAAGGCAAGTCGGTCGGGGTGCCATAGATCTCCGAATTGAATAAATTACCCAACCGAATCATCATGCCTCCCAAGGCCACCGCAATGACAATGCGGTCGGTCAGCCACAGAAAGGAAGGGTTTCCGGGTTTTCGCGTGTACAGGTATAAGGCCAACAAAATAGCCACGGCAGCGCCATGACTCGCTAAACCGTAAAAAGGTAGGCTGATCAAAGAGAGGAACCACTGCCCGGGTTGAGCCAACAGCAATTCCCATTCATAAAATAAATAATGACCCAACCGGGCTCCGACAACCGTAGCCACTACCATATAAAGCAACAGCGATTCAAGGTGCGATGCATCCATCCGATCGGCGCGAAATAGGTAGGTCAGTACTGCTTGCCCGACTAAAAAAGCGGAAGCAAACAGCAGACTGTACCAATGGAGGGATACCGAATGGCCAAAAAAGGCAACAGAAAAGAACTCGGGCGAAAAATCCCAAATAATGTAAGCCAACATGTGAAGATTGATTTTAGGTGTTTAACAGCCGG
This sequence comes from Spirosomataceae bacterium, assembly GCA_046329125.1. GTDB lineage: Bacteria > Bacteroidota > Bacteroidia > Cytophagales > Spirosomataceae > Runella. Next base: position 98,596 of record JAXLVD010000024.1, on the reverse strand, counting down.
ACGTAATGGTGATGAGTAAGCAACTGACACAAAAATGCAGGAAAGGGCGTTGCGCTTTTTGATACCAGGGAACGGGTGCAGGACGACTTTTAATAAGCCGGCTCAACTCGTTCTGCGTCCATTCCGACTGTTCGTTGACCTGCGCTTTGTAGTTTTCCCACAAGGGTTTCAGTTCATCTAAATTCATGGCAATTGATTTTTTAACAGTTTTTCCAATTTACTCTTGATACGGTTGATTCGGGTGCTGACGTTGGTGCGGCTCATAGCCAAGATGCCGGCTATTTCGTCGTAACTGTGTTCCTCCAAATAGAGCGTAATAATGGCTTTATCTACGTCCGAAAGTTGCTCAATGGCTCGGTAAAGTTCTTCCGTGGCTTGAGTGAGTTCCCGAGCGTTTTCTGCGGCACTGATCTGATACGCGTATTCAGAATAGGGCTCGTTTTTCGGTCGTCCTTTTTCGCGGCGCAGTTTGGCAAATATCGTGTTCAGCGCCACCCGATACATCCACGTCGTTACTTTGGACTGATGTTTGAACGCAGGATAGGCTTTCCAAAGTTGAAGAACGATTTCCTGAAACATATCTTTACGGTCCTCCCTTTGGGAAAAGTAAAGATGGCAAAGGCTGTGGATCAGCTTTTGTTGGTTAGCTATCAGTTGTACAAATTCATCCTGTAACGATACTTTTGCCATTGCTTAGAATGCTAATGGATTTTAGGGTATTAGTTGCAGAAGATAACAGAAAAGTCACAAACCCTCAAAAGTATTTTTTTAAGCGCCGGTATTGTTTGCGGAAAAATGAAGTAAAAACCAATCAGACAATTTGGAAAATTCCCGTTTCCAGTGTGAGACCGGGCCCGAAAGCACAACTGAAAATGTATTTGCCGGCATCTTCTCGGGTTCGTTCCTGTATTAATTTTTGCAGGACAAACAACACCGTACACGATGACATATTGCCGAAATCGCGCAGCACTTCATAAGCGTAGCGATTATCATCGGCGGTCAAACCGAGTTGAGATTCGGCTGCTTCCAAAATGGCTCGCCCTCCCGGATGAATGGCATAATAAGCAAAAGGCGGCAACTCAGTCTGCTCCCTGAGTTGGGCCATCAACTCTCCTAACCCACCTTTCACCAGTCGGGGTATAAACGAACTCAAAACCATTTCAAAACCAAAATCGGCGACGTGCCAAGCCATGTCGTCGCGCCCCTCGAAGAGCAAGTCACAGTGAAAAGATTTCAATGCCAAGGATAAACCTTGCGGTTTGCCCTCAATCAGTACCGATGCCGCACCGTCAGAAAAAAGAGCGTTGGATAAAAGATAATTTTCGTCCGTTTTTTTCTGAAAATGCAGCGTACACAACTCTATACAAACCAACAGAACCTTCGCCTCAGGGTTGGCCTGCACGATAGCATCGGCCATTTTCAGTCCGTTAAAGGCACCGTAACATCCCATAAAATTAATGGAAGTATGTTGCGTTTGTCGTGATAATTGTAGTGCCTCTACCAGCTCAATGTCCAAGCCGGGAGCGTACAGACCGGTACAGCTAACAGTGATAAGATGAGTAACAGTGTTCGGATTGAGGCTTGATCCTAATGATTTTAGGGATTTTAATGCCAACGGCAGGGCATGTCGGCGATAGGCGAGCATTCGTTGAGATACCGTCGGAAAAGGCTCTAAGTCAGGGGTGTTTGGGTAGAATTCAAAGTTGTCGGTTTGTCCGTAATCCTTCAGCACCGAGTGCCTTTGCCTTATTTTGGTACTTCGATACAACACTCGGAGCTTCCGCGCTTCAACGGCATTCAATCGGGAGGCCCGTACCATAAATTCAGCAATGGACGATTGGTCAATGGCGTGTTCGGGAACCGCAGTTCCGATAGATGTAATGTATGCCGGCATTCGATAGGAAAGTGCGTTTTTACAAAATAACACACCGATTAATTGGATTTCTGTCGGCTTACCGACCGTTAGATAACTTTATTTAAAAACAGGTATTTCTACGCTAAAGTTTTAAAAAAAATCTTGCCTCCTTTGCATTGTAAAACCCCAAAACTTTTGTATTTGCATGAAAACATCGAAAAGCTATCGAATAATGGAGGAAAGGAGAACCTCATTTATTCCGGATCAAACCGTTTGGTTGGCCGGATTGACCTTGGTGATATTCGGTTATATCGTGTTTTATTTTTTATATCCGATGATCAGCAAAGGCCTCTTATTCTAAAAAACCGTCAGCCACGAAAACACGAAAAAAGCGGGCTTATCCCCGCTTTTTCAATTTTTCTTCAATGCAAATACCCGAACGTAATCTACTTCCATCCGCTGCGGGAAAATCGAGTTATCTACCCCGTTTTGCCCCCCCCAAGTGCCTCCGACGGCAATGTTCATCAACAAATAGAAGGGTTTGTCAAAGGGCCATTTTTGCCATTCATTACTCTCTTTTTGGAAGGAAAAATAATTGTTATCGTCAACAAAAATTTTGATGCTTGTGGGAGTCCATTCCAAAATGTAGTCATGAAAGCCGCTGATTGCCGTCGGGACAATCACATTATTTCCTTTGTTGGTGCCGATACTGTGATTGTAGGCTTTGGTATGAATGTTGCCGTGGATATTGTTCGGATCGAAACCCACGTGTTCCATGATGTCTATTTCGCCGTTGTCAGGCCAATAGGCAGTACCGTAGGTTTGTTCGGTGGCCAACATCCAAATGGCGGGCCAAGTGCCGGTGCCTTGCGGAATTTTGGCCCGTATCACCAATTTTCCGTAGAGCCAATCCCCTTTCTTTTTAGTGATCAACCGAGCAGAGGTATAATTATTACCGTTGAAGCTTTCTTTGACGGCTTCAATGATGAGTTTCCCGTTTTCAACGCGCGCATTTTTAAGATTCTCTTTGGTATAATACTCCAATTCATTATTGCCCCAGCCATTGCCGCCCACCTCATAATCCCACTTGGCAGGGTCGGGCAGTCCGTCTTTTTCAAATTCGTCTTGCCAAACTGGCGTTGCGGCAAATTCGTAAGGAGCAACCGTCACCGGGAAATCGGATAGGGGGCCGTACTCTTCTTTTTTTTGACAGGCTGTCAGGAGCAGGAGAACCGTCGTTACGGACAGGGACAGGATGAGTCTCATAGCAATAACCAATTAGCGTGTTTGTCTTATTCAGCAAACAAACATACTGATTATAAACGATTCAAACCCATTGAAAGATTTTACCGTTTCCTAAAAATTAACGTGCTGTCAGGGAATGTCTATGCGAGTACCTTCGTCTACGGTGATAATGTAAGGCACACCGCCCTCGCGGCGAATGGCTTCCGCTACGGCTTCGGCACGCGTGGGAGCATACATAAACATGCACCCGCCGCCGCCCGAGCCGTTGATTTTTCCGCCCAAAGCACCTGCCTGCATGGAGGCATTGATCATTCGGTTGATTTTGTCCGTTGAAGTACGTTTGTGGTCGCGCAGGTTTTCAAAATGTCGGTACAGCAGCCGTCCGAATTCATTATCAAAATCAACATTGGCTGACTGTTGCGATTCCATCAACAGGATTTTTCCTTTTCTCAATAGGTCACGGTCTTCCAAATTGGCTTTGAGCAAGCCTGATTCATCCTCATTCAAAAGGGATGCATAATCCGCAGCTTGTTCATAAGGAGTTGTAAAAATGGAAAAGGCGGGATCGAAAGCCGTCACTTTTTGAATGATCGCTTCCATGCCGAAGCGGCAACGCGCCAAAATCCCCAAAGTGTCTTTGGCTTGCAGCGAATCGCCTAAGACAAACGTGCCTACCTTTGGATGTAATCCCTCCACCCGGATTTGCGGGGTAGATTCCAAATAAATGACATTGCCGATGGCCGTAGAGTAGTGGTCCATCATTCCGCCCGGTTCCCCGAATTCCAGTACTTCAGCTTCATTGGCAATCTCGCCCAGCTCTTTTGAGGTAATATCGGTTGGATTATCAGCGTGCTTTACTAAAAAATAGGCCCACGACACAATCAATGCCGAGGAACTGGAAGTGCCTGAATTGATGGGAATATTCCCGTGTACTTCGCATTCCACCCCCCGACTGAAGACAAAGCCCCGTCGCCGGAGAACGTTGAGGGTACTTCGAAAATAGTCTCTTTCCTTGACATAGTGAGAGGCGGAAGCGAGCGTAAAGGATTCCTCCAATTGAAGGTCCGGTAACCGGATGACGATACGGTCGTCATTACGGTGGCCGCCTTCCACACTGATACGTCGGGAAATAGCGGCGGCAACTGTCGGAAGACCTAAATAATCCTGATGCTCACCGAATAAACAAATGCGTCCGGGGGTACTGATTTTCATAAGTAAAAAAATTCCCTCTCTTTTGGATTATAGAGAGGGGCAAAAGGGTCTGATGGATGAGAGAAAAGATTACCAACTGCGTTTTTTGTAGCCGATGTAGGCATAGTACAGGATAAACAAATACAACGGTAGCAGAATCCAATAGGCTTGCTGCGTACTTTGGATAGAGTCGGCGAGTTTACCGTAAACCAACGGCAAAACAGCCCCGCCTGAGATACCCATGATCAACAGCGCCGAACCGATTTTGGTAAACTTTCCCAGACCGTCTAAAGCCAACGGCCACATGGCCGGCCAGACCAACGCATTGGCAAAACCTAAAAAGGCAATGGAAAGCACGGAGGTAAATCCGCTTGTAAAAACAGCCAAAATCGTTCCGACAATACCAAGAATGGCAGAAACGCGCAGACAGGTATTTTGGGAGACGTATTTGGGAATAAGAATGGTGCCTAATACATAGGCCGCTAACATCAGCCACAAAGTATAGGTGCCGAAAATACTGGCTTCGCTTTCCGGAAAGCCCAGAGAGATGCCGTAAGAAATGATTGTATCACCCGCAATTACTTCAGCTCCTACATAACAAAACAAAGCTACGACTCCTAAAACAAGGTTAGGATAGGAGAAAACACTTTCGTGGATTACTTTCGTTGTTCCCGGAGCATCCTCTTGCTCTTCACTAACTTCGGGAAGTCCTTTAGAAAACCAAATCACTGCGGCTAAGACCACCAATACCCCCGTAAGAATCATGTAAGGAAGCTCGACTTTCTGTAATTCTTCGCTTGGGGTAGCGGCGGCACTTCCTGCCAGTAAAAGCCCCCCGAAGATTCGCTGACTGAAAATGCCGGCCATTTTGTTAGCAATGCCCAAGAAGCTGATACGCTGAGCGGCACTTTCCCGAGGACCGAGAATGGTAGCGTAAGGATTGGAGGCTGTTTGCAATAAAGTCAGTCCGATACCGATGGTAAATAGCCCGACCAAAAACAAAGGATAAGAGGCAATTTGCGCCGCGGGTATAAAAATCAGCGTACCGACGGCCATAATTCCCAGCCCTAAAGACATCCCTTTCTTAAACCCTGTCCGTTTCAAGACCTCCGAAGAGGGGATAGCCATGACCGTATAAGAAATAAAGAAGGCAAAAGTTACTAAGTACGAACCGGTATTATCCAGGCTGAAGGCCTTCTTGAAAAAGGTAATAAGGGTGCCGTTTACCCAAGTAACAAATCCGAATACAAAGAAGAGTATACCAATGATAATGAGCGGCCCGACGTAACTTTGATTTTGCTTAGACATGGTTAGGTTGAGGGTTTAAGAAGTCAATAATGACCCGAAAAAATAAATTTTTTTCCGCACTAAAAAGTTTTGCTCCGTGTTTTTTAAATTTTTTTAAAATCCATAGATGGAGAAACCGCCGTCAACGGCCAAAATGTGTCCCGTGATGTAGCTTGCCGCCGGCAAACACAAAAAGGCAATGGCATTGGCTACTTCTTCCGGTTGTCCTACCCGTTGGAGAGGGGTTCGACTGATAATGGAGGAATAAGCTTCCGGGTTGGATAATACAGAGACGGTCAACGGGGTTTCGATATACCAGGGAGCCACGGCATTGACACGAATACCGGCAGGGGCCCATTCGCAGGCTAAATTGCGGGTAAGTTGATTGAGGGCCGCTTTGGTCATGCCGTATATCGAACCGCTGCGAAGTGATGTGAGCCCCGCAACCGAAGTGACGTTAACGATACAACCTTTGTTTGCTTTCAAATAAGGAAACAGGGCCTGAGAAAGCGAAAAAGCCGAACGCAGGTTCGTATTGACCAAAAATTCATACTCTTCGGCCGCGTAGTCAACAGTAGGTTTTCGAATATTTGTGCCTACATTGTTGACCAGAATATCAACACCGCCCCAAACCTCAGCAATGGCTTCGGTGAGTTGTCGAACGGCCTCGGCCTGTCCTAAGTCGAGGGCCAGACCTGTGGCCTGAAATCCTTGGGATTGGTAATCGGCTACGTGTTGCTTCACTTCAGAAGCATTGCGGGCTACGAGTATTACCTCGGCTCCCATTTTCAATAAAATTTGGACGGTAGCCCGTCCGATACCTTTGGTACCCCCGGTTACGAGGGCTCGTTTACCGGCCAATTGCCAATGTGGAAGCATTTTAGAGCTATTTAAAACTTTAAAGAGAACTGTTACGTTAATATAAGTAAAACAACCAAATAACCTAATAAACATGAATCGTCGTAATTTCATCTGCACATTGGGAGGACTGTCGCTGTTCGGGCCGTTGGCCATTGCTCAACAGCAGGAAAAAGAACTCAAACGAGTCGTTAAAACGGATGCCGAATGGAAAAAAGCCCTAACCCCGATGCAGTATTATGTAACTCGTCAAAAGGGCACAGAGCGGGCTTTTACCGGACCCTATTGGAACAATAAGGAAAAAGGAACTTATAAGTGTGTGTGTTGCGGTACTCCTTTATTTGCCTCAGATACCAAATTCGATTCGGGAACCGGATGGCCGAGTTTTTATGCTCCGCTCAACAAAAAAGTACTGAAAGACGAAAAAGATAAAAGCTTCGGAATGGAGCGTGATGAAGTGATCTGTGCCGTTTGTGATGCTCATTTAGGTCACGTTTTTGACGATGGGCCGCGTCCGACCGGCTTGCGTTATTGCATGAACGGGGCTGCTTTGGCTTTTGAGAAAAAATAACTGACAGAAGGGGCCGTCGTTTGAAAGACGCGACGGCCCGCTGTCAGCTTCTTGAAAAAAGCTCGATCCAATAACCGTCGGGATCTTTGACAAAAATTTGAAGAATACCGTCGGGGCGCGGTTTGGGAGGGCGATAGGTGGCGTTCTGCTGTTGCAGGTGGTTTTCCCACGCGGGCAAGTCAACCACTTCCAAGGCAAAATGATTGCTTCGGGAGCCCGAAACGACCGGTTCTGAGCGTATTCCAATCAAATGCAACTCTTGGGCGGTCCCTAATTGAAACCACGCTCCCGGAAAATCAAAGGCCGGACGGGGCAATTCCGGCAAACCCAGAACAGTATTGTAAAATTCACTGCTTTTTTTGACGTCAGCTACGTATATTGCTACGTGATTCAGTTCTTTAATGATTAATTTCATATCCAGAGTTTCCAACTATTTTAAACCGGAATGCGTCCTATAACCGAGTACGGACACGGTGTTCGTATTTTTAATGAAACAGGTTAGCCATGAAAAAAGCATTAGTTTTTGTATTTCTAACAGCCTTTGGTTGTAAAACAGAGAACCTCAACGCCGTAGATCAAAATTTAGGTACTGATTTCACCCTTAAATACAAGGGACAAACGCAGGTAGACGGCGTCAAATTAACGTTGGATGAAGTAGCCGACAGTCGTTGCCCTTCCAATGTCACTTGCATCCGTGCGGGGGAAGTGGTGGTCGATTTGGGGATCAATGACCAACAAAAAATCAAAATGTGTTTGGGAGAGTGTCAGATAGTACAACCTGACCGGAAAAAAGGATTTGTAATGCAGGATTCTATGCAGGTAACGGTCAATGCACAAAAGTATCTGTTTATTCTGAAACAGGTAAACCCCTATCCGGTAACTCCCCCTGTCCCTAATGAACAGTATGAGGTGAAGATGGAGGTAAAACGCCTTTAAAAACAAAAAAGGACGGGTGAGCCCGTCCTTTTTTGTTTCTGTACCGAAGTGATCAGAAAGGCAAGTCATCATCTCCGCCTTGATTTCCCAAATCAGCCGAAATGGGCTCCGGGGGGCGGGGGGCCGCCGGACGCGGTGCGGGAGCCGATTGAGGAGCGGGCGTACTGTAAGCGGGTTGTGATTCCTCACTGCCGCCGCCCGAATTACGACCGCCTACCAATTGCATCGTATTGGCCCGTACAGTTTTTCCTTCCCGCTGTTTTCCTTCTTTATCCGTCCACGTTTCGGTACGTAATTTTCCTTCGATATACACCGTATTTCCTTTCTTTAAATACTGTTCGGCAATTTTAGCCAAGTTGTCCCAGAGTTCAATTCGATGCCATTCCGTTTGCTCTACGCGCTCACCATTGCGATTGGTATAGCTTTCTGAAGTGGCAATGTTGAAACGGGCGACTGCCGAGCCGTTTTCCAGATGCCGCACTTCGGGGTCACTGCCTAAATTGCCTAATAAAATTACTTTGTTTACACCAGCCATTGTATGATTTATGAATTAAGAGGTTACTGATCAGCTTCCGGTTTGACGGTTATTCAAAGACAAATTTACTCAAAAAAACTGCTCTTTCCAATAGGACGTAATCAATACCGGTTTGGGTACATTGTCAATGTCAGCGTGAGTGAAAAAGGTCAAGTTTTCGGGCAGCGACAGTGTTATTTCGGGCGAAATTTGTGCTATCCAAAACTGTGCCCGAATGCGTTGATGCGATAGAAGTTGGGTGTAAACCCGCGTCGGAGGCATGATTGCAGCCTTTGATAAAAGTTCCGAAAGCGACTCGGAGTCGGGCAGTTCATCGGGCGAAGAAATAAGACTGTCGGTTTCGATCAAATGAAAATCATACAGTTGTGCCCAAACGTCGCGTTCGGTTCGCTGCCGCATGGCTACCAAATCCCCCTGTACAAAGACAAAGTAGTTGAAAAAGCGTTCGCGTACCTTTGTTTTCTTCAGTTTTACCGGAAGTTGATTGACCCGTCCCGTTGCATTGGCATTGCATTCGGCTTGCAACGGACACAGAAGGCAATCCGGCGAGAGGGGAGTACAGTGGATCGCTCCGAATTCCATAACTGCCTGATTGTAGATGGCCGGCCGGTCCGGCGGGATGAGCCGGTTAGCCAATTGGCTGAATTGCTTTTGCCCTTGGGTACTGCTGATATCGGTCTCAATGCCGAATACCCGAGCCAATACCCGATACACATTGCCGTCAACCACAGCCACGGCTTCGTCATAAGCAAAAGAGGCAATGGCGGCGGCGGTATAAGGGCCGATACCTTTGAGTTGCAGCAGTCCGAGGTAAGAATCCGGAAATCGGCCGTCCAACTCCCGGACGATGTATTTTGCCGTTTGGTGGAGATTACGGGCGCGCGAGTAATACCCCAAGCCTTGCCAATGGCGGATAACCTCCTGCTCGGGAGCCGAGGCCAAATCAAACACGGTGGGATAAGCCGTAATAAAGCGTTCATAATAGGGCAACCCCTGTGCGATACGGGTCTGTTGAAGAATGACTTCCGATAACCAAATGAAGTAGGGATCGCGGGTGTGGCGCCAAGGTAAGTCGCGGTGATTATGCTTGTACCAACGAATGACCTTTTCAGCAAAAAACTTGTTATTCAAGGAATTCAGATTGTTTTTTTTGAAATTAAGAAGGAAAACTTTTTCGCAATTTACCGAAAAAGTACTACTTTTGTGCGCTCAAAATAAGCCGTATGCGTACATCACATCGGCTAAGTAGGATTTTTGAAACTTATTTTCAAAAAATAACAGTTTTATAACCTTAAAGTTTAAAAAAAAGTGACGAAAGCAGACTTAATCGCCGCAGTTGCCGATCAAACCGGCCTCGAAAAAGCACACGTTTCTGAGACAGTTGAAGCGTTTTTCTCAGTAGTAAAAGATTCATTAGCCAAAGGCGAAAATATTTATGTTCGCGGTTTTGGGAGTTTCGTAAATAAAAAACGTGCGAAGAAAGTAGCTCGTAATATCTCAAAAAATACAGCCATTGTGATTGATGAGCATTACGTGCCAAGTTTCAAGCCTGCCAAAGTTTTTGTAGAGCAAGTTAAAGGCTCAGATAAGTAATAGTATCTTTTGCCGCTCAAAGGCCCTAATAAGTGTTATGAACCGCTCAGTTTGGATAGTGATAGTATTAGCTACAGGACTTACAGGAGGACTTTACAGTTTGCCTAAAGTGGTAGTGAACACGCAGGAAAGAAAGCTGACGGCAGGAAAAGACAGCACGCAATCGGAAGCGCCGGAATCAGGCGAAAAGAAAACGGCTGCTGCGGCTTCTGATGCCCATATTACTCCTTTGACCGCTGAGCAACAGCATACTGTCGACAAATTACAGAAACAATACATAACTGCCGCTGAACCTAAAGCGAAAGCGAGTACAGCGTTACAACTTTCAGATTTTTATTCGGAGATCAGAAAGTTTGACAGTGCGGCCAAATATGCGGAAGCCTTGGCTCTGTTGGAACCTACAGAACAAAATCTGCTACGGGCCGGAGATCGCTATTATGATGCCTTCGGTTTTGCTGCCGAAAGCAAAAAAGCGGCAGATTTAGGGAAGAAAACCCGTGAGTGGTATCAAAAAGCCATTGACAAAAATCCTGATTTGCTGAGTGCTAAGGCTAATCTTGCCATGACTTACGTCTCTACTGAGACACCGATGCAGGGAATTTTGCTGCTCAGAGAAGTAATCGCGGCTGATCCCACCAACGAAGTGGCATTATTTAATTTAGGATTGCTTTCCATGCGTTCTAATCAATATGAGAAAGCGATAGAGCGTTTTCGTCAGTTATTGAAAGTTCGCCCGGCTAATACCAAAGCTCGTTTTTATTTGGGAGTATCTTTAGCACAAACGGGTAAAAATAAAGAAGCTTTGGAAGAACTGTCTGTGGTAAAACAGCAGGAAAAAGACCCGACCATACAATCAGCCATTGCTGAATTGGAAAAAGAATTAAAATAAAACGGGCGTTGGTGATTGATCCGTCAAACTGACCGGTCGCTGCCAATGATCCAAACTCTGCCGGCAGGCAGGGGAAACGTAAAGCTATTAATCAACTTAAAACCACTTAAAGCTATGCCTTGCGGTAAAAAAAGAAAAAGACATAAAATCGCTACGCACAAACGTAAAAAGCGCCTCAGAAAGAATCGTCATAAGAAGAAATAATTTCTGATCCCAAAACCAAGGTACGAGTTTACCTTGGTTTTGGGATTTTATATACTTCTGCGATAAGTATCAGACTATGTAGTTATTTTTAACCGTGCGTAACTTCTTACGTATCGGTTTTCACCCTATATCCCCTCATAACATTGAGTAGCGAACTGGTCATTAGTGCCTCACAAAAAGGTACTCGCATTGCTCTTTTGCAGGAAAAAAGGCTTGTAGAGTATCATGTGGAGGAGTCGGAAAGCAGTTTTACGGTCGGTGACATCTATTTAGGTACCGTTCGAAAACTCGTTACCGGCTTGAACGCTGCTTTTGTTGACATCGGATATGAGAAAGATGCTTTTCTGCACTATCATGATCTGGGACCCAACGTTCAATCGTTGAACAAACTGACCAAAGAGGTTATTGCCAAACGTATTACTTCCGGTAAGCTGAACAATTTTAAAATGGAGCCGGAGATTGATAAGTTGGGTAAGATTGACAAAGTGCTGACCAAAAATCAGCCCATTTTGGTTCAGGTAGTGAAAGAGCCTATTTCCACCAAAGGTCCCCGCCTTTCCTGTGATATTTCCATTGCCGGCCGGTATGCGGTTTTGGTACCCTTCTCCAATTCAGTCAATATCTCCAAAAAAATTACGGATAAAGCAGAGCGGACTAGGCTTCATAAGCTGATGACTTCTGTCAAACCGGCCAATTTCGGAATTATTGTACGGACAGTAGCTGCCAATAAAGATGTGGAAGAATTGGATAAAGATATCCAAAATTCTATTCGGAAATGGGAACAAGGCATGAAAGCCCTGAATGAGGCCAAACCGCGGGACCGTATCATCGGCGAAATGAACCGCGCTTCCTCTATCATGCGTGATATGCTCAATGATACCTTTGACAGTATCACGGTCGATACCAAGGAAATGTACGATGATATCAGAGAGTTTATTCACACGATTGCTCCGGAGAAAGAAAAAATAGTAAAACTCTATACCGGCAAAAATAAACTCTTTGAACAGGCGGGCCTCGAAAAGCAGATAAAGTCTTTGTTTGGTCGCTCGGTGAGCCTTCCGGGGGGAGGCTACCTGATTGTTGACCATACAGAAGCACTTCACGTCATTGATGTCAATAGCGGCAACAAGTCCAATAACGAGGAAAGTCAGGAAGATACGGCGTTGCATACCAATACGGAAGCTGCCAAAGAGATAGCCCGTCAACTTCGCTTGCGCGATATGGGGGGCATCATCGTGGTGGACTTTATTGATATGCGTAAGGCAGAGCACAAAAAGGAACTTTATGACGTAATGAAGGCCGAAATGAAGGCCGATCGTTCGAAGTTTACGTTATTGCCCCTTACGAAGTTCGGATTAATGCAAATCACGCGTCAACGGGTTCGTCCCGAGATCAATATTGTTACGCGAGAGGTTTGCCCGACTTGTAACGGAACCGGCACCATACAGCCAAGCATCCTGATTTCAGACATTATTGAAAGTAATCTTGAATATTTGTTGACCCGGCAAAACGAACAGAAGGTGTCGGTTGCCCTTCACCCGTACTTGCACGCGTACTTTACGGCGGGATTCCCGTCGCCCCGACTCAAATGGTTTTTTAAATTTAAATCGTGGGTTAAACTCTTAAAAGACAGCTCTTTGCCGATTACGGAGTTTAAGTTCTACGATAAATACGGTGAAGAAATAGAAATCGCCACAACTTGATTCTCTTAAAACATGAATGAAGGGTTGGAAGTTAGGGGTTAGAAGGTAAGGTAACCTTCGGCTTCTGATTTCTGACCCTTACCTTTTTAACTATGAAAATAACAACGTTTGCCATTCGCGTTTGGCGGGTGTTTTCCATGATTGCGGTGTTTGGCGTGTCAGTATACAGTTATAGCCTTTTCAGCGAAGACGTGGGGGTCCATTTTGATGCTGCCGGTCAAGCGGATGAGTTTGTGAGAAAATCCGAAATATTTTATATTATCGTCGGGTTGATTTTATTGAATAATACAGTCCTGACCGCCTTAGGCCGACAATTGCTCAAAGTTCCGAGTCACTTACTTCCGATACCGAATCGGGAGGTATGGGCAGCACAACGCGACAAATTAAATGAACACTTTCAAAATTGGATTTATTGTATGGTAGCCATGATCAATACCCTCATTGCCATGACCGTTTTTGCATTAGCTACTGTTAATAATGAGTTTACCTATAAAATTTCGGACTTTGAAGGATTGTTTTACCTGGTTGTAGGGTTGTTGATTATTGTTGTGGCAGCACTGCCTGTTCGCTTGTTGATAAAACCGGCACCCGAAGAATAATTATGCTTCCTGAAATACTTCTCGCTGACTATCAGTACAATTTGCCTGATGAACGCATAGCCCGATATCCGGCAGAGCCTCGCGATTCCTCTCAATTGATGGTATATCAGGGGGGAAATATCACTCACTCGCACTTTTATCATTTGCCGGAGTTTCTGTCAGAGAACCACTTTTTAGTATTCAATGATACAAAGGTAATCCCGGCGCGTATTTTTTTTCAGAAGCCGACCGGTGCAGTAATTGAAATATTTTTACTCCATCCGGAAGTTCCGACCCGTATCATCAACGACGCCATGCAACAAACCGATAGCTGTGTGTGGAGTTGTATGATCGGAAATAAAAAACGTTGGAAAGCAGGAGAGTGCTTAACTACAGAATTACGAATTGCGAATTGCGAATTACGAATTAGGGCTGAATGGGCTGACGTTGAGAAAAGTTGGGTAAAATTTACGTGGCATTCTGACGTCGAATTGCTGCCTTTTGCCGATGTCATTCGGGCAATGGGTGAAATTCCGTTGCCTCCTTATTTGAATCGGAAAGCAGACCGTCGGGATTCGGAATCTTACCAGACAGTGTATTCAAAAACGGAAGGCGCTGTGGCGGCTCCTACTGCCGGCCTGCATTTTACAGAAAGGATATTCCATTCTCTTTCCCAAAAAGGAGTTGACCACACCTTTGTGACGTTGCACGTAGGAGCAGGTACGTTTCAGCCCGTCAAAGTGCAGAATGCCGTGGAGCATACGATGCACGCCGAACAACTGGTTTTTACGTTGGAATTGGTAGAAAAATTGCGCCGAAACTTAGACAATATTATTGCCGTAGGAACGACCTCTGTACGTGCCTTAGAGAGTTTGTATTGGTACGGCGTTCGTTTGTTGCAGGGGCAAACCTCCTTTTGGATTGAGAAATTAAGCCCTTATCAAACTGCCGACTTGCCTGCGGCAGATGTCGCTTTGGAAGCGGTTTTAACTTATATGCAGCAAGAAAACCTGACGGAGATAGTGGGAGAAACGGAAATTATGATTTTTCCGGGCTATGACTTTAAACTGTGCCAAGGGATGATCACAAATTATCACCAGCCCGGCTCAACCCTTATGCTCCTTGTTGCCGCTTTTGTTGGCCCGGATTGGAAGAAAATTTATGAGGAAGCTTTGATGAACGATTATCGTTTTTTGAGTTACGGAGATTCTTCTTTACTTTTTGGCAATAATAGTTCAGCTGCTTTTGCGGAATAAATGGGTTTTTAGAGGTATCATTTTGAAATCCAAATTTTAACCGGTTCTTTTAAGTAGCAATAGCACATAGTAAAATTTTCAGAAAAACTATTTGAAACGGAATGCTTAACGTTAAGGCAAAATTTATCACAATAAGTGAAGAGATTATTGAAAATATAAAATCGGGAGAACTGCTTCCCGGTGACCAGATTCCGTCTGAAAATGAGTTGATTAAAAACTATAAAATCAGCAATACCACGGCTCGAAAAGCCTTGCTCGAAATAGAATCGAAAGGGTGGGCACGGCGCATTAAAGGCAAAGGAACGTTTGTACTCAATCGCACGGAAGATCACCATTTGCTACGGACGTTGGGGTCAATTTATGCCACGCGGCGCGGTTTTCATGATAGCCTGATCGCCGAAGGATTTACACCCAAAAACATTGTTTTGGAAAAAACCATCTTGCCGGATGGTATTTCATCAGAGATAAACGGGCGACATTTTATCATCGGCGGCCCCGTGCTGAAATTGCATCAACTTCGTTATGCGGATGATCTGTTGATGAAAGATGAAGTAAAATACATTTCGCTGACCTTGTGCCCCAAGATCAATAAAATCCCCACCGAAGTATCGTATTTTAAAGTCTATGAAGATACCTATCAGCTGAAAATCAGTGAAGTACAACAGACCTTGGGGGTAACGATACTGGAACCTAATACTACTAACTTTGACTTGAATAAGCCTATTCCGGCGTTTGTGTTGGATAGTGCTGTAGTGTGTTCGGACGATAAGGTAGTGGAAATTGAGCAGTCGTACTATCATGGGGAAAAATACAAATTTGCCGTCATTGCCAATCCGGAATACAGTTATAAATCAGGGAATCCTACGGCTTCTTAAACCATTTAAGCAACTCACTCACAATCAATTCATGCCCTTTTTGATTTGGGTGATTGACGTGCGACATGTAGTCTTTTAATTCTCCTTTGGCGGCCACTTTTTTGAATTGTTCGTACGGGTCGGCCAAACCGATACGGTATTTTTCGGCCAGTTGTTTGATCTGTTGTACATGGGCTTCCAACGGATTGCCCAAAGCCAACATATCCAATCGTTGGTCAGGCGAAGGGGTCAGTAAAATGACTTTTATGTTTTGCGCCAATGCCGTTTGAATCATCTTTTCCCATGCTTCTTTCACGGCATTGATGTCAGAAAAACGATCATTGAGAGCATAGTCGATGAATAAAATATCGGGTTTGTGATTCAATACTTCGGTTTCAAAACGCTTCTGCCCTTTCAGAGAATTTTCGCCTCCAATGGCCGTCACGATGACGTTGATAACGGCATAAGGATATTGGGCCTTTAATTTCCCCAACGTCAAATACGGATACGATTCCAACGTATGCACCTCATGGTCGTGCCAAAAACCGGCGGGCACCGAGTGTCCGTGAAAGACCAGGTTAATGGTATGATTTTTAGGCCATTGCGTGACCAATTCTTTTTTGATTTCTGACAAATATGTTGCTGAGTCAGCAATCGGTTGGGCGTTGAGAAAAGCCGGAGACAGCAGTAAAAGAAATAAAAAACGCATTATGCTTCATTTTTGCAACTTACCGAAAGTTTTGAACGGGGTGTCGGGCATTTCGGGAAGTTGACGTAGATTATCATCGTAGTTGTTATTTAGTACCCAAAAGATATTTTTCAAACCAATCGGCCAGTACATTCAGATCACTTTCCCACGTTTCAGCCCAGCCGTGTTCGCCGCCCTGATGAATGATCAGTTCGGCAGGAACTCCCTGTTCTTTTACCCGCGCAATAAACCGCTGAGACTGCTCCAATGGCACAATAGTATCCTGCGTTCCGTGCAAAAGAAGCACCGGCGGTATTTGTTTGGAAACGGCATAAATGGGCGATAATTCCTGCATCACTTTTCGCTTCTCTTCCCTTGGTTTGGTATCAACCGCAAAGGCGGAACGGTAGCGTTTGAGGTGTTCCTGCTCGACAAACAAAAGCTCCGTCGAACCGAAATTGACCAGATCAGTAGGAGGGAAGAAGCAGGCAACCGCCTGAACCTGACTCGAAACTTGGTCAACAGGGTCGGTACTGTTGGTTGATAATGAAGGTTTTCCCAAACCGGTTCCGATGGAAAGCGATAAATGCCCGCCCGAACTCATACCCGAAACGCCCAAACGGTTTGGATCAACGCCGTATTCTGCGGCATGATACCGAACAAAACGAACGGCGCGGTGAACGTCCTGAATCACTTCATTGACCAAAAATTTAGGGGCAGAAGCATGAATAATCAAAAAAACGGTTTGGCCTCTGTCGGTAAAATACTTGAAGTGACGAAGTCTTTTTTCGATCATACTATGGTCAGAACGCCAGCCACCGCTCAAGAGATAAACCACGCCGATGCCGTTGGGCCGGGTTGGTTTGAGTACATCCATCGTAAGAGCCATTCCGGATTTATAGCCGTAAATTATATCCTGAATTCGGGTAACTTTCTCAATTTGAGTAGCTTGGGCAAGAGCAGGCGCTTGTGCCAATGAAATCGATAAGCATTGGACTGTGAATACCGGAAAGAAAAATAATATCCAAGGTTTCATGGTTTTCAGCGGATAGTTTTGATGACCTGTATCGTTACGGGGCCAAGCAGCCCCGATTCTTTCAGGGGCAATTGCTCCCAAGGGACAAGGTTTTTATTGGCTTTAGTGATATTGGTTTTGGTATATTTTTCGCCCGTAATTCCATCACCCGTCAGTCGATTGGACCAAGTATTGGCTACTTCTATTTTTAGGCTGTTTTCCCCCAACTTCACCAGGTCTGTAATGTCAACCCGGTACGGCGGTGTCCAGACAATTCCTGCTGATTTACCATTCAACCATACTTCTCCCACTTCGGCTACCTTTCCCAAATCAAGGTAAACTTTTGAAGAGGAAGAAGGTGGATTCTTGAATTGAAATATTTGTTGGTAAATCGCTGTTCCTGAAAAATAACGGATTCCGGGTTGCTCTGCGTTACTCCATGAAATAAGTTGAGGGAAAGTGGCTGTTGTGGGAGCGCCCCAATCTTTGGGAAAAGAGAGTTCCCAAGGACTGTTTAGTGCCTGAACGACCGCTTTATTGTCTATTTTAGTTTTATCAGCACCTTTTTTTGCCTCAAATGCTCCTTCCTCCCATAAGTGAAAACCACCGGAAGTATACTCCAAACGGGGAGTGGTTGAAGTCGTGGCAGTCAGATTATTGAAAAGGGGCGTTGTTGCCGAGGTAGAAAATACGACGAAATATGACCCATAAGGCGGCAATGAAATCGGCAATTTGATTTCATCGTTTGCCTGTTCATAAACAGTAACGGGACTGCTGTTACCTGAAACAGGGTCCCAAATTTCAGGTTTTTTTTCAGATTGCCGAAAGGAGCAAACATGGGAAACCCACTGATCTGTCGTGTTTCTGACCAAATAAAAATCAAATCCGTTTTTGGTGTAATGGATGTAATCCAATTCTCCTTTTTGTTGGTTGGCATAGCTGAAATCGGGCGGAACGGTCAACTTCTCTTTGACATTCATTCCTGTAATAATGCCCCCTTTTCCCCGCAATTTTTTTAACTTCAACATGGCTTCGGGATTGAGTTTTTCGTTTTTTCCCAGACTCAATACTTTATATCTCCCTACATTTGGCAAGACCCATTCGCCGTTTTCCACAGTAAGGTCTTTCAGCAACACTTCAGTATTGATGATTTCATAATCATAGCCATCGCCCACTTTAAAGGTGGAATTTTTTGGGGGAACCAAATTGGGAATGGCGTCGCCATAATAATAGAGTACGTCAGCCACAAAATCTGCCTTTTGGAGAATGTACGAAACACGACTCAGGTAATCATTAAAAGGTTTTATTTTGGGCCACCAAGCTTGTCGGTCGTTGTAATGTGTACCGGCAAAATAGGCGATGCCCGGATAGCCCATGCCCGTGGGATTATGTGTAAAACCGTGAATGACCAAACGATTCATTCCTTCGCAAAATGCGCGGTCGGCCGGAGGTTTTAAATGGGCCGGACCTTCCTGCCAGTCCCAATAACTCGTGAAAGCTTCTTCTTCCACAATGCCGCGTTTATAGATGTGCGAAGCCGCCGCAATTTCTTTCACCAACCAAAGCAGGTCAACGATGCTGTCCTTATCAAAAAAAGTGCGATTGTACCAAAACTCACCCCGGGGAACGTCTAACGAACCCAATGCTTTGAGGGTTTCGACGGGTATATGGTGCAAATGCCCCGGACCGCCCGCTTCGGAAATGATTTTCAGTCCATGACGATTGCAAATTTCTTTGGCTTTGCGGTAATGATTATTGATCATCAACTCTGATAACGTATGGTCAAAATCAAATTGAAAGGAATTGACCGCCATAGGGGAATACCGGTCTTTGTTGAAAATGGCGGGCAAAAATTTATACAGATCATAGCCATTCAGCTTCTTAAAAGCAATCGGCAGGGTAGGGGTCCACGTAAACTCTTTGGCTTCGTAACTGGCCAGATACAGGTTTTTTAAAGCACTTTTACTGAAATCTCCCAACAACGGTTTGAGGCGGTCAATGAAGTACATGACGTGCATTTGTGTGGCCGAAGAATCAAAATGATCAATGATCGGCCCAACCGAACGGGGCGTGGGGCGAATGAGCTGTTCTCCCGAATTGGAGCAAATGTATCGGTAGATTTCCCAGTTTCCTTTGGGTGCGCTCCAAGTAAGTTGCTCTTTTTGAGGGTCAAAAAAAGCCGTAATGTTGATGATTTGTGTAGTGTCTAATCTCATTTGTACTCCCGCAGGTAATGCCAAAACGGCTATTTCTTCATAATAAGCCGGTTTGCCGTCTGCACCGTAAACAATGGGGCGTGGTTTTCCTTGTTTGTCTGGTGTAATGGTGGGAAACGGTAGCTTTACAGACTGCTTTGCATCGCCCGTAACGGTGATTTTGGAAAAATACAGCGTTTTTGCGGAATGTTTGGGTGTTACCCAATTACCGCCGGCATTCCAGCTGCTGGCTAAATTGAGACCTACTTCCAGTCCCAATTTTCCTGCTTCATCAATCGCAAATTTGATGGCTTTCAACGACGAGTCCCCCATAAAAGCAGGGCCGGAAGGAATGATTTGGTTCGGATCACTTGCAGGAGGCAAGCCTATTTCAAAGATGTCCACCCCACCCAACCCTGCATTTTTGATGGCGACTAATTCTTCCTTCATTCGAACCGGGTCTGTGTAGCCGTTCAGCCACCACCAATACACTTTGGGCCGCGCTTCATTGGGTGGGTTTTTGAAGTTTTTTAACAGCAATGCTTTTGTTAATGCATTGTCCTGTGCATGAGTTGTTATACAACATATTGACAATAGGAGGATTAATGTATTTTTCATTGGTTACAATTCAACAAAGTTTTAGGATATAAAGGTTGGGCGTCCATAAATGTTGCGTTTCCGCTTCGGATCGGGCCGCCCAAGCGCAACATTTGT
Source organism: Spirosomataceae bacterium (assembly GCA_046329125.1). Lineage (GTDB taxonomy): Bacteria > Bacteroidota > Bacteroidia > Cytophagales > Spirosomataceae > Runella. The sequence continues at coordinate 78,429 of JAXLVD010000024.1, read as the reverse complement.
AGGAAACACAGCACATTTACCAAAACGTGACCAATTCGCCCGTTACGTTTTCAACCACATAATGTTTTCCGTATTTTTTATCGCCCGATTTGACTGCAGTTCGTCCGCTTTTCCACGGGTAGCGGGTGTTTACATACACATTCAAATCTGCTTCCTGCACATTATCGTCAGGGTAAATGCGCACCGTGGCGTTTTTGAGTCCGGTGAGGCGAATGCAGCGCTTCATGCGTTGTACACCCGACGTCATTTCCTGACAGGAGACGATACCGTCATTTTGCCCCAAAAAAATACGACTTTCGCGGTGCCAGGCTTTGGGCATTGAATACACCGAAAATCCATCGCGAAGCTCGGTTTCATAGCCCGTCAAAATGGGCGTTCCCTGCGGCATTTTGAAGCGATGCGTAAGGGTCGTGTTGGGACAATAACCCGAAAAGAAAAAGCCGTTGTTGCTGCGGGCAATAGTCAACACAGGGTTTTTTACCGACGGATTTCGTTTGTCAATGCGGTAATCAACTCCAAATTCTTTGAGCGCATAGCGAAGCAGCAAAGGGCCGGTAAATAATTCTTCGGGATCGTCGGGCGTAAGGAGTTTTCCGCCCGTAAATTTGCTTGAATTGGTGCCGCGCACATAAGCGATTTTCCCGCCCTGCCAATCCGATTGATTACGAACCCAAACCACGGCTCGTTCATTCACTCCTTGCGTCATTTTGGCCAACACTTTGGTAGCGGCATCGTTGGCATTTTTGACTTGTGTGCGTACACCGCCACCCGAGAATAGCGCACTGTGAATGATTTTTTCGGGATATTTTTTATCCAAAACGTCGGTTGTAATGGTAGAATTTACCTGAAATTCACCTTCCAACGGAGCCTCATTTTGCAGATTTAATAAACTGAAAAATTCAGGACTTGCGTGATCGGCGGGGCCGTAAACGAGCAATTTTCCGCCTTTTTGGACAAAACCGATCAACTGTTTTTCAAACGCCGAACCGGCTTCCGGAACGATGCTTACTAAAATGGACTCGTTGAAATAGTCTGATTTTGAGGTGATTACTTTTTGAAACGATTGAGTGGCAATAATGGTGTTGAGCGGAAAGCCGTTGTTGATTGCTTGGCGAATGAGCCAATCGCCGTAATAAATCTCAGAGATGCGCTGAGGTTGGGTGTAAGCCCAACGGTGGTATTCTTCAAAAGGATATACCCACACCAACGGCCCCGGCGCAGTAGGTGCTTCGTAACGCGCTTTCAGGATATGCGGCGTTACTTCGTCGGGCACCTGCGTAGGTAACTCACCGTAAGAATTGTCAATGGTCAGGAAGTTTAAGTGTGTTGGAAGCCGTATCTCTCCTTTGGCATTGATGCGTGCCACCGACATAGGCAGGTAAATATCGTGCGGCTCACTACCATAGCGGTCGAGCCAAGGGCTGTTGACCCACCACGGATCGTGGGTATAATAGCGGAATAGATAGCGCTCGTCAGGCAGCTCGGCCATGCGTGACATATACCCGACCATTTCCAAACCAAAATCGCCGTCCAATGCCGCCCAAGGTGAATTGGGAGGCGGCAACATGTTGTAGTTGCCTCCGTAGATCTGCTGTAAATCAACGCCATCCCGCGCTAAGTCTGCACCCGTTGAGAGATTGGTGCCGCGCGTTTGTATCTGAAACCGAGGACATTCTTTGCGGAAAAGGTTCCAGAAGTTGGTGATCTTCGCTTTGATGTCGGGCAATTTTTCGGGTTGAAATGCTTTGCCCGTAAATGCTGCACCTGTCGAAGACCAGCCTTCAACGCCAAAGCCGAAACCATTGCTCAGCCAAATGTAATCGTACCCCAAATCGGTTAAGAAGTGCTGACTTTGTCGGCCTAAAAAAGTACCGAAAGGAGTATCGGCCGGGATGCCTTTGGGAAATCCGGCATAGGCATCTTTATCGGCGTTGAGCGTAGCGTAACAACTCACCATCGTTTTGTGCCCCATGGCATTTCCGCCCAAGATCTCAGGATGTTTTTTGTACTTAAATTCCGATTTGGCAAACTCCGGACCGGGGTCAAACGTGGCACCGATGCGAATGGGTTTGCCCGTAATTTTCTTGCCTGCTTCTTTTAAGGTTTGAATGATAAATTTCAAATCGCCGTAGGTGAACTTGGGCGGATTTTCCATGTACAAATACGCTCGTTCGTGCAAAGACAATTCTTTTGGCCCGGAGCCTACTTCATGCTCCGTGTTGGGATTGCCGATATAACGCGCCCATTCGAGTGGTTGGGTTAGGCTTCCTTTGTAATCCAAAATCTCGGAGCCGTCGGACGTCCAGAGCATGACCGAAACCGTATCGGTATGTCGCAGTAAAGCGTGCCATTGCGTAAATATCTCATTGGCAACATCCTGAATATACGCCTTGTCGTTTTTCTTAAACGGTTTGAGCGACAGTTCCAACGTAATGTTATTGAACGATTTACCTTTCAACGTAGAGTTGTCCAAGTTAGGCGTATCGGTGGTAAGACCCAACAGGACAATACTCAACAAACAGGAAAGCAGAAAAATGGACCAACGCATGGAGATAAAAGTTTAAGTGTGGTTGCCGGACGTGGAAAGTTTCTGAAACTTTCCACGCCTGAGATAGTATCTAATATCCCGTATTCTGTTTCACGACCGATGGATTCAGGTCCACTTCGTTTTGCGGAATCGGAAAAATGAGTTCAAAATCATCCACTTTAAATGAAAGTTTCAAACTCTCATAATGCGCATTCAGTACCGCCTGCGCCCGTCCGGTGCGAACCAGATCAAACCACCGTTGCCCTTCGTACAAAAACTCAACACGACGTTCTTTCTCGAGGGCAGTTCGTAAGGTTGTCTGACTCAAACCTGTTAAATCGGGCAGTTTGGAGCGCGTGCGAACCATGTTGATATAAGGAAGTGCTTCGGTGGTTTTACCTTGTTCATTCAACACTTCGGCATACATTAAAAGTACGTCTGCATAGCGTAAAGGCATAAAAGTAACGCTGCCATCGGAGAGATCAATAGCTTTAAAATCTACGAATTTTAACCCGTAGCGGCTGTACGATTTTTTTCCTCCGATCAACAGGACTGAGTCGCTGACCGACAGCGCCCGGCGAATGTCGTTGGTTTCGTACGCTTTGGCAATGTCCAACGTAGGCACAATGCGTCCGGAGCCTTGAAGGTTGTTGGTAAAAATCGCCATGCTCGTAATGGCGGGTGTAAACAGGGCCGAATAGTTGTTCCCCATGCTCCGCCCCGAGACGTACTCTATTTCAAAAACGGATTCCGCCAAATTGTTATTCCCGTTGGTAAACAGCGTTTTATAATCAGCCGCTAAGCTGTACGATTTGGCGTCGATCACTTCTTTCAATTTTGTAGCGGCAAGGTCATAACTCTTTAAGGTAAGGTGCACTTTCCCTAATAAGGCTTTGACCGTCAGGCGTGAGGCTTTGGTTTTGTCGGTATTGAGCGTAGCGGGCAGCAGCGTTTCGGCTTCGGCCAAATCGGCCAAAATCATTTTGTAGGCTTCCTCTTTGGGTTTCAGGGCCATATCGGCCGAGGCCACCTGTTCCGGACTGCTGAAGGTTTGGGTAACAATCGGTACATTTCCGTACAACCGTACCAAATAAAAATAGCTGTAAGCCCGCAAAAATTTGGCTTCTCCCTTGATACGGTCTTTGATGGTTTGGTCAAACGTAGCCGCGTCGATGCGGTTGATGATACCGTTGCTTTGCGAAATGGTATATAAGCAGGAGTTCCATACCGAACGCACAAAGGCATTGGTAGACGTTACGGCGTTTTGATCCATCTGCATCTCATCGGTAGATGGTGACGACCATTGAATTTCAGTGTTGTCGGTCGCCAATTCAGTCATGTACAGAACAGCGCTGCCACTAAACAAACCGCGAAAAGTGCTGTAAACACCTGTGAGCGCGGTTTCAAAGTCATTCTGATTTTTGAAGAATGTTTGGTCGCTGATCTGGTATTCGGGACTTAGCGACAGAAAATCCTTGCAGGAAGTGGCCGTCAATAGAAACAGGAACAGAACAATCAGTTGCTTTTTCATAGTTGTTGTCGGTTAGAAAGTTACTCGTAGTCCAACGGTGTAGGTACGGGGGTTGGGATAAGCAAAAAAGTCAATTCCGCTGCGGGCAATATTGTCGCCGGTGGTGCTTCCTTCGGGGTCGTAGCCCGGGTACTTGGTAAACGTGTAGAGGTTGGTTACGTCGGCGTAGACCGAAAGCGCCTGCATTTTCAGCTTATTGACCACCGTTTGCGGAAAGGCGTACGAAAGATTGACGTTACGAATGCGAACATAGGAACCATCAAATAAAAACTTGGTGGTGCCCGCGCTGAATCCAAAGGCGTAATCGTTGCGAATGGCGCGAGAATACAACCCGGCGCCGGGGCTGGTTTCGGAACGCCAACGGTCGGCCATGGTGGCTAATTGATTCTGTACGCCGGCGCCGTTGAGCGATACTTCGCCACCCTGAAAGTATATCTCATTACCCTGCGAACCGTTGATACTGATGTTCAGTCTCAGGCTTTTGTACGAAAATTGGTTGCCCATTCCCCACGTAAAATCAGGCCACGGGCTGCCCACTATCGTTCTGTCAGCACTTGTGATGGTGCCGTTACCGTCGGCATCCTGATAGCGGAAATCACCCGGTTGTACTCTTGGATGCTGTTTAGGGCTGTTGTTTACTTCTTCCTGTGTTTTAAAAACACCCAGAATATTTAACAGTCGAAAGCTTGAAATCGGGTAACCTACCTGCGCCACTTGGTAATCAGAGGTTTGAAGTCGAGCGGTGGCCGAGTTAAGCGCGAGAACTTTATTGCGGTTCCAACTGATGTTAAAATCGGTGTTCCATTGGAAAGCGCTTTTTGCAAGATTTTGAGAATTGATGGTCAATTCCAATCCTTTATTTTCTACTTCGCCGATGTTTTGCAGCGAACTGCTAAAGCCTGAAGCGGCGGGGAGAATGACATTCAGAAGCAGGTTTTTCTTGTGCGCTCGATAAGCATCAAACGTAAAGGAAAGGCGATTTTGGAACAATGAAACGTCTAATCCCAAATTGGTTTGTACGGATTGTTCCCACGTCAACACGTCGTTGGCCAGACTGCTTGGAACCACGCCCGATACTACTTGTCCATTAGACACATTTCGGGAAATACCCAATAAACCCTGACTGGCGTAGTTGGGAATGAGATTGTTTCCCGAAATCCCGTAACTCGCCCGAAGTTTCAGATCGCTTACAAACGAAATGCCGCGCATAAATGCTTCGTCAGACAAGCGATAAGCGGCTGAAAATGACGGGAACATCCCCCAACGGTTCTTGGCACCAAACCGCGAGCTGCCGTCCTGACGAATGGTACCTGTAAACAAATATTTTCCTGCCAATGTATAATTGACGCGTGCCAACCACGAGAGCATGGCCCATTCGCTTTTGTAATTCGTGCCCGATGTGACCGCCCCTGCCGCAATGTAATGCACATCATCTGTCGGGAAATCGGAGGCACCGGCCTGTAATACCTCATCGGTATTTTTTTGCGCGGTGAAACCCGCCAATACATCCAGATCGTGACGCTCTCCGAATTTATGGCGGTAGTTCAACGTGTTTTCATTCAGCCAGTTAAGGCTTTTTATTTCAAATGCCCCCGCCGTAGCAGCTCCCGTACGACTGGTCGCCAAGCCAACTTTCGATGATTTCCACAGACGGGTAACGTTGTTGGAATAATTGACACCTACGGAAGATTTAAACACCAATCCCGGTGCGATTTCGTATTGTAAATAGTTATTAGTGAAGACGTTGGTGTTGTTTCGTTTGTCTGAAAACTCGGCCGCAATGATCAGCGGATGCTCTACGGGAATACCCGTTGGGCTCGAAAATTCCGAATACGGGTTGCCGCTTGCATCATAAAGCGGAATGGTAGGATCGCTGGCTAAAGCAGCAGAAATCAGGCCGCGATACTGCAAATGACCTTCGGCGCGGGCAAAATCTCCGTACGAATGAGCGCCCGAAAAAGAAGCTCCGATCTTCAGTTTGTCGGTCAATTGAGCATCAATGTTGGTACGTAGCGTAAATTTCTTGAAGTCGGAGCCAATGATAATGCCTTTTTGGTCAAAGAAACCGCCTGAAACATAGTAGTTTACGTCTTTGCTCGTGCCGCTGGTGGAGAGTTGGTAATTTTGAACCAATCCTTGTTGAAAAATAACGTCCTGCCAGTCGGTACCGCTTTGATTGGCAAACTGTGCCGGATTACGAAATTCGGGTTTTACCTGCGTGGCGGTACTTCTTACACTGTTGGGGTCGGAGGCTTTGCCCCCCGCAAACACCCATGCATTGTCGCGGCCTTCGGCTACGTATTCGGCGTATTCCTGAGGTGACAATAAATCCAGTTTTTTTGCCAATTGCTGAATCCCGGTGGAATGTTCAAAACTGATGGTTGGTTTGCCCATTTTTCCGCGTTTGGTGGTGATAATGACCACTCCGTTGGCGCCGCGTGAACCGTAAATCGCCGTGGCCGAAGCATCTTTTAATACCTGAATGGACTCAATATCAGAGGGATTGATGGTGCTCAACGGATTGATACGATTGGTGGCACTGCTGCTTGCAATTCCGCCGGCGGTATAAGAACTTGAACTGAAAGTGCTTAAATCAGAACCGCCGCCGCCCGTTCCGATGGCATACCCATCAACGACGTACAAAGGAGAATTTCCGCCCGTAATGGAACTGATCCCACGAATGACGACGTTGACGTTGCCGCCCGGCGCCCCGGAAGTTTGCGTGATCTGCACCCCGGCCACTTTTCCCTGCATCATTTGATCTACGCTGGTCGCCGACGGAACCGGTACCAGGTCTTTGTTGGAGAGGTTGACAATAGAACCTGTCAGGTCTTTCTTGCGCTGTGTTCCGTAACCCACCACGACTACATCCTGCAATTGTTGTTGGTTGACTTTCAGGATGATATTGATGGTTGAGCGATTGTTGACCGGAATTTCCTGAAGGGTATAGCCGATAAAACTGGCCACTATGGTCGCATTACTGCCCACATTTAACTTAAAGTTTCCGTTGGCATCAGCAGTGGTACCGTTATTGGTTCCTTTTTCGGTAATGGTGGCTCCAACCAAGGCACCTCCGTCTTCGGCGGCGGTTACTTTGCCGCTGACCGTTGATTGTGCAAAGGCACCGAAAGCCCAAAGACTCAGCATGCAGCCTATGAACAATAGGCGCAAACGGTTAAATAAATAACTTTTCATGATTTAAGAATTTAAGGGATTATTGATGGATGACGACAGATTCGATGTTTAAATAATCAGCGATCTTCTGAATGGCGGCGGCGTGGTGACCTACTCCTAAGGCAAAGTGGTGCGTTGGACCTTCTTTGATCCAGCGCTTGAGAAAAGTGCGTACATCGGGCTTAAAAACCCCCCGGGTATTAGTATTACCCGTCGGCGGAATCGGCCCCGCAATGGATTCTCCCTCGGCAATGATGAACTTCATTTTCCCCTCGTACGTGGAGTTGATGCTCAACATCGTGATAGGCCCTTCTTTGATCTTAAACTCAACACCGGCTCCAAATCCGGGCTTGCCGTGATACTTTTTCAAACTTCTCAACACCGGTTGCCCCTCAGCGATGGCAATATTGTGAGGGCCGTCGTGGCCAACCAGTACGAAATCTTCCTTGAAATCAACGGGGTGAAATTCTGCAAAACTTCCTCCGATGCCCAATCGCTCCATGATGAGCATGGCGATGCAGGTTTTGAGGTCAGATTCGCCGCACATTGGAAATCCGGCTCCCTGAAGCAGCGAATTGCCCACGATCAAATTAGACATGACCACGCGGGTAACACTGTCTTCGGGACCATCGTAATAATAGGCCAAACCGTCCAGTTTTTTAGCTTTGACAAATTTCTCCAACGCGACGGTTACCTGAGCGGCAATGTGCAGATCGGTATCTCGCAATTTTTCGGAAATAGGGTCGGAGACAGGGTCGGGCGTGTCGAAAAACGCCAGTATCCGTTCTTTGACCGCTTCAATTTCGGCGTCACTTGCGTGCTTGTATTGATGTACGATTTCGTGAGCTTCGCATTGCACAATGTGTACGCCAAAGTGTGCGGTCAGCATTGTTGAGTCGGAATGCATATCAAGCATGGCTTCTATCGGATGCCCGATGTGCCCGATTTTAGATGTTTTCAGGTCATGCAACACCGCCGCAATGCGGCAATATTCCTCAATCTCGGCCTCAGCGACAGGATCGTCGTGCAGTGTTCCGATGATCATTTGCGGAACCGGCTTGCCCATCCGAACGGCCACGCCCGCAAATTCAGGCAAGGCACAAATGTCGTCGTTGTAAAGTTGCAGGTAGGTAGAAGCGTTGCTGTAGTCCATCGCTTTGTCAGGTTGCAATGCCACCAAAACGATAGGAATGTGGATGTTTTTGATGATTACTCCGAACGTACTCGACGTAGCATACGTAAGCATGTCGCAGAAAATCAGGTCCAGATTGGCCGCATTGAGTTTGGGGACGATGTCATAGGCTTTGTTTACATCATCCACCATGCCGAAGTCAATAATCTCAACACTGTCAAGGGCATCGATTTTGGCAATAAAAACAGCCTGTTTTTGATACATATCTTCCAGCAAACCTTCGAACTGCCCCCAATACTTGAAGTAACCGACTCCAAACACTCCAATGCGCGGGCGCGTCTTTTTTCGTTTGACCACCCCCGCTCGGGTTAACATGGCTACTTCGTTTGAATAATTTTCTTTCATACTAATTTTGTGTTTTGTGTGATTGTAGTTAACGCACTAAGTAAAAACAAGCATACGTTGACAATATTCAATAAAGAAAAATGAATTGCCGGTAATAAATAAGCGGATTTATGGAGAGGAGAGGGGTATATCGTGCCCTCTTGTTTGAGGTTTAGCCCCCCGGTCTATCGCCGTAATTTTAGGAATCAATACAACCAACAGCACAAAAGCCAACGGATACAGCAAACCCGACGCGATCCAAAGCGGCCGATAGGAATACTGCTGAATGACGACACCCATCAACGGATTTAGGATCAGGGCTGAAACCGCTCCTGCCGTTCCGGATAAACCCACTACCGTAGAGGTCGCTCGTTGTCCAAACATATCAGAGATAGCAGTAATGTAATTGGTGATCCAGAAACCATGCGCAAACATGAACAATGACATACAAAAAATAGCCGCTTCAATGGTGGAAACCCATTCAATGGCCGGTGCCGCCAAGGTCAAAACTGCCGCAACACCCATGACCGTCTTGCGAGCTTTATTGACCGAAAATTGCCGGATAATCAGCCAACCCGAAAGCCAGCCACCCAGTACATTGGAAACACCCAAAGCTAAGAAAGGTATCCAAAAAAGGCTTCCAATTCGCTCAAAAGGCACATTTCTAACGGCACTTAAGTATTTAGGAATCCAGAACATCATGAAGTAAAACACAGGATCAAGCAGAAAGCGGATCAGAATAAATATCCACGTAGGGCGTTTTTTGAGCAATGCTAAAAAAGGAACAGGTTCCCGACTTTCTTCCCGATGAAATTCAGGGATGTATTTTTTCCAAGGAGTTGATAGCCAAATGATTACCCAAATAATACCCACTAATCCGGGAATCAAAAAACCTCCCCTCCAGCCATAATACCCTGATAGCCAAATAGTTAACGGGGGGGCTATGACAGCGCCGATGGCCGAACCGCCAATGGCGATGCCGTTAGCCAATGCCCGTTCTTTTTTATCAAACCAATGCTGTACCGTCCAGGCCGCGCCGGGGAAACAGCCTCCTTCGCCCATGCCCAGTAAAAAACGAAACGTAAGCAGTTGAGAGAATGAATTCATCACTGCGTGCAAACTGTTGGCAACTGACCAAACTCCTACTGAAAGTGCCAAGCCCAATTTTCCGCCTACCCGGTCTATGAGCCAGCCCCCCAAAGTAAACATGATGGCATAACTGATCAGAAAACCGGTATTGATCATCCCATACTGAACATCCGTGATGTGAAATTCCTGCTGAATTTTAATGATAGCAATGGACAATACCTGCCTATCCAGAAAACTCAACCCGGTTGCTATAAACAATAGCCAAACGATAATCCAACGAATGTTTTTTTGCATTTTACTTAACGCACTAAGTTAGTTGCCAACAAAAGTATAAGCTATTCAAAAGAAAACAAATAAAATGGTATTTTTTTTTTATTAAATTGAAATATGAAGACTATATATACAAAAAAGCGAACAGTCTTATTCGCCCTGTTCGCTTTTCTGACATTTTCAATGGTTTTGCTGCCGGTTACTTTCCGCAGGCTTTCAACACGTTGGTGTGATTGACGATATAGGCACCGTCATTGGCTTTCTTGGCTAATTCCAGCCCTTTGGCAGCATCCGCAACGGCTACGTCACATTTGCCGATTTTAGCGGCGATCTTACCCCGTAAATAATAGGTCCAGTATTCCTGCTCTTTTTCAACTACTTTGGTAGCCCACTCGTAGGCTTTGTTCAAATCGCGGTTATTTTGAAAATAGTAGTCGGCGGCGGCAAAATAAGTATCCGATTTGACATCGGCAGCGGAGGTTTTTTGTTGAATTTCGGCCATGATTTGTGCGTCCGGATCTTGACTGAGGCTGAATTTTACCTGAGTATTTTCCCAACGAATGGCGATTTTGGCCGAGGTGGGCGTAAAATCGGTGATGTCGATGGTGAAAAATTCTTCCGGCTTGGCTAATTTCTCTGATTTTACTTTAAATCGCAGCAAATCTTCGGACTCTTTGTAGGAATACGCTCCCCACTGCTCCGGATTTTTGCTCAGGATGATCGTCCAGTCATTCTCGGTCGGAATAGTAAAGAGCCCGTACGTACCCGCCGGTACTTTTTGCCCCTCAACGGTCATTTCCTGCGAAAAGATCAAATTCGGTACTTTATTGGCCCCGGTACGCCAGACTTGGCCGTAAGGTGCCAACGGTGTTCCCAATATTTTTCTACCTTTCAGTGCAGGGCGGCTGTATTCAATAGTGACTTTTCCTAAGCCAATTCCTTGCGAGACGGTAGCCGACGGGCTTGGGGCCGGCGTATTAATTTGAGCATGGACACTGAGAAGGCTGCTGCACAATGCGACAGCCGAGAGGTAATGTTTGATTTTCATAAGAACGGATTGTTTTTGAATAGTGTAAAAACGCCGTAAAACAAACAAAATCGTTTTGCCCTGCCAAATGAGCGTGGCTGAAAGGTCAAAAAAGAAGCCCGAAACGTGGCGGTTAATTCCAACGCCCGTTGCCGGTCATCATAATGACTATAAAAAGCCCGTAGAAAAGGCCCGGAATCGCAAAAATGCCGAGGATCGTTTTGGCGAGCGAAAGATAGTGATGTGATTTTAACCATAGGCTTCCTAACATAACAGTGCCGACAATGGCTAAAATCAAAAGCCACAGACCCATGTTGAAAGACGAAACGGAGCCATCAGCCAACCCTACGAAGAAAAAATACAGTACTATCAGCGAGAGGAGTGCATCAAAGCCCCATAAAGTCCAAAAAAAGGTCATGGTCGATTGTCTGTTTAACCGTTGGTATATCCTCCTTGTATTTTGTTGAGGAGCAAAACTAATGATTGATTTTCGGTTTCCGGAGTTTAAATGAGCCAACCGTGGAGAATACCCGCTGAAACGTGAGAATGGCTTAGTAAGGCGTCGGGTAAGGCATAAAACAAGGAGGGTACCGAAGCACCCTCCTTGTTTATAATGCCCCAAAACTATTTCATTTTGCCGAAATCAGCCGCAATTTGATTGATTTTGTCGTCGGATAAGCTTTCGGAAGCAATAACGGTACGGTAGCGAAAAGTAGTGGATTCGCCGTTTTTAAGAGTTAGATTTAACGTTTCTTTGCCCTTGCTGAACACATTTTGCCCTAAGGGGTTTGCCGCAAAAAGCCCGTAGCCGCGTGCGTGCCAGTACGTGGGGTAACCCACATTTTTAGGGTGGTCAATGATAACAATATTCACTGTTTCATCCCCCATTTTACCGCGCAAGTTGCACCACGGAGCGCGGGTACTCCATACATCTTCACCTTCAATGCCGGCAGCGGTACGATAACTGCCCGAAACACCTGTATTATCCATCGTTGGCACCTTGGTAGCTATGCCGTTGGCATCGGTAAACACATCAGGCCCTTTGGATGGATGTTCCAACTGCCGCGCCACCCGAATGGCAAACATGCCGTCTTTCACATCTTTAAAAACAACGTCTGTTTTGGCGGTAAGGGTGGTGATACGGTCAACCGTGCGACTTTTGGCATCGCCCATAAACAGATAAGTCGTGGTCTCAGTAAGCATTAGGTCCCCTTTTTTATCAAGCCAATCGGCCGTTACAACGAGTTCTCCTTGTTTTTTGCCGCTTTTCATGCTTTTGATACCCGTATGAACAATGGTTCCATAGGTTCCTTTTTCATGATTTACTGCATTGGAGTTGTTCCAAAAATCATGACCGTTGACAGCTTCGTAATTGAGCCACATCCCTACGTGGTGCGGGTGATCTACCCGTTCGCCCGGACGGGGGTTGATAGGCCATCCGCGTGTAATATCTGTGCCGTTGGCAGTACGTAATGGATACAAAACGGCTTTCTTCAATACTTCCGGACCCGGATAAAAATAAGCCGTGAACGGTTTGCCGTCAATAGTTACTTCTACTTTTTTATCCGCCTTTTTATCCGTCAGCACTACTTCTTTTTGGGCAAAAGCGGGGAGGGCCAATAAGGCAAAAACAGAACTGAAAAGGGATTTCATGCAATTTATCTAAAGTTGATTTGATGTACACATTTGCTTTATACTACGAAAAAGCAGCTATAAAAGACTACGATAAAAGCGGATAGTTTCTTCTTTTTACCTGCACTTTTGTAAGTTTGCGGCATGGCAAAAAAACGAAAATTTTATGTGGTGTGGGAAGGGCGCCAACGGGGTGTTTTTACCGAGTGGGAGGAATGTGAGGCTCAAATCAAAGGTTTCCCTGAAGCTAAATTCAAATCTTTCGACACTCTGAAAGAGGCTGAAGAAGCCCTGAAAGAAAATTATTGGGATTTTGTGACCCCCAAAAAAGCCAAGCCTATCGTGAAAGAAGCCCCTGCGGCTATCGGTTCGCCCAACTTAGAAAGCATTGCGGTAGATGCCGCTTGGAACACCGCTACGGGGGATGTCGAATACCAAGGTGTGTATCTGCGAACCGGGCAAAAGCTTTTTCACCAAGGTCCTTTTCAGGACGGTACCAACAATATCGGGGAGTTTTTGGCCATAGTTCACGGACTGGCGTACCTGCAAAAACACCAAAGTGCTTTACCGATTTACTCCGATTCCAAAACCGCGATCAGTTGGATAAAGCGTAAACACGCCAATACCAAATTGGAAGTAACACCGCGCAATAAACAACTTTTTGAAATGCTGCAACGTGCGGAAGAGTGGCTTTCCAAAAACGGCTACAACAATCCTATTTTGAAATGGGAAACGGAGTATTGGGGCGAAAACCCGGCTGATTTCGGGCGAAAATGAAAAGATTTAAGCAATGAAGCAGATTTAAGCGGGAGGCCGTTATGGCCGGGGTCACTTATGCACAACCGTAAAATCTACTAAATCAATTTTGCTTTGACACTTATTCTAAACCCCTACAATTATCCCTTCTCCGCTAATTTTTTTAATGCCTCATTCATCAAGTTGAAACCGTTGACGGTGTTAATGTCCAACATCTTTTTGAATAAAGGTACCAAAATACCCTCAAACAGTTCACTTTGGCGGAAGGTTGTCGTGCCGTCGCCGTTATCCGTTAATTGGAAACTGTGCTCACCGTCAAATAAACCCGGTAGGAATAATTGACCGCGCCAACGGAACTCGCGATTGACTTCAAATGCCAAAACTGTGGGCCGAAAAGTCATTCCCTGCGCTTCGGGAGGTTCAATGCGGGCAGTGATGGTTTTGCCTACGGCAACGGGGCCGGTAATGGATTTAATGAAAGGATTCCAATGGGAATAATTGTCGAAATCGGTTAAAATAGCCCATACTTTTTGGGGAGCAGCGTTAATGGTAATTTCGGTACTGATTTGCTTTGCCATGACTTTTGAGCGGTTTGTAAATGTTTGATTGAACGGCACAAAGGTCTATCGTTGCCATGAAAAAGCTCTTGACAAATATCAAGAAATCACACAATGCTTTTTTTTCGGATACGACTGAAAGTTTCGGGAGTCATGCCAAGCATAGAAGCGATGTATTGAAGCGGGACTTGGTTAAAAAGTTCTTTATTTCGTTCAAAAAAAAACTGATATCGTTCTTCGGCCGTCATGGAAAGGTGGGTAAAGATTCGGTCTTCCAGAATCGTAAAACAACGGGCAATGAACAATTTCTCCAGTTCGTGCCACTTCGGAATCAGTTTCCCGATTCGGTTATAGTCCTGGCTGTTAATGGTATAAATTTCGGCATCGGTCAGGGCTTGAATGGTCCAACGGGCAGGCGTATTAAAAATCAAACTTGCCAAATCGGCGATGAAATAGCCTTGCGTCGAGATCCACTGCGTTACTTCTTTGTCAGGGGTTTGAACATAGACACGCAAAAGCCCGGATTGAATAAAACTCAACTTATTACAAACGTGACCGGTTTTGAGAAAGAAATCACCCTTTTTGAGCGTTTGGTGCTTAAACAAAGCTCCAACGGTGACTAAATCTTCCTGAGAAATGCCAAAGTAGGATTGGATATATTTTTCAAGATCCGTCATTACAGTTAATTAATTGTCAATATTTTGGATTTCTAACAGGTGTTTGAGGAAAGCTTTTGACTTTTGAGCTTCCGGACGATACCCCAACGTAAGCAGAGCATAACCGAAAGTAAACACGAAAAAGGAGAGGCGCATCCCGTCTGAAAAACCGTGTTGGAAGATTTGTTGAAGGTTCCCCAAAACGGCAAACAAAAGCCCGATACCAACGGTGCCGAATACAGAAATCATCAAAACCAAAACCGCCATGTTCGGTCTCATGCTGATCTGAATTTCTGTTTTGTCCGGATGAGCCGTCATTTCACCCTGAATAACCGGAAGAAACGAGTTGCGATAGCTGATGTTACGGCTCATTTCAAAGTAGGTGTCGGTGATTTCCCCTTCGTAGGGTTTATCCCTTTCTTTATAAGTAAAAGTAAACTGAGCCTGCTTTTTCGGCTCAATGACAGAGGCAAGACGCGCCTGAACTTCCGATATTGTCAATTCGGTGGAGAATCGAAAGGTATCAAAAGGTAAAAGCAATAACAGATTCATGGTTGGTGCGGCTGATTATCAATTGGATATGTAAAAGTAATGAACCAAACTCAAATTTCCTGATACACCCATTCCCATACCTCTCCGTCTTCCGGGTCCATGACCGTTCCGAGAAGTTGGAATCCGTTTCTGAGCAATATTTTCGCCGAAAAACCGTCGTTCTCTAAAGTGCGGGCCGTGATTTTTATGGTAGGGTCCGTTTGTTGGGACAAGTTGACCAACTGCTTACAAATGGCGGCTCCGATACCTCGGTTTTGAAATTCCTCGAAGGTGCCGTAAGCTATTTCTATCGTGCCGTTGAGCGGTGCTCCTTTAAAACCCGCACTTCCTACAATTGCTCCGTTCAGTTGCACAAAATAGCCTACCCATGGAGCGGCATACCCTATTTTTTTGTAGTAATCTACCGACATTTGAAGTATTTCTCTGCAACGCGGGTGATTCAGCAACTCGTCATTGTCTGCGAGATTTTCTTTAATAAGAATCAGATTCATGCGGCAAAGGAAAGGAGGATCAGAGGTATCATGCCAAAAATAAGCGACTTTTCTCATATAATCAAATGGGATAATCGCCGTTTTTGTGCTTCCGCAAGTTGGTGTAAATTTGTGTTTCTATTACCCATCGTTCCCCGATGCCCCGAACTCCCAATCCTTTTTTTCGTTTCAAACAATTTACCGTTTATCATGACCACAGCAGCCTGCGGGTTTGTACGGAGGCGTGTTTGTTGGGGGCGTATGCGGAGGTAAGAGACGTTACCCACGCCTTGGATATCGGTACAGGAACGGGGCTCTTGGCGCTGATGATCGCGCAGCGAAACAGGGAGATGTACATTGACGCCGTCGAAATGGACGAGCGGAATTACCGACAGGCCTGCGAAAACGTATTCCAAAGCCCGTTTGCCGACCGAATCAACCTTTATCAGGCGGATATTCGGGAATGGAGAAAATCGGAAACGCACCCCTTGCTTTCACCTCCTGATTATCGAAAGTTTGATTTCATTATCAGTAATCCGCCGTTTTTTGAAAACCACCTGCGCTCGCCGCGAGAAGAACGAAATCGGGCATTACACACTGAGACCCTTTCCCTGGCAGAATTGGCGATGTCGGTGGCCCGTTTGTTGGAAGATACCGGTCGATTTTTGGTGTTATTGCCCCCCTACGAAACCCAACGTCTGTCCGATGCATTGGCTGCGTTGGAAGTATGGCCCACGCGGCAACTGCATATTTTTCAACGGGCGGGCAAGCCGATGTTTCGGAAGATTACTACTTTTGAGCGAATAAAAACGGAGCCGATAACGGATACCCTTTACATTCATGAGTCCGACGGCAAGTATTCCGACGATTTTCGGGCTTTATTAAAAGAGTACTATTTGATTTTTTAACCATTATTCGAATTCATGCGCGACACAATTGCTGCCTATTTTCAAACTCTCCAAGATCAAATTTGCGTGGCTCTCGAAACGGCCGACGGGCGCGGGCGTTTTCGGGAAGACCACTGGAATCACCACAGCGGCGGCGGAGGACGTACTCGCGTGCTTTTGGCCGGCAATATCATCGAGAAAGGCGGGGTTAATTTTTCTCAAGTTCAGGGGCAAACCTCCGAAGCATTGATGCGTCAAATGAATTTGACCGAACGAGCCGATTATTTTGCCACGGGGGTATCCATTGTGATGCATCCCTTCAGCCCGATGGTGCCGATCATTCACATGAATGTACGCTATTTCGAAATGTCCAACGGGGTCAGTTGGTTTGGCGGCGGGATCGATCTGACTCCGCATTATATCGTGCCGGAAGACGCGCACCGGTTTCATCAACAATTGAAACGCGTCTGCGATCAACACGATCCGACCTATTATCCTAAATTTAAACAATGGGCCGACGATTACTTTTATATTCCGCATCGCGGGGAAACCCGAGGGGTAGGGGGGATTTTCTTTGATTACCTGAAGCCGCAGTCAGCAGAAGAAAAAAAGCGGTTGTTTGAATTTGTAAAAGCCGTAGGCGAAACCTTTGCCCCGGTCTACACAAACCTCATGACTGAAAATCAATCGCTGCCTTTCGGCGAAAGCGAAAAGCAATGGCAATTGGTTCGACGGGGACGTTACGCGGAATTTAACTTGGTGTGGGACCGCGGCACCAAATTCGGATTGGAAACGGGCGGGCGTACCGAATCCATCCTGATGAGCTTGCCGCCTTTAGCAAGTTGGGTGTACGATTATCAGCCCTTGGCCGGGACGCCGGAAGAACAAACACTTTCGTTACTGAAAAAAGGCATTGAATGGGCCTAAATGGTGAAATCCGCGCTTTTTTTGTATATTTACATCCGAAAAAATTGGTGATTTACCTAAAATGATTTAGCAAACGGTTTTGGACGTTACCCCTAAATCTATCAATGACAGATCACGCATTATTAACCGATGAGCGAAATTAACGACACCCTACCTGAAGATAAAACCCCCTCCGACAATTCGCTGCATGACCAATTGGCCGTGGCGGATATGTACCAAAATTGGTTTCTGGATTATGCTTCCTACGTTATTTTAGAACGGGCTGTTCCCAATATAGAAGATGGGTTGAAACCCGTACAACGGCGCATTCTGCACGCCCTCAAAGAAATGGACGACGGCCGTTTTAACAAAGTGGCCAACGTGATCGGCTCTACCATGCAATACCACCCCCACGGAGATGCCTCTATCAATGAGGCTTTGGTGAACATGGGACAAAAAGAGTTGGTATTTGATACGCAGGGCAGTTGGGGCGATATCCGTACGGGTGACGGTGCCGCCGCGGCTCGTTATATTGAGGTACGTTTGTCAAAATTCGGTAACGAAGTACTGTTTAACGCTGATACGACCGAGTGGCAAATGAGCTACGACGGACGTAAGCGCGAACCGGTGACCTTGCCGGTGAAGTTCCCTTTGCTGTTGGCTATGGGCGTGGAAGGGATCGCCGTAGGGCTTTCTACCAAAATCATGCCCCACAATTTTGTCGAATTGTTGGAAGCATCTATTGCGATTCTTAAGGGCCAACCTTTTTCTCTTTATCCCGACTTCCCGACGGGCGGATTGATTGATGTCACCAATTATAACGATGGGTTGCGCGGCGGAAAAGTGCGGGTACGGGCTAAGATCGAAGAAATGGACAAAAAAACGCTGGTCATCCGGGAAATTCCTTTCAGTACGACCACTTCGTCCATCAAAGATTCGATCATCAAAGCCAGCGAAGAAGGGAAAATCAAGATCAAAAAGCCGGAGAAAGGAATGCAGGCCGTAGAAGACCTGACGGCCAAAGATGTAGAGATTGTCATTCACCTGGCTCCCGGGGTTTCACCCGACATTACGATTGATGCGCTCTATGCGTTTACGGAGTGTGAAGTCAGTATCTCACCTAATGCCTGTGTGATTGTCGATGATAAGCCGCAATTTGTCACGGTGTCGCACATTCTCAAAACCTGCAATGACCAAACAGTCCACCTGCTCAAGCGCGAATTGGAGATCCGCCGGTTTGAGTTGAAAGAAAAACTGCTCTACAGTTCCTTAGAGAAAATATTTATTGAAAATCGCATCTACCGCGATATTGAAGAATGCGAAACGTTTGAGGCGGTTATTCAAACCATTGATGCCGGACTTACGCCTTTTAAAGCCGATTTTTACCGCGATATTGTTGAGGAAGATATTCTGCGTTTAACCGAAATTCGCATTAAACGTATATCCAAGTTCGACGCCTTTAAAGCCGACGAGGCCATGCGTAAATTGGAGGCTGAATTGGCCGAAGTGGAAGATGACTTGGCGCACCTGACCCGTTACGCCATCAATTATTACAAAGACTTACTGAAAAAATACGGAAAAGGACGCGAACGTCGCACTGAGATCCGTTCTTTCAATACCATTGCCGCGACGGTAGTGGCTGCCGCCAATCAAAAACTGTACGTCAATCGGGAAGAAGGCTTTATCGGTTATGGCCTGAAAAAAGACGAGTACGTCATGGATTGTTCCGATATTGACGATATCATCGTTTTCCGACGCGACGGTAAATACAAGATCGTGCGGGTGTCTGATAAGGTTTTTGTGGGGAAGGACATTATCTACGTGGCCGTATTTAAGAAAAATGACGAGCGTAAAGTGTATAATGTCACCTACTTAGACGGGAAATCGGGGGTGAGTTATGCCAAACGGTTTGCCGTGACAGGCATCACGCGCGATAAAGACTATGATGTGACCTTAGGGACCAATAAGTCAAAAATTACGTATTTCAGCGCAAATGATAACGGCGAGGCCGAAGTCATAACCGTTAACCTGACTGCCCAAAGTACGGCCCGGATCAAAGTATTTGATTTTAATTTTTCCCAATTGGCAATCAAAAACCGCTCGGCCATGGGCAATGTACTGACCAAGTATCCCGTCCGTAAAATTGCCTTTAAGTCCGCAGGGGCATCTACGTTGGGCGGAGTGGATCTGTGGTACGACGGGGTACTCGGTCGCTTGAATCGGGATGAACGCGGTCGCTACTTAGGCAATTTCGACAACGGCGACATGATCTTGGTGTTGTATAAAGACGGCATGTATGAGTTGACCGGGTATGACCTGACCAACCGCTACGAACCGAAAGACCTGATTCATTTGGAGAAATTTGTGCCGGAGCGGCCTATTTCGGTGGTCTATTTTGAAGCCCAACAGAAAAATTACTTTGCCAAACGATTCAAGATCGAAACCACTACGTTGGATAAGAAGTTTTCTTTCATCGGCGATGTGAAAGGCTCAAAGTTGGTCTTCGCTTCGACCGATGCCCACCCTCGTATGGAAGCGGTGGTCGAAAAAAGTAAGACCGAAACGCAGAAGGAGGTGGTCGCGTTGGATGCTTTTGTGGATGTACGGGGGTGGAAAGCACTCGGAAACAGGGTTTCGCCGCTGAAAGTCAGAGAGATTAGGCAAATAGAGTCGTTGCCTGAAGTAAAAAATGAACCTGTGTCGGGCGAGAAACTATCGGAAGAGGTTTCGGAACCCGGAGAAGAGAACGAAGGAACGACGTCAACGGATGAAACCGGTCAATTAGGATTATTTTAACCGATATACATAAGTGAAAACGGCACTCCTCCATATCCATGCGATTCGTCATTCCCGACGTCTTCGGGTTTCGTTGTTGAAACAGTTCATCAAGGCAGGAGTGTGGACCGTTTTCGGCCTGATCGTATTGGTGTTGGTGTGCAATTGGATTGTCGTAAATACTACCCGTGAGAAAGTATTTTTTGACCTGAAAGCTTTGCCCTCCAATGACGTAGGATTAGTATTGGGCACAAGTAAGTATGTAGCTCGGGGAAAAGAAAACCTGTTTTTTAGGTACCGGATGGAAGCCTCGGCCCTGTTGTTTAAAGAAGGAAAAGTGAAGTACCTGATCTTGAGCGGAAACAAAGAGGCCGAAACCTACGATGAACCCAAAGCTATGAAGCAGGCCCTGACCAAGTTGGGCGTACCCGAAGAGGCAATGCTGCTCGATACGGCGGGCTACCGCACCTATGATTCAGTGATCCGGTGCCGCGAAGTGTACGGACAGGAACGGGTGACGGTCATTTCCCAAAATTTTCATAATGCCCGGGCGCTTTATTTAGCTGACCACGAGGGCTTGGACGCCATCGGTTTTGCCGCCCAAGATGTACCCGACGGTTATTCCGTTAAAACCCTTTTGCGCGAATATTTGGCCCGACCCAAAGCTATGTTGGATGTCTATGTCTTAAAGCCTGATCCGGGTGTACGAGATGGGGAATAGAAGTGTAATTGCTGAATGTTGCAATTATCCACATGAACAAACGTTGTGTTTAAAAAATTAGCCCGGCTTATGTTGCGTATCGGAAAATTTGTAATTGTTGTTTTTGGAATGACGGTAAGTGCTGCTCAAGCGCAGGATTTTGACCGATTCTCGCTTCATGTAGCCGGCGGCAAAAGTCTTTCGGTGCGAGAATTAGCGACGAAGGTCTTTGGAGAAACAAGAGGAGAGTTGGCCGGTGACGGTATCGCAGCTCAGGTAACGGCGTCGTACTATCCAACGCGCCGATTGGGTATTGCTCTACGTGGCTCCTATAACCAAAACAGGACTCGGCAAGAAGGAATCATCATGATCGCTCAAAACCAATACAACGTTATCAATCCGGTGGTAGAATCAGCGCAGGATTGGAATGTGATGAGTGCCATGATTGGTCCGAGTTTGCGATTAGGCGGCGATAAATTGAATTTAGAAGGAAGATTGCTGGTGGGGTATGCCATGGTCAACAGCCCGAATTTTATTACGACAGGTCGTTTTCAAACGTATGATATTCGTATCCAAACCTATACCAAAAAAGCCTCTGATATCGCTTACGGCGCAGGGGCTACGCTCGGCATCGGCATCGTCAGAGGGATTGCATTGGTCTTCAATGCGGATGCCGGCCTCATCAGCACTACGTTTAAAAGTGTCAATAATGAGGTGACTACCGCAGGGTTTCCGACTCTGAATCAAACATTTGATATTCAACAGAACGTTGGAGTGGTCAACGTGACGGGCGGTCTGCGATTTTCCTTCTGAATTTTAAATCAATTTCCTGCTAATTTTGTTGTCATTACAGAGCCGATGAGAGAAAACCCCTCGTCGGCCTTTTGTTGTTTTAGATTGGTCAGTAGTTTGCTAACCTATTGACCGTGCACTATTGACTGAAAAAATGCTTTCTACCCACGATTTTTTGCAGCTCTACGCGAGCGACAGTTTTGTTCAACTCCTTGTCAATCAGATTTCCGGTCAACAACCAAGAGTCCAAATCAAAGGCTTGGCCGGGAGTTTGGATGCCGTATTGGCGGCCGCTGTGTATCAAAATCTGCCCCGAACCTGCCTGTTTGTGGCCAACGACCGCGAAGAAGCGGCTTATTTCCAAAATGACCTGCAAAATTTATCAGGCCGGGAAGTACTCTACTATCCGACTTCTTACAAAAGACCCTACCACTACGAGGAAATTGAGAATGCGAACGTGTTGATGCGGGCCGAGATTCTGAATAAACTCAACGTAGCCGCCTCCGATAACCTGTTGATAGTCACCTATCCGGAAGCTTTATTTGAGAAGGTGATCAATAAACGGTCCTTGTTGTCCAATACCTTTACGGTCAAAGTCGGCGAGCGCTTGGATGCCCAATTTTTGCGGGAGTTTTTGTTAGGGTATGATTTTGAGATCAATGATTTTGTGTACGAGGCCGGGCAATTCTCCGTTCGCGGGGGAATTATCGACGTTTTTTCCTACGCGAGCGAGTATCCGTATCGGATCGAACTGTTCGGCGATGAGGTCGAAAGTATTCGCTCCTTTAACCCCGATTCGCAGTTGTCGGTGGAAAGCGTTCGGCAGGTGAATATCATCCCGGATATTCAAAGCAAACTCACGTTGGAAACGCGCGAATCGTTCCTGAGCTTTCTTCCGGCCGAGGCGTTGTTGTGGTTTAAAGATGTCGAACTCACCCTTGAAGTGATTGAACAATGTTTTGAGAAAGCAGAACAAGCCTTGGAGGGAGTAAAAGGCGGTGATATTCAGTTGGTTTCAAACCCCAACGAGATCTTTGAAACGCGCCGGGGCTTTTTGAATCAGATCAAGAACTTTAAGACCATTGAGTTCGGAAAGCGATTTTATAGCCCCTTTGTCCCCAAAGGAGAAAATGATAATCCTCTCCCACGGGGGGCATGGGGGGCCAAGCCGCAACCTTCATTTAATAAAGACTTTAAACGTCTGATCGATGATTTATCGGAACGGCAACATCAGGGTTTTACCAACGTCATTGTGGCCGAGTCGTCCAAGCAATTGGAGCGATTGGAGAAGATCTTTGACGAATTAGACCCTTACGTCAAGTTTCGGCCCATGAATATCTCCTTGCGCGAAGGCTTTGTGGACGAGCAGCTCAAAATCGTTTGTTATACCGATCACCAAATTTTCTCTCGTTTTCATAAATACCACATCAAAGAAAAGTTCAGTAAGTCGAAGGCCCTCACACTGAAGGAGTTGAAGTCGTTGAAAGCGGGTGATTTTGTCACCCACGTGGACTACGGAATCGGGCGGTTTGCCGGCTTGGAAAAAGTGGACGTCGGCGGACGGGAACAGGAGGCGATTCGATTGATCTACCGCGACAATGATATTTTGTTTGTGAGCATCCACAGTTTGCACAAAATTGCCAAATATACGGGCAAAGAAGGCGGCGTAGTGACGATGAGCAAGTTGGGTTCACCGGAGTGGGAAAACAAGAAATCGAAAGTCAAACGTCAACTCAAAGACATAGCGCAGGAGTTGATTGCGCTGTATGCCAAACGTCGCTCCGCCAACGGATTTGCGTTCTCCCGCGATACGTACCTTCAGGCAGAGTTGGAGTCTTCGTTCCTTTACGAAGATACCCCCGATCAGGCCAAATCAACGGCGGATGTGAAAGAAGATATGGAAAAACCGCACCCGATGGACCGGTTGGTATGCGGCGATGTAGGTTTCGGTAAAACCGAAGTGGCCATTCGGGCGGCATTTAAGGCCGTGACGGACAGCAAGCAAGTAGCGGTATTGGTACCGACCACGATCTTGGCCATGCAACATTACAAAACCTTCAGTGACCGGTTGGCTGATTTTCCGGCGCGGGTAGAGTACATCAACCGCTTTAAATCGGAAAAACAGATCAAAGAAATTCTGAAAGATGTCGAATCGGGGCGGATTGATATTTTGATCGGTACGCACCGTATTGTGAACAAAGACATCAAATTCAAGGATTTAGGACTGTTGGTGATTGATGAGGAACAAAAGTTTGGGGTAAAGGTCAAAGATCGACTCAAAGAGATGCGGGTCAATATTGATGTTTTGACCCTGACAGCTACTCCGATTCCCCGTACCTTGCACTTTTCCCTTATGGGGGCTCGCGATTTGTCCGTCATCGGAACGCCGCCCCCCAACCGTCAGCCGGTTACAACCGAAGTGCAGGTATTCAGCGAAACCTTCATCCGGGATGCCATCAGTTATGAATTGAACCGGGGCGGGCAGGTATTTTTTGTCCATAATCGCGTCAATGACATTGATTCCATCGGGAACATCATTCTCAAATTGGTGCCGGAAGCGCGTATCGGGGTGGCCCACGGCCAAATGGAAGGCGATAAGCTGGAAAAAGTGATGATGAAATTCATTGAAGGCGAATACGATATTTTGGTCAGTACCAATATCATTGAATCGGGAATTGACATCCCCAACGCTAATACCATCATCATTAATTCAGCGCATTATTTCGGGATGTCAGACCTGCACCAAATGCGCGGCCGGGTCGGGCGCTCCAATCGAAAAGCATTCTGTTATTTATTGACCCCGCCGCTGTCGCACCTGACTACCGACGCCCGCAAGCGGTTACAAACGTTGGAGGAGTTTTCGGAACTCGGCGACGGTTTCAAAGTAGCGATGCGCGATTTGGACATTCGCGGTGCCGGCAACCTGCTGGGGGCCGAGCAAAGCGGCTTTGTCAATGACCTGGGGTATGAAATGTACCACAAGATTTTGGACGAAGCGGTGCAGGAATTAAAACAAACGACCTTCAAGGATCTGTTCGATCTCGGAGGGGCGATTGAGGCCACCAAAACCGACTGTCAGATCGAAACGGACTTGGCGATTTTGATTCCGGATTACTATGTGAAAAATATTTCCGAACGTTTGTCGTTATATACTCGTCTGGACAACATCGAAAGTGAAGATGAATTACGAGCGTTTGGAGATGAGGTGGCAGACCGCTTCGGCCCTCTCCCTGAGGAAGTGAAAGGGTTAATAGAGATGGTAAGAATCAGATGGATGGCCGAAGCGCTTTTTATGGAAAAATTGACCCTCAAGAACCAAACCCTCAAAGGGTATATTGTCACCACGGGCAACGACGCCTTCTTCCAATCCAACAAATTCGGTCACGTACTGGCTCACATTCAGCGCAATCCGCGACGGTTTGCCCTAAAAGACCTCAAAAACAAGCTTTTAATTACCTGCTCCGACGTGAAGGACTTAGTAGCCCTGCGTACTATTTTGCAGGAATTGACGATTTGAGGCAGCTTTTGGAGCAATTACCGTGTTACAAGCACTCTGTTTATTCTGAGTCGCAGTTATAAACTACGACTAACGGTGGATTAAAGTGAACGAATCATATAAAAAATTTAGGAGACAGATTACTTTATCTTTTGCCAGGTTACTATAGCTTTAGCTGCCCCAAAAGTTGTGTTGATAGAATAGCTTTTTAGCAAACCATCTTGCAGGGTGAATGTTGATTTTAATTCCTGCCCCTGCCAGTTGGGGAAAAATGCCCCTTCGGGTTTGTACAGTAAAGTTTTTGCTTCAACATCAGCAATAAATTTTCCATAGTGTGCATTACTTCCTTTTACCATCATCATATTCTCCTCCGGTGTTGCAGAGCTTTTGCTTCCTGAAGCAATTTTTGTCCTGCTGTTCGTATATATCTCCACCATATAATTACCATCTTTATCAATCATCATTCTGCCCATCGGTTTTTCGCCATACGGATAAGAAACACTACTGTCTTTTGCAATACTTTCAATTGATACCAGTTGCCATACGCCAATAAAATCTTTTTGTTTTATGTTTCCATAGTTAAAACCCATCAGGCACACACAAGTCAGTGTAATAGCTGTCACTAAAGTCTGTTTCATAATAGTAAAAATGTTTAGTTAAGAATTGGGGTCCAAATTGCCTCAACGGCGATACAAAAATTTAAAATGGTGCGGACAGCAAAAAACCTATTCAACCGATACAGCTTTTTTTTTAGCAAACCAGTTGCTCCATTTAGCCGATCCTTGTTTGCCTAATTGTTTAAATTTTAAGGACAGGTGTTGAATATTTCCGTATGGTTACCGAAAACCGACTTTTCCAAAAAAGTCCTTTTGTAATTTTGATTATGAATTCATTTAAAAAAGTTCCACGACTGGGCACAATGCAGATACTTGTATGGCTGTCAGCGATGTTGGTTATCTTTTTTTCCATCCTGCCCATGGATGGTCTCGTAAAATCAGTTATTTATACGCTGGTGAATACGACCTTTTATGTGATTATTGTTTACGGCAATATTCTTTTTCTATTTCCTTTTTTGTATGAGCGGAAAAAAAGCATCCTCTATATCATTTCGGTGTTGTTTTTTCTTTTGCTGTTGGGGTTATTGAGAGGATATGCCACGATCACTCTTTATAATCATTTTCTGCCGGGAAGTCAACGAGTAATTACATGGGAAAAACTTGTCTATTATATTCCTGCCGGTATTTTGATATTTATTTTGAGTCATATCTTTCGGGTTGCAATTGCTTATTACTACCTGAAACAAAATACAGCAACCATCATTGCCCAGAAAACTAAAGCCGAACTGGATTTGCTAAAGTCCAGGGTGCAGCCCCATTTTGTTTTCAATACACTGAACAATATATATTATGAAGCCTACAAGGATTCGCCCCGGACAGCCGGGCTGATTGAAAGGCTGTCGGATATCATGCGTTATTTTGTGGATGAAAGCCATAAAGAAACCATCTCTATTAGTAGCGAAGTTCAGTTTATTGAAAATTACATGACCTTGGAGAATATCCGTCTTAGACACAGTGCTTCAATCAGTTTTATAAAGGAATTTGATGAGGGGCTTCGTATTCCGCCCATGTTGCTGATGACGTTGGTAGAAAATATTTTCAAGCACGGAATTGATAAAACCGCCCCTCGGACTGATATTCAACTTTCACTTATACAAAAAGATGGTTATCTTCATTTCACCACGGTAAATGCTTTGGTTGAAAAATTACCGAAAGAGAATGCTGGCGGGTTTGGAATTGCCAATCTTCGTAAACGACTTGAAATGCTGTACCATTCCAATTTTGTGTTAGAAGCAGTGAGTGACAGAAGTAGATTTAGCACCTTTTTAAAAATACCCATTGAATGAAATTGAATTGCGTAATTATTGACGATGAGCCTAATGCCGTGGCGCTGCTGGAGATGCTTATACAGCAATCCACGCAGTGGGCAATACTGGGAAAATGTTACAACGGGCTGGAAGCTATGGAGTTTTTGAAAAACAATGCTGCAGATTTTATTTTCCTTGATATTAACATGCCGCACCTTAGTGGTATGGAACTCGCCGGCCTTCTTTCTGCACAAACAAAGATTGTCTTTACAACCGCTTATGCTGAATATGCCGTAGAAAGCTATATTTTCCAGACAATTGATTACCTGCTCAAGCCTATTACACTTAGCCGTTTTCTTGGTTCTGTAAAAAAAATAGAACAGTCGTTTCTCAATAAAGAAAATGAACCAGGCTCTATGTTGCCCAGCAACCCGGATTACTTCTTTGTAAAAACGGGAAAGTCTATAAGAAATATATTCATAGAAGACATCTTGTATTTTGAAGGGGAACGGGAATATGCAAGACTTGTAACAAAGGATGAGCAATTATTAATCTATCGCCGGTTGAAAGATATAGAAGGGTTATTGCCTTCCTTTGTAAGGGTACACAATTCATTCATAGTAAATACAAAACAGATTCATAAGATAGAGGATAATCATGTTCATATTGGCGATAAAAGAATCCCTGTGAGTGAAAAATTCAGGGAAGGTTTTATGGTGGAGATTAATAAAAGAAAATTTTGACTGACAATGAAGTTGGCTATAAAGCCGGATGACCTATCTTAAAAATTTTCCACTCTTTTACTTCATACACGAATACAACAGAGCCTTTCTTTTTGGGCTATTACTTTTTTGGTAAGTGGCTCACCGCTTTTTGTACAATATTTCATTGTTTGTCTGTATCGTTTGTAAATTTACCACCAACATCTGTATATACGCAACACCGATGTTATTTTTAAAGATTTATAGCGTATATACAACTTTAGTTAAGTATATCCGCCAAAGCAGTAATGCAAGTATGCCCAATAATTCCTTCTTTTGCAAAGGGAACCTTAAAAAGTTATCAAGGAGCAATTACTGCCGGTTTTTCAATTAGTTATGAACTCAACTCTTTCACTTTCAGTCGCTATTGTGGATGATGATGCGGATGTGGGCGAAGCGCTTCAATGGATTTTGGACCAAACGGAGGGCTTCCGTTGCAGCGGTGTTTTCAGATCCTGCGCAGAGGCTATCCTCGGCCTTTCGGCAAGTAATCTGCCCGATGTATTGCTCATGGATATCGGCATGCCCGGTCAGTCGGGAGTGCAGTGTGTGGAGGCGTTGAAACTATGTTTCCCCGATTTGATCATTTTGATGCAGACCGTGTACAGTTCCGACGAACTGATTTTCGAATCCTTGCGGGCAGGAGCCGGGGGCTATATTTTAAAGAAAACGACTCCGGAACGTCTTCTACGGGCCATTCGGGATGCGCACGAAGGCGGTGCGCCGATGAGCGGCGAAATAGCCCGAAAAGTGTTGCAGTTTTTTCAGCAAAAACCCAAATCCAATCAGGACCTTGCCGAACTTTCCGAGCGCGAATTGGAAGTGTTACGACTGCTGATCGACGGCCATAAATACAAGGCGATTGCGGATAAACTCTTCGTAAGTGTGCATACCGTTCGGTTTCATTTGCACAATATTTACGAAAAAATGCACGTTCGTTCCCGCATGGAAGCAGTGGCTAAGGCCATGAAATACAAGTTGTTTTGAGAAATGAATGCTCCTTTACAATCGGCCGGCCTTTCAAGAATATACAGCGTCCTGCCGGGCAGAAATTGGGTTAGCAGCGGGTTCGTTATCTTCCTTTTGATTTCTGCTTTAAAAGCGCAGCAATTACCTTTTCGAAATTATTCGCTTCGGGATGGGCTGCTTTCCAATACCGTTTATGTTTTTTTTCAGGATCGCGCCGGCTATTTATGGGCGGCTACGGACGGCGGACTGAGCCGATTTGACGGAAAGCATTTTACCAATTATGAAAGAACAAGGGATGGAATCCCGCTGGGAATTATTCTCAGCTTTGCCCAAACGGCCAACGGACGGATATGGGTAGGAGGTAACGGCAGCGGTTTGTTTGCATTTGACGGTAAGGAGTTTGTTCATCACAAAGTAGGGGAGACCCCGGGCAGTAATCTCGTCACAGCTTTGTGCGAAACGGAGCCGAATGTCTTGTTTATCGGCACAGAAAAGGGGCTTTATTTGGAGAAAAAGGGCAGAATTCGCCCGCTTGTGGCCAATGCTAAGATGATTCGCTCGTTTAAATATTCGGCCTCGGGCGATGCGTATAAAATGGCAGACGGCCGTTTAAGGATATTGACAGACGGTGAAATGCGCTATTTGGACCCTAAAACGGGCGTGCTTTCTTCGCCGCTCAAGCACCCTCATCCGCAGGATCATTTTGATTGGACGGCACTCCTCTCCGACGGTCGGTTAGTGATTGGCTGTGTCGAGCAACACCGTATCTATATTTTTAAGAAAGACAGTTTACTTCAAACCCTGCATTTGCCCCGTTGGCGCTCCGGTTATGCCTTCGAAGACGGAAGAAATCAACTTTGGATTGCTACGGACAAAGGATTCCTGAAAACTGACTTTGCTCGACCTGCCGCTGCTGAAGAAGAGCTGCTTACATCCCAAACCGACTTGCCGTTTACGAATGCCGGCACCGCCTTTGCTGACCGGGAGCATCATCTTTGGTTTGGTTCGTATGGCAAAGGGATCTATAAACCGGAAGAGCCCGAAACGGTCCGTTTCCCTTATCCTTTTGCCGCAGGCTTGGGAGCTGCGGATGAACGAGGGCGGTTGTGGTTTTCCACCCCCGCCGGGCTTCGGGTCGTCGGACGAAAAGCGAACGGAACTTTTTTTCAACAACGCATAAGGCCGATGACTGACCGCTATTATAAATCGATGGGAGCGGTTAAGACGTTGTCCGGCAATCAACTTTGGCTCGGGAGCGACGACGGTCATTTGGGTAATTTTCAAATAGAAGAGCAGAAAGACGGGAGCCTTTCCCTGCATTTTCTTCGGGAAATAGGACCCCGTACGGGATTTGTGAAGATAAAACCGGCTTGGCTATTTGTGGACAGCAAGGGAAGATTGTGGTGCAGCGAAATGGGAAAACCGGCACTGTATGTGGTTGATATTGCCTCAAAACGCCCTTCTGTGATTCAAAAAATACCTTTTGACCCCGGCAATCGGCTTTCCAACGGTCGTTTTGTCATGGAAGACACCAAAGGAAATTTTTGGTTTGCCTACGAACGAAGTAAAGTATTGGTTTTCGATCCGGACTTACAACCCATTCCGCATCCGCAAAATCTGCCGGCGGAGAATCGAAGCGATGTTTCGAGTGTACACCAAGACAAAGAAGGCGCGATTTGGTTCGGAACGGATACGGAAGGACTGTTTCGCCGTACTGTATCGGGTGCCTTGCGCCATATCACAAAATCTGACGGGCTGCTCAGTGACCGGATCATTCATATCAAAGAGGGACCGAACCAAACGCTTTGGATGGCCACTTGGCAGGGGTTGGCTTTTCTTAAATACCAAGGAGATTCGTTGCAGTTCGATGAAAAGCGTGAATTGACCGAAAGCCCCATTTGGTCGTTGGGACTGCTGTCTGAGGGGTTGGGATGGCTCGCTACCAACTATGAAGTTGTATTTCATCGGAGGGCAGAAAAGACCCAAGTGCTGAAGCCCGGTATTGTGCTGAACAGCGTGTCTGTCAACGGTCAGCCCGTAGCTGTCGATGAAAAAGACCGGCAACTTTCTGCCAACGAAAACAATGTGGTGTTTGAATTCGGCTCCGTTTATTTTCAAAACAGAGAAAGCCTGCGCTTTCGGTGGAAGTTAGCCGGCAGTAATCGAAACAAGTGGAGTAATCCCGTTGTGGATGAATCGGTCAACTTTGCCCAACTGAAACCGGGGAAGTACGAGTTTTGGGTCAAAGCGGTTACCTCTGACGGCACCGAGAGCCCGCAGCCGGCTCGTTTTGCGTTCACTATTGTCCCGCCGCTTTGGGAACGGTGGTGGTTTATTACATTCGGTCTGTTGGTGTTGGTGGGCACGGTGTGGGTTATCCTCAATCATCGAATCAAAAGACTGCTCGAAATCGAACGGTTGAGGGCACGTATCGCGGCCGATCTGCACGATGATATCGGTTCAGGACTGACGCGTATTGCGCTTACTTCAGAAATGCTGTTGCGCCAAAAAAAAGAGGAGAACCCAAACGCACACCTTCCTTTACTGCAACGTATAGGAAATACGTCAAGGGAGTTGATTGAAGCCATGAGCGACATAGTTTGGTCCATTGACCCCCAAAATGATACCCTCGCCAAAGTGGCGGAGCGTATCCGGATTTTTGCGAATGATCTGTGCGATTCCGGAAATATAGAATGTTCCTTTACCTATCAGGCCGGCCCCTCCGTGACAACCCGAAAATTGGGATCCGATATTGTCAGCAGTTTGGTATTGATTGCCAAAGAAGCGCTGAATAATGCCGTTCGTCATGCTCAATGTACCCGCCTGACAGTGCATATAGAGGCTTCTTCCAGCCAACTGCGGCTCCGTATTACAGACGATGGAATAGGGTTTGTAATGTCTGAATTGCCGCGAATCAACGGTTTGACGAACATGCGTCGCCGCGCTGAAAAATCAGGCGGAAAATTGGAAATTATTTCCGGTCCGAATAAGGGGACAAAAGTGTATGTCGAATTTCCCGGTCCTTAAAACTGTACATTTGTTCAGTTGTTTGGCTTTCTTTAGTTACTCACATTTGCACCTGATTTACTAAAAAGTTCACTCAACATGAAAAACTCGTTTTACCTTCTGACATGGGCGTGTCTGCATGCCCTCTTTGCCCTCCGTGCGCAAACATTGCCGACGCCGGTGTTGGTTTCGCCTTCAGCCAATGCCACCGGAGTAGCCAACAACGTAACGCTTGTTTGGCAGGCAGTTCCCGGCGCTGATCAGTACAAAGTGTCGGTGAGTACACCCAATCACAGCAACGATATTGCCTGGGACAGTTCGTATGTAGGAACTGCGTTTCAGCTTCAGAATTTGCCCAACGGGACGTACCTGTGGCGAATTAAAGCAAAACATGCAGCAAATCCCTACCAAGCAAGCGCTTGGACGGTGACGACACAGTTTACGGTAGGGACCGTTACGGTGACCCCGCCACAGCCTACCGGTTTAACGGCTCCTGTACCGGCTACTCCTACCAACGGTTCCGGGTTTCAGGTGTTGGGGGCAAATCTTTCGTGGCAAGCGGTCACTAACGCCACCTTTTATAAAGTGAAAGTAGCTACGGATGCCGCCATGACCAATGTTATTTTTACCGATAACAATGTCACAGGACTCAATCGCGTAGCGCAAAATCTGAATTATAATACGGGGTATTACTGGACCGTTCAGGCTGCTAATGCCACTTCGACCGGGCCCGTTTCCAACGTACGTTCCTTTACCACCATGCCCGATAATCCTAATGCCGTAACAGACCACCCTCGATTATTGATCACGGGAGCTGATCTGCCGCGATTACAAAGTTGGGCTACACCATCCAATCCCGTCTATTCGGCTCTCTTGTCTGCCTTAAACTCGGCGATCGGGACCTATAATTCGAAGTTTTTTCCGGGCGGACAGCCCAATCCCAATTGGCCGGATTTGGGGAATACGACCTGGTCGGGCTACGTAACGGAAGAATATGCTTTATTTTTTGCCTTTTGGTCGCTGATTGATCCGGTGGTTTCCAATCGCCCGCTGCACGCACAACGCGCCCGAAATTTGTTGATGTACGTCATTGACCATGCCTCTTTGGGTACGGCAGCCAATGTGCCGTTCCGAGACCCCGCTTTCATGACCTATGATCGCTCTCGTATTTACGGAGAAGCGTGCCCTCTCACGGTAGATTGGATCTATAACACCAAAGACGCCAACGGTAATGCGATTTTAACCGCGACTGACAAAGCAAAAATTCGAAATGTGTTTCTGCGTTGGTGCAATGAACAACTGACGGCCTACAACCATCCGACACCGGTCGGGTTGTCCAACGACAAATCCATTACGTTAACCAACCGGAATATTCTTAATAATTATTTTTCCGGTCACGCCCGTAACCTGACCCTGATGTCGCTCTCGCTTGATGCCGCCGACGATGCACCGATCAACCCCAATCTGCACTATTCGGCATTGGACAACAGCCTGCGCAGCTATCTCTACAATGCGACGGGCGCGTGGCTGTATCAGCAATATGCTCAGTACGAAAAACCCGAAATCGTTTCCGCCGATTATGGGGTGTCAAGTACCGGCTTGGGAATGGGAAGCGGCGGGTTATCAGTGGAAAGCTCCTTATACGGGCAAAGCATCGGTTGGGTAGCGCAGGAGTTATTGGCCTTAAAAACAGCCGGTTGGGCCGATGAAAATGTGATTGGTAAACAGGCAAAACTCCTGACGAGTGATTATTGGTCGCGATTGATGGACGGCTTGCTGCATTTAATTACGCCGACTTCGAAAGTATTTCCTCAAATGCCGTACTTAGGGCCTGTTTATCAAGCGGCAAACTACGGAGACTTACTTCGCACTTGGATTACCCCCGAAATGCTTGATGTATTGGCTCCGGTTGGGTTGATTGATATGAAGTTAGGAAATAATCAGGGACGTCTTGACAAAACCCGGTGGTTTGCCCGAAATGTATTGGAAGGAGGAAGTGCTTCTTTGCCGCAACGGGTGTCAAATATTTGGTCCAACAGCTATGCCTCGCAGGGAATTTATTATTATCTGCTGCTTGATCCAACAGGCTCAAACCCTCCTGACCCGCGTCCGGCCATGCCCACTGCTTTTTGGGACGGGGCTTTCAATAAATTATTGGCCCGAACCGATTGGACCGCCAATGCCACATGGTTCAATTGGCAGTGTCACTGGACAACCATCAATCACCAATCGGGGGATGGGAACCAATTTGAACTGTTTCGAAAAGGGGAGTGGCTCATCAAAGAACGGAGCGGCTATACCAACGACGGAATTGGTTATACTTCGGAATTTCATAATACCTTGGGCTTGCAAAACGATGTACCCGCCTATATGCAGTGGTATGAAGGCCCAACGTCTCAACGCGGAGCGCAATGGACCAATGGACTCAACAGCGGTGACCCTAAGGTGATCACGAGTGTAGGGACTAATTTTGTTTATGCCACGGGCGATGCCACCAATCTGTACAATCGTACTACTACGGCTACTGACATTGTGTATGCGGTGCGTTCTATCGTTTGGCTGAAACCCGATTTTGTGGTAGTGTATGACCGGGCAAAAAGTAAAACAGCCAATCGCTTCAAACGTTTCTTCTTACAGTTTACAGCTCCGCCAACCGTCAGCGGCAAAAACGTGACCGTAACTACGCCGGGCGGACAAAAGGTTTATCTGGCAAACCTGCTGCCGTCTTCCTCAGTGATTACCGCTTTTCCTTCCGAAAATCTCAATTCCTTGGGACTGTTGGAACAAACGACGCATGAACTTAAAATGGAAGACCCGACCAACCCCACGAATATTCGATTTTTGAATGTCATTCAAGGAGCGGACGGAAACAGTGTGCAGGGAAATACCTCACTGATTCAAAGTACCGGCGGTGATCCCTTTGAGGGGGCCATCGCCAATAACACAGCCGTGATGTTTCCGAATGTATGGGGAGCCCCTTTTTCGACCACCACTTATTCCGTTCCGTCGGGAGTGGCCATGCAACTGGTGACGGGATTGACGCCCAATGCCGGCTACGACGTAACCATGACGCAAACCGGTACTTCTGTCTCCGTAACCGTGACTCCGGGAAGCCGCTATGTGGCGGATGCAGGCGGGGTATTGGTCATCGGAAACGCCAATGCCCGCGTAGGGACGGAAGAAACAGTAACAGAGGCTCTATCTTTGCAAGCTATACCCAATCCGGCATCGGAAGCGACAACGGTGCAATACCGATTGCCCGCCGAGGCGGCAGTATCGCTTGAAGTGTATGACGTATTGGGCAAGAAGACAGCTGTTTTGGCAGATAAAGAAATGCAAAGCAAAGGAATGCACAGCTATCATTTCTCAACGAAGACAATAACACCGGGCATTTACTTCTTTAAATTGGAAGCCGGACCCCTCCGAGCAACACAACGATTGATCGTGAATTAAGTTTCCGGTTGTTCGATCACAGAGAAAGCCAAACTTGCAGGTTATCGGGAAGTTAATGGATACCCATTTTTACTTCCTTTCCTGTAAGCTTGGCTGACTCAGGTTGACTGCGCTATTTTGGGTGTTATCCGGGATACTTTTCCAAGATTTTATTCACTTCTCGCGGCAAGCGCTCCGTAATATTGTTCGGGTTGGTTACGGCGTTTTCAATGGTACCTCGCCAAACCAATTTTTTCCGACGGGCGTCTACCATATCTACCACCAACGTGCCGTCATTGTAAGTTTCGGTTCGGGTACGGCCCCATCCCCAATAACCGGGCGCCCATCCTCGCCACCCCCAACGACCCCAACCCATGTAGGGCCCGTAAAAAGGAGGATCGGTGACGGTTCGGGTTTTCTGTTCTACAAAGAAGTGGTAGCCGATCAACAGATCCGGATTGGTTTCGTTTTTGGTTAACCCTTTATTCAGCAAGACATTATCTACTGCAGCCTCCACATTTTGAGTGGCGATATCATTATAGTACAAGGGGTTTCTGCCGGCTTTGATATCCGGGTCCATGAAGGCATACGTGCGGTATTTGGAAAGATTGGCACTCGATCGATTCACTTTTACTGTGTTGCAAGCGGAAATCGCTATCAGCAATGCCGTTGCGTATAAAACAACTTTCATGATATTCAGTAGGTTATTTACTTAATAAAATGTGTTTGGTAATAAACTGAATACCAATGTTATGCCATGTAAAAGTACGGGTGGAATGGGGAAAAACAGAAACAAATTCGGGTAAAAATCTCCCTTTTGTTCTATGTTTTTAGTGTGAATAGTTTGGGGCGAATCGGCTGAATTTATTCAATGGACGAAACCACTACATAATTATCATTCCGGGTAATGCCGTAAAGAATAAATTTGTCTTCACGGCTCCGGTCAAATCCAAAACTTTGTCCCTCGCTCGGGGTAGGGATCGTCTTCAGGTATTGCAAAACCGAACCGCGCTGCGGTAATTTCAGAACGTATAATTCGGCTTTGTCATGGCCGGTGCAGTAAAGAAGACCGTCTTTTCCCCAAGCGCCGCCCGAAGTGCTTTTAGGGGCAAAAGCTTCCAAGATTTTCGGAGGAAAAGCCCATGATTGTACCGGTTGCCATTGCGTATTGTATTGAACCAACGTGGTCCATCGGTTATCACGGCCTCCGTCTGAATTTTTATCGGAATAATTAGCAAAGGCGGCCCACCAATGTCCCTGATGAAAATCAATCCATGTGAGCGAACCCGGGAAAAACCCGAAACTGTGGGTTTCGATGGGGGTGAGGGTGGTTTTATCAAAGACCTCTACCGAACTTGCCATGGGTTTGTCGGGGTAATTGGAATGGGCGCAGTATAGTTTATTGCCGATGACAATACCCGCGTTGAGGTGTTTCAACAGCCCGGTCGTATCCTTCCACGCGGCTACCTGTTTGCCGTCGGTTTTGGTATGTTTGGTAATGGACGTGTTATTAATAACGTAAAAATGGGCGGCATCTACGGCTACTCCCTGTTTTACCTCCGGCAATTGGAAACGTTTGATTTCTTTGGCTTGCTGGGCTTGGAGAGGGATGGAAAGAATAAGATAAAAGAAAGAATAAATAAACAGCCTGTTCATATCATGAGGTAGTGGATGGCATGAAGCTGTATCATTATGCCGAAGCGAGATTTTGTTTAATATTTTTAACAAAATCTAGGGAGACACCTGCAATATCAGCAATCTGTTCCGGTGCTAAGTCCAGTTTTTTCAGTAAGTTAGTTACAAATTTTGTTTGCTCTTGTTCTATCCCTTTGTCTTGCCCTCGCAAATAAAGAACATCTCTTTCTTCACTGATGTATTTTGCAATGCTGTCCATAGCGTTTTTTAATTTGACTTCTAAATTACGTAATTGTGCTAAAACTCGCAACTGATTGAAATATCTCTTCAACGAGAAATCGCCTTCGGTAGTCTCTTCAATGCGGTAAATGATCTGTTTTAGGGCATTTTCGGGTTCTTCACCTTTGAAGTTAGCCAAAACGCTTAAAATAATTTCTTCGGGTTTATTTGAATTCAGGAAAATACGGAAGTCTAATTCGGCAAAAGAAATTAGGGGAAATCTATAGTTCATGAGCTTGTTTTCAATTTGAGTCCGCATTTTTGGTTTTGAAGCACCGAGAAAGATGACAAATTGTTCAACCGGGAGTTCATATTTGCGTTCAAGCATGACATGATATTCGGCCATTCGATAAACCATTTTAGGCTCATCCACTACTTGAAATTCAATTTGAAGCACAAAAGTATTTCCGGTGGTGTCTGTTATTCTCTTTAAAACATCGGGCTTTCTCTCTTTGGTATGCTGAATATCGTCGGGTAATTCTTCAGCCAAAACAGCCTTAATACCAAGTACGTGCAGCATGAGACTCGGTATTACGGCTTCAATATTTTCCTTGAATATTTTGTCGTATTGATTCGTTTGCTTTTTCCATTGCTTCATGGTGTAAAACTAATCGGAATTATAAATAATGATAGGGTTTTCCGGGTCTCGTTTTCGGTATTTTTTCAGAAGCCGTAAACATAAAAGTAATTTTAGGGAAAAAAGATCTTTGTCTTTTTACATTTCCTGATAGACACACTTTAACAAATCATTTTATGTATCTCCGTTCAGTACGCTTTGTTTCTTTTCTTGTTGCCTTATTCCTGATGGCAGGTGTGGCGGGTTATTCTCAAAAAACGGCCTCTTTGGCTGATGTGGCTTTTATGAAAGGGCATTGGCTCGGCACGTTTAACGGCGGTCCTATTGAAGCGTTTTGGGCGGCCCCTGCGGGCGACAACCTCACCGGTTTTATGCGGATGATGCGCGACAATAAGGTAACCATGTACGAGATGCTGATCTTTGAACAAACCGAGCAGGGCCCTGTTGTATTGGTGAAGCACTTTAAGCCCGGTCTGATCGCCGTGGAGGAAAAAGAAGTTTCGGACCGCTATCGTTTTCTGGAGGCAAAGAAAGACCAAGCCCTTTTTGAAAAACAGGACGGATCTATCCGCATTATTTACGAAAAACGCACGGAAAATCAATTGGTGATCCAACGCGGTAACTTGAAAGACGGAAAATGGGTATTTGCCGATCTGTTCGTATTTGATCGTGTGCCGTAAAACGGCGATTGATTTTAATTTTTGACAAACAGGAAAACAAACCGATGTCGAAACCCCGTCAATCCCTCTTTTTCATTGGGATAGCAATCGTTGCGATGTATGGATTTTCTCTTTTTATCGAAGCCGAGGCACCGCCCTGTGAGGTACAAAAGCTGTATACTACCTCGGAAATAGTAGGGAAAGTGAACCGAAAATACATCAAGCAGGCCTTAAAATCCTTCCGAAAAGATTCGTTGGTGGTTTTGGAGAATGGAACAACCGTACCGGGGAACGGTCTTTCTTTTTATAAGGAATTTTATGAAACGGTAGCCATCAATGATTCTGTCGTAAAAAAGAAAGACACTGATACTTTGTTCGTTTACCGAAATAACACCCTGTTGAAAGCCTGTCTCCCTGCTTTTGACTGCCCGTAATATGGCGATGAAGTTGGTGAAAAACAGCAACTTCGGCAAAGACGGGGATTATTTCAATTCCTGTAAATAGAAATGATCTTCGTCTTTGTTTTCCTGCCAGGTATATTCAATTTCGTAGGCTATTTTTCGGGCCAAATCACTGCCGTGTCTGTCTCGGATGAACCCTAAGGTCATGTCCATTCCGGCGGAAATGCCTGCTGAAGTATAAAACTTGCCGTCGATAGTCCATCTTGCTTTTTTCTTCCATTTTACGTTTTCCCCCTGCGCGACCGCCCAATCGTAAGCCCGTTTATTAGAGGTGGCTTCCCGTCCGTTCAGTTGGCCCGTTTTGGCCAAAAGGGCAGAGCCGGTGCAAACGGTCAAAGTATAAGTAGCGGCAGAGGAGAGTTCTTGGATCTTGGCGATCAAGGCTTTATGATCTACTCCCTTTCTCGTTCCCATTCCGCCCGGAATGAGGAAAATATCCAAGGTGTCTTTTTCGCGAAACTTTTCCGTGACGATCTTTACATTTTGGGTGCTTGCTACGATGCCGCCTTCCAACGAGTAAAATTCGATGGTATAAAATTCTTTCAATCGGCCGAATATTTCTACCGGACCAAACACATCCAAGGTTTCGAAGTTGTCGAAAAGTAAAATCCCGACCCGCTGAATTTTAGGTTTCAGGACTTCCGGCACTATGTCAAGTCGGGCTCCCTCCTTGCCGATTTGAGCAAATCCGGCGCTACTAAGGGGCAGCAGTAAGACAAACAGGCAGTATTTCAGAAGCAGATTCTTCATGGTACAAACAGTTTAAAAAAACGGTATTTTGAATCTAAATATACGATTTACAGTATAACTTTCTATGAAAAATAGGAGGAAAATGGAATGGATTACTATGACTTTTGTGAGGATGGACAAAATGGCCGGTTGATTAAGACCTTTTTTGTACAGATCGGAGTTGCCGGAAGAGGGGAAGGGACAAAAGGAGACTGTGGGATACACCACCAAAGGCGTTTTTTGAATTATGACAAGTTAATCAGCCGGATTTCTGCGGTTTATTTCCGCTTGGATGCTCTTTACATTTTTTGAATATCCGGAACCGATCCAAAAAGGAAATATCAGCAGAAGAGCCGGCAGAACCAAACTTTTGTGAGTTGCCGCATAGATCGCAATGCCAAGTAATACCCCTATAAATACAGCGGTTGTTATTTTTTGTGATTTCATTTTTTTCGCTTCTGCCACTAATTCTTCCAGTGTCATGGCAGAATAGTCTTTATTGGAAAACATACGAGGGTTTAGGTTAAGAAAGTTCTGAAATTGCAGCTATGTATCTTTTGTTGATACTTGCCGACAAAATTACACAGAAGCGAATATTTTTGAAAGCCGGTGGCGGTAGATTTTGAAGACGGACAGGAAGAGGGAGGGATACTTACCGGGTTATAAACACTACGGTTATTTTTGCTACATAATCCT
Source organism: Spirosomataceae bacterium (assembly GCA_046329125.1). Classification (GTDB taxonomy): domain Bacteria; phylum Bacteroidota; class Bacteroidia; order Cytophagales; family Spirosomataceae; genus Runella. The sequence continues at coordinate 38,048 of JAXLVD010000024.1, read as the reverse complement.
CTTGCGGAAGACCTCGCACAACGACCACAGGGGCTGATGGATGATACCAAAACTACACTGAACGCGAGTGACTTGCAACCTTTACACCCCTGTCTGGTTGGGCTGCCAAGCCTTCCCAACCGGCCAGCATCCTGTCACCCGACAGCTACCCTTTTACTCATCTTCTTCATCAAGCTGCCATTGCATCAAATCATCTACTGGTCTAGGAAGGCGACCTTCTAACCACTGTTTTAAAGTGCCCGGCTTGAAATCTTTGTCTTTTGTCTCAATCACCCAAGATAAAAAATCCTGCGGGCCTCCATTTAAATAAGGTGGTGGCGAAACTGGATAAAAGACGGTTGGCAAACGTTCGTCAAGTGATAAATAATTGCAGACAAACCCCACTTCCTGAACCACTTGCCAAGCCAATTGGTGAGTTATGTCAATCCTGAATTTTACCCACCAAAGGCCATTGTCATCCGCGCCGAATGCAATCGGTTTCTCAATAGCTGGCACTTTTTCAAGGTATTCATTTAAGGTTTTGAATGCACTTTTGTCCATTTCTTGGTAATTATTTTTCAAGCCTGACCTGTCGAGCCATGCGGCCTGTCGGCGGAAAGTGGGCAAACCCACTTTTCAGACTGTCCAAACGGGGCGTTCATTTTGTCACACGCAACCCACCCAACGAGCTAAAACCTGCCTTTCGAGCCGTGCGCCTTGTCGCCCGGAACCCGCCGAACAAATACATTTTTTGGACACCACCCAACGCCAACGGGTGTTGATGGTGGGCGCAAAATTCAATTGAACACCCGTACCTGAACCTTTACACACCCGTTTGGTTAGGCTGAAAACCGTCCTTCGGGGGCGGGCCGCCTGTCGCTGGAGACCAACCCAAGCGGAGCGGTTTTAGGTTATCATTTTGATAATTACCTGCTCTTGTGCCGCTGCATCCTGAAAATACTGAACTAGACTTTCAAGATTCTCGAAAATATAATCCTTTTCTTCATCGGCATCCTCAAATGAGTTGTCGTCGCCGAACACATAGATGTCTTTTCCCGCAAACATAGAGAGTGAGAAATCCGCTTTTTGCTTTTCTATGTCAAATGCTGCCAATTTTTCGGATAGCAACTTGACTTCATCCGCAGGGACATAAGTAGCTGGTCCATAACCAAAATCGAAATTTTCGTCATCTTCCTCACCAATCAAGTAACCGCCGAAAATGACACTACCCAATTCCGCATCAAATTCCCACACTTGCCCTGTGAGCATGAAGTGGATGGCGTGCCAAGATTTGTCAAGTGAGAGTGAGGTATCACTATTTAGATACGTTTCAAGTTTTTCTGGGTCTTGCCGAATCTCGTCTAACTCTGCTTCACCAATTCGGCTAAGGCTCAAATACATTCCCATTGTACAATCGCATTTATAGTTCAAAATGAAAGACGTTTGGCTTGTCAGCCGATGCTCTGAAATGTAAACCTCAATTTACCCAGCTGGGGCGTTCAATTTGTCGCACGGAGCCCAGAAATGGAAACCTAAACGCTGCCCTTCTGGGACGTGCTGCCTGTCGCAAGACAGCCGCCCACGCGAGGCTAATCAAACACCCAATCGGGATGCTCCCGACGGGGCAAGGATTTGACTTTCTCCGCTACCTCAATCCATTTCTTAGTCGGCCACGTAGCTGGTTTGGCATCATACCTACCGCCCATGGCAATCAGAGTATGTAAAGTGGCTCCCAGTAAATAAGTTAGCGAACCAAAGTTAGTGAGCACAACTTGGTTTGGTTCTTCATAATAAATCTGAAAGGAATCAATGTCGTCATGAGGGTTTGTCAAAGACCAATCCTTCTCATCGTAAATTGGTACAATGCCTGTTCGTTGACTGACAAGCATGATTATTTCCTCCAAGGCAGGAGGCTGATTATCAAAACACACTTCCCGATGACAAACCATATTCTGTTTAGTTTTTGCTCTTTACTTGCCTTTCGGGGCGTTTCTCGTGTCGAACGCTACGTGCCAAACTCGCTTTGTTGACTGCCTAACTAAGGCGATTCTCGTGTCCACAGGAGCCGCCGAACGAGCCAAAACTGCCCGATGACGGGACGTGCTGCCTGTCGCACACAAGCCGCCCATTACGTTATTGGCTATTACGTCCACCCAACGTGTTATTGGACGCAACATCACCATACTATATTAAATTGATAATCAGTGATTTGTCGTATGGTGCTGCTGTCGAATTTCAAGCTGTTGCGTTGCCGGTACAAGTATGCCGAATTCTTTCTTTGCAAGAAAAATCGGAGAATGTTATCAAGCAGTAGAGGGGTAGAGAAAAATGGGTAATAGCAGGGTTTAATGATTACTCCTTTGGGGCAAATAAGAATCTGTATCGCAGGGATAGCACAGAATTACCTTGCTTTGAAAGTGCCGATAGGCTATAACATTCAATTGCGTTTCTTTACCCTCTGCTATTTTATGCCTTTTGCCTCCTTACCTCACTATCAATACATTACTCACGGCCCGCTCGCCTTCATGGTCAAATTTCTTATTATCGCAGGGGTAGTTTACCACGCCTTTGTCGGCAATCCACATCGTGGTAGAGCCGCCGCCGTCGAGATTGACCGCATCGCGGCACCCGAGTTGGCGAGCCAAAAAGGTCAGTTCGGATAGATTCAGGCCGTACGATTCGGGCGTGCGGCCATCTATCGTTAGGAGCAGCACTTTTTTGTCATGCGTCACGCAGGCACAGGTACGCGGGTGGCGGTTGTCGTTGAATGCACTTTTGGGGAGGGTTTCATTTTTGCCATTCAAGATAAGTAAAGGCCCGGAAAGCATCACATTGTCATAAGGAAGGGCGTATTCCCAACCTACGGTCGGTTGCCCTTTCAAAATCCGAAGGCGGTTGCGGTGCAAAACGATGGCCGCTTGGCCGTGAAAAGAAGCTTTGGCGCCCGGTTGGAGGCGGGTGGTGTCGGTCACGTGGCCCTTGACTTTGATAAAATCAACCGAACCTCCGTTTTTGACGTCAAAAAAGCCGCCGTTGACGGCCGCGAGGGCGTTGTTTTCCTGCGCTATTTGGCTCGTGGGGTGCAATTGGCCTTTGGTTTTATCTTTTTTGGGGAGCGAATCGGCCGTCACAATTCCCCATTTAAAGCGACGGCTTCGGTACGGAATTTCCAATACGTTGATGTTCTCATTGGCGTTAAACAATTCACGTTTTTGAAAATGAATGTATTTCCATCGAATGCGGCGGCCGATTTCCTGCACGTTCCATCGGGCGTGATGCAGTACGGAGGAATCGCCGGGCGTTTGCGCGTAGAGGGCAGATAGATTTAGCAGTAATAAAAAGAGGAGGGGTTTCATTTTATTTCCTAATTTTGTGCATCGTTTCACAACAAAATCAATCGAATTATTCTTCAAAGATGGCAAAAGTTCCGGTTAATAAACATCAGCCTGTTTATCAAATGCCCACTTCACCCTTGACGGTGAAAACTAAAAAGTTTGCGTTAGACAAGAAAGAGTACGTACGGATTGCCATGCGTCAGACGTGGGAGCAGCAAAAAATGTGGACCCTCGTTCCGTTGGGCTTGTTGCTCATCAACGCGATTTTGGGCGTAACGGGTGTGTATCCCAATATTTGGGTGTATATCGTCGTGATTTTGGGGGCAGCCTTGTACGTGGGCTTTTGGTGGGTACAATTTACGGGAGTAACTCAGTTAGAACAATACAAACAGCTGTTTGATAAGTACTTATACGAAATTGACAGTCGTCAGATCTTGGTCAAAACCAACCCGAAAGAAGGAGGGGTAATGCCCTGGGATCAAATTAAAAGTGCTTATAAACACAAAGAGGCGTATGTGTTGGTGATGGCACGCGGACAGTTTCTGCATTTTCCTAATTCGGTGTTTAATTCAGAACACGATCTGCGGTTGTTTGAACGCATCTTGAAACAAAAGAACCTGTTGGCAGAGGCGAAAGCTTAAAAGCCCGAAATAGAGAAAACGGAGGTACGGCTAACGGAACATCCTACAAAATGACTGTATTTCTACAGTCATTTTTTTTATTTTTGGCAAAAGCAAACTTTTTCCGAAAATCGCTTCCCTTATGGATCCCCAAACCCCTATCACCCGTGAGGAATTCCTCCATCAAATGGGCCTTTTAAGCATGGCTGCGGCCTTGGTACCGCTGAGAGCCCCGGCCGACAATCGTAAAATACGCATCGGACTCATCGGTTGCGGCAGCGTCTCGGGGATGTACTTACCCCACTTATCCCAATCGCCCGTGGCAGAATTAGTAAGCGTATGCGACATTAAGCCCGAACGGGCCAAAGCAGCGGCGGAAAAATACAAAGTACCGCATCATTTTCCGCACATTGATCAACTGTTGGCCGGCCCGGCCTTTGATCTGATGGTTAACCTGACCAACATGCAGGAACACGGTCGGTTGAACCGTCAGGCTATCATGGCCGGAAAACACGTGTGGAGTGAGAAGCCCATGGCAAATACGTACCGCGAAGGAAGAGCCTTGTTAGATCTGGCTATTCAGAAAAAAGTACGGATTTGGGGGGCTCCGGCCGTGGTCAACAGTCCTCAATTTGCCTTTATGGCCCAAGCGATCAACGAAGGTAAAATCGGGAAAGTAGCCGCCGCCCACGCCCATTACGGGCATTTGGGACCGACTTGGTCGGCATTTTTTTACGAAAAGGGAGGCGGGAGCCTGCCCGATCTGGGCGTTTACAATCTGGCAACGTTAAGCGGCTTGTTGGGCCCCGTGAAATCGGTTGTGGCCATGACCAATGTGTTGACCGCTGAACGTCAGGTAGATGATAAAGGAAAAATCAAGGTAGAGGCCGAAGACAATGCCATGATAGTCATGCAGCACGCCGGCGGAGCTTTGTCGCACGTGCAGTGCGGATTCAATTATTTTGACCCTTACGGGCACGAAGGCAGCGGCCAGGAAAAGCCTACGGTGTCGCTCGTGGGTACCCGCGGGGCTATGCACCTGATCGGTTACGATTGGAAACCGTTTGGGGTGGATATGGCGACGATCGAGGACGAAAAAGGCAAGCGATACGCCACGGATGCCGGTGCCTACGTATGGGAACAGGGGGCATCGGTGATTGCCGAAGCTTTGGCGACGGGCAAAGAACCGCTCATTGCGGCCGAACACGCCCTGCACGTATTGGAGATCATTGAGGCCGCCCGGGAGTCGCAGGCAACGGGCCGACGTATCCAACTCACCTCGACCTTCAAATGGCCCGTGATTAGTTGAGTCTGAGCCGTAAAAAAAAATCAAAGAAAAGTGAATCAGAAAAGTACAATTTTGTTATGTTTGCATACTGATTTTGTTTTTAGTTTAAATCCTTTATTTACAAACAGTTGCAGAATTTGACTTTCGTTTAGAAAGTGTGGTATTATTCCTTGGTCAACGAAAATATTATAAATAGGTTATTTTTAAATAAACTATCTTTGCCGAAGATGCGTTGAAAAGTCAACCGAAATTTTTCATTTTTCCTTTGATTTATCCCGGAACAACAAACTTACCCATTGATTATGAACTACTTGATAAAAGAATCAGACGGTTATCGATACATTGACGAAGGTCAGGGAGATGTGTTGTTATTGTTGCACGGATTATTCGGCGCATTGAGCAACTGGGATGGGGTCATTACGCATTTCAGTAAACAGTACCGGATCATTATTCCGATGCTTCCCATTTATGAAATGAACCCTCGGGAGGCCGGTTTGGAAGCCTTGGTGACGTTTACCGAGGGATTTGTTGCTTCCAAAAACCTGAATGATTTGACCCTGATCGGCAATTCCTTAGGAGGGCATATTGCGATTCTGTATTCTTTGAAGAATCCCGAACAAATCAAACGTTTGGTGCTGACGGGCAGTTCCGGGCTGTTTGAAAACGGCATGGGCGGGTCGTATCCCAAACGCGGAAGTTATGAATATATCGCGGAACGGGTAGCTTATACGTTTTATGACCCCAAAGTAGCGACCAAAGAATTGATCGACGAAGTGTTTGAAACAACGTCGAGTATTCCGAAGTGCATGAGTATTGTGGGTATTGCCAAATCGGCACAGCGCAATAACGTGGCGAAAGATTTGCACAAGATCGAAGCACCGACGTTGTTGGTATGGGGCTTGAACGACACCATCACGCCGCCGCACGTAGCCCACGAATTCAACCGCTTACTTGTTAACTCCGAATTATACTTCATTGATAAATGCAGTCACGCTCCGATGATGGAGCACCCCGATCGTTTTAATGAGTTGCTTGACCGTTTTTTGGTAAAACATACCATTGCCGAATTAGCATAGAGCTTTCTTGATACGTTTATCGGTTGGGTAAGCGAACCGTTTTCGGGTCGTTTTCTCAAAAGTTCCCAAAGTCGCCGGTCAGTTTTGTGCTGATCGGCGACTTTTTTCTTGCAATTTTAGGCACTTCTATTACTTTTACGTAATTGTAAGTAGTCCATAACCGCAATTATGACACCCGACCGACCTGCTACTCGGTACAGTTATCTTCCCAAATGGCTCGCTTGGCTCGATTTTTTAGGCTTATTTGAGCGAGACCCCTTCGGTAATTCGCTGTTAATCAAGCGTTTGTTGATTTCGGTCATCGGTTGGTTTACCTATTGGCGTTTTACGGTGGTCAATAAGACACACATTGAGGGAATCGAACATTTGGAAAATATTCCCGATCACAATGTATTGTTTCTGTCAAATCACCAAACCTATTTTGCCGATGTCATTTCCTTTTACCACATTTTTTCGAGTGTAAAGTGGGGTTTTAAAAGCACGATCGTGCCGCCGTTGTATTTGTTGGCACCCCGAGCCCGGAGTTATTATATCGCCGCCAGCGAAACGATGAAAGCGGGTATTGTACCCAAATTGTTCGGATTGGGCGGAGCCCTTACGGTAGAGCGATCGTGGCGGGCAGAGGGCAAAAACGTAAAGCGAGAGCGGGATTCGGCAGCGGGAGATAAAGTCGCCATGGCCTTAGATCACGGTTGGGTCGTGAGTTTTCCGCAAGGAACTACCAGCCCTTACGCGCCGCTCCGTAAAGGAACGGGGCATTTGATTTTGGATAACGATCCGCTGGTAGTCCCGGTAGTGATCAATGGTTTTCGTCGGGCTTTTGATAAAAAAGGACTGCGCTTTAAAAAGCGAAACACGACACTGACCGTTCGATTTAAAGCCCCCAGGCGATTTGACCCTTCCCTGACTGTTGAAGAAATCGTAGAATTGGTTCGCAAAGAAATTGAGCAGGATATTCCCTACGAAAAAATGGTATGGATGCGGGGAGAGGAGTGATTTTATTGGAACAAATCTTCGGTCCTTTCCAGCATCAAGATAGAGGCTTGAGGTACAATGACGTATTTCTCATTATTGTAAACCACATCAATGGCATTGCGTTGCAGATAAATGGCCAAATCGCCTTCCTGCGCCTGTAAGGGCATGTATTTTACTTTTTCTTCGGTTTCTTTCCACGGTTCGTCTTCTACGGGGGCGGGAATCGGGTATCCGGGTCCTACTTTAATCACATATCCGCTTTGTACCTGTTCTTTTTCAGTAACAGTGGGTGGCAGGTAAAGCCCGGTAGGAGTTTGGTCAACAGGATTTTTAGGACGAATAAGGACGCGGTCTCCCACAATGATGAGGCGCTTCAATTGATTATCGGGGGTTACTTCAAGCATAAGGCAGATAATTTCGAATTATTGTTTTAATGATGGTTTGTGTTGCGAAAATAGTAACAACAGCCCTCTGAAAAAAGTTGTGAGGCTTTACCGAAAAAGGAGATTATACGTTTACTTTACGCAGAAAGGGTGGGCGGCTCAGTACGTAAGCGGCATCTTCATCACCGAGTTCGACAGCTTTGGAGAGGTCCTGTTCCGCTTGAGAAAGTTGATGCAGTTTCAGACGGGCTAAGGCACGCCAACGGAGGGATTCGGGGACTTCCCCTCTGGAAAACCATACCGCTTTGTCGAAAGAGAGAAAGGCGTTATTGTATTCCTCCAAACGGTACAATACAATGCCTTTGTCTAAATGTACTTCGTGGAGGGTATTGTCAAAACTCAGCGCTTCCGAAAAATCATATAGGGCAGAGTACAGATTATCGGCTTTCAGGTTGCATTTTCCCCGATAGGCATAGGCAATGGCCGATTTTCGGTATTCTTTCAGCTTTTTGTCAAAATAAGCATGAGCTTCGGCATAGGCTTGATTTTCAAACAAATGGATTCCTTCCGACAATCGCTTTCGGTCTTTGTCGGTGGGAGTATCGTGGTCGGTTAAGTGATACCGAATCACCAAATACGGAATCAGTAAAAAAATAAGCAAAAACGTTTCCACGCCGATGCGGTTGTTTCAGATTTATGTCAAATGTATCATTTACTAACGAGCAAGGCAACAATTTGGTTACAGCTTTGGGTACTTTTTTGTGGTTTTGGGTGGATTTTGTGGTAATTTTGACCGCAGGAAAGTGTAATGTGAAAAGTGGAGTGTGTAAAGGGAAGAAATGCCCATTTGCATCACACATTACTAACAACATCGTTTATTAATACCATAGGTAATTTTTTATCCAAAAATCATGAGTACTCCTTTATCAACAACTGCAACAACTACCGACTTTTACCAAATTGATGACTTGTTGACCGAAGAGCACAAAATGGTGCGGGAAGCGGTACATCAAATGATGAATCGCGACGTACGGCCCATCATTGAAGACTACGCCCAACGCGGTGAGTTTCCGGCGCATTTGATCAAAAATTTTGCAGAAATCGGGGTCTTTGGGCCAACCCTTCCCGTTGAATACGGCGGCGGCGGTTTGGATTATATTTCTTACGGACTGATGACGCAGGAAATTGAGCGTTGCGACTCGGGGATGCGCTCTACAGTGTCGGTGCAAAGCTCCTTGGTCATGTGGCCGATTTACGCCTATGGCTCGGAAGAGCAGCGCCGAAAATACCTGCCGCTTTTGGCTTCGGGCGAAATGATCGGTTGTTTCGGCTTGACCGAACCCAACCACGGTTCCAATCCGGGCGGGATGCTGACCCATTTTGAAGACGCGGGTGACCACGTCATTTTGAACGGTTCTAAAATGTGGATCACCAATTCACCCGTGGCGCATGTAGCGGTAGTTTGGGCAAAAAACGAACAGGGACGCATTCAGGGGTTGATCGTAGAAAGAGGCATGGAAGGGTTTACCACACCCGAAATTCATAACAAATGGTCGCTTCGTGCGAGTGCAACGGGTGAACTGGTTTTTGACAACGTCAAAGTGCCCAAAGCCAATATTTTACCAAACGTAGAAGGACTGCGCGGGCCGTTGGGCTGTTTGGACAATGCCCGTTACGGCATTGCTTGGGGAGCTATCGGAGCGGCGATTGACTGTTACGAAACGGCACGTCAATATGCGTTGGAGCGGGTACAATTCGGGAAGCCGATCGGCGGATTTCAGCTGCAACAAAAGAAATTGGCTGAAATGCTGACCGAAATTACCAAAGCGCAACTGCTTGCCTGGCGTTTGGGAACGCTTAAAAACGAAGGCCGTGCTACTACGGCGCAAATTTCGATGGCCAAGCGGAATAACGTGGACATGGCATTGACCATTGCCCGTGAAGCCCGTCAAATGCTCGGAGGAATGGGCATTACGGGTGATTACCCCATCATGCGTCACATCATGAATCTGGAATCGGTCATAACTTACGAAGGAACCCACGACATTCACCTGTTGATTCTGGGGCACGAGATTACGGGCATTCAGGCATTTAAATAAAGTGTCGAGTTGAATGCAGTGCAGAATGTCAAATAGTTTAGATTGTCGAGTTGAAATAGTGCAGAGTGTCAAGTGGATATTCTGATTTTCGGTTTGTTATTTTTCAGTTTACAATTTTTCGGTTTCAATGAATTATTCCCGTTTCTTGCCTTTTCTTGCTTTGTTGATTGTGTATTTGGTGGGTGCATTCGGTATTGATATTATGGACATAGATGCAGCCCAATACGCCTCCATCGGCCGGGAAATGGCCGATAATAATCAGTTTCTGGATGTTCAGTTTCGCGGTAAAGATTATTATTTAGATAAACCTCCGTTGCTTTTCTGGGTATCGGCCTTGGTGATCAAAGTATTCGGAGCTACCGATTTTGCCTACCGACTGGTGCCTGTCCTGTCTTCTTTTTTAGGGATGTATGCCATCTATCGTTTCTCAAAATTGTATTATTCGGAGCAGACGGCCTACATAGCGGCTTTGATCATGGGCAGTTGCCAGGCCTTTTTTCTGATGAACCATGATGTCCGATGCGATACCTTACTGACCAACTGTGTGACGGTGTCTATTTGGCAAATGGCAGAATATTTACGGCATCGCCGATGGACCTATTTCGTGGGAGCCTTTGTATTTGCCGGTCTGGGGATGTTAGCCAAAGGACCTATTGCACTGATTGTGGTGGGAACCGCCTTTTTTGTGGATTTTGTGCTGAAACGGCAGTGGAAACAGTTATTTGACCCGCGTTGGTTGTTAGGGAGCGAAGTCATCATCGGGATTGTTCTGACGCCTTACTGCATCGGATTATACGACCAATACGGTTCGCACGGTTTATACTTCTTCTTTTCGGGAACAAAGTTTCGGACGGATCACGAAGGGGAAAATGAATGGGCCAACAGCCCCGGATTGCTGTTTCAGGCTCAGAACTTTCTTTGGAGTTTTTTGCCTTGGGTGTTAGTGTTTGTGCCTGCACTTATTTCTGATTTTCAACGGGTTTGGCGACAGGGCTTTCGGTTGAATCCCTCCGATGAGGCTATTGCCTTAGGCGGTTTTTTTCTGCCTTTTGCGGCACTTTCTACGGCGCAGTACCAGTTACCGCATTATACCTTTGTGGTGTTTCCGTTGGCGGCGGTGATTTCAGCGCGTTATTTAAGCCAATTGATTGACAGTAAAGCGCCTTCGCCGTTTCGGTGGGTGAGGGGTGGGCTGATTTTTACGGCAATCGTGATGGCCCTTGCCATTGTGCTTATCAGTGTTTGGGCGTTTCCCCTGGAAAAAATCGTTCTTATTATAGCAGTAGGCCTATTGACAGTATTGATTGTGAGACTGTTCGGGCGTAAACGTCCGCGTTTTTCACAATTGGTGTTTGCGCCGTTCTTAGTAGCGGTAGCGGCCAATCTGGTTATGAACGGCCATTTTTATCCAACATTGCTGCGCTACCAAACAGGTTCGGTGGTAGGGCAGGAAGTGGCCCGAAACTACCAAAGCGAATTAGCCCGCTTTTATGTCTATGATTTGGCACCGGTTACGGAGTACAATATTTTTCACAGTGCCTTAGATTATTATACAGCCCGCACGACGCCCGTTCTTCATTCATTAGAGGAACTAAAAGCGCAATCTGCCCAATCGCCGTTGTTGTACACTGACAGTCAGGGCTTAGGTTCCATCAAAGCGTCAGGAATGAAGCATGAAATTCTGCGTACCTACCAAAATTTTCACGTTACCGGACTTACCTTACCCTTTCTGAATCCTGCGACACGCTCTACCGAAACGCATCCGAGGTATTTGGTCAGGCTCAATTGATTTTTCGGTTTAGAGTCGTTTCATTTCAAAGCGTTTTACTTCGCCTGTGCCCAAAAATTGGATGCGCGTGCCTGCAATGGTGCCGATATGATGCTCGATCGGACGACTGAATGCCGGTTTATCATTGATAAAAACGGACATTGTCCCGCTTTGCACTTCGCAGCGAACGGCGACCCACTCTTTGAAATCAACCCCTAATCCTGATAGATCTTCGGTGTGACCGTCAAAGACGCGATGATTGACTGTGACCTGCAAATCGGCCACGCATCCTTTGGCACAAAGCGGAATAACGATGGTGCCTTTTGTACCGAGTAGTACAATTTTGGTTTGTTGACAGATACCGTCGCCTCTGTTAAACGTATTTCGCAAAGTAGCCTCCATGACGAAGCGCTGACTCGGTGTTGCCATCGTCTTTTGCACTTTATACAAACTTACCCAAGGCACTGATTGGGACAAACGCACGTTGGCCTGCTCCAATTCAGCTACTGAGATGCCGATAGGTTGGGAGGATTTCGTCTGATTTTCAGGAAAATACACAGGAATCGGATGCCTGTTCACCATACGCAGCCAACCGTCAGTTTCGATGATTAAATCGTGGTTTTGTACAACCGAGTCATTGAGAACGAGTTGAATAGGGTAAACCCCGGGGGTATAGTACGTCTGCGCCCATTGATATTTGTGTTTATCGACTTGGATGCGTTGGCGGGAGTCATGGTTCAGTTGAATAAATACACTGTCGGCATTGGAATGTGTGGCATCATAGTGAATAAAAGCGGTATTGGGTAAGCCTTTCGTTGCGAGTTGACTGTTGAGACTGATATGATGATACCGGAGGCCGGGAGTATAATTCCAAAAGGCGGACAAGGAGCGGGGTATCAATACGATCAAAAGGCACAAACACACACTGAATTTGAAATGAGAGGGCCGGGTAATAGAAACAGCTAAGGAAGCCTTAGGCGTGCCGGGTATTAGAGTCATTTGGGCGTTGCTGAATACCCGCCAGTTGTCGTATCCCGCCAATTGCGCCAACGCATTGAGAGTCCCCAAGTTGGGAGTACTGTCATAAGGAATTTTGCCCCAAAGCCTTTTCAGCGTACTGGTGCTCAATCGAATACGGGTTTCCTCAAAAATGCGCTCGCTGAGGTTTTCAAAATCCTGATTTTGCCAACTTTCGCTATTGCCCCAAGCCAGCTTTTTCTCAATGAGTTCGCGGCATTTTTTGAGTGACTGTGCTTCTTTATTCATCAGAAAATGAATGGTTTACGACTTTGAACAAATCTGAATATATTTGAAAAAGCCTTGATTTGGGCTTTTTTTTCGTGCAAGGTACTTTTGTCTGAAGAGATAATGTATTTCCGGAGACTGAAATTTTTTGAAAACCTCTAAATTATTTGAATGATGTACCACGTATCGCGCCGAAAATTCTTACAAAAGATGGGATTGGGAAGTTCGTTGGTATCGGTATCTAACCTCAGATTATCGTCCAACCACCTTATTCAACCCAACGACGACCAAAAACTGAATGTGGCCCTTTGCGGCTTAGGGCGTTATGCCGATGCCGTGGCCTACGGTTTGGAGTCATCCAAATACTGCCGTTTGAACGGACTCATTTCCGGAACACCCTCGAAGGCTGCCGAATGGGCAAAAAACTACCGTGTTCCTGTTCAGAATATATACAATTACCAAAACTTTGACAGCATCATCCACAATAAGGATATTGATTTGGTGTATGTACTCTTGCCCAACGCCATGCATAAGGAGTATGTCATCAGGGCCGCCAAAGCAAAAAAACACATCATTGTAGAGAAACCCATGGCGCTCAATGCCAAAGACTGTGAAGAAATGATAAAGGTGTGCGAAGCCGAAGGGGTGCAGCTGGCCATGGGTTATCGGTTGCACTACGAACCTACGCACTTGGAAATTAAAAGATTGGGACAGGAGAAAGTGTTTGGGCCGGTACGTTACATTGAAGCTTCGTTGGGGTATAAAACCGATGCTCCCGGTGACCCGAACGAATGGCGGATGAAAAAAGCCCTGTCGGGCGGTGGACCATTGATGAATTTGGGGGTGTATTGTATCCAAAGTGCCCGCTATGTACTTGGAGAAGAGCCGATTTCCGTCACGGCGCAGTTTGGTCCCAATACCAACACGGCCTATTTTGCAGAGGTTGAAGCGTCTATTGCGTGGCAACTGCACTTTCCAAGCGGAGCGGTTTGTACCTCGGTGAGCAGTTATAACTTTGCCATTGACCGGTTTTATGCGGGGGCCGATAAAGGTTTCTTTGAGTTAAGCCCCGCCTTGAGTTATGGACCTTTTAAGGGGCGGACATCCAACAGCGAATTGAATTTTCCGGTGATTAACCAACAAACCCAACAGATGGATGAAATAGCCCGAGTGTTATTGGCCAACCAACCCCTACCCACGCACATTGCGGGTCAGGAAGGCTTAAAAGATATGCGGATTGTAGACGCCATTTACAAAGCGGCAAAGACCGGCAGGAAGATTTATATAAATTAAACTGATGTAACTTTCAACTGTATTTTCATTGTTTAGTACTTACTGTCCATAAGTTATGAATTAAAATCCCTTCAAGAAAATAACTTTTCGCGGAATTATTTCTTACTATTCAAAAACGCAATACTCAACGGCACTTGCGCCTCCGATCGGGAAGATTCGTCTTCGATGATGGCGTATTCTACTCCGATTTTGGCGGCTTCTTTCATAATGGCGGGCAGTCCTACGTCGCCCGTACCCAAAACTACGTTGGTTTCTACGTCGGTTTGTCCGTTTTGATTGCCAACGGTTCCTATCTTACGGTCTTTTACGTGTAACAAGGGAAAACGCTTGGGGTACTTTTGCAGCATGGCAACCGGGTTCTGTCCCGGATGTTTGATCCAGTACGTGTCCATTTCGAAGTTAACATACTGAGGGTCGGTAGTTTTAGCTAATTCGTCAAACAGCGTTCCGTTGCCATAGGGACGAAACTCAAAACCGTGCGGGTGGTAGCAGAAGGTAAATCCATTGTCTTGGAGCAGTTTACCCGCTTTGTTAAAAACGCCGGCGGCTTTAGTGACATCCTCAATTGTAAAGTCATTGCCTTGGTGGGGGATCCAAAAACAAACGACGTATTTTACCCCCAAGGTTTTAGCATCATGGACAGCCTGTTCCGGATTTTTTTCGAGTACGTCATAGTCAACCCCGGTGCCTATCGGGGTCAGTTTGTGGTTTTGCAGCATTTTCAGGAAATCGGGTACGCTGAGACCGTAGGTACCGGCCAATTCCACGTATTGAATACCCATGCTCTGTACTTTCGCCAGTGTCCCCGGAACATCTTTGGCCAATTGAGCCCGAAAACTGTACAGTTGCAGAGCCGTTTTCGGGGATTGTGTATGTGCTTTCATCCCATTCAGTACCAAAAATAAAAACAGGAACAAACGAATATTTTTCATAGACCCGCTACGGTTTGTTGTTTGGAAGGAAGAACGGAAATTCATGGAGATTTTCAGTCGTTGATACCGTACAAAGACCGTTGTTCCCGGTTTTTAACGTCATTTTATTCTAATATCATTAATATTGCGCTCACGTTTAACCGTTCTCATTGCTACATCTATGCTCATTACAACTACCAACAACATCGAGGGGAAAAAAATTACGCAGTATATCGGCCTCGTTAACGGGGAAGCTATTATCGGGGCTAACTTAGTCAAAGACTTTTTTGCGGGCATCAGCGACATCGTAGGGGGGCGTTCGAGCGCCTACGAGCAAGGGCTCCGTGAAGCTAAAGGAATTGCCATCAAAGAAATGATCGAACAAGCGCAACGTTTAGGGGCAAACGCTATCATTGCCATTGATCTGGACTACCAAACTATCGGCGGCGGCGGGTCAATGCTGATGGTCAGTGCCAACGGAACGGCCATCGTATATGAGTAAGCGGAGGCTTAACTCAGAAACACGCCGGCATCCTCTCCAACCAATTTTACCCGGATGTGTTCATTGAGGGTAGTGCTTAGGGCATACCCCACATAATCTGCCGATATGGGGAACGAATGATGCGCACGATTGACCATCACCGCTACTTGTACCCGTTTGACCATGACTCCCAAAAAAGGAGACAGGCTGTAAGCTAAGGTGCGGCCGGTATTCAATACATCATCTACGACGATGATGACCTTTCCGTTGAGCGATTCTTTGTCTAAATCAAACTGCACAGGATTTAAGTGCGGGTAGTCTTTATTCAAATCCACGCGCATCAGTTGTATCTGAAGCTGCGAGATCTCTTCCAGAAAACTCTTTAATAAGCAAGCCATTTCATAGCCTTCGCCCGCGATACCCGCCAAAACAATGCCGGTTTCCTCAAAATTTCGTTCATAAATCTCAAAGGCAATGCGTTTAATTTTTTGATGTGTCTGTTCGGGAGAGAGGATCGCTTTTTGCACGGTTGGACGGGTTTGGTTCATTTTTTTGCAAACTTCAGAGTTTGGCACAATTTTAGCCAACAACAATCTGAAATCAAACTGCAAATTAGTCTTTCGTCATGAAAATTTTCAAAAACAACCTGTGGACTTTGTTAATAGGGATGTTCGGCTTGAGTAGCTTTATTTTCGACAACAGTCCGACCGACGTTGAAATCGCTGAGAAGATCAAGGGATCTTTTAAAAACGGGAATGCCCATACCTTAGCCGATCACTTTGAAAAAAGTTTGGAATTGGTCATTGATGCCGAACGGGTAGATTTTCGTAGGGTGCGCGGGGAGCAAGCTGAACTGATTCTGAAAACTTTCTTTAAAAAATATCCCCCGAAAGATTTCCGTTACGGCTTTCAGGGGACGGCTTCAAAAGTTCGCTATTGTACCGCTACCTATCAAACCGTAAGCGGCAGTAAATTTCAAGTGTATATTTTGATGCGGGTTACCGAAAACGATTACCTCATCAATACGCTGCATTTTAAAAAGGAGTAGCCAATCAGTCAACAGCCATAGTCCGCAACCGCCCCTTGGGTTTCTATGGACCATAGACTGTTGACCGTCGACTGTCAATTACTTAATTACGAAGTTATTCTCTTTGATGCCTTTGTTCACCTTTACGGAAGAAACTTCGGCTTTTGTACTGAATTGGCCGTTGCCCTGTTCGCGGGTGTAAGGAATTTTAACGCCGTTAGCATCCTTTATTTCTTTATAATTGCCGTACACGACGTTCATCATACCGCCGCCCATACCTCCGAAGCCGCCGCGTTGACCACCGCCTCCTTGACCGCCACCTCCCTGACCGGGGGCTCCTGCTTGGCCTTCGGGACGTTGACCTCCTTGTCCGTCAGGACGTTGACCTCCCTGACCGCCACCGCCTCTCATACCGCCTTCTGCGGTACGTTTTACCTTCAAACCGGTTTCAACGTCAAAATAATCATTCCATTTTCTTCCTTCCGGCACGGCTAATTCCACTTTCCAAGCGTCTTTCCCGTTGACCGCTTCTTTTCCCACAACGGTTTTTTGAATTTTATAGTCATTGTAAAGCAATTCCGGAAAAGGTACATTCTGTAGAATTTGTGCAATGGCATCGTTTCCTTCTACCGTTCGGTTGTTGGTATTTCCTCCGAAACCGGAAACAATCGCCACCTTTGAGCCGTCGCAGGTAGCGCGCATTACTTCATTGCCCATCATATACATGACCGAGGAATATTTGTTGGGGCTTTTGATTTTTACTTCCGATTCCATCGAACCGCGCTGGGTTTCGGCAATAGTACTGATGGTCAGATCTTCGATCTTGGCAATGGCTTCTTTACCGCCGACCGCTGCCAAGTATTTGTCGATAACGGCATCGGCCGTTGGCGTATCCTGCGCTGACGCGGCCTGAATTGCTCCTATGAAAAAGAGACTGAAAACTATTTTTTTCATGATTGTATAGTGATTTTGGTAAAAGTTGGTGAAACTTGGGCTTGAATCAGACAAAAGTACATAAAAAGCCAATGGATAAAGCGGGTCGAGTGACTGCATTTTGGGAAAACACCGCCCAAACACCGCTTCAAATCGTTGAAGACCCGTTATTTATAGAGCAGGGCATTACGCTTTACGTCAAACGGGATGATCTGCTCCATCCTTTCGTGTCGGGAAATAAGTGGCGAAAACTTAAGTATAATCTTTTGGAGGCCGAAAAATGCGGTGCTTCCAAACTACTGACCTTTGGCGGGGCCTACTCAAATCACATTGCCGCCGTGGCTTCCGCCGGAAAGGCAACCGGCTTTTCAACTATAGGGATTATTCGGGGAGAAGAACTTCGGGCAGACAGCAATCCGACGCTTCGTTTTGCCGCTCAGTGCGGAATGGACTTACGCTTTGTGCCGCGTGCCGCTTACCGAGAGAAAGAGCTATTGGCCAATCCATTCGGCCCCGATTGTTTTGTACTTCCGGAAGGCGGCTCGAACCTCCATGCCGTAAAAGGGGTAGCAGAGGCAGTGGCTGAAATTCATACCGCCGGTATTGCACCGGATTTTCTCTGTACAGCATTGGGGACCGGGGGAACCGCCGCCGGATTGATTTCGGCTTTTGAGCGTACTGTTTTGATCTTTCCAAGCCTTAAAATCCGTAAAGATGAAGCTTTGGCAATGATCGGGCAGTATCTTTCTCCGGCTGAAAGGAGAGCAGAAGCAGTACCGGTAACGGATTATCACTTTGGAGGTTACGGAAAAGTGACGGAAGAGTTGCTTCGGTTTATCACACAGTTTGAAGCACGGACTAGCCTTCCTTTAGATCAGGTATATACCGGTAAAATGATGTTCGGACTCTTTGATTTGGCCAAAAGCGGTTTCTTTAAACCGGGGTCGGTCATTGTGGCATTACATACGGGAGGATTGCAGGGAAAGCCGGGATTTTATGAGTCACTCCCGGAAAAATAATCTGACGGGTTATAAAAGAAAATAGCCCCGAAATCTCGGGGCTATTTATCTACCTATTAACAGCCATGAAAACAAATATTTTTAGGCCACAGAGGGCTTGAAAGCAAATCGTTGAATTACATAATAACTGCCGAACAATACCGCATTGTAAAATAAATCACCCAGAACCGTATTGAAAAACAGATTACCGAATAAAGTGGGTTGATAAAAAGCAAGTCCCGCTGTATAGCAAGCCACTAACCCTTGCCAAGTTTGAGGATACATGGTCCCGCCGTACCAAACAAAGAAATTTGTAATCAGAAAAAATGAAACGGAAGCAACCAAACTTGCTGCCAAAACACGACCAAAAGTTGCTTTGTTCAAAAAAAGCAGGCCAATTGCCGAGATTAATGCAAAAGAAATATAAGTCGGGAGAGAAGGTTTGCCGATGAAAGCATCGCTGAGTAACATGGCAAGAACCGGAATCATGAATGCAAAAAACTTGCGATGGAAGTGTACTGCCCCAAACAACGCGATAGCTCCGATCGGTGTAAAGTTGAATGGATGCGGCAGAACTCGAGAAAGTGCGGCCAAAAATATAAGCACAACCGCTGTACTAAATCTCGTAAAATCTGAATTCATGACTGAGGTAAAAAGTTCTCTCAATAACTTTACTTTTTTAAATCTCAGGTACTTTCCTGAACTTGGGTGTAAAGATAAAATGATAATTGTGAAAATTGCAAGAAGTGTGTAAAAAAAACACTAAAAAAAATAACAAATAGTGAACTAATCCTTAAAAAACTTAAACAACGTTCTTTCCTTAGCTTTAACAGCGACTGATCTAAGGGTAAAACGAACCTCTGATTAAGGAAGGGAAAGTAATAATTCTTTCATCATTAAGGTCATATTGGGCTCGGCCAAATAGGCAGCGGCTAAAATTTTGCTGATCTCCGCTTTTTCCAGCGTTTCGGGAATACACATATCCGTGATGACAGACACACCGAAGACGGGCAGATTCATGTGTCGGGCCACTATCACTTCGGGTGCGGTACTCATTCCTACGGCATCAGCCCCTAATAATCGAAGCATTCGATATTCGGCTTTTGTTTCCAATTGTGGTCCCGTGACGCTCACGTACACTCCTGCATGAGCGCGAATGCCGTGTTTTTGGGCAATTTGCAGCGCATTTTCAATCATTTGTGCGTCATAGACATCACTCATGTCAGGAAAACGGTCGCCTAAGGAGTCGAGATTGGCGCCACGCAGGGGATTTTCGGGTAAAAACTGACTGATGTGGTCGTTGATAATCATCAAATCGCTCGTTTGGTATGCAGGATTCAGCCCGCCTGCGGCATTAGAGACCAACAGCTGTTGAATACCGAGTAATTTCATGACCCGAACCGGAAAGGTTACCTGCTGCATCGAATAGCCTTCGTAATAATGAAAGCGCCCCTGCATACAAACGACTTTTTTACCCGCCAATATCCCAAACAATAATCGCCCTTTGTGAAACTCAACGGTAGAAACGGGGAAATGCGGAATATGTTCGTAGTCGATCGAATACTCAATTTCAATGTCATTGACCAGTGCGCCAAGTCCTGTGCCCAGAATAATGCCTGTTTGTGGGGTAAAACCGTGGGTCTGTTTTTGGAGGAAAGTGGTAGCTTCCTGAATTTGTGTTAAAGTCATGGAGAATATATGATAAAAAAACAGGGCTAAAACTAAAACCAATTTTTGAGACGCTCAAAAAAAAGTGCACTTTGAGCAACTCAATAATAAAATGGTATATTAGGGCATATTTATTTTTAACCCCCTGTGTATGATTAAGGTTTTATTAGTAGATGATCATCAAATGATTTTAGAAAGTCTAAAGTTGTTGTTCCGACGCATTCCCAACGTTGAGATAGTAAATACGATCAGTGACAGTCGTCAGGTACTTCCTTGGTTAACAGCCCATCCTGTAGATTTGGTGGTTTCTGATTTTAACATGCCTTATCTGAGCGGGGTTGATTTATCACTTCAAATCAGACAACAACATCTCGCTGTTAAAGTAATGTTGCTCACGATGGTTGAAGATGCAGTCCATATTCGGGAAGCTATCAAGGCAGGTGTTCATGGGTATATTCTAAAAAAATCAGAACGGGAAGAGTTGGAAAGGGCGATTGCCTTGATCATGCAGGGAAAGCGCTACTTCAGCCCCGCGATCATTGAAGAACTCAGTGCCGCTCCGGACGAAGATCGTAACAATGCGCAACCGGCTACGATTCAAAACCTCACCGAACGCGAAATTGAAGTGTTAAAGCTCATCGCCATGGAGTTTTCAAGCCCCGAAATAGCCGATAAACTCTTCATCAGCCTGTCGACGGTGGAAACACACCGACGGAATTTGTTTCAGAAACTGAACGTCAAAAGTGCCATTGGGTTGACCAAATATGCCCTAAAACACGGAATGGTGGAGTAGGTTATGCAAATAATTGGGTGACGCTCACCTCAAAATCAGGCAAGACAGGGGCGGCTGAACAAATATCATCATCAGTGCAGATTTTGACGGTTTTTCGTCCGGTATAGACGTATACCACTCGTTGCTCAAAGTAAATATTCCACACTACTTTTACACCGGCCTTGAAGTACTCTTCTACTTTTTCTTCAACTTTGTTTACGTTATCGTTGTCAGATAAGATTTCTATCACAAGGGCGGGGATTACATCTTCGCCTGTCTGCTTAGTTGCTTGGATTTGCAATTTTGAGAGATAGGATATATCAGGGCGACGCATTTGAATACCGGACAACTGTACATCGTATTCTGCTACTAATGTTCCTGATTTCCAATATCCTTTTTCTATAAAGAGCGTATTGAGATAGTCGTAAATGTAAACTTGTTTCTTGTTCATTCCTGTAAATTGAATTAGCTCGCCATCGTTCCACTCGTATTTGTAGCTATCTGTTGGCTCCCAGCGAACAAACTCCTCCAAGGTGCGCGGCCGGGCTGCTATATCTTTGATTGAGTCCATGTTTTTATGATTTTAAACAAAGATAAAATTTTTGAGGCGTACTTCAATAGCCGTGGTTAGTTTATTGGCACGACGATTTCGCTGCTCATACCGCCACCTTCCTCATTTTTAATGTTCCAAATACCGTTGAGGCTTTCTACGCGGGCTTTGACGTTTTTTATGCCTTTGCCGTCGCTTTCATTACTGAAAAAGCCGATACCGTTGTCGGAGATAGTCAATTCAAGCCCCCCTGCCGCAATGGCGGACTGCCCCAATGGGGGAGTAGTTTTAGACAGTCTGATTTCGGCCTCAGTAGCTTGACTGTGTTTTAGGATGTTGTTGATAAGTTCGAGGCAGATGCTGTAGAGTTCAAACTCTGTTTTGGGCGAGAGTCGTCCCAATTGCGGGTCAATAGTGAGATCAAAATGGATAGTTTTGGTTTGGTTGATTTTTCGGATAAAGGTTCTGAGTGCTTCAGCCAATCCCTGTTTTTCAAATTCTTCGGGCAACAGGTTGTGGGAGAGGAGCCGAATCTCGTTGTAAGCGGTATCGAGCATTTGCTTGAGGTGTTGATAGACCTTTTTCTCTTGGTTGTCAAGATGATTGGTATCAATGGCATTGACGGTATAAATAAGCGAGGACATGGTACTGCCGAGACTATCGTGGAGGTCAGCGGCTACACGCTTTCGCTCAATGGTTTGGCCTTGGAGCAGGGCGGCTTGCAGTTCGGCGTTTTGTTTTAAAAGAGAGGCTTCTTTTTCTTTGGAAAGCTGTTGAAATTTGTAAAAGTTATTTTTTAGTTGTTTTTTGCTATTGGTAAAATCAACCATAAGATAATAAGAAATGGCGGCGGGTACGGCTAAAACAGCAGTAGAAAAAGTTAGTTCATTCCATAAGAATTGGTAGGGTAGACTTATTTGAAACTCTCGCACCAATGTATACGACGTATACAAAATTAAGAAAATGATAGAGGCTATGAAAATCCCATAAGCTCCTTGAATTCCTTTTTTTTGAGCTTTATGGCAAATGATAGGGAAGCCTATTGATATAAGAGTAGAAGGAGCTAGTAATCCTATCATTTGCCCCCCAAAATAGGGTCTGAACATGAAAGGAATGGACAAAAAGCAAACAATTACCGTCAATTTAAAATAAAAACCTCTGGTTAAGTTAAGAAAATAATAAATCGCAATAAAAATGAATAATTCAGGGAATGGATGTATAAAACAGGTGATTAGGGCGATTTGATTTCGAAGGTTGACTTCAAACACAAAGGTTGATGTCAGGCTTTCTACAAAAATAACTAGGAATAATAAAAAAGCGTATATTCCAAAATACAGATTCGCTTGTTGCTTTGGAAAAAACATAAAAAACCCTAAGTGTAAAATAGCAAACAAAAAGAAAATGCCTGCTTTAAACATCTCTGAGTAATGTGCTTGATTGGATAGCCGATTTATACGTTCACCAATTCTAGGACTATCTTTAATTGGACAAACAATCAGTTTTAGACAGTAATTAGGCGCATAAAAATTTTTGACTAAAAAAATGTCGGGAAAGGCGAAACGTACTGCCAGCACATTAGATTTGTTAAGTTCCAGGGGGAGTGCAATTGCTTGTCCCATAGGATCATATCCGATTGTATTTGATTTATTAAGAGATATATTTCCAAATTTGCCCAACAACCGTCCATTTAAATAAAATTCAGTAGCACCTGTCTGTTTCACTACTAAGGACAGCATTTGATAGAATGTACTATCGTGTAGCACAAGAGGTAATCGGAACCAAACTACCGATGGCTTTCTTATTTGATCAAGTGCCATAATATCCTTCGTGGGATCAATATCTTCCCACTGAGAATCATCAAAATCAGATTTTGCAAAATCGGAGTTGTCGCCCGCGTGCCATTTCCAGCCTTTATCAAGCAAAATACCTGTTGCAGGAATGCTGTCAATGCGAAACACGTCTTTTTGAGCCGAACCGCTCAAATGAATACTTGCAAGGGTTAAGAGCAACAGAAGTCTTTTCATTTTTCGGCCAAAGGTTTGTTCTTAAAATTCTCTTTTTGCTCCCTTAATTCAAAGAAATTTCCTGAAAAAGCACAAAAATCATGGTAAACCATGAGACAAAAATCAGGGTTTACCATGAGTTAAAATCAGGGTAACCGATGAAAAACGGTTTGGGAAAGAATCGGGACCTTTGTATCAACTAATTCCCCCTGTTCACATGCTCACCAAACGCGAAATGGAAGTACTGCAGCTCATCAGTCAGGAACTGACTACCGAGCAAATAGCCCATCAACTCCACGTGAGCATACCGACGATAGAGACCCACCGTCATCATTTGTTAAAGAAGTTGAAGGCCAAATCGGTGGTGGGGATGATAAAGATAGCTTTCAAAGAAGGGTTGATCGAATGAGACTTGAAAAAAAATAAAAAAGTTTGTTCGTGTCCTAACGCTTTTCACGACAAACCGGTAAGCTGACGGAAACGAAGCTATTGAATTACTTAAACCAATAATCCCTGCAATGAAAAAGCTACTATTTACATTTGTCTTGCTGACGACAGGAAGCCTCTACGCCCAAACCGACCTCAAAGCCGCCTTTGAAAAAGGGGTGACCGATTATGATGCCGAACCCGTCAAAGCTGCTCAACAAATGGACGGCGATCTGCGATTTGTGGCAGGTCACAGCGGGCAGTATTACGACAAAGCCGCCACGCTTGCTTTGCTCAAATCTCGACCCGCTGCTAAAAGCGAAACCCAAATGAGCGACCTGCGCGTGAAGCAATCGGGTAGTTTGGGCGTAGTGTCGGGCATCAGAAACCACGCTTTGGTACTGCCCAACGGCCAAAAAATGACCTGGAAAGATGCCTTTACCTACACGTTTGAGTGGAAAAATAACAACTGGGTACTGACCGACTTACACCACACCAAGCTTGACTATCAAACGGGAGGCGAAGACAACACGCTTACGCCCCAAATGCAGCAAAAAATAGAGAACGAATATAAGACTGATTCAAAAGCCTTTTATGCAAATCGCCTTTCTGATGATTTCAGATATACCCCCGTGCAGGGCGGCTATCTGACCAAAGAAATGGTTTTGAAAGGCGATAAGCAAAACATTGTTTCGACCGAGATGCTCCAACCTGTCATTTTTCAATCGGGGGACTTGGCCGTTTCTACCGGTATCCACAAAACCGTGCGTTTAGACAAAGACGGTATCGAGCGCAGTAAGCAAGTAGCGGCTACCTATGTTTTTCAGCGACGCAATGGCAAGTGGATGTTTGTAAGCTCACAGCATACAGATATAAAATGATAACTTATCAATGATGAAGCAATTGGGAGCAATTAAATAAGTAGAAGCCATACACGCTAAATCCTCAAAATCATGAACACAAAAACTTTATTTACTTTCAACTCTATCGTTGCGTTGCTGTTTGCCTTACCCATGCTGCTTACGCCTCAATTGGTGATAGAAATGTATGCTGCACCCTCCTATGCAGGTAATGAACTGACTTGGGTAGTCACAAGAGGGTATGGGTCGCTGCTTTTCAGCCTTGGCGTCTGCCTTTGGTATGTAAGAAGTGCTTTCCCCTCAAGGGCTGTAAAAGGAATTTTATTGTTGGCATTTATTGGAGATATTCTTCTGTCACTTATTCACATCCATGCTATCGTCAACCATGTAGAGAACAATCAGGCATGGGGTATTGTATTGATTGGCTTGGTTTTGACGGTCTGGTCCGGATTATTGTTACGCAAAATGCAATTTACTGACTAATCTCCCTACAGTCTTTACTTTAAAAGCTTTACCCGAAATGGCTGTTGCAAATTTTAACATTCCTTCTTCGCTCAGTCGATTTTTGTCGATGGACCAAATCGCTTATCTGCAAAGCGATCGTAACTATACTTTTATTTACTGCCCGGATGGTACTCGCCACCTATCTTGTAAGACTTTACTGCTGTTGGAGGCCGATTTACCTATAGAAGGGTTCATACGTATAAATCGTGGCGTTATCATTAATGTAGTGCTCATTTCTCACTACAATCGCAAAAATAGACTGCTTAATCTCAGCAATGGGCTGAGCTTTGTGGTAGCGCGGCGGTGCAAGATGCAGGTATGAAACGGGGTAGCTTCCGAATTGTTCATGAAACAACAATTCCATAATTTTTAAAAAAATGAAAAAGGTACTTTTTCGGGCGATTTTGTCGTGCCTTGTCCTTACCGTGCTTTCTCGTTCAATGCCTATTCGTTTGAGTTTGAAAGATAATGATACATCCCCATTGAATCAATTTCTAAACTATGAATATCACCCCTATCAGTATCAACATCAGCGATTTTTGGCCGAGAAAGGAAGAAACCATCGCTATTCTGCGCGGAGAAGTGCTATTGCACTATGACGACATTGTTCGTCTGGAAGGTGACGGGAATTATACCCGTTTTATCTTAACCAATGGGCGACGCATCTTAGTGGCTGTATGTCTTTGTTTTTATGAAAAAGCCTTGCCGAATTTATTTGTAAGGGTACATAAGCAGCATATCGTCAATCGCCGGCATATAGAAGTATTCAACAAAAAGTATGTCATCATGGGCAACGGCGGGCGCGTTGCCATTGCCCGAAGAAAACAAAAGCAGATACAGGCAATCCTATCATCAATCACTTACGCTAAATAACATGAACGGTAATTACAAAGTCTTAGGAGTATTTGTACTCATTATTTTGGTGATGTTTGGCTATGAGAAGTATAAAGGGCAACAAAGAGAAGATGCCTTCTTTAATACATTGAAGGCAACCGACGACAGTCAACAAAATCCCGCGTCTCAAGTCTATGATCCCAACGCAATTATAAATGAGCCATTTGGCATCAGTATTCCGGTGTTAGCTGATTTAAAAATGGTGCCAAGTGCTTCTAAAAACAGTTATACTTTCATCGATGCCCGGAGCGGCTCCCGCAACGACTTTATTATTGTGATGCCTACTGACGAGGATCTGAATACCATCGCGCAAGGGTTACAAGCCGCAGGAACCCCTTTTACCAAGACCGAAAATACCATCACAGCTTCAATCAGCCACAATGGTATGATCATGAATATGGCCTATAATGTTTCACCGAATGGGGGGGGGATTTCTATCATCCGATGGATTATGGGCACACCTGCCATTTCACAACAGACCATAGATGCACTTTTTAATGGGATTCGATTTAGGGAAGCTACGGCATCGTTGGCAGAGAGAAAGCAATTAATAGCGATAGATCTACAAAATCAAAAAAATCATAATGCACAGCAGACTGAACAACAGCAGATTGAAAGCCTAAGGCGGCAAAGAATGGAGGAGCATTGGATTCATGAATTGAATAGCGTTGGGGATAATTGAGAGCTAATAAACAAAACTTCAACTATGAAAAATCTATTATTTTTTACCTCATTTCTAATCATGTTTAATGGCATGGCACAGAAAATCAATGGAAAATACCAAGGTGAGCTGACTGCTGCCAACCAATCAAAATTGGAAAGCAGTATGATGCTGACCGTCAGCGGAATGTCCATAACGGGTACAATGACCCTCGCTATCAACGGAACAAACATCACCTCTTCGCTCTCAGGAAATTTGGCTGAGGGCGTATATAATGGCACTTTGGCCAATGAGACCGGTACCGCCACTTTTTCCTTGCAGGATTGGAGTACAATTGGGGTAGGTATGACAGGCCTGTTTGTACAGGTGATAGATCAGGGACAGGTCATTCTTTCAGGCACATTACAGAAAGCAGGGGCGGTGAACAAATCCCTGAGCAATCCGGGGAAGACTCCCAACAAAGCACCGAAAGGTAACAATACACTGCCGCGTGACCCTAATTTAATAGGTGTTTGGAGCAAATTTTCTGCCTACAACAGAAACAGCATGAATACCGAAGAATACTGGGCGTTTAATGCAGATGGTACCATGGAAGGCAAAAGCCGTAGTTCGGCCATCATTTACCAGCCCGGGTTGGAAGCTAACTCTATTGGTGGCTGGACTGAAAATGAAGCCTTCAAAGCCGAAAGAGAGGCAGGAGTCAGGTGGTTTACGAGAAATGGCCAACTGCTTTATAAAATGCCGGATGGTTCGGAGGAATTTCAACTCTATTACAAAATTGAACACTATGATGGGAAGATCAACCTTTTTTTCAGGGCTAATCCCAATCAGCCAAAAGCAGGATCTATGTTTCAGAAAGTCAATTAATTGACACAGGGGAATCAAAATACAGAAGTATAGTTAAAAATCTTAAACCAATCCATCAACATGGGAATGCCCGCCGCACGCGTAGGAGATATGCACGTTTGTCCAATGGTCACCGGTACGGTGCCGCACGTAGGAGGCCCTGTTTTACCGCCCGGCGTACCGACTGTCCTCATTAACAACATACCCGCTGCTACAGCTACCGGGATGTGTACTTGTGTCGGGCCGCCTGATGTCATCGCGGCAGGCTCGGCAACCGTGTTTATCGGGGGGCTGCCCGCCGCCCGAATGGGCGACATGACTTCCCACGGCGGAAGTATCGTTATCGGGTCACCCACCGTTCTGATCGGATAGGGTTTTGAAAAATAAACAATAATTTTTCACGCATAAACAATTCACTTTTAGGTTTTTACAAAAATGGCACACAAAGCAACCATCAAAATTGACGGCAAAGAGTTTGAAGTTCTTCATTGCTCCTACAGCCTGCAACAACACGTAAACCCCCACACCAACGAAACCACTTCGGAAGTTTTTGGCGGAAACATTGATGTTTCGATAGAAACCCGCAACGCCGATTCCAAAATCATTGAGTTGATGATTTTGCCGCACAAAGACGATATCAACGGCGAAATCAAGTTCAGCAATCAAAAGGGAGAAGAACTGCGAACCATCAAATTTGAACACGCCTCCGTAGTAAATTTCAGCGAAACTTTCAGTCTTTCGGGCAGCGGTACGGGGTCTCAAAACTTCACTATCTGCTCTCGAGAGATGGATATTCAGGGGCAAAAACTCAAACTGAAACGCGATTAAACTCCATTTGCAGGTTTCGGCTCTTTCATCGGGATTCCAAACCTGCAAATTAAAATTAACCGGCAGATGCTCTATTCCCTAAAATATATACTCGTTTCCATTGCACTCTTTGCGGTGGCTGACAGCTTTCGGGATGTGGAAAGCAGCGCAGAAAAGAAGCCATTGCCTGACAGTACGGTGTCTGACAACTCCGCTTTTGGCTATACCATCCACCTGCCCAACACTATCCGAAAATACCCACTCAGTACCGAATATATTTTTGTGGGAACTTCTGTAAAATCTACACCCATTGATTTTGACGTGATTGTCATCCTGCCTGACATGACTCCTTTGGCCGAAAATCTGAAACGGTGGCGGGCTAAAAAACTGAAAATCGAAAAAATAAATGCCAATACACTCTACATAAAAACGCTTTGTCGGCCAGCCAAGTCAGTTGTCAATTTTGTACGATTTGATTCAGGGACAGGCGTGAGCTACTGTATATTCCATATTCGAGGTATTGATACTTGGGGTAATGAGGAACGAGCGCTGCCATTCGACATCTCAAAACGAATTATTGCAAACATCAGCACTGCCCAACCAACGTTACCATTGAAAACACGTATTCAATTACTGGAAGAACACAAAAAATACTGGGCCACTCACCCTTTTCAATCGATTGAAGATTCCACCTACATTAATCCTAAAGTAGTCGATGATGGCTGGGGAAAACCTGATTTGAAAGGAAATACCAAAGGCAAAAGAGATCAAATATTGAGGTGTATGGCGGAGCTGTTTTAACTACTGACTAAACATAAACCGTAAACAAAGATGAGTTTTTTAGACACTGCTCGAAAAATTTTCTCCTCAAAAACAAGATTTGAGGGAATGGTGGAGGCCGGACAAGCCAATTTTCAAAAGAACAATGTCATAGCCCGAGGTGCCCCGGCAGCTTCTCTAATTGCACAATGGTAACGAAATGGATGGCTTGAGCCGATCTACAAAGACGGTCGCGTCTATATCAATCCGTTTACACCTATTAATCAGGAAACATTTATCGGAAAAGTGGGGCAGGATGCCATTTTTATGAAGGGCGACATGCTCTATCGTGAGTATTATACCCGTTTTGACCAAAAAATTTCGTTGGATGCCATTGCTATCGGAGTTTCAAGGGCGGCATGGTTGGTTCCTTATGCACAAGGTACCGTGATGTTTTGCTGCGCCGTTATGGGGGGCTATTTAGGACTTGGTGCGGTGGTTACAGTCGTAACGACAGCTAACAAACTTACTGTCCTTGCCCAGTATTTTTTCCAGAATGAGAAAAAATTCCACACCGCGTTCGATAATGTCAAGCCCATTTTGCAGGATTTGCAATTTCTGTATAAAAACTGTCCCGATACCTTCAAGCTGTTTACCGCAGTACTGTTCCGAGATAAGTCTGAGCCTATCTCTCGGTGGAAATTGATTGGCGAATGGCTCAAACCCGATGCAAAAGAAGCAGGCGTATTTGTGGGTAAAATGTTATCCGGCAATACCGCCGAAGCCGCTATCAATACCGCCCAAAAAGAGGCGTTGGCACTCACCTTAGCCTCACTTATTTCTTTTAGAACGGTATTAAAAGAAGTAATCAAAGCCCGTGGCGCGCTGAAGATAGCGGGGGATGTAAAAGCAGCCGCCGGCATTGCCTCAGAAGTAAGTAAGTTAGTTTCGGGAAAAGACAAAACAGAACTGAATGAGGCATTTATCCACAAAACCCTCAGTTCCGGATGTGGATCTTCGCCCGAAGTAACCCAATGCATTGACCGCATGGCAAAAAATCTTGGGTTAGCAATCACTGTTTTGGAGGAAATTAAGAAAGAGTTGGAAACGAAAGTATTGTAAGTTTTTTAGACCCCGCAACGATGGAAGCAACAGGACATTACTACACAGTTTATTATATATCATTGGCAGTAGGATTTCCTAATAACGAAGCGCAGAAAATAGCTTTCTATACCCAAATGGCCGATCAAGTACATGAGTTAGATGCTACAGATCAAGAGAAGGCGCAAGCGGTAAAATTATTACCTTCTGCAGCTACTGGGGCTGCCTTGGGAGGAATTATAGTAGCATATATGATCTCTATTGGTGCTGCCCCAGAAACCGGTGGTGCTTCACTTTTAGCTTTGCCCGTATTAGCAGAACGCTTGCATCGTATAGTAGAAGGAATAAAAATAGGAGCAGTAGCAGGAATTAAAATACAAGAAATAATTGACGCAGAAACTCGTACTGCAAATGACTGGCGATTAACTATCGAATATGGACTACATGCTTTAACAGGTAAAAATGCTGAGGCTGAACGAAAAATAACCACTAACCTGTTAAAATCAACTTCAGGAGACCAGCCAGTTCGCTTTGGTTTTCTTATACATCGACTTGGCGACACATATGCTCATACAATGCCCAATAGTAAATATCTTCATAAGTCATCAGAATCAATGGCAAACCTCATGGAAAGAGGCCACCTCTGGGAAGGTACTCATTCGGACCATGGATGGGAAAGGCAAAATATATTCTTTTCCTATATTGATAATCTATATGAAGTGTTAAATGAACGTGCGGCCAAATCAATCGTAGGAAGAACGAATACATTACCATTAAATGAAATAAAAAGATTTTATAATGAAGTTTTCACAATAGCTCGAAATGTAGATGAGAACATGGCAAGAGAAATAGGTTTTTTTGAACGTATAGTAATATATGAAGGTATAAAACCGACGACAGGCATAGTAGAGAAGTATATGCGAATAGAAAAAACAGTACAAAAAATAATTATAGGTCATATAAAAAACGAAGTTAAAAAAAAATTCAAAGTAATTATGGACAGTTATAGACCTGAAAATGAAGAGCTAATGACATTAGATATGTTTCTCAAGCAAAACCCAAAAATAAAAAATAAGGCAGGTAAAAATATCACCGCCGAGGATATAAGAAACATAGTACGCACGATAGCTCAAAATGTAACACCAAATGAATAAGCAGTAAATAGACACAAACCATGCCCTCTACCCTACAACTCATCGCCTCGGTCGAAATCAATATCAACGGCCTGAAAATTAACCGTATTACCAGCCTCTCCATCAGCCAGCCTTTCGACAATCACCACAGTTTTGAGATAAGCCTCTCGCCCGATATGCTGCCGGATAAATCCTCCACCGTCAAGCTCAAGGAACTGGGTGATAAGGTCATGGGCGAGACGGTAGTCATTAAATTGGCACAAGGCGAAAAAGCTAAAGATGGTACAGTAAGCAAGCAACAAACGATGGTCTTCAATGGTATTGTGACTGCGGTGCGCTTGAGCAAGGGTAGCAGTACCTCCAATACCATCATCATCACGGGGGTGAGTCCGACGGCTTTGTTGAGTGCGGGACGTACTACTCGTTCTTTCTCAAAGCTTACCTTGGAACAGATTGTAAATAAAGTACTGAAGCCATACGGTGATTTAAAAAAAAACGTACGTCCCGAATGGAAAGAGCGTATTCGCTACGTGACCCAATACGAAGAAGATAACTTTCACTTCCTGCAACGCCTCGCCGAAGACTGCGGCGAGTGGATGTACTACGACGGTCAGCAATTTGTGTTTGGCAAAGCCGGGCGGGTAAAAGGAGAGGAGATTGTACTCAAACACGCAGCTAATTTTTTCGACATGAATTACAGTATGCGGGCCACTCCCCTCAATCTCAACGGATTCTATTACGACTATTATACAAATACGACCTACGAAGCTCCGTCGTCGGCAGAAAGTGTGAGTGGGTTGAACTCCTATGAGCAGATAGGACTGAACAAGTCCGAAAAAGTATTCAGCGACGAACTCATTGAGATCGGCTACCAAAACCACCGCAGTACTTCTACGTTAAAAAAAGCCATTAAAGGCAAAAAAAGTGAGCAAGCCAACAAATTGGCCGTACTCACCGGCCGTACCCCCGAGATGGAAGTAAAATTGGGTGGTGTAGTAAAAGTGACCGATACCTTCATCAACGCCGATAATAAAGTTGAAACCATTGATTACGGTTCGTTTGTAGTTACGCGTTTGAGTCATTATTTGGATTCGAGAGGAGTCTATCAATGCAATTTTGAGGCCGTCCCGCATGATACTGACTTTGCCCCCGTAGATTATCGCATTATACAGCCCAACGCCGAGCCACAACCGGCCGTAGTGATGCAGGTAGATGATAAAGACAGCATGGGACGCGTCAAAGTGCAGTTCCCGTGGCAAAAGGCCACCAATGAAAAAACACCTTGGGTGAGGGTGGTGAACCCGATGGCGAGCAAAGAAAAGGGAATGTACTTTATTCCGGAAGTGGATGAAGTGGTATTTGTGGATTTTGAATTCGGTAATCCGGATATCCCTTTTGTAACGGGCAGTATGTACCACGGCGATGCAAAACCGGGTGACCTTTTCAATAAAAACAACAACATCAAGGGCATCATCACCAAAGGGGGCAATCACATCCTCATTGATGACACCGAAGGAGAAGAGAAGATTCGGATCTTTAATAAAGACAGCAAAAATGAAATAGAATTGTCGTTGGATGGCGGCTCACATATCAGGGCCAAAAGCAATGGAACTATCTTTTTGGAAGCGGCGAAAGGGATTCAGATGAAAGCCCCCAAAATCAAGATGGAAGCAAGTGACGAATGGGAGGTAAAAGCGGGAAAAACGCTGATCAAGAACGATACAAGTATGGAAGTAAGCGCCGGTGCCGAACTGAAAGCAGAAGGTTTGACGGTAGACCTCAATGCGCAAACAACCGGCTCATTTAAGGCATCCACGCAATTGGAACTTGACGGCGGCGGGATGGCAACCCTAAAAGGCGGGATGGTGATGATTAACTAAGACAAATAGAATCAGCCAACAACTTAAAGAATCAGGGGATGCCTCTTCAGAAGCATCCCCTGATTTTTATATAATCGTACGAATGTTTTTCTAAGGAATTAACTTTACCGTATAGCAACCTTTTGAAGCGCTGATTTTGGCGAGTTGTTTGGTCAGGGCGGGAGTGCCTCCTTTGGTGACTTTGAAAAACTCAATGCCTCCGTCGCGGCGACCGTAGTCGAAGTATTCGTAGATGGAAACGGCTACGTTATCGCCTGTTTTATCAAAAATGATACTTTCCGGAGCAATACCGTCAAGTTCATAATCAGCTACTTTGGCCATTTTGCCGTCTTTTCCTAATGTCAACAGGCTGATACCTGCTTTGCCTACATTTCCTTCCCATGGCTGAGCGGAATTGTTTTTATTGGCGGTGACGATCATGGTGCCGTCAGGGCTGATGGCAAAACTTTCTACCCCGGCAGCTACGGCGGTTTGACCGATTACTTTGTGTTCGGCGGTTTTAGGGTCAGCGGCGGTGGTATTGAACTGAATTACGGCCAATTCGCCGGCGGCTCCGTCTCTCAAATCGGAAACGACGAATAAACTGCCGTCAGGAGAGAAAGCTCCGTGACCCGGCTTTCCGGTAATTTTAACGGGGGTACCGAACGCTTCAAAGGTAGCGATTTTCCCCTGGGCATTCCGCTTTGCTTTATACAGCCAGATTTCTTTGGTCTCTTCTACGGTAATGGCGGCAAATTCGCCTTCCGGATGCCAGGATACGTCGGTTGCGCGGGCGTTGGTCAGGTTCAACGCGACGGGGACGTTTCGGGTAGGTAACCCGCCGGCCCCGATCTCCAACAGACGTAATTCTTTGCCGGTTTCTTCCGAGGTGATCAAAATATTACTTCCCAACATGTCGATCGCCGAAGGGTTTTTGCCGATGGGCGCTTTCCGAGCGGAAGGTTTGGTCATGTTGGAAATGTCCACTATGTACATGGTACTTCCGGCGGGCAGGTCCGTTACTATATTTTTTACTGCTTTGGCACTGTCTGCCGTTTGACCGCGTGTTTCGATCACATAGGCGTACCGACCGTCAGACATAATGGCTGCATTTCTGGCCCAACCGACTGCCGAGTTCGGTACGGGCGACGTGCCGATTTCCTGGCCTAATTTGAGCGGAAGAGGATAAACGGTCAATGCATCTTTTACACCTACTTCTTTCATTAATTTGCCGTCTGCCGCCGCCGAAGCAGCCATGTCTCCGTCGGATAATGAAAGAATCCCTCGGGCATTGAATTCAATAGCAGGTTTTTGGGCAAAAACGGCACCTGCACTCAACAATGCCATTCCAATCGTTAAACGCATTTTTCTCATGTTTTTTTGTGACGGTTTCAGGTGAATTGTTATGATTAAGGTAAGATATTTCAAACTCCGATTTTCCGACGAAACGGTTTAATTTGCATAAATACAAAAGAACCTTTAAAGCGTGGGCCTCAAAGGTTCTTTTTATTCGAAAAAAATCGCTTAAGCTACTGCCGCAAGTTTGTTGACGTGTTTGGCCAACTTCGATTTCAGGTTGCCGGCTTTGTTTTTGTGAATGATGTTCTTCTTTGCCAATTTATCTAACATGGAAGAGACGGTCTTGTACAATTCGGAGGCTACCACCTGATCTTTGGTGTCACGCAACTTACGTACCATCGTACGGGTCGTTTTGTGTTGATAGCGATTTCTGAGGCGTTTTGTTTCGTTGGCCCGAATTCTTTTTAATGCTGACTTATGATTTGCCATTGGTTGTATGTAAAAATAATATCTGTTCTGAAAAAGAAGTGCAAAAGTAGCGGTCTGTATTCAAAAAAACAACATTTTGGTGAAAATTGTCGTGTTAAATCCGTATTAATTAAGGAGAAATCCTCGCTTGACGGCTTGTAACGGTTATCACACCTGCTTTATAAGGCTGAAAAATTGAGATAAATTACGAAAATTATACATTTTGAAGCCTATTTTTCGTTCTTTCGCAAAATTATCGAATGTCATTTCCCTCAAATCTGAGCAGTTAGTTAGGATAGAGCCGCAGGAATTCCGTAACACCAAGGTGATTTTCAAACGGTAATCGGAAAAGGCTTTTTCAAAACCGAGGATCAGTAATGCACAACCATAGAAACCTATTCTATACCATGTCTTTTAAACACAGCGTTCTTCCGCTTTTTATCAGTTGTTTTATTTTTTTCGGGGCAAATGCCCAAAATACGCTTGGTTATACGGAAGCGGATGTTCATTTTCGTAACGGGGTGGAGTTGTTTGAGAAATCAAACTATGCCGCCGCTAAACAGGAATTTCGGTATTATTTGGAAAAAAGGCCTGCTTTGCTGAATACCAACGATTATACGGCGGTTACGGCTGAGTACTATACCACTTTGTGTGCCTTGTACGCAGACGCACCCGAGGCCGAGTTGGCCGTAGATCGGTTTGTCAGAAATCACCCCGAGCACCCCAAAGCCGCCGTCATTTACAGCGATTTGGGGAAGTACTATTTTGATCGGGAAGATTATTCCAATGCCATCACTTATTTGACCAAGGCGCTTGATCGCAGCTCTAATTACTACGCCGCTACCGAAACCCGCTATAAATTGGGGTTATCTTATTATAGTTTAAAACAATATAACCCCGCCTTGCAGTACTTTGCTGAAGTGCAAAAAGATGCGGCGAGTGAGTTTTTTGCCCCCGCGGGTTATTATGCCGGGGTGATTCAATACCAAAACGGGAAGTACAACGATGCCTATAAAAGTTTTAAGAGTATCGAATCGCATCCTCAATACAAAGCCGATGTGCCCAATTGGATCGTTTCTTCGCTTTATCAAGCCGAACGTTACGATGATCTTATTGCCTATGCTGAACCTTTGCTTCGCCGCACCCAGGGAGGAGGGGTAAAGTTGAACGATGTGGCACTGTATGCGGCCGAGGTATTGTACAGCCGCGGTAACTACGCGGATGCCGCGAAGTACTATGCCCAATATGTCCAACTGAAAGGCCGGGAAACCCCCACCCCGGCACCTGTGCAGTTTCGGTACGGTCATTCGCTGTTTCGGACGGGGAATTATACCGGGGCCGTAGAGCAACTCAAAAGCGTGGCTACCCGTAAAGATACTACCGGTCAATTCGGGTCTTATATTTTGGCAATCAGTCATTTACAAAATAAAAATCCGCAAGCTTCTCTGACCGGTTTTGACAATGCCGCAAAACTGAAATTCAACAAGACGATTCAAGAGGAAGCATCGTTCAACCATGCCAAGGTACAATTAGAGTTGAACAACTACTCGGCGTCCTTTACGGAATTGCAGGAGTTTATTAAGAATTTCCCGGGCAGCGAATACGAGGAGGAAGCCACCCGTCTTTCCATTTTGTCGCTGACGAAATCCAACAACAGTGCGGCGGCCATCGCTTATATTGAAAAACTGAAAAAGTTGGATGATGTTACGAAAGCCGCCTACCAACGGCAAACCATGAACTTGGGGATCGCCGATTTCAATGCGGAGCGCTATGCACAGGCCATTTTAAATTTTGATAAATCCCTGAAATATACACCGGACAAAGAAATTGAGCAGGCCGCTCAATTTCAAAAGGGGGAAGCGTTTTCGGCCATGAATCGTTACGGTGAGGCGATTCCGATCTACCAACAGTTAATTCGCAGCAGTCCGAATTCCTCCTATGGCATTCGGAGTCTTTATTCATTGGGGTATGCGTATTACAACACTAAGGATTACAAAACGGCC
The DNA here is from genome assembly GCA_046329125.1 of Spirosomataceae bacterium. Lineage (GTDB taxonomy): Bacteria > Bacteroidota > Bacteroidia > Cytophagales > Spirosomataceae > Runella. The sequence continues at coordinate 1,024 of JAXLVD010000024.1, read as the reverse complement.
CTGACCAATTTTCAGCAATACATAGCCAAAGGCAAGGGGATCGGTGAGCCGCAGACCATTGAGGATGCCACCATTCGGATGGCGGATTCGTATTTGACCGACAAAAATTACGGTCAGGCGATGGCGTTGTACGATAAAGCTCTCAGTGAGGGGCGTTTAGACCGTGACTATGCGCTTTACCAAAAAGGGTTGATTTTGACCTATCAGGAAAAAGATACCGAAGCCAAAACGCAGTTTGATAAGGTCATTGCCCAATTCCCGACTTCTCGCTATGCCGATGACGCCCTGTTTCAGTCGGCTAATATTGATTTGGAGAAAGGGAACTATCAAGCGGCTATTCGTGCCTATACACGCCTTGTCAAAGACAAACCCCGCAGTTACCTGATTCCGCCGGCATTGCTGAAACGGGCGCTTGCTTACAACAACATTCAGGTATTTGAAGAGGCGATTCGGGATTATAAACGCATTTTGAGCGAATTCTCGGATGCTCCCGCGGCCAAAGAGGCTTTGCTGGGATTGCAGGCTACCTTAGAAAATGCCGGTCGTTCGGAAGAAATGTCGGATGTCTTGGCCGATTACAAAAAGAAAAATCCGCAGAGTACCGAAACGGAAAAATTGGAGTTTGAAACGGCCAAAGGATTGTACGGTGACGGAAAGTATGCGCAGGCGATCAAGGCTTTACAAAGTTTTATTCGCGATTATCCCAACAGCAAATCCGCGACCGAAGCCCGTTATTTGGGCGGAGAAAGCTATTACCGAAGCAATGACATGGCCAATGCCCTGAAATTGTTCACCGTCGTGATCGGGGAAGGCGATGAGAAGTTCACTCCGAAAGCGGCACTTCGGGCCGGGGATATTGAGGTACAACAGCAGAATTTCTCTCAGGCTGTTCGGGATTTCCAAATTTTGTACAGTCAATCCGAAAGCAAGACCGATCAGGTGACGGGTTTGATCCGGTTAATGGATACGTATTTTGCCATGAAAAAATACGACTCTACCCTGTTTTTTGCCAAAGAAGTAATCA
>JAXLVD010000023.1:0-122000 GCA_046329125.1 Spirosomataceae bacterium | reverse complement strand
GGGGGGCTATACTCTACCGACAGTTCAATCTTGCCCCCATCTTCGGTAAACTTAAAAGCGTTGGAAAGGAGGTTGATGAGTATCTTTTCGATCTTGTCGGCGTCAAACCGGGCGAGTACTTTTTGTTGATTTTGTCGGAGCGTGAAGGTAATGTTTCGACTTTCGGCCAACGATTGAAAAGAACTTCCCAACAGTTGGATGAATCGGGCTAAGTCGCCGGGCTGAAGGTGGACCTGCATTTCGCGAGCGTCGAGTTTTCCCAAATCCAGTAATTGATTGATCAGTTCCAACAGCCGTTGCGCGTTGCGCTGCATCATAGGAAGGCGACTGTCGCGGGCATACTCCTGTCTCATTTGTTCCATTGGCCCCAAGATCAACGTGAGCGGGGTACGGAATTCGTGGGAAATATTCGTAAAAAACTGCGTTTTCAGTTGGTCCAACTCGGCCAACCGCTCTGTTTCTTTGTCTTTAAATCGGATTTGTTCCTGCAAACGGACGCGGTTCAGTTGATTTTGATACAACCGATAAATGAGGTAGGAGATAAAACTTAAGTACAGTAGATAAGCCCACCAAGTGCGGTAAAACGGAGGATTGACCGTAAGTTTCAATTCAATCGGTTGGCTCCATACTTCTCCGTTGGTACTGCCCTGTACCCGAAAGGTATAACGACCGCTCGGCAATTGCGAAAAATTGGCAAAACGGGTGGTACCGGCTTCTACCCAATCGGCATCAATGCCTTCCAATTGATAGCGGTATCGGTTTTTGACGGGGTTGGTGAAATCCATGACACCGAATTCAAGACTGACCTGATTTTCGTCGTGGGCCAATTGCAGCGGAGGTAAAAACTCCATGGCTTTGTCCAAAATGCCGCTTTCATCGCCGACCTCGACGGGTTTGTTGTTCACCTTTAAACCGATCAGTTTCACGACCGGCGGTTTGGAGTTACCGCTTATGGCCGACGGACGAAAAATAGTGATGCCGTTGACTCCCCCAAACAGTAACTCCCCCGAAGGAGAGCGAAAATAAGAATTGGTATTGAATTCGTCGTCCTGCAAACCGTCCGATTTGTTGAAATTGGTAAATGTCAGCGACTTGGGATTGAGCCGTGCAATGCCTCGGTTGGTACTCATCCATAGGTTTTTATCTTCTCCTGTGACGATCCCATACACGACTTTGTTGGGTAAGCCCTGCGCCTCGGTAAAGTGCTCAAAAGTACCGAGTCGTTTGTCCAAACGGTCTAATCCGCCGCCTTTGGTGCTTACCCATAAGTATTGGTCAGGAAGAAGCGGATCGTCGGTCATCCCTGATACAAAGTTTTCACTCAGGCTTCGGCGGTCGGTTTTGAGGTTGGTATAGAGCGAAAAAACGGGGGTAGTATTCGGATGGTCGGCTTTGATGAGTCCTTTTTGCGTACCGATCCAGAGTGTTTGCTGCCCGTCCTGATACAAGGCAAAGGTTTCTACTGCGGAGCCGCTTTTGGGCAGCAGCGATTGGTAACTGAATCCCTGAAACTGTTCGGTTTTCGGGTTGAACTTCAGCAGGTTTCCCTCGGTATGGCCAATCCAGATATTGTCTTCCCGGTCTTTCAAAAGCCTGAAACTGCCGCTTTTCAATTCATTGAGCGGGGGTAAGGGATATTCTTTCTGCAATTGCCAATCGACGGAATATTTTTTTAGACTTCGGCTGACATGAGGGGCTGTTCGACCTAACAACCAGAAATGATTTTCATCGTCCTGCAATAAGGCATCGTGGCCATGGGTGGGCTCGTAGGTTACATTGGGAATGGGCAGGAGTTTGTTGGAGGGTTTATCCAAAAAATAAAAATGAAAGGACGGACGATAATTACTGTGAATGTACACCCTCCCCTGTCGATCCTGATGAAGGGAAGAAGGGGAATATTGAGGCAGAAAGGATTGAAACCGGTGGATACGCGGATTAATTTTGAGTAATCCGTACCCCCCCGTAGCTACCCAGATATTCCCGTTTCGGTCTTTGAAGAGTTGATTGATAATGTCTTTGTTGGGCGGGAGTTGCGCAAACGCGTTTTGAGGCGTGAGTTCCTTCATTTGAAGAAGCTCATCGGCTTTAAAAAACCAAACGTATTCCTGATTGCAAATGGCAATCCTACCGTCCTGAAAAATGTTAATAACCTTTCGCTGGTTTTGCGGGGTGGCAAAGGTGATTTTTTTAGTGAAATTTTCCTTAGCGCAGATCAATTCCCCGTTTCCCACTATCCAAAATCGTTTTTCGGCATCTCTGAGCACATTGGTACCGGAAAGGTCGATAGCTAAACGGTTGGCCGGTGAAAATTCTGCAGCAAACGGATAGAGGGTTTCGGTATATCGAAATTCCATGGCTGTTTTATCTGATACAAAATCAGGGTTCGGTTTCCTTTTCGACGAAGCATCGGCCGAAACCGGTTGAACCCAATCGGAGAAATCATTTTGCGGGGGGTACAGCCGATCAGGGATAATTTTAAAGAGCTTGCCTGCTTGTCCGGTAATGACCCAAATGGCACCCGTTTTGTCTTCTCTCAAATAGGCAATGCCGTAATTGCCGGCATTGGTAAGTTGTTTGTCAACGATATCGGCGTGGTAAAAACGATGGGCTTGCGGTTCATAAAGATTCAGACCGTTTTGTGACGTGCCGACCCAAATGCGCCCTTTACTGTCTTCCAACAAAGCCGTACAGGTATTTCCCGAAAGGCTGAACGGATTGTAAGCATCGTGGGTAAATACCTTAAAATTGTAGCCGTCGTAGCGATTCAGGCCGTCTTTGGTAGCAAACCAGAGAAAACCTTGGCGGTCTTGGAGCAGATCGTAGATCATTCCCTGCGAAAGACCGTCAGCAATAGTGATTTCCTGCCATCGGTGGGTTTGGGCCGACAGATAAAGCGGGAAAAGCAGAAAAAGCCAAAATCTCATTTTCGGGTCTATAATCAATCCCCAAATAACGAAAACTTAGCGGATTCTGAACAAAGATTTTTCCGAAATTATCATTAACTGACATACGAAGAGAGTTGTTCCGGTTTTCGGGACAACCCTCCTGATCCTATTCTGCTTTCTTTGACTTACGGCACTTTCACGACTTTAACAGTAGCCTGTTTATGAGTAGTTTTAACTCGGAGAAAATACATCCCACTTGCCAAATGACTTACTTCAAACTCCTCCTGATGCTGATTCGTTTGAGGGGCAAAAGCGCGTTGCAGCAGCAAGCGTCCTGCCGCATCCGCTAAACTCACATTGACCTTTTGACCTTTGACTTCATTGACGTTCAGGTGCATAGTTGTAGAAACAGGATTAGGCATGACTTGGGCAAAGAGTTCGTATTCTATTATCCGTTGACGGTTATCAGAATCGGTTGCTGTGTGGCGATTCGGTTCTTGCTCTGCCAACCCCTCGCGATTGCCGACGATAAATTGTTGATTGGCGACCGTAAACTGCAAGGTGCGGGTAGCCAATAAAATCCCCGTTGCTGCCCGATTTTTGGGGAAGGGGCCGCCCACACCGTCTTGACTCCGCAGGTCTATTGTTAGGGTATATGTCCCGTTGGGGAAACTGCCGCCGGTACCGTAGTTAGGGTGATCAATGGTAAAATATTCGGCCCCTACATTGGCAAACAGGGCATAGGGTGCCCCGTTGTCAATACTGCTGAAATTGACCGGACCCGAAAGGCGGAAGACTGCCGATTCGGAGGCGGCACATCCGTTGGCCACAAAGGTCCAACGGCGCGGGGCGGCCGGGGCATTGATATAGTTGGTTGGCTCCAGATTGTCTTTGACGGCTTGGGCGAAAGGCCGGGGCAGAGTGCCGATTTCTATTTCTTTCATATCCACCAAGATACGGTGGGTTCGGACCTCCACACTTGCTTCATTACCCGTACAGCCGTCAAAACTGCAGGAGGCTTTGTATACGTAGGAAGTGGTGGCCGCATCGGGAATCACTGTAGGGGCGCCCGGGTTCCAATTGACCGTGGCAGCAGGGAGGGAACATTGCGCATTCAGGGTCACTTGGGTATTGGGACACACATCCGTTTGCGATGCCGATAGTGTTGCGGTTGGTACGGGCTTGATTGTGAGAACAATAGAATTCGAGGGTTCCGAAGCACAGCCTGAGACGGTGACTACCACCGTATAATTACCCGCCGCAGTGGCCGAATAGCTCTGATTGGTGGCCCCGTCGATCGGGTTACCGTTTACGTACCACTGATTACCCGAGACCGCATCCGAAGTAAGCGTAACTGAACTGCCCGGGCAAAAAGCAGTCGGATCGTTGGTGGAAATCGTCGGGGTAGCCGAGCAGGTCGGTACGGTAAAAGTGGCTTGACATGTAGTGGATAAGGGAACACAAGTGCTCGTATAAGTAAAGGTTACCGTTGTAGAACCACCGCAGGCCGGAGGGGCTCCCATGCTGTTGTTGGTCATTAACCCATTACACCCGCCGCTTGCCGAAACGGAGGCCAGCCAATTGGCAAATTGAATATTGATGGTGGCTTGGGTTTGGCAGGCAGGTGCGATAGCGTTGATAGGGCAAATGAGGTTAACGGGTGGGAAATCATTGTCCGTAATAGTAACATTTTGGGTGGTAGTGCTGCCTAAAGTGATGCCCGCCGAAGGATTGAAAATGGTCAACGTGGCCGTTTCGCTTCCTTCAATGTCTGTGTCATCCACTATGGTGAAAGTGGCCGTCCCGGTGGTTTGGCCATTGAGAATGGTAAGGTTCGTATTCGATAGGGTGTAATCACCGGCGGTGATATTCGTTCCCGACACACCCAAGCTGACAGTCTGATCTCCAACTACTGCCTGCGAAGTCGTGGCCGTGACGGTGATGGCCGTGGCACCCGCCTCGGAGCCACTGTTAGCGCTGACCGAGAGGTTGACTTGCGGAAAATCATTGTCCGTAATGGTAACATTTTGGGTGGTTGTACCGCCCAAGGTAATGCCCGCCGAAGGATTGAAAATGGTCAACGTGGCCGTTTCGCTTCCTTCAATGTCTGTGTCATCCACTATGGTGAAAGTGGCCGTCCCGTGGTTTGGCCATTGAGGATCGTAATGGTCGTATTCGATAGGGAGTAATCACCGGCGGTGATATTCGTTCCCGACACGCCCAAGCTGACAGTTTGGTTGCCCACCACCGCTTGCGAGGCCGTGGCCGTGATGGTGATGACCGTAGCACCCGCCTCAGAACCGCTGTTAGCGCTGACCGAGAGATTGACCGGTGGGAAATCATTGTCCGTAATGGTGATGTTTTGGGTCGTAGTGCTGCCTAAAGTAATGCCCGCCGAAGGATTGGAAATGGTCAAAGCGGCCGTTTCGCTTCCTTCAATGAGGGCATCATCGACAATGGTGAAAGTGGCCGTCCCGGTGGTTTGGCCGTTGAGAATGGTAAGGGTCGTATTCGATAGGGAGTAATCACCGGCGGTGATATTCGTTCCCGACACGCCCAAGCTGACAGTCTGATCTCCAACTACTGCCTGCGAAGTCGTGGCCGTGACGGTGATGGCCGTGGCACCCGCCTCGGAGCCACTGTTAGCGCTGACCGAGAGATTGACCGGTGGGAAATCATTGTCCGTAATGGTGATGTTTTGGGTCGTAGTGCTGCCTAAAGTAATGCCCGCCGAAGGATTGAAAATGGTCAACGTAGCCGTTTCGGGACCTTCAATGAGAGCATCATCGACAATGGTGAAAGTGGCCGTCCCGGTGGTTTGGCCATTGAGAATGGTAAGGTTCGTATTCGATAGGGTGTAATCACCGGCGGTGATATTGGTTCCCGACACGCCCAAGCTGACAGTCTGATCTCCAACTACTGCCTGCGAAGTCGTGGCCGTGACGGTGATGGCCGTGGCACCCGCCTCGGAGCCACTGTTAGCGCTGACCGAGAGGTTGACTTGCGGGAAATCATTGTCCGTAATGGTGATGTTTTGGGTGGTTGTACCGCCCAAGGTAATGCCCGCCGAAGGATTGAAAATGGTCAACGTGGCCGTTTCGGGACCTTCAATGAGGGCATCATCGACAATGGTGAACGTGGCCGTCCCGGTGGTTTGGCCGTTGAGGATCGTAATGGTCGTATTTGACAAGGAGTAATCACCGGCGGTGATATTCGTTCCCGACACACCCAAGCTGACAGTCTGATCTCCAACTACTGCCTGCGAAGTCGTGGCCGTGACGGTGATGGCCGTGGCACCCGCCTCAGAACCGCTGTTAGCGCTGACCGAGAGATTGACCGGTGGGAAATCATTGTCCGTAATGGTGATGTTTTGGGTCGTAGTGCTGCCTAAAGTAATGCCCGCCGAAGGATTGGAAATGGTCAAAGCGGCCGTTTCGCTTCCTTCAATGAGGGCATCATCGACAATGGTGAAAGTGGCCGTCCCGGTGGTTTGGCCGTTGAGAATGGTAAGGGTCGTATTCGATAGGGAGTAATCACCGGCGGTGATATTCGTTCCCGACACGCCCAAGCTGACAGTCTGATCTCCAACTACTGCCTGCGAAGTCGTGGCCGTGACGGTGATGGCCGTGGCACCCGCCTCGGAGCCACTGTTAGCGCTGACCGAGAGATTGACCGTTGGAAGGGCGGCCGTAACCGTAATACTCTTGGTGACTTGACATCCGTTGATATCGGTGTAGGTAATGACCGCATTGTTGGCCGAAACCCCCGTAACCTGACCTGCGCTGTTGACCGTAGCAACACCTGTATTGGAAGAAGTATAAGGATTGGCAACCGCAGGAGTGCCGGAACCCGTCAGGGTAATGGAAGAACCGACGCTGACGCTGTTGGCACCCGTAAGCGTGGGGAGGTTATTGACCGTGACAGTTGCGCTGCCCGTCATGTTAGCAGTGCACCCGCCTGTAACGGTGGTTGCCACTACCGTATAGGTGCCGGGGTCCGTTTGAAGACCGAACGAGAGGGCAGCATTGGTTCCCGGTACGGAAGCACCCACCGTATTGACTCCGTTTTTGAGCTGATAATTAACCCCGACTTCAGAGTCGGCCAAGCCCACAACCACTCCGGTACCGCCCGAACAAAAACTGCCCCCTCCCGTGACGGAGAAAACAGTAGGGGTGGCGCAGTTGACTGCTTGAGACAAGGAAGCGGAAGTGCTGCCGGCGTTTGAACCGTCGCCGCCGTATTCTGCCGTAATGGAATGGGTGGTAATGGACAGCGAAGAAGTGGAAAAAGTAGCTTGTCCACTGCTTAATGTCCCGCTGCCGAGGGTGGTGACTCCGTCTTTAAACGTGACGGTGCCGGTAGCCGTATTGGGAGAGACCGAAGCCGTAAAAGTGACATTTTGCCCGAAAACAGATGGGTTGTTATTGGAGTTGAGCGAAGTGGCAGTCGGGGTTAAGGCACTGCCGCTCAATAATCGGAAGTTATCAATGGCCCATTCCTCAGCGCCTCCGTTCGCAAAAACTCGGATTCGCAGCATTAATGAATTCCCTGTTCCGCTAATAGACTTACTGAAATTGGCAAATGTTTTTGTCAGCATCGTACCGTCACCGATATTGTTACCATCAGTATCTTCACTGATTTGTTTGCACATTCCTAATGTACCGCACATAACATCGGTTGGCCGAAAAGAAATCAGGGTTGTATAAGCACCTGCATCAATGGCATATTCTACGATTATATAATCAGGAGTAGTGGGACCGCCGGTGTTTGGACCGTCCCATGAACCGTTTTCACTATTGGCAGCAAAAAGTCCTTGAAAACTGATCCCTGTTTTTCCGGATATATCTATATTGCTCCAAACAATATTCAATTCACCCGGCCCCCCCGAAGCATCATGGTCTTCACCTGCCCAATAGAAAGTCCCTTGTTTGGAAGCATAAGAAGTGATATTTCCTAAACTGATATCAGAGCCATCTGTTCTCATGAAATAAGCAATAAAAGGGGCTGTTCCAAATAATCCGCCATTGGTTTGAGGGGTACGGGTTCCTGAAGTCGGCGCGGCAGCGTTCTCAAAATCATCTGTCCAAAAGACAGTCTGTCCGATACAAACGGTTGAAATCAACAACCATACACCGACAAATGAGGTGAATAGGGACCATTTCAGCAATAGGTTTTTCATAGCGATCAGGGTAGATTTTTGTGCAATGACCTTCAAATTAACTTGAAACCGGAAGGCGTAAATACGATGTTTTACGAGTGATACCCTTCTTTTTGCCGGTGATAAACACCGTTTTATAAGTGATTTTTGAGCACTTATAAAAAAGCCCTGAACGCAAAAACAATAAAAGCAAAAAGGCCAATATACTGTCAGTCAGAATATTAACCTTTTCGCTTTAACAAAAGCAGGTAAACAAAAATGAAGTTTACTTAGGTTCGGCTTTCCAAAAGCCGTAAAATGAAGTCTTTCTTTCGCTGTGAAACGGGAATGACGTGTCCGCTTTCCAAAATGAGGCTTCCGCTGTCGGTTTTGCGGTCAAATATTTTTATTTTGGAAGGGTTGACCAAACAGGAATGATGAGTGCGGATAAAACCGGCCGGCGCCAATAATTCTTCGTAAGTGTGCAGATTGCGGGAAACAAACACGGTCTCGTGGTTAGTGAGATAAAAGCGGGTATAAGCCCCTTCCGCTTCACAGTACAGAATCTCGCTCATTTTGATGAAATAGGTTTTGTCCATGTCTTTCAGCACGATCTGCCGGTCGGTTTCGCGGTGGGGAGTAAACTGCTGCATCAATACCGCCAATTGATTTTTCAGCGTAGTATTGGTAATATTTTTCTGAGCCCGTGCCAAGCCGGCACTCAGTTCGGCGGGGTCAATGGGTTTGAGCAGGTAGTCAATGGCGCTGAATTTGAAAGCTTGCACAGCGTATTGGTTGTGGGCCGTCGTAAAAATCAATTGGAAGGTCGGATGAGGAATCTGTTTCAAGACATCAAAGCCCGTGCCGTCGCCCAGTTCTACGTCCAACAACACCACATCGGGATGCAATTCGGTAATTTTTTGCACCCCCGTTGCCACGCTGTCGGCTTCCTCGATTTGATACCGACTGCCGCCCCACGATGACAGCATCTCTCTGAGAATCAGTCGGATTTCCGGTTCGTTATCAATCACCAATACGATCATGGGGTCAGGCGGTTTTATCATCTGTGTAAAGCAAAGGTAAGTGTATGTTGACGATGACCCCTTGGCCCGAGGCATCATTGTCTATGCTGAACCCCGCTTTGGATTTCAGCTTAATGTTCAGCAGATAGATACGGTCTTTGATGATCTGCCCTGCCCGGCTGATGTGTTCGTTGTCGTTTTTTTTCTGTGTATTCAACCCCTTTCCGTTGTCTTTGATTTGAATAAACACTTCTTTTTCGTGCGCACTGAAGTGCACCTTGATTTGGCCGGGGTAGTCAATGCCCGCAAATCCGTGTTCGATGCTGTTTTCAATAAAGGGCTGAAGGATCATGGACGGGATCAGCACTTCATTGATTTCCAACGCCTCATCGGCCGTAATATCGTAGCTGAATTTTTGGGGGAAACGGAGTTTTTGCACCTCTAAATATTCACTTAAAAAATCCATTTCTTTTTCGATCGTAACGTATTCCTTGTACGTACTTTCGAGGGTTTCGCGCATGATATTGCTGAACTTGGAAAGGTTTTTGGCCAAAGTCTGCCCGTCGTTTTCCCACAAGGCAAATTTCTGAAGTGCGGTCAGGGCATTGAAGAAAAAGTGCGGATTCATGCGGGCGCGGTTCAGCCGTTGTTCCGTTTCCAAAATATCTTTCTTGTGCTTTAACGTTTGTTGGCGCAAAAAGAAGCCGATCGCTGCTGCCGCTAAAATACCGACCAAGGCCAGCAACAGATAAATTCTCCGTTCCTGGGCCAGTTCTCGAATGGTGTTTTCGTTTTTTGTTTTGTTGTATTTCTGCTCCAATTCATTGATTTTTTCGGCTCTTTTTACTTTAAACAAACTGTCTTTGAGATGTTCATAAGTTTTTAAAGCGGCATAAGCCTTCGGGATATGGCCGGCCTGTTCAAATATCTGCATCGCTTCCGAATAAATACCGATAGACGCAATGCTCCCTTGATTGTATTTCGCGGTGTAAAAAATACTTGTATCCATGGAAGCAATGGCTTCTTTATTGGATTTCAGATCGACCAGATCCCAGGCTTTTGCCAGATACAGGGAAGCGAGGTTGGTCGGAATTTTGATTTTTTTGGCATAAAACAAGGCTGAATCCATGTAAACCACCGCTTTTTTCAAATTTCCCCGATGATACGCTACCGACTCGTACACCCGGTAGGAGGCCGTAAGCTGTTCAAAATTACGCAATGGCAGTCCCGAGGCCTTGGCTTTGGCGGCAAAGGTCAGCGCCGAGTCAAGCAAGGTTTTACGTTGGGTCAACGTGTATTTATTTTCGTATTCAAACGCCAGCCAATTGTAATGAAGCGGGGTGTAATCGTCCTCGGGTAAGTTGAGAATGATCTTTTCGGCCCGTTTGATGTAAGGCCAATTTTTTTCGTCTTGGTTTTGCCGGGTGAAAAGGTACACAATGTATTTGACGGCCTTCAATTCATGGATTTTATTTTTTTGTATTTCAGCGCTTTCCAGGGCTTTGAAGGCGTAAAGGGACAGGTTTTCATAGTCTTCTTTTTTTTTGTAATAATGCGCGTAATTGAGGTAAGCCTGAACCATCAGTTCGTTTTTGCAGTCAAGGCGATTGATCAGTTTTTCTTGGTCTTGAATCAGTCCCAATGTCAATTCTTTGCTGGGGTAACGGGACACAAAAGTCAATTCCATCGTTGCGGCATTGACCGCACAAACGGGGTTATTGCTCTTTTTCAGCGAGTTGATCATGCGGATGACCTCTGTCGAGTCACCATTGTCGTTCAACCGGTCAAAATAAGGCCAATCAGCCTCTCGGCAGGTACAGGAATTTTGGGCAAAACTGCTGACTGAAAAAGCACAGAGCAGCCATAAAACCAAGAAGGAAGCCGATCGAAAGGGCAGCGTTTTCATCAGAATGAAGGATAGGTAGTTAGGGCTAAGCGGCTCAAAGATACTAATTGATTCGATAAATAAAATTTCGGAAACAGCAACCCCCGTAAAAACCGGCACAAAGGCGTGTTTTACGGGGGTGCATAAAAAAGGAGTATCCTCAAGTTACTCTGCCTTAACCACTTTCAGGGTGATTTGCTTTTCCGTGGTTTGTACCTTCAGAAAGTACATACCGACCCCTAAGGCACTCACTTCAAATTCCTCTTGATGAATATCGGTTGCCGGGATAAAATAGCGTTGCAGTAAATCCCGTCCCGCCGCATCCGTTAAACGCACCTTCACTTGTTGTCCTTTGGCCTCTTTCACCGACAAATGCAGCGTATGCATCACGGGGTTAGGAGCAATCAGGGCAAAAGCGCCGTTATCCGTTATCCGTTGTTCGTTATCCGAAAGGAATTCCGTGCCCTCTTGCCCCTTTGCCTCTTGCCCTATTCCCGTGCGACGGTCCGACTCTTGCCTCGTTGCCCCGGTGCCTCCTACCGTAAACTGCAAGGTGCGGGTGGCCAACAGCGTCCCCGTGGCTACTCGATTCTTGGGGAAAGGCCCGCCTATGCCGTCCTGACTGCGCAACTCTAACGATAGTATATATACGCCATCGGAAAAACCACCACCGGTGCCGTAGTTGGGGTGGTCAATGGCGAAAAAGTCACTGCCCGCGTTGGCAAACAACGCATAAGGGGCTCCGTTGTCAATCGAGCTGAAACTGACCGGCCCCGACAACTTGAACACGGCCGACTCGGAGGCGGCGCAGCCCGTGGCCACGACCGTCCACAAGCGGGGAGAAGGCGGGGCGGTGATGGTATTGGTCGGGGCCAAGTTATCCAGCACCGAGCCCGCCAATGCTTTGGGTTGGGGGCCGCTGCCTACGTTTTTGAGATCGGCCAGAATGCGATGGGTTCTGACTTCCACCGAGGATTCATTGCCCGTACAGCCCTCGAGGGTGCAACTTGCTTTGTAGACATAGGACGCGGTGGCGGCATCGGGGATGACCGTGGGCGCGCCGGGGTTCCACTTAACCGTTGACCCGGGAACGGTACAGTTAGGGTTGAGGGTGACTTGGGTATTGGGACAGACGTCGGTCTGCGAGGCCGAAAGCGAGGACATCGGTACGGGCTTGACCGTTACACTACCCATGATATTATCGGATACGCAATTGGTGGCGGTGTTTTTGACCGTGAGTGTAAAGGGAATCGAACTGCCCGAAGCCGCACTGCTCAAATTAACCGTGATAGGACTGCCGGGCAAGATTTGCTCCGTAACGCCCGTAATACCGCTTCCCGAAATGGAATATCGGTCGGGCGATTGGGTGGGGTTGGTGAAGGGAATCGTAAACGACATGGCTCCCGCACAAATAGCCGGAATCGTGCCCAACGTAAGGCCGGGTTTTGTGGGGTCGGTCAGAGTGGCCGTGGCGGCAGTACTCACGCAAGCCCCGTAAGTACCCACAATGTCGGTATAGCTTCCCGCGCCCAAGCCCGTCAGGGTAATAACACCGTTGCCGGTGGAGGTGAAGTCAGCCGCCGCGACGGCGATGTCGTTCTTTTTGTAAGAGACGTTGTAGACAGTATTGTTCAGGAATCCGCTCATACTGATGCTCCCCTCTGAACCGCCGCAGGTAGTGGGATGGCTGACACTGACGGCAGGGGTAATGGCTGCCGGCGGAGTGCTTTGGTACTCGTAGGCTCCTAGATCAATAGTACCCACTTTGCGTGGATTACCATCTAAATCAGTGTTATTGATATTATCAGCATCACTTCCTGCATTGATAGCGGGAGAGCAAGGCCGAAGGCGCAAATCCCCGGCGATGCCAAACCCCATGGGAGGCTGATTGACAAAAAGCGGGTTTTCGTTGCCTTGGAAGCCCTCCAACACCAAGCCTTTGACAATGGTGTTGATATAGTTAGGGGTAGCGTTTTCTATGTTGCTAACTTCGCTGCTGTTGCCCCACAAGATACAGTTTTTCAGGCTTGGAGAGGAGTTATTATAGTTATACATCCCACCACCTCCGGTGGCCTGATTGCCCGAAAATGTACAATTTACAAGGCTCGGAGAGGAGGAGAAGTAGTTATTCATCCCCCCGCCGTTATCAGCCTGATTGCCTGAAAAGCTACAATTCACAAGGTTTGGTGAGGACCTAATGTTACCCATCCCGCCGCCTCTTTCAGCCCGATTTCCCAAGAAGCTACAATTCACAAGGCTCGGTGAGGAGTCTTCGTTATGCATTCCACCGCCATTACTATTTGACTCTCCCCCATTGGCATTACCTCCTGTGATAGTAAAGCCATCCAAAAGCGAATTGGTAGTGGTTAGGCCATTATTAGAATTGCCGATAACATGGTAACTGTTTTCACCGTTGCCCGCAGTGACATCATCCCCGTTCAAATCACCGCTCAAGGTACTTTGATTGGCCGCCATCACTGCAGAGGTACGTTGGGAAAGATCGGTTTCCGTACCGGCAAAGCTCCCGTAGAGCTTCACCCCGGGCACCATACTGAAAGAAGCGCTACGGTTGGTACCGGGCTTGTAAATGCCCTTGGCCACCCATATTTCGGTGATTTGGGTACAAATTCGTGCATTGGCCAAAGCCGTTTGCAGATCGGTATAGGCCGTAGCCCACGAACTGCCGTCGCCATCGGCGGCTGCCGATGAGGCATTAACATGGATGCGAGTACCGCTTACGGCATTGCCTTGATACTCGTAAGCTCCCATATCGACTGTACCACCGATAATTCGCGGACTGCCTGTGATATCCGTACTTGATACGGCGGCATTATCACCCACATTGATCACCGGAGAGCATGGTAAGAGTTGTAATCCATCATCGGCCGTACCGAAGACATTATCTGCACCATCGGGGTCAGCGGTATTGACAAATAAGGGATTTTGCCCATAGAGCATCCCTGCTCCTAAACTAAAACCGGTGCTGTAATTGCCTGAGCCTAACTGCAAAAGAGAATAGCTGATATCAGTATTTGTAGAACTGTCGAATAAATATATTATTTCCGGGCCGGATACGGATGCAGTATTTCCCCAAAAAAGGGAATTTTTGATAGTAACAGAGCCGGTAGAAGAATTGCTTATTCCACCTCCATTGTTGGCAGTATTTCCCCAAAAAAGAGAATTTTTGATGGTAACAGTGCCGGCGGAAGCATTATATATTCCACCGCCATTATCGGCAGTATTGCCCGAAAAAATCACATTGATGAGGATGGGAGCAGAGTTATGAAAGAGAAAAATTCCGCCGCCGTTGCCGGCATTATTGCCCGAAAAAGTCACATTGATGAGGATTGGAGAAGAGTTGCCGTAATTCGCTATTCCACCGCCGAACTTGGCCTTATTACCCTCAAAAGTGACATTACTGAGACTTGGAGAGGCCCCATGATTAGCTATTGCGCCACCGCTGGCCTTGGACCGATTTCTCACAAAAATTACATTTGTAAGGCTTGGAGAGCTATCACTATTGTACATTCCGCCACCGTCAAATAAGACATCATTACCCGTAAATGTAACATTGCTGATGCTTGGTGAAGCGCGCAGATTGTACATCCCGCCGCCATGTATATCCGTAGAAGGAGTGCTGCCGCTCGAATTAGCTCCCGAAATTGTAAAACCATCCAACAGCGAATTGGATACAGTCAGACCGTTATTATTATTATTAAAAATATGGTAGCTGTTTTCATCATTTCCCGTAATATTCAACGTACTGCCGCTGCCGGTAATGACATCGTCTCCGTTCAGATCACCGCTCAGAATACTCTTATTGGCTGCCATCACTGCAGAGGTACGTTGGGAAAGGTCGGTTTCCGTACCCGCAAAGCTCCCGTAGATCTTCACCCCGGGCACCATACTGAAAGAAGCGCTACGGTTGGTACCGGGCTTGTAAATGCCCTTGGCCACCCAAATTTCGGTGATTTGAGAGCAAAGTCGGGCATTGGCCAAGGCCGTTTGCAGATCGGTATAGGCCGTAGCCCACGAACTGCCGTCGCCATCGGCGGCCGCCGATGAGGCATTGACATGGATACGAGTACCGCTTACGGCATTGCCCTGATACTCATAGGCTCCCATATCGACAGTACCCCCGAAAATACGGAGTTTACCATCTAAATCGGTGTCGGCAGAATTATAGGCATTGTTGCCTGCATTGACAGCGGGGGAACAAGGCAGCAGGCGCAGGTTGCCGCCGGTACCAAGGCCTATGGACGGTTGATTGACAAAGAGTGGATCTTCGGTGCCGAAGAAGTTTCCTACGGCCAAACTTTTGACGAGGGTATTGATATAGGTAGGATTGCTGCCATTATTAAATACTTCGCTGCTGTTGCCCCATAGGATACAGTTTTTGAGGTTCGACGAAGAGTTGCTGAGATTAGTCATCCCACCGCCGCCATCATCGGCCTGATTGCCCGAGAAGCTGCAATTCACAAGGCTCGGCGAGGATTCGAAATTATGTACCCCTCCGCCGTAGCTCTTGGCCTGATTACCCGAGAAACTGCAATTCACAAGGTTCGGTGAAGAGTTACTATGGTTAGCTATCCCGCCCCCATAGATGACAGCCATATTACCCAAGAAACTACAATTTACCAAGCTCGGTGAGGAGTTACTGTGGTTATACATCCCGCCGCCATAACTGACAGCCTGATTGCCCGAGAAGATGCAATTCTTAATACTCGGTGAGGAATCCAGGTTATACATCCCGCCGCCATAAACATTTAAGGGATTCACATCACTATTGGCATTGCCTCCCCTGATGGAAAACCCATCTAAAAGTGAATTATCGGTGGTTAGTCCGTTATTAATATTAAACACCACATGGTAGCTGTTTTCATCATTGCCCGTGGTAGCATCGTCATTGTTCAAATCTCCGCTCAAGATGCTTTGATTGGCCGCCATCACCGCCGGGGTACGTTCGGAGAGGTTAGTTTCTGTACCCGCAAAGCTGCCATAAATCTTCACTCCGGCTTTCATTCTGAAAGATATATTACGGTTACTGTTGGCGGGCTTATAGGTGCCTTTGGCGACCCACACCTGTTGGGTGCCGGAGGCATTGATCATGGCCTGCAAATCCCCCGAGGCATTGTCCCACGACAAGCCATCACCCGTGCCGTTTGGTTTGACATAACGAATGGTTTGGGCTTGGCCAAGGCCGGCCATCCCTAAAAATAAAAGCAGGGGTAACCCTCGTTTGAGGAGCAATAGAGATTGGGTCAATCGAGTAAAGTGAATCATAACAGGTTGTTTTGTTTAGAGTAAAAACTTTGGATAGTTGATTCAAAAAAAGGGTAGGCAGAAAAGTCCTGCTTTCCCGAAGGCGTGTCGGTTAAGGAGGCAGCCGGTACTTCATCCAAGCAGCGGTTTGGGTGCGGAGTTGTTTCTGATAGATATACCAACCCCATCCCATCAGTGCGACAAAGAACAGCAGCATTAAAAAGAACATAAGTCTTGGTCGGTGTTGGGGATGCACATAGAGTAAAGCTATCCCATAAGGCTCCCAAACACCAAATTTGAAGCGTTGCAAAAACGTTACAATCAACAACAAACTGTAATTCAATTACTTATGTCACAAAAAAGAACAAAAATAAAATCCCTTCAATTTGTTTTCGGGCAGTCGTTCCGTGCGGAACGACTGCCCGAACCGACAAGCCGAGCAACGGTTTACGGCCCAAAAAAACAGACGATTTAGGGGACTTTGACGAGCTTCAACACCTGCCGGCTGTCGCCTGCCTGTACCTGCATCATATACAGGCCACCGCTCAGCTGACTGACGTCAAACGCCTCTATGTGTTGGTTGGCTTCGGGCACAAAAGTGCGTTTCAGCAGCACCCGCCCCGTTGCATCCGTCAGGTGAACCGTTACCGACTGTCCCTTAGCCTCCTTTACCGATAAATGCAGCGTTTGAGCCACGGGGTTAGGAGCAATCAGAGCAAAAGCGCCGTTATCCGAAAGGAATTCTATGCCCTCTTGCCCTATTCCCGTGCGACGGTCCGACTCTTGCCTCGTTGCCCCGGTGCCTCCTACCGTAAACTGTAAGGTACGCGTAGCCAACAACGCTCCCGTGACTACCCGATTTTTGGGAAAAGGTCCGCCCACGCCGTCCTGACTGCGCAGTTCCAACGTCAGCGTGTAAGTGCCGTTGGGGAAACTGCCGCCGGTGCCGTAGTTGGGGTGGTCAATGGCGAAAAAGTCACTGCCCGCGTTGGCAAACAACGCATAAGGGGCTCCGTTGTCAATCGAGCTGAAACTGACCGGCCCCGATAACTTGAACACGGCCGACTCGGAGGCGGCGCAGCCCGTGGCCACGACCGTCCACAAGCGGGGAGAAGGCGGGGCGGTGATGGTATTGGTCGGGGCCAAGTTATCCAGCACCGAGCCCGCCAATGCTTTGGGCCAGAAGCCGCTGCCTACGTTTTTGAGATCGGCCAGAATGCGATGGGTTCTGACTTCCACCGAGGATTCGTTTCCTGTGCAACCGTCAAGCGCGCAGGAAGCCTTGTAGACGTAGGCAACGTTGGGAGCGTCCGGAGTGATGGTAGGCGCCCCGGGGTTCCACAGTACTGTGGCGGTCGGGACGGAACAGCGAGCATCCAAGGTGACTTGGGTATTGGGACAGACGTCGGTCTGCGAGGCCGAAAGCGAGGACATCGGAATGGGCTTGACCGTCCAACTCGCCAATGTAACATAAGCAGTGCCGTTGCAGCCCGAACCGGAAGTACAGTTGGCACGGCGGCCTTGGATGACGACGGAAGCCGTGGCGGTAGCCCCCACTAAATCTCCCGGGGTATAGGCCGCGGGGCTGCCCCCGTCGATGATGACCACGTAATCGTCCGAACAACCCACGCCCCCGCTGCCCGGGTTGAAGGTGGCGCTTACCGCCGTGCCAAAGCAAACGGAGGCTATGTTAGGCGTTTTCGTGTTCAAAGTCGGACCGACGGGTTGAGGATTCACCGTAATCAAGACAGAACTTGAATTAGCTTCCGAACATACCCCGCTTTTGACCACGGCTCTGAAATAAGTATCGGCGGTTAAAGTACCCATAACCGCACTCGTTAAGGTGGTTAACAGGGAGGAAATAGGGGTAGGGCTGCTGAAGGAAGCATTAGCGGATTTTTCCCATCGAACTACGCTGCCCACCTGCCCGCTTAGGGTCAAATCGGCGGGAGAAGTATTGGCACAAATGGTTTGGGGGGCACTGACCGTCCCTCCCACGCTGACGGGGTTAACCGACAGGGACGTAGAGGAGGAAACGGCGGTTTCACAGCCGCCGGGTACCGAGATTTTGGAGAGTTGCAGCGTGCCGCTCACGGGCGAAGCAATGACGGCCGAGGCACTGCCGCTGCTGACAGTAATGGGAGCCGTTTGGGTACTGCCGCCGTTGATGTTATAGCTGATCTGGGCATTGCCGCTCAAAGGCGTGCGGTTTTCGTACCATGCGATCTTGTCATCACTCAGGGAAGCCGATAATACATCCATATCCCCATCCCCGTCCAAATCTGCCGCATATACTGAGAGAGCTGAAATCGCTGAGGAACTGATCACCCTTTGGGACCCGAAGCCTCCACTGCCGTTGTTTTCGTACCACGCGATTTTGTTGTCATTGGGAGAGGCTGACAGCACATCTATATCCCCGTCTCCGTCCAAATCTGCCGCAGACACTGACTGGGCAAAACCTACTAAAGTACTGATCAGGATTTGAGGCCCGAAGCCTCCGCTGCCATTGTTTTCATACCAAGCGATCTTGTTATCGCGACAAGCCGACAACACATCCATATCGCCGTCTCCGTCCAAATCTGCCGCATATACCGACTTGGCCAGACCTGCCTCAGTACTGATAATTAGTTGCGGTCCAAATTCGCCGTTGCCATCGTTTTCATACCAAGCAATCTTGTTATCGTTTTGAGAGGCCGACAACACGTCCATATCCCCGTCCCCGTCCAAATCCGCCGCATATACCGAATTGGCAATATCCGCCGCAGTACTGATTACCTTCTGGGACCCAAATCCGCCACTGCCGTTGTTTTCATACCAAGCGATCTTGTCATCACCAAGGGAAGCTGACAACACATCCAAATCCCCATCCCCGTCCAAATCTGCCGCATAGACAGAGCTGGCAGAACTCGCTGAAGTACTGATCACCCTTTGGGACCCAAATCCGCCGCTGCCGTTGTTTTCATACCAAGCGATCTTATTGTCGAATTCAGAAGCCGACAACACATCCAAATCGCCGTCACCGTCCAAATCCGCGGCATAGACAGAACCGACCGCATTGGCCTCAACACTGATCACGGTTTGGGGTCCGAATCCGCCGTTGCCGTTGTTTTCATACCAAGCAATCTTGTCATCTTCGCGAGAGGCCGACAACACGTCCAAATCCCCGTCCCCGTCCAAATCTGCCGCATACACCGACTTGGCTCCATTGGCTGAGGTGCTGATGGCCGGTTTGGATTGAAAACTGCGGGTTTGGACAAAGCCGCTGAGGGATAAGGTCGCATCAGAGCCCGCACACACGGGAGCGATAGTTCCCAAAGTGAGGCCTTTTACATCGGGACGGGGCAAGTGGCGGAGGTGGGTGGATTTGCCCGTACTCGTGGCGCAAGGGCCGCCGTTACTTATTTTGAGTAAGGTCAGCAGCCCTGCTTTAGGAGCCGTCAAGATAAGGGAGACACTGCCCGCATTGACGGGAACGGTCACCGTTTTGGGCACCCCGCCTCCGGCCGTATAGGTCACCGTGGCATTACCGCCGAGGGGTGTGCGGTTTTCGAACCATACGATTCGGTTGCCATGATAGGCCGCCACCGGCACATCCATATCGCCGTCGCCGTCCAAGTCCGCCGCATACACCGAGTAGGCAAAGGCCGTCGTATTGCTGATCACGGTTTGCGGCCCGAATCCGCCGCTGCCGTTGTTTTCATACCACGCCACCTTGTTGTCCTGTCCGGAAGCCGAGAGCACGTCTAAATCGCCGTCATTGTCCAAGTCTGCCGCATGAACCGAGGCCGTTCCACCCGCCGAAGTGCTGATTATGTTCTGCGCTCCGAATCCGCCGCTGCCGTTGTTTTCATACCACGCCACCTTGTTGTCATTTTGAGAGGCCGAGAGCACATCCATATCGCCGTCGCCGTCCAGATCTGCCGCAGACACAAAAGCGGCCCCGGCGGCGGCAGTACTGATGATGTTCTGCAGTCCAAATCCACCGCTGCCGTTGTTTTGGTACCAAGCGATCTTGTTGTCAATAGAAGAGGCCGACAATACATCCATATCACCGTCGCCGTCCAAATCCGCCGCATATACTGACTGGGCTGATTTTGTCTCTCCTGCTTGGCTGATCAGGATTGGTACCCCGAACCCGCCGCTGCCGTTGTTTTCGTACCACGCGATCTTGTTGTCATTGAGCGAAGCCGACAGTACGTCCATATCCCCATCGCCGTCCAAATCCGCTGCAAACACTGAATTGGCCCCGTCTGCGGAGGTGCTGATGAGAGTTTGGAGGGTGAATCCACCACTGCCGTTGTTTTGGTACCAAGCGATTTTATCGTCATTTAAAGAAGCCGACAGTACGTCTAAGTCTCCATCTCCGTCCAAATCCGCGGCATATACCGAAGTGGGAAAGTCCGCCGAAGTACTGATAATTATTTGCGGCCCGAATCCTCCGCTGCCGTCATTTTCATACCAAGCCACCTTGTCGTCATTGACAGAAGCCGACAGTACGTCCATATCCCCGTCGCCGTCCAAGTCCGCCGAATAAACCGAATAAGCCCCATTGGCTGAGGTGCTGATGGCCGGTTTGGATTGAAAACTCCGGGTTTGCACAAATCCGCTGAGGGATAAGGTCGCATCAGAGCCCGCACACACGGGAGCGATGGGGGATAAAGCTAAGTCTTTCAGATCAGGAAGCGGGCTGACGGTGACCGTTCCCGTGGGGTCAGTAAAACCGCTGCTGCGCGTGCCCCCGTCTGCCCCCGTCACTTTCAGTAAGGTATAGGTCTTGGTGGCAGTGGTTTTGCTTATAGCGTTAAAAGGGATGCCGCTCGTTACCCCCGTTTGGGTGCGGATGGCATTGCCGTCGGTGTAACGTACCGTAAAAGGGCCTGTTCCCGCCGAGGCCGTGAAGGTGAGGGTAGCTTGGGTCCCGGGGCAGATTGCATTCCCGCTCAGGCTACCCTGAGGCGTCACTTGAGCATGGGCCAATAAACAAAGCGTACTGCAAAGCAGGGTAAGTAAGGAGTGTTTCATAGAGTTGGGTTGGTAAGTTATTTTTGGGTAAGAATAAGTAAGTTTCCGGCTTGGCGCTCTATCTGTTGCAACTGCTCTTCCAACCGGTGCAACTGCAAATGGTAGCCATACCAACACAGTCCTGCCAAGGCCGCGAACAGCAGCAACAGCAGCAACAGCATGAGCTTGGGTTGGCGATAGAGTTTCGGGATTGACATGGCCTAAAACTATGAACCAAGCCCACAAAACACCAAATTTCAAGCGTTGCAAAAACGTTGCAATTTGTAACCAACTAACAATGAGCAAGTTGCAAGCACAAAATGGGCGATAAAACAAAAGTCAGCCCTAAAGTAGGGAGAAGCACTTTGCGATTTGACCGTTAGATTTGTTCCGAAAGAAGGGTTTTAGCCGATGATTTCGAGCAATTCTTCCGGCGTTGTTTCTTCGGGGAGGTTGAGTTTTTTGCGCAAACGCGACCAACCGGAGCGCACACTGTTGGGAGAGATCCCCAAAACAGCGGCCGTTTCTTTGGTAGAAAATTGAAGTTTGGCCAAAGCCACAAAACGGATTTCGGCCGGGGTCAGACCGGGGACTTTTTCTTTGACCCGGTATAGATAACCGCTGTGTACTTTCTCGAACAATTGCCGAAAATGTTCCCACTGCTCATCGGTCAAAATCGTGGCCCGCTGCAATTGATCAATGATTCGGTAGGTCTCTTCGTTGACCGGTTTTTGTTGCAGTTCTTCAATGAGCGCATTTTTCTCCGAAATACTGCGGGCAAACTGCTGCAATTGCTGCGATGCCAAATGCAGTTCCCGGTCTTTGAGTTGGAGTTGTTGCGCGGCGATCTGTTGGTTTTGGAAGTACCTTTTTCGTTGGTTGGAATAAATATATAATGCTAAACCGAACCCGATGACCAACAGGGCCAAAATGCCGTTGCGTTCCCATTCTTTCATTTTCTTTTGGGTTTCAATAGCCGTCACTTCGGCCCGATGCTGCCGCAACTGATTGGCCTGCACTGCCCGCAAAATTTTACGGGAACTGAACTGCCGTTGGAGGCTGTCTTTGGCCCACACAGCGGAATCGGAATACATCAGGGCCAACTGCGGGCGCTTGAGCCGCACATACAATTTCAACAACCAAGGATAGAGCAAGCTGTACAATTCGAGTTGCCGCTGTCTGTCGGCGTACTTTTTGGCTTCGGTCAACAACGACTCAGCCTCCTTGTCCTTTCCTTTCAGCAGCGCCATAGCCCCTAACCGAATGAGCACTTTGGCCGAAGTTGTTTCTTCCTGCCGTGGTTTGACGATCGAAAGGGCCTGCTGCAGCAAGGGCAATGCTCGGTCAAATTGTTGTCTCTCGAAGGCGTTATAGCCCAATTCTCCGTAATTGATTCCCATCCACAGGGTATCGTGCTTAGCGGTGGCTGTCTCCAATGAAGCTTTGAAATAACGGTCGGATGAGTCCAACTGATTTAACTTTCGAAAACAGATGCCCACTAAACCGTAGTTTCGGCATAAATGAGCCGATTCCCCCACCTCCCATTCGCTCCGGATCGCGGCTTTGGCCAACTCAATGGTTTTTGAATAATCTTCAAAGTAATAATAGGCAGAAGCCAATTCCTTGAGGCAATTGGTCTTATCGGGAAACACTCGCTTACTGACGTTTTTAACCAGTTCGTACATGTGCAGAAAATGCTCAAAGGCCAATTCGTAGTTTTTGAGGCGGTAGAAGTAAAAGACCCCGAAATGCTTTTCGACAGAAGCCTCCTGCAAGACACGCTTCTTCTTGACCATTTTCAGAGTCCGTTCCAAAACGGCCAAGGCGGTTTGGTCGGAATATTTTTTTCGATATAGAAAAAAACTCAACTCCCCCATGTACGTATCCATTTCCAACCCTTCGTCTTTATGGGTAACTGCCGTTTGACGAATTCCTGAAAGTTCTTTAAAAAATAAGGCAGAGTCGTACTCAGCGTTGACCGTTTTTTCCGCCCAAAAATTACCCCATTCTTTGGCGCGTCCGCGGTAGTCTTTGTGCAAAAAACGCTCGTACTGTGCCCGAACGGAATAAGCGGTCAATACCAACAACAAGAAACTGTAGCGAAGCGAGCGGGCCATTTTTTTATGATTATACCCAAAAGACGGAATAGCCGCAAAGAGGTATATTATAAATGTACCAAACGGGTTGATTTTGTTTTGAACAAAAGTAAGAAAAGCAGCAATAGGTTAACAAACAGAGTCTATGAAATAACTATTTTTTCCCTTTCGGTTTCTGAAACAGGTAACTTTCGTCCTTCGGCAGGAAGCGTTCAAGCCAAGGCGCCTCAAGGGCGGTCAGGCTTTGAGCCCCGACTTTGAGGGAGTCAAACGGCGTCCGATGTTGTCGGATCAGGATTTCGCGACCGGCTATAGGCTCGCCCAAATGACTGTCACTGAAATTATAGGTCGTGCAGATGCAACTCAGCGTGTCGGCGTGCATCCAATCGCGATTTTCGCCCCAAATCCCGCAATTGAAATGCCGATAGCCCACGGGATCTTTGTAGCCGCTGCCGTTTTGATAGACGTTCAGAAAAAAATGAAGTTGGGGAAAGGTGCCCCCGATAAACTCCGTCCAACCGTCAAACTCAATGGCTTTCCAGTACCGTTTTAATGCCAAATAGCCGTGGTCGTCTACCGAGATCTGCCACGCGACCCGGTTGAAGGTGTAACCGTCGGTTTTGCCGCGTGCTTCGTAAGTACGGTTGTAGCTGTACCAATTCCCCACCACACCCTTGGCCAATGACGTCGTATCGGCTACGGAGCGAATCACTTTGCCTACGGTCGTTTTTTGGGATAAAACAATCCCCCACCCTACTGCCGCAAGCAGTCCGAGACCGGCAAAAAGTGCCGCCGCTTGCCATCGTTTTTGGGCTCTTCGAAGGCGTTTTTGGGTTTCTGTCAGCCGTTTAAAGTCTGCTTCAAAGGTGGCCCATTGATTGTCGGCCGGAGCGCTCTCTGACAAAGATTTGCTCAGACCCGTTCGAATTGTGCCGGCATCGAAGCCGTAAGCCGAACGGCAGTCGTCGAGGGTAGCAAAACCGAGGGTACGGGCCAGCGCTAATACAAAGTGATCGGTAGTGCCGATGTAGGCTTTGGTTGATTTCAGAAGATCATCATAACGGTCGCGAAAGGTACTCCCGCCAAATTTATAGGTTTCGGGACCGATTCCTTTTTCGTGAAGTTCGAGGCTTTTTTGATAAGTCGCGTGCCCCACAAAAGCGGGCAATTGTCGTTTTTGCTGTTTCTCATAACTGCTGTTTTTGGACCAACTCGCATTGCCCAGCACTTGGTTCATGGAATGCGGCGGGGTGCGAAAATCGGTGTACGGGAGCCCCAACTCGTCCCGAAAATACACTTCGAGTACCTGGTTCCATAATTTTTCAAACAGCGGTCGGGCAACTTCGATATTCATGGTTTAAAGGGAAAAGGCAATAGGCAATGGGCAATGGGCAATAGGCAATGGGCAATGGGCAATGGGCAATGGGCAATGGGCAATAGGCAATGGGCAATGGGCAATGGGCAATGGGCAATGGGCAATGGGCAATAAGTTAATGGGCGCTCATCAATTAAACAAAAGGCAATAATTCATTCTCTTTCGTTTTCGGGTGCAATTTAGTTTTTTAAGTGATTGTCCCTTTTTCTTTTTAATGGTGTTGCGCCATAGCGACATGGCCGGCAGACCGTAAAGACGTTACAGTGCAATACCCCTACCGCTGATAATCAAAAGATTAAATAGGTGTAACCTCTCTGTAACTCGTCCTTACACAGCAAGCGGCTATTGGTTACTCTTGACTTTATCGACCCAAAGTGCTCAACTTCGGTCCATGAAATCAAAGAACAAAACCCGTTATCTTTTCTCATGAACACTTCACTTTCCAACCCGTCGCTTTGGCAAAAAATCAGCGACTTTCCCTTAGACGATGCGCCCGAGGCGGCCGTGCAGTTTTCGGACAAACTGATCAAAGAACAAAAATGGAGGCCCGATTTTGCCAAGCGGGCCATGGCCGAATACAAGAAGTTTTTGTACCTCTGCCTGACTATGCCGCAGGGAGCGTCGCCCTCCGAAACGGTAGATGAAGTATGGCATTTGCACCTGACCTACACCGAAAGTTATTGGCAAAAATTATGCGGCCAAGTACTGCAACGCGAACTTCACCACTATCCCAATAAAGGGGGAGCCGTCGAAAACCAACGCCACCGCGATTGGTATGCCGATACCTTGGTCGCCTACGTCAAAGAGTTTCAGGAACTGCCCCCGGCCGATTGTTGGCCCTTGCCCAAAGGACTTGACCTGGAACCTTATTTAGAACCTGACTCTCCCTTTCGAGCGCCGGTGTGGGAAATCGCTTCTATTTGGGACAGACAGCGGTATTGGCCGATAGGAGCAGCCGTATTAGGCGTTACGTCCCTATTGCTGTTTCTCTTGGCGGGGCCTCACTTCCTGTTGGCTTATTTGCTGCTGATGGCTTGGGCTTGGCGGGGTACCTACCTGAAACTCCGTTTTAAAAAACAGGTTTTACAGGAAGCAACGCATCAGTTGCATCCGTATCATTTTGCAGCCTTATTTAAAGATACTGAAACCGTATTCCGCACGCTCGTGGCAGATTTTGCCGAGCGAGGCCGGATCAGTTACCAACACGAGGGAATGTTTGTTTACGACAAATCAATGCAGCAACCGATGATGTACTCGCTGCAGGCACAGGAAGAAAAGGCGATGCCCGTTGAACGCCTGCGCGGGTTGCTGTACCCTTACGCCCAAGCCATTACCAACGCAACGAAGGCTGTCAGGAGGCAGCTTCGGGGAGATATGGCTACCGGGTTGTTTCAGGGATGGGTACTGTTGATCGGCATCGCGAGATTGTTTCAGGGAATGCTCAACAGAAAACCGGTACTCTTTCTGTTGTTGCTGATGCTTGTTTACGTCATAGTGTGGGTCATCATCAGCCAAACCACTTTAATTGACCGTAAGGTCAGGGATGCTTACCAAAGCACCGAGTGGGGTACGCAAATCACGGAAGCGGCATTCTCTTTGATGTTGTTCAACGCTTCGTACAGTTTGGGAAATGATCAAACGCTCCAACGGGTATTCGGCAAAGTCCCTGCCACCGATAGCGGGTCGGGTTGGTTGGGAGGAGCGGCTTATGCCGGTTCTTCCGAAAAAAGCGACGGCGGCACAGGATGCAGCAGCGGCGACGGGGGAGGTGGCGGCTGCGGCTGTGGCGGAGGATGCGGCGGCTGCGGCGGAAGCTGAGGCAAATGACGAGGAACGAATGAGGATGATGTACGGAGGATTAGAAGTGTTAAAAAAATCTGTTTTACCCGTGTTCCGTAAACTACGTTTCAATTTAAGCTTCAGGCAGTACCCACAGATGTCATTCTTTTTCCATCAAAAAATGTATAGGTTTACGGTTTGAATACCTTTACCCTATGTCCCCTCTTTCCTTATTCGTCGTTATCTTACTGTATTTCTCCGTCTTGATGCTCATTTCGAGGTTTACCTCCCGACAATCGCACGACACTACTTTTTTCGACGGAGACAGGCAGTCACCTTGGTATTTGGTCGCCTTCGGGATGATCGGTTCGGGCATTTCGGCCGTCTCTTTGGTGTCTATTCCGGGCAACGTAGGCAACAATTACCTGTACTTTTTTCAGTTCATTCTCGGCTCGGCAGTAGGCTATGTTTTCATCGCCTTTGTCCTCGTGCCTGAGTTTTACAAACACAGGGTTGTATCGCTTTACTCTTACTTGGGCGACCGTTTTGGCCGCATCACCTATAAAACCGGCTCGGCGTTCTTTCTGGTATCGCAGTCGTTTGGGGCGGCATTGCGCCTTTTACTGTCAATCAAGATTTTGCAAAGTGCTTTCTTTGAGGCGCTTCACATTCCTTATTGGCTGAGTATCTTGGTAGTATTGGGGTTGATTTGGCTGTACACCAACCAATCGGGTATCAAAACCATTGTTTGGACCGATGCGCTCCAATCGCTTTCGCTCATTACGGTCATTGTGATTTCGATTTTTGTCATCAATCACTCCCTCGGATACCGTTTTACTGAACTTACTGCTGCCGTGAGTTCACACCACTTGTTTCGTTGGTTTGATTTTGAGCTGAATTCTGCCTCTAATTTTTTCAAGCAATTTATCTCCGGAGGGCTCATTACAGTGGCTTTGGTAGGGTTAGACCAAAGCATGATGCAGAAAACGCTGACCATAGTCGATGCCAAAAAAGCCCGCACCAACGTGCTTACTTTCAGCTTTTTTATTTCGTTTGCCCAAACGCTCTTTCTGCTTTTAGGAATTTTGCTCTACATTTTTGTAGAAACCAAAGGAATCAACCTACCGATGTCGCAGGGAAAGTTTACGGAGACCGATCAGCTTTATCCTTTTCTGACGATGCACTATTTCGGCAAAATAGGAGTCATAGCTTTTTTTATCGGGGTCGTGTCTTCGACCTTTGCCAGCATTGATTCGTGCATTGCCGCCCTGACGACCTCCATCAGTTATGATTTTTTTGATTTCGAAAAACAATCGTCTTCCCGTAAAAAAAACATCAAAAACGGCGTTCTTTTGGGGGTAAACGGCGTGATGTTTTTGATTGTTTTGGCTTTTTGGAACAACGACGGGGCTATTATCAATACCATCTTTGAGATCGCCGGCTATACTTACGGCCCGCTGTTGGGGATATTTTTGATGGGTTTGTTTACAAAAATTCAGCTGAAGGAATCCTTCGTCCCTTGGGTTGCCGTATTGGCAGCGATTTTGACCTACGGGCTGAATGTCGGATTTACCCGGTGGCTTGCGTTTGATTTCGGATTTATGAACATCGCCGTCAATGCGGGCTTGACCTTATTATTTTTGTACTTCATCCGAAAAAGATAAACAATGAAAATCAGACCGGCCACCCCGACAGAATATGATACTTGTGCCGCGATGATGGTCCGAACTGACCCGTGGATAACCCTGAAAATGGATATCCAACAATGCCTAAGTGCCTTTCAGGGACCGTGCAAGGATGTTTTTGTGGCAGAAATTCAGAGCCAACCCGTCGGATTCATCATCATCCAAACCGAGGGAACGTTCCGAGGTTATATTCAAACGTTGTGCGTAGCGGAAGAATTTCGCGGACAGGGCGTGGGGAGAAAGCTGCTGGAATTTGCGGAAGAGAACGTCCGAACGTACTCGGTCAATCTGTTTATTTGTGTATCGGATTTTAATCAAAAAGCATTGAAATTGTACCGAGAGTTTGGTTTTGAGCAAATAGGGCTTTTGCCTGACTTGGTCAAAAAAGGGTTTACCGAAATCCTGCTCCGAAAAACCTTCGGGCCCCTGATGAAAGAAAATCAGCACCTTTAAAACTCCTTTATAGATGAAACCCATTTCCCTCTTACTGCTTTTTGTTGCCCCCTTTGTGTTGGCTCAAAAGAAATCGGCACAGGTACTTGACGACGAAATCAGTCCCGTCATTGAAAAATACATTGCCGACAACAAAATCCCCGGAGCGGTAGTGGCCATCAAAAAGGGCGATAAAATCCTGCTCAAAAAAGCCTACGGCTACGCCAAACGGAAAGAATTTGACGGCTCGTTTTCGGCCACTCCTGAAAAAATGACCGTCAATCATCTATTCGATATTGCCTCACTGACCAAGGTGATCGGCACTACCACGGCCATTATGAAACTCCACGACCGAGGGCTGATCAACGTAGAAGACCCGGCCTCCAAGTACATCCAAGGGTTTGCCGAAGGCGATAAAGCAAAAATCACTATCCGTCATTTACTGACGCACACCTCGGGGCTGTATGAGTGGTATCCGTTGTACTATTTCTCCAACAAACGCGCAAGTACGCTGTCGTTTATCAAACAACTCCCGTTGAAATATCCCGTAGGTGAAGGACGGCATTACTCCGATTTGGGCTTTACGCTCTTGGGTGAGATCATTGAAACCGTTTCGGGAAAGCCGTTGGAAATGTACGTAAAAACCGAAATCTTCGCCCCGCTCCGGATGACGCACACGGGCTATAATCCCGATAAAACAGCCCATCGCTTTGCGGCCACTTCGATGGGAAATCCGTATGAAAAACGCATGGTGGAAGACTCGACGCTGGGTTTTAAGGTGAAAGGCTTAGACCCTCAAAGTTGGAAAGGCTGGCGACAATACGTCCTGCAGGGAGAAGTTAACGACGGCAATGCCTGGTATGCCAACGAAGGCATTACGGGGGCGGCGGGGCTTTTTTCGACGGTGGACGACCTGCAAATATTGGTGGACCTGCTGAAAAACAACGGCCAAGTGAAGGGAAAGACGTTTATCTCGGCCAAAACCATTGCCTTATTTCTGACGCAGGACGGTTTTAAAAACGGCCTCGGTTGGATGATGGACCCCCAAAATGCGTTCATGCGCAATGCACCCGCGGGCACATTTGGGCATACGGGTTTTACGGGCACGAGCATCACGGTCGTACCCGAACAAAAGCTCTCCGTGATTCTCCTCATCAACCGCCAAAACATGGGTTTACAACCTACCAAAGACTATTTTAACCCCAACCCTATTCGTGAGGCGGTGATCAGGGCCGTTTTGAAATGGGATACTTTGTAAAAGCGTTTGATGGTATTGCTTTAGAGTCGCTCCAGTGGGGATGCAAACAAAATGCGCATTGTCGGGGTAGTGTAAATAATTAAGTACAAAAGTCTAACAATCAAGTGTTTGCTATATCAACTTTCTGAAGTTTGCCTTTTATATCGTAAGCCTTTACTTTGCAGAAAGACCCATATAACAGCCGTCAATCTGCGAGTTGGCAGCCATTTTATTTTGTATCTTTAGACTCATCCCCAAAACACGTAATCACAAAATGATAGCTATGAAAAGTCTCAACAAAATAATTTCACTTTTTATTTTCATTGCGCCTATTGCCGCAAGGGCCCAACAAACAACTCAGCCGGATTCATTACTCAATAAACTGACCGGAAATTGGGTACTTAAAGGAACCATTGCAGGACAGGAAACTATTCGTGACATTAGTGCCAAGAGGGTACTGAATGGACAATATGTTGAGTTAACAGAAGTGTCACGAGATAAGGATAGAAAAGGAAATCCTGCTTATGAGGCGACTGTTTATTTTTGTTGGCAGGAACCCAAAAAGAAATATTTCTGCCTTTGGTTAGACAATACAAGCAATGAAGGAATCTCCAATAAAGTAATTGGGGAAGCAAAGCAAAATGGCGATAAAATTGAATTCGTGTTCAGATACAACGATGGAACCCAATTTTACAACACCTTTTTATACGATAGAAATGCAGACACTTGGCAATGGAATTTGGACGGTGAGGAAAAGGGTAAGTTAGAGCCTTTTGCGAGAGTGAAGCTGACAAGGAATTAGAGCAGTAACATTTAATACAACTATCAAAAATTAGAAGCAGACCCTGGCTGTCAACCTAAACAAATAACACAAAATGGGACATTATATAGCAAACTCTGAAAATTCACGAAATTTCAACTTGGCATCTGAAGGCAGGGAAATCGGGGAATTGATTTACCAAAAATGGTATTCTTTTACTGCCGAAATTATAATGGCTGACGGCGCAAAATTCACACTTGAACCCAAAGGTTTTTGGGAATCAAAAATTGAGTTGAAAGACGACAGCAAGACACTCTTAGAATTTAAAATGGGTTGGAAAGGGATCATTATCAAAACGTTATTCAATGATAGAGAAGAAAACTTTTTGCTGAAACTTAAAGGGCTTCTAAGTAATAAATTCATTCTGATTGACACCGATAACATAGAGTTGATGGTGGCGGAAACTGATTTTAAATGGAGTAAATTTAATTTTGATTACACGATTGAAACAACCCCAAATTTTGACAATTTCGACCGCAACGAATTGTTATTGATGGCCATTTTACACTGCATCAATTATTATCTGACAATTATTATCGGGGCGGCATAGTTAGGTTTGCTTAAACGATGCTTACTGTAAAAACACTATTCCTTACCAAAGAGCTCTGCAATGAACAGCAAACGCAACCCCTCGTTGTCGGTTATCACTTTTGTCGTTTTATCAGGATTACACCTCAGTAGCCTTACTGCTTTGGCACAGGGTCCCGGACAAAGAATCCCTCTCCCTCCCATCCCGATCAAAGGCGATACAACTCATACCCTATCCAAGCACTTCACGCCGGCCTCGGCCGCCAAAAAAGCACCGAATGCCAATGGATTTATTCAACGATGGCTGGTACTGGAACCCGTCAAGAAAGATATTGTCAGGAATAATATTTTCACCGACAACTACCTCCGTACCGCCTTTTCAACCGATAATTTCTCCGACAATTTCACCGCTGTTCCCCACGATGGCGAGACGGTAAAGGTAGGAAATCAGGAACTGAAATGGTATGCGTTGGACAGCAAGGCGTTCAACTTTAATTTATACCATTTTACCTACGCCCTTAACAAGCCAAAATACGGAATACTTGTCTGGCTTGTCACGGTCATTGATTGCCCCGAAGAAATCCAAAACGTCAGGCTGGCGGCCGGATGTAACTCCGGGAGTATGTGGTGGCTGAATGGAAAGGAAGCTCTGCTGCTCTCCGGAGACCGGGACATGATTGCCGATAATGGGACCTCGGCCCGTTTAACGCTTAAAAAAGGAAAAAATATCCTTCGTGGGGCAGTCATAAACGGGCCGGGTATGGCTAATTTTTGTGTCCGATTTTTGGATGAAAAAGGAATACCCGTAAAAAACCTCGGTATCGGTTACGAATAATAAGTATCCATCGGTTGAAGCTGATTAAAACAAATTAGTACATGAAAAGCATGAAAATAACCTGCCTGACCACCTTTTTGGCTTTATTGATAACACAAACCCTAACGGCACAGGTCGGAAGGCCGTTTATCCATGACCCTTCAACCGTCACTGAATGCGACGGCAAGTATTATACATTCGGCACCGGCGGGGGCGGATTAATTTCCAACGATGGCTGGACCTGGCACGGCGGCGGCGTGAGACCGGGCGGCGGTGCGGCTCCCGATGTCATCAAAATCGGGGATCGTTACCTGATCATTTACGGAGCCACCGGCGGTTCGCCCAACCACAAAGGGGCCATTCTTACCATGTGGAACAAGACTCTGGACCCAAAATCGCCTGATTTTAAGTATTCTGAGCCGGTGGTGGTGGCGACGTCGGATGGCTATGAAGAAAATGACGCCATTGACCCCGGGGTGATGTTAGACCCTACTACCGGCCGACTGTGGCTGAGCTACGGCACCTATTTTGGGTTTACCCGTCTGATCGAGTTAGACCCCAAAACCGGAAAACTCAAGGCAGGTAATAAACCGGTGGACGTAGCCATCGTATGCGAAGCCAGTGTGCCCATCTATCGCGACGGTTGGTACTACCTGCTTGCCACGCATGGCAGTTGTTGCGACGGAGCCAACTCCACCTACAATGTGGTGGTGGGACGATCCAAAAAAATAACCGGTCCTTACCTCGATAATGTAGGAAGAAGCATGTTGGAAGGAGGCGGCAAACCGGTGGTGGCTACCCGCGGCGGGTTAATCGGCCCCGGGCATTTCGGGCACATCGTTTTGGAGAAAGGCGTTGAAAAAATGTCCCTCCATTACGAAGCCGATTTAGAGCAGGGCGGTCGAAGCGTGTTGGGAATACTTCCGGTGGTTTGGAAAGACGGATGGCCCGTTGCGGGAGAAAAGTTTAAAGAAGGTACCTACGAAATTGAATCCGTAAGAAGAGGCTATGCCTTAGAATTGGCCGTTGATTTTACCCGAATGCCTGTAGTCCGGGGATTCGGTCAGCCCACCAATGAGCCGATCAAACCCGTTCCGGCTCAGCCATTGGAAGAGGTCCTGAAAAACTGGCCGTCGGGGAATATTCATTTGAGAATAGGCGACTACATGTCCCGTCCCCATCAAAAATGGACCATTACCGATGCGCCTGATACGACAGGGTACTTGGGAGGGCCTTACTATAAGATTGTATTGGCCGGAACCGAGCGGGCATTGGCCGCCACTGCCGATTCGGAAGTAATCACCGTACCGGCATTTACCGGTGCCCCCGAACAGTTATGGCGAATCGACCAATTGACCGACGGCACCTACCGAATCATGCCGAAGGTTGTCCCCAATTCAGGAAAAAAATTAGTGCTGGTATCCTCCGGAGACAGCACACCGACATTGGCCGAATTTGACTTTAACAGCGACAATTCCAAATGGAATTTCAGGGCTCACTAAATAGTTTTTTTACTTGATTCGGGGCAATCCCGTGGTTTTGTGTATCAGGCTTAAAGCCCTAACCGACTTTGAAAATATTGTTTAAGGGAATACACCTTGTTACGCTAAAACTTCTCACCGCACCACCGGCAGCCAAATTGTCATTTCGGACGGGCCGCGGTTGGCCCAGGCATAGTAGGGAATCAGTTTGACACTGATTTCTTTTTTACTTTTGGATAACGGACGATAGAGTTGGTTTTGCCAACTTTTATCGTTGACAACTAAGGCCTTTCCTTCCAAACGCATCACCGAACTATTCTCCATTTGAGTCAAAACGGGTTGGAAGACAGCGTCGGACGACAAGGCAATGTCAAAAACCCGGGTGTGGGCCGGCATATCATTCGATTCGACACAATACACCACCGGGCCACGCTTCACCGCCACCTGATTGCGGTTTTCTTCCACCAACGGATTGGCTTCCAGCAATTCGGTCGGCATGGATAGGTTCCAGGCAATGACATCTCCTTTTTTCCAAGCACGCTGTACTGTCACGTAACCGCGGTCGTTGGTATACTCCACCGGTTGGCCGTTGACAAACAAACGAGCCTCCGAACACCAACTCGGCAAACGCAGTTTCAGGCTGAAATTCTCTGCGGGCAGTTGATCTACGGTGATTTTGACGTTACCGTCCCACGGGTAATTGCTTTCCTGTTGCAGACTGACGGCTTGACCGTTTTTTAACTTGGTTTGTAGCTGACTGCTGCCGTATAAATTACACCAAACCGCGTTGTCGCTCAAACTGTAGGCATAGTCGCTTACCTCGGTTATGGTACGGACCGTATTCGGCGGACAACAGTTGGAAATGCGAATGTAAGGAATGCGGCCGCCCATCCAACGCAGGGGATACGGAAAGTCATTGGAGGCAGCTAACGGATTAGTATAAAAGAACTTATCTCCACTCAGGCTTACTCCCGACAACACACTGTTGTACAACGCCAATTCTACCACGTCAGTATAACGCGCATCGCCGGTAAGGGCGAACATCCGCCAATTGAACAGCACATTACCGATGTTGGCGCAGGTTTCGTTGTGGGCACTGATGTTCGGAAGCTGAAAGTCCCGCCCAAAAGCCTGGTGGGTTTTTTGTACATCGTTGGGTTTATAGGAAGTACCATAGGGGGACACCCCGTCAAACAACGCCCCGCAAGCCCCCGTGACGTACATTTTGCGTTGGGTGAGGTTGTCCCAGATCAAATGGAGCGAACGCATCAACGAATCTTCGCCCGTCTCGGCGTATACATCCGCTACCCCGGCATAGAGGTAAGTAGCCCGTACGGCATGTCCCATTGCTACCGTTTGCTGCCGAAACGGAATACGATCCTGATTGTCGTCGGTACCTTCAGAAGTACCCTTGATATTGATAAGGTGCTTCACTAAGTCGAGATAGCGCTTCTCGTTGGTGGTGCGGTACAGTTCCGACAACCCCATGTAATGCGAAGGGCAAATAGCATTGCGGGCCTGCTCGACCGTAGCTGTTTTGTAGAAACCGATGAGAAAATCGGCGGCTTTTTTTGCAACATCCAACAGGTTGGTCTTGCCCGTAGCCCGGTAATGCACGCAGGCGGCCGTCATCAAATGCCCGAAATTATAGGCTTCAAAACTGAGTTTATCGTCGAACAGTTTGGCATTGCCTGTTTTCTTTTGTTCAATGATGGCTTTGGTATAAATGTATCCGTCTTCACGCTGCGCTTTGGCCATAACGGCAATGGCTTTGTCCATCAACGCATCCAATTCGGGGTCTTTGGTGGAAGCGTACATACTTGCTACGGCCTCAAAAGTTTTGTAAAAATCGCCGTCGTGGAAAGAAGGGCCTTTGAAATTACCCGTTTCCAAACCCGCGGCAATTTCAAAGTTGCGGAATGAATGGCTGATATTGGGGTCCGTGTAGGTTTTCCATAACTGCGGCACCATGGTTTCTTTGGCTACCCGAAAACGGTCGGCCCAAAAGCCGTCGGTCCAACGTACGTCCGAAATACCGGGAGAGTAAATTTTGGCGTACGGACTGTGACTCGTGTTGACCAGTCCTTTGTTTTGGGCAAAAAGAGAGGCAGAAATACAAATTAAGACGATAAAAAAAAGGCACTTTTTCATAGTATCGTTTTATGCGCGCAAAGACGCAAAGAAGGCTTAGCAACTCTGCGTCTTTGCGTGATTATTTTTGATGAGTTATTACGAATGTATCGTTCACGGTCTGCACCGCATTGTCAGTATTTTCTACGGGTCGTTTACGCCAATAATTAGCCAGTATCGACCCCGATATATTCATCCAAGGACTGAAAACCGTAGCCGGCAAACCCACCGTTCCCAGTTTTCCCATACTGCCGGCCAGCCCCGAGGCCATCCCGCCGTTTTGCAATCCTACCTCAAAGGCTACCGTACGGGAAGAGTTTTTGTCCAGACCAAACAAACGACTCAGCCAATAACCGAAGAAATAACCCGCAGCATTGTGAATGACGGAACAGACAAAGAGTAAAAGGCCCACTTTCATCAGATTTTCGCGCCCTGCTGCCGTCGTGACCGTTGTAAAGTAAATAATGCCGAACATCGAAAAATAAGGCATCCAACTATCCAATTGGGAAAAACGGCGCGTGAGCAAATGATACAAAACACCTGCCACAAACGCTCCGGCAAAGAATCCCAAAATCTCCAAAGACTGAAGTAATTCAGGGGGTGAAACCGTCATTTTCAAATAGTTCCAAAAACCGAGGGGTAAAGCCATCAGCCATCCCACACAAACTCCCCCTATCCACCACACTTTTTGCCAAGTGTTTGTGGAAGCATTTTTTAAATAATCGTGCAACAGCGCCGCGCCAATGGGTACAATGATGATCTTGATGATTTCCATCATCATGTCCACAAAATGCACTTCAATGAGCGTTCCGGCCAGCAGTTTCATCAACAGCGGCGTCAGAAAAGGAGCGGCTAAGGTGGCCATCGCCGTGATGATGACCGACAAAATCAAATTGGCTTTGGCCAAATACACCATGACATTGGAAGCCAAACCGCTGGAACACGAGCCGATCAGAATAATACCGGCGGCGATTTCGGGTTCAAAGTCAAAAATCCGGGTTAATAACCAACCCATCAACGGCATGACCGAAAAATGACATAGTAAGCCGATGATGACCCCTTTTCCGGTAGTGGCCAAGCCCGAAAAATCGCGCACACTCATGTGAATCCCCATCCCAAACATGACCGTTTGGATAATAATGAGAATGAGCCATTTGTGGCGCAAATCAAAGTGGCCCCACTTGGTAAAAGCTGCCGGATAAATCATGCCGGCCACCACGGCGGCGATGATCCAAACGGTATATTGATAACCCTTCAACGCAGGAATCGCCCCGATGCCGATGGCCAAACTGATAGCCAAAAATAACGCGGCCGGTTGCCACAAGAAAGCAGCGGAGGTTAGCAGTCCCACTACTAAAACAAGGACAGCAACACCGCTTAGATACAGGGCTATTTTTGAAAATTGTTTCATAATACTTCCGCCAAATGCGCCATGGCAATCGGGGGACTTGCCAAAATGGGCACCGTTATTTCTGCTTCTGAAAACGTATCCACAACGCGCGCCATCGAAGCCTGCGCCAACACGATCACGTCCGTTTTAGTGCTGAGATCCCGGAGTGCTTGGGCCACCATTTCGTCGTGAAGGGCGGCATTGCCCCCCATCAAAGCCTCAAAAGCCCCTTCGCACAAAACCGAAATGAGTTCAATTTCTTTTCCGACCAAAGCCGCCCGGCGTTTTACCAAATCGGAAGTAGGGCCTAAGGTTGTTGGCAGCGTGGCAATGACGCCGATGCGTTTGCCGATAGAAACCGCTTTATCGGCCATCGGTTGGTCTACTCGTAAAACGGGAACCTGAGTCAACCCGGCAGCGGTTTCGACCGCTGCACCAATGGAGGAACAGGTAAACAGAATAAAATCAGCCCCTGCACTTTCTGCCGAGCCCGCGTAGTTCACTACGCGTCTTGCCGTATCGGCCTGCAATTCGCCGCGGGCAATCACCTGTTTTATCAGACTGTCGTCCACAATATTAAATACGTTGACATTGGGCAGGTATTGCGCGCATAACTGCTGAAATACAGGCACTAACGTAGCTGACGTATGAATTAAACCGAGCGTTTTTGTCATTTACTTGTCATTTTTTCGGCTTAAGATTGCCGACTTTCCATTATTTTAAAACCGGGCGTCGGTCGGTTTTGAACCGACTGACGCTTGTCGGTATTGTTGTTTTTATTTTATTACAAATTTCCCGCCGCCCATCCGTAATAGTTTTCTGCACCTACCTGTCCTCCTTTGAAAATGATCTGCTTTTGATCAAGCGGTGAGCCGGGAGCGTGCGCCAAACAAATCGGAGCACCCGGAGTCAGCGGGGCCAACATTTCTACCGCTTCAATACCCATGGCCCGTGCCGCATAGCTCGACGTATCTCCCCCTGCCACGACAAGGCGTGTCAGCGGCACCGATCGAAACACTTCTTTGGCAATGCGTCCTAAGGCCTTCCCGAAAATCTGACCGGTTAACGTTCGAATTTGTGCCGGAGTATAACCTTGGCTTCCCAAAATTCGCGTCGCCCGGTCAATCCTCGGGTCGTCATTACAGTTGCTTGTTTGAACGATCACACTTTGTCCTCCGGCCAACTTGTCAATAGCTTCGCCGATTGTTTTTTGCAAAACGGAAACATCGTTGGGTTGGGTAGCAACGGCCGTCGTATCAACGTCGATGGAGGCAAAGCCGTGCTGTTCTGCCCACGCGATCTGTTGGGCTGAAACGGGAGAACAACTGCCCGAAATCACCAAAATCGGCCCGTCATTCGGTATCGGTGTCCAACTTTTTCTTTCGGTCAGCGGTCCCTGCACTTGCCAATAGCTACCCAAAGCCATTTCGATCCCGGAAGACCCTACCGAAAACAAGGGCTTTTCCCCGGTGGTACTATTGTCAATCAATTCACCGATTTTCGGCATTTGTTCTTCGTAAAGCGCATCCATCAAGATCGTCTCAAAACCTTCTTTGACAAGCCGTTGCAAAGTCCGGTCAACCTCCGGCTGCGCCAGTTGCAGCAAATCCACCAATCCCGTTTTTCGGGACGTTTGTTTGGCTAAATGCAATCGCAGGTCACTTTCTGTCGCGGGCGTGATTGGGTGTACCCGCATGGAAGGATGTCGGTCGAGACGGTGGATCTGTCCCTGACTGCCGATACCCATGCGGGCAAACAGATTACCAAAGGCACAATAACGTCCCAAGGCAGGTGCTGCTACCAACAACGGGATCCAAGCAGAATCAAATACCTCTGCCCCGATTTCCATTGCTTTTCCGATGCTTCCGATTTCGGGAGAAGAGTCGAAAGTGGAACAAACTTTATAATGCACATGCCGAGGTTGCAGTGCCTTTAACGCTTCGAAAGCGGGACGAAGGCATACTTCCATAGCCTCGGGCGAAAGGGATCTCGAAAAGCCTGCTACACCGATTGCCTGAACCCCCTCATAAGCAGCGATTTGTTCCGGTGCGGGCGGTTCAATAAACAACACCGTACGTGCTCCTGCCCGACTCATACATTCTAAGGCGTCGGTAGAGCCCGTGAAATCATCCCCGTAAAAAGCAAGCAGTAAGGAAGAGGTCTGTGAACTCATAGGCAGCCGATTCAAGTAGAAATTAAAGTAAGCGCCTTCCCGAATTTAGCTACCGACTTGGCAAATTCAGGATAAAATTGCGCCGCTTCTTCCACAGACCACCCTTTAACGGCCGCTTCCCAAGCCTGATTTAAGGCAATAACCCCCCCTGTCGGCCCATTCGGGTGAGCCATAATACCGCCCCCGGCCATGTACAACAGATCTACGGTTTGGGTACGCCGATAGGTTTCGGGAGCCTGCCCTCCCCATTGCCCCGAAGAGACAACCGGCAACACTTCATAACCTCCCGCTAAAGGCCGACGACAGGCTTCGATGGAACGCACCACAGAATCGTCGCTTTCCCAAAATTTATTTTGAATACCGTTGACGTGCAATTGATCCACACCCACCAATCGCCACAGTTTCTGATAAGCTATAAAATCAATTCCCAATAACGGATGCCGCGTCATCATGCCCCAACCGTTGCGGTGTCCGTGAATCGGCAAAACTCCCTGATCACAAATTTTCTTAGCTCCTGCCAACCCTACGGTGTTTATGCTCACCATAGCACAAGTGCCGCCGGCGTTGACCAAATATTCATAGCGGCGAAGCATATCATCGGTCTCGCCGCTGAGATTGAAAGCATACATCACCTTTTTTCCCGAAGCATCGGCCTGCCGGTTGATCACCCCCATCACCGCATCTACCCGTTGTTCAAATGGCGAATTGGCCGAAGAAGACTGTAACTCGTCGTCTTTGATAAAATCAATCCCGGCTTCTGCCAAGGTTTTTACCAGTGCCGCAGTATCCTGCACCGAAAGACCGATACTGGGCTTGATGATGGTGCCGATCAGCGGACGGTCATACACCCCGGTAAGTTCTCGACAGCCTGTTATTCCGAATTTCGGTCCGGAAAAAGATTTCACAAACGAAGCCGGAAAGTGTATGTCCATGAGCTTAAGGCCGGTAAATTGAGAAAGTTCGTATAAGTTGCCCTGCAAGGTAGAAATCATCACGGGCAAATTATGACCGAAGTTTTCGACAGACCACGATACTTTTATTTCAGCGCGATGGTAACAGGCATATCCCTCCGCCCCCGGAAGGGCAGGTTGCGTCACTGTTTCCAACTCACAGATAGCTTCTATTCCGGCCGCAAAACGTTGTTTGAGAGCTTCACTTTCGCCGGGAACAGCCACAAATGTGCCGCTGGATTGTTCTCCCGCAAGCACTTTTGCCGCTTTTTCAACGCTGAACGGCGTTTCAATATAGTAGGTAGCTGTAATTCGTTCCATTAAAATAAGGAGATAATATCCTGCATTTTGAATAATTGATACCGGCGGGTTGTTTGATCGCGTTGAAAATCAGCAGCAGCCGTTTGGTTTAAGTTTACGGGCGATATTTGGTTTGTACTCCTTACCAACTGTCTTTTGAGTCAGTCTGTATTTTACAGATCAGCTGCTTTGGAAGCGTTAAGGCCTGATAAAAACAAAATAAAAGCAAAATAAAGAAAACGAAACCGGTATGTCTTAAAATCCTTCCAAGAGGAAACAGCTTGCATGAGAAATGGGTCTAACGTTAAAATTTACGGATTTTTACCAAAAAATCGCCGAATAGTGAAACAAATATAAAGAATGTAAGCAAGGCAGCCGTCCTGAGCCGTCCTGAATTCAAAACGAAACGAAAAGCAATTTTCACAAAACGGCTTTATTTTTCTTCACGCTTATCGCCGCCAAAAGGCAATTACTCACTGAAAAACAGGCTTTTTGGTAAAAGAAGCCGTGGTTTCTTTTGCCAAAGTTCGAAAACCCGCTTGGCATCCTTAGGGGTAAAAACTAAGAAAAAAAAGAAAATATTTTTTTGTTTAATTTCTTTTATTTTCATTTGTCAAACAATTAAACAAAATTCGTAACTAAACGACAATTAACGTAAAGCACTCTTTTTTTGTTTTTGCGGGAATAAGTTAAGCACACCGCTGAAAGGGAAAACACAACGGCTCTTTAGCCAACGTGAAATTAGGGGTAAGGCCCCGCCAAACGCTTCTCTTACCGGAGTGGCTTCGATAACTGAAACGGATAGCTCTTTTTTGTTTTCTTATTATTTCTTTTCTTTGAAGAGAGATCGCTTTTCAAAACCCTAAAAAAGAAAAATGTATGCTTCCCAACCAAAGAAGAGAAAAAATATTAGAGTTGTTGTACGAAGACGGGTCGGCCAAAGTGGCAGATTTAGCTCAATTGTTTAAAGTAACCGAAGTAACGATTCGGCAGGATTTGGAGAAATTGGAGAAAGAAGGCATTTTGGTCAGAGAACACGGAGGTGCTTACCTGAAAAGCATCAAAGAACAGGTAAATTCTTTTTCATTAGTTCACCGGGAAAACATGGATAAGAAGGAAATCATTGCCGCTGCCTGTTTGGACTATATAGATAACGGTGATACCATCATTCTGGATTCGGGAAGCACCACCACCGAAATCGCCAAGAAACTCAAAGGAAATCGCCGACTGA
Organism: Spirosomataceae bacterium; assembly: GCA_046329125.1. Taxonomy (GTDB): domain Bacteria; phylum Bacteroidota; class Bacteroidia; order Cytophagales; family Spirosomataceae; genus Runella. The sequence goes on along the minus strand of JAXLVD010000023.1, from coordinate 80,387 downwards.
CAGTCATCACCAATGCCATGAACATCGGCCTGATGCTGGGCGCGGAGCAAAACATCGAAGTGATCCTGACGGGCGGAGAATTCAAACCCCCTACCCTATCGCTGACGGGACAAAAAGCCGCCGATTTTTTCAAAGGCATCCATGTGCAGAAGCTGTTTTTGGCCACGGCCGGTATTTCACTGAAAGCAGGTCTTACCTACCCGAGTATCAGCGATTTGGTAGTAAAAAAAGCCATGATAGACGCCGCCGAAACCACGTACTTAGTCGCTGATTCTACCAAGGTCGGCAAAAGCGCTTTTGCCAGCCTCGGAGCGTTGTCACTCATCAATTACCTGATCACTGACACCGGCATCGAAGACGCTCACTTACAACTGTTTAAGCAAAACGACATTGAAGTGATTATCGCCAAATAGCGTCATCATTTATACAAAACGGAAATTATAGAAAAACGGAATATGGCAAGTATTGGAATCATCATCGGAAACAGGGACTTTTTTCCTGATAGTTTGGTCGAGAAAGCAAGAATCGAAATCATTGATGTTTTTGCAAAATTGAAGCTCACTCCTATCCTTTTAGACAGCAACACTACCAAACTGGGAGGAGTAGAAACCTTCAAAGAGGCTCAAAAATGCGCCGAATTATTCAAGGCGCATCGCGAAGACATAATGGGTATCTTGGTACTTTTACCCAATTTCGGCGATGAAAAAGGAGTAGCCGATACGCTCAAACTGGCCGGTCTGAACGTACCCGTTCTCATTCAGGCTTATCCCGATGAATTGCCTAAAATGAACGTGGTCAATCGCCGTGATTCCTGGTGCGGAAAGATCTCTGTCTGTAATAATCTGTACCAATACGGCATCAAATATTCGCTAACCTCTCAACACGTCAGCCTGCCGTCGTCGGTTGAGTTCCAAAAAGATTTACTGGATTTTGTGGCGGTGTGTCGGGTGGTGAAAGGCTTGAAAAATGTACGTATCGGAGCGATCGGCGCTCGACCGGGCGCGTTCAATACGGTGCGTTATTCCGAAAAAATCTTACAAAGAAACGGTATCACGGTCACTACTTTCGACCTTTCAGAAATCTTGGGCAGGGCCAACAAACTAACGGCCGACAGTACTCAAGTGAAACAACACATAGAGTCCATCAATGCGTATGCCCCCAAGGGCAAAACGCCCAACGAGGCGATGCTCCAAATCGCAAAATTGGACGTGGTGCTGAAGGAAATCATGGAAGAAAACGCTTTGGATGCGACGGCCATTCAGTGTTGGACGAGTTTGCAGCAAAACTACGGCTGCAATGTGTGTACGAGCATGAGTATTATGAGCGAAAACATGCTGCCCAGTGCCTGTGAGGTAGATGTGACGGGTACGTTGAGTATGTACGCCATGCAATTGGCCTCCGGCTCACCCAGTGCCTTGGTGGATTGGAACAACAACTACGCCGAGGATGAAAACAAGTGTGTGCTTTTCCACTGCGGCAACTGGGCCAAATCGTTTTTACCGGATATTCAAATAAGTAATGCCCCCATTTTAGGAACTACGGTTGGGGTGGAAAACACCTACGGAGCATTGGATGGTCGTACGCCGGCCATGCCGCTGACGTACGGTAGAATCAGCACCGACGACCCTAAGGGTATTATCAAAGCCTATATTGGTGAAGGCATGTTGACCGACGATGAATTGAAAACCTTCGGCAACCGCGCTGTCGCTAAAATCCCTGACTTACAAGGACTCATGAAATACGTTTGTCGCAACGGCTTTGAGCACCACGTGGTGATGAATGCCTCAAAAACTGCTGACATTTTAAAAGAAGCCCTTGAAAATTACATGGGCTGGGAAGTGTATCAACATATTTAGAGATAAGTGATAAGTGAAGAGTGTTGACAGAGCGAGCTATTTCAAAACCAACAAATATTGATGGAAAGCCCTTTAAGAATAAAGTCAACTGATTTTGCCATTAGAGTGATCCGACTTTACCAATACTTGACATCACAGAAAAATGAATATGTGTTAAGTAAACAAATTCTCAAATGCGGCACCAATCCGGGAGCTATGGTTAGAGAAGCTGCCAATGCTGAATCAGGAGCGGATTTTATTCATAAAATGGGAATTGCTCAAAAAGAGCTTGGTGAAACTCAGTATTGGTTAGAAATTTTGCAAAAAACAGACTATATCACTCTTGCTGAGCACGATTCTCTCTACAAAGACTCAGAAGAGATCATGAAAATGGTTAGATGTTCAATACTTACAAAAAAGAAAAATCTCAAAGGCGATAATATATGAAAGCAGAGAAAGTTTCATCACTCACCGCTCATCACTTATCACTTAAATCAGCGGAATACCGAAAAAAAATCCTTCAATACATTTTTAAGGCCAAAGCGGGACATACGGGCGGTTCGCTGTCCTGCCTTGATATTCTGAATGTATTGTACAACGACGTATTGAACGTAACTCCGGAGACGTTTACCTCTCCCGACCGCGACCGATATATTCAGAGCAAGGGGCACTGTGTAGAAGCGTTGTACGTAGTTTTGGCGGATAAAGGTTTTTTCCCCGAATCAGATTTAGAAACCCTTTGCCAATACAAATCCCATTACATCGGTCACCCGACTCGTAAAGTCAAAGGAGTAGAGCAGAATACCGGTGCCTTGGGTCATGGTTTGCCCATCAGCGCGGGTACGGCGTTGGCCGCCAAAATGGACAATTTATCGTACCGGGTCTTTACGCTTCTGGGCGACGGCGAACTCCCCGAAGGCTCCAATTGGGAAGCAGCCCTTTCGGCCGCCCATTATAAATTGGACAACCTCTGCGCCATTGTGGATCTGAACGGGTTGCAAATCACCGCACCTACTAAGGACGTTTGTAATACAGAGCCGTTAGATAAGAAATTTGAAAGTTTCGGTTGGGCTGTTCGTCACATAGACGGGCATGATATTCAGGCCTTAAGAGATGCCTTTGCCGCTTTACCGTTTGAAAAAGGGAAACCGAGTGTCATCATCGCGCATACAGTAAAAGGAAAAGGGGTGAGTTTCATGGAAAATGAATTGAAATGGCACCACGGTGTTCCGACCAAAGAACAATACGCCATGGCCATGGAAGAACTAAGCACAGCCCCCTGACCCCCAATGGGGGAATTTAAAATTAAACTGTATTAATTGGTTGTTTATCAGCTGTTTAACGAATAAAAATTAACGGATAACAGTGGCTTACCACTTAAAATAAAATGGGTAATGAACTACTAAAAGCCCCCATTGGGGGGACGGGGACTGCCAACCTGGAAGCGTTTTCGGAAACGTTACAGGAGTTGGCTGCTACTGATCGCAATATTGTAGTCGTCACCAGCGACTCGCGCGGTTCAGGGAAATTGGTGCCTTTCGGTAAAAAATACCCGGCTCAGATCGTGGAAGTAGGCATTGCCGAGCAAAATCTCGTCGGTATGGCGGCAGGATTAGCCTCTGCGGGGAAGCACGTTTTTGCCGTTTCACCCGCCTGTTTCTTAACCGCTCGGGCGTTGGAACAAATCAAAAACGACGTGGCCTATTCCAACAATCCGGTTACTTTGGTAGGCATCAGTGCCGGAGTCAGTTACGGGGCATTAGGCTCCACCCACCACAGTTTGCACGATTTTGCCGTGTTGAGAGCCATCAATAATATCATCGTCGCTGCCCCTGCCGATAATTTTGAAACGGCCGAAGCCATCAAGCAGGCGGCCTATCTGGAGGTTCCCGTTTATCTGCGTTTCGGCAAAAAAGTAATGCCTTTACTGGAGGAAATCAACTCCGAGCCGTTTGTATTCGGCAAAGGAAGAACCATCAAAACAGGCCGCGACATTGCCATCATCGCCACCGGCGAAACAGTTTACCCGGCCTTGGAAGCCGCCCGAAAACTGGAAGAAGATTTCAGCATTGCTGCTACGGTTATCAGTATGCACACCATCAAGCCGTTGGATTACGATTTGCTGGCACAGACCGCCGCCGATTGCAAAGCCATCCTTACCGTAGAAGAACACAGCGTTTACGGCGGTTTGGGCGAAGCCTGCGCCTCCCGGTTGCTGAAAAACCGGTACAACAAGCCTTTTGATATCATGGGAATCCCCGATGAATACACCGTCACCGGCTCGCAAACAGAGATTTTCAACCACTACGGGATTTCTGAACAGGGAATTACTGCTAAAGTGTTACAATTGCTTGGATAGTTTCCTAATAACCCTAAACCTACTTTTCAAGCCATCATGAAACTATTCCCATTATGTAACGATTTCGACATTCAACCTCACCCTAAATCCCTCCGCACGGGCGGCCCCGTCCTTCAGGCGAGGGACTTGATTTGCTCCCTTCTCCGGAAAGGAGAAGGGCTGGGGATGAGGTTGAACGCAAAAATCGCCAAAATTTCATTCTTTTTTTCAATCCTTGCACTTTCTGTTACTTTACAATTACAAGCTCAACAGGACCCTTCCGAAAAGAAGCGCGTGTTGGTACTCACCGATATTGAAAATGAACCCGATGACACCCAATCGATGGTGCGGTTTCTGACTTATTGCAATCAGTGGGACGTAGAAGGGATTATTGCTACCACCTCTATTCACCAACGAGAGCGCGTTGCCCCGGAAAGCATCCGAAAAATTGTCAATGCCTACGATAAAGTAAGAAACAACCTTCTTTTGCACGAAAAAGGCTACCCCGAAACGGCCTATTTGTTGAGTATCATTAAATCAGGACTGCCCAACTATGGCATGGTCGCTATCGGGCCGGGCAAAGATTCTGAAGGCTCTGAATGGATTATCCGCCAAGCAGATAAGGCTGATCCGCGTCCGATGTGGATACCTGTTTGGGGCGGGGCTAATTGTTTGGCGCAAGCCCTTTGGAAAGTAAAAATGACCCGCTCGCCCGAAGCCGTGGCGAAATTCGTGGCAAAATTGCGCGTTTACACGATTTCGGACCAAGACGATACCGGTCCGTGGATCCGGAAAAATTTCCCCAACCTGTTTTATATTGTCAGCCCGGGATTTCATGCCAACGGCGCCTATCACTACTCCACTTGGTCGGGTATCAGCGGCGATAAATTCCACGGACGTTTTTCGGGAGGCAATTTCAGTATCGTAGATAACCCTTGGTTGGAACAGCACATTCGCAAAAATCACGGGCCCTTGGGCGAAGAATATCCGGCGGTTAAGTTTTTAATGGAAGGCGATACGCCAACCTTTTTGTACCTGATCAACAATGGCCTCGGCGATACCGAACACCCCGATTACGGCAGTTGGGGCGGACGCTATGAATGGTACACGCCCCGCACCCAAAAATGGTTTTACGAACCCGAAACCCGGCCGATTTGGGCCGATGCCGTGGATGAAGTGATGGGAGCCGACAGCGTGTATCATACGGGCAATCAGGCCACAATATGGCGGTGGCGCGGAGCCTACCAAAACGACTTTGCTGCCCGAATGGACTGGTGCGTAAAACCGTACAAAGAAGCCAACCATCCGCCGATGGCGAAATTGGCACATACGAACACCCTTCAGGTCAAAAGCGAGGAGAAAGTAAACCTCAGCGCCAAAGGCTCTATGGACCCTGACGGGAATTCTTTGCGTTACGATTGGATGTATTACGCCGAACCGGGGACGTATGGCAACAAAAACGGTATCAAAATTATGGACAGTACCAAAGAACGGGCATGGTTTACGGCTCCCAAAGTGACCCAACCCGAAACCCTTCATGTGGTATTGGCCGTCACCGACAACGGAATCCCTGCCCTGACTCGCTACCAACGGGTCATTGTAACTGTATTGCCAACGCTATAAATTTTTAGGGAAATGAGCTATAAACGACGATTCGACCCCATCCCAACCCTTTCCCTTTTAGGAGAAGGGCTTATGAAAATGAGCGTTTTAAATGCACCCCAACGACGAACATTCCCCCATTGGGGCGGTCCGCCGCGCGGTCGGACCCTCGCAGGGTTAGGGGGCTTTTTTGTATGTTTATTGTTTCTCTTAGGCTGTTCTGACAAAAAAACGGCAGATACGCCTAAGAAGATGGCCATCATTATTTCGACCCTCAATAACCCTTGGTTTGTCTTTTTGGCCGACAATGCTGCCGCTAAAGCCAAAGAATTGGGGTATGAATCCAAAATATTCGATTCACAAAACAACACGGCTTTGGAGTCTGACCACTTTGAAAATGCGTTGGTGTCGGGCTATAATGCCATTCTTTTTAACCCGACCGATGCCGAGGGTTCGGTAGTAAACGTGCGCAAAGCCAAAGCCGCCGGTGTACCCGTTTTTTGCATGGACCGCGAGATTAATGCTTCTGATGCCGCTACCTCCCAAATCCTGTCCGACAGCTATTCGGGCTGCGTCGAATTAGCCAAGTATTTTGTAAAACAAACCAACAAAAAAGGGACTTACGTAGAATTGCTCGGTCTTGTGGGCGACAACAATACCTGGGCGCGGTCGCAGGGTTTTCACAGCGTTGTTGACAATTATAAAGGGCTGAAGATGGTCGCGCAGCAAAGTGCTGATTTTGACCGAAATAAGGCAATGGACGTCATGGAGTCCATCATGCAGGCGCATCCCTCCATTGACGCCGTATTTTGCGGCAACGATGCCATGGCGATGGGTGCTTATCAGGCTTTGGCTGCCGCCGGCAAAGCCGACAAAGTAAAAGTCTTCGGTTTTGACGGAGCCGACGATGTGATTACCGCCATTAAAGACGGTAAAATTGTGGCTACGGGGATGCAGTTTCCTAAAGTAATGGCCCAAACCGCCGCCATCTATGCCGATGAATACTTAAAAGGCAAAAAAGAATTTGCCCAAAAACTGCCCGTTGCGGTGGAGTTGGTCACCAAAAACAACATTGAAGACTATGCCGCCTTTGGAAAAAAAGAAGAATAAATCCCTGCAATGGTTCAAGTACGGCTTCGGGAGTGTAGTAGTGCTGCTATTGGCTTATAATTCGGTGTATTTCAGAAAATTGGATGAAGTGAAAGCGGAGGCTTCGGGCAAGTTTAATGCCGCGGCTTTTGCCGAAAACTTTTTGGCAAAACAACTTTCGCCCCAGTTGGAAAGCGCCCCGGACATTGATGCATTGGTCACCCTGTTGACCGCCGACAAAAACAAAGCCTTTGCTATCTATTCGCACGCAACGGCAGTGGGCAATATTCGGTATTTTTTGGTAAAAGGTCAGGGGCAAATTACGGAAATCCGCGAAAATGAAGTAGCTGTCCAAACCCCGAAAAACCAACTTATTTTGGCCACGGAGTTTATATATGGCAATGCCCTGCGCGATGCATCGGGGCAATTTGACATTACCAAATTCACCAAAACTGCCGACATCAATAATGTTTCGTCGGAGTTGAACAAAATCATCCGAAACAAGGTGGCTGCGCCTTTTAAAGCAAAGGCCAAAGCAGGTGACAAACTTCAATTCTCAGGAGCCATTGAATTAAATATAGAACGGCTGAATCTTAAGAACATCGAAGTCATTCCTGCTACGATACAGGTGATTAAATAACCCCTATCCCCAGCCCTTGCGGTCCGCCGCCGCGGCCCCTCTGAGGGAAAGAGGGCTAAAAAAGTCCCTCCCTACAGGGACGGTCGGCCGCTGCCGAGGGATTTAGGGTGGGGTTGCCGCAAAAATACGATAAACAGTTAACCAATAACGATTAACGAAAAAAGTGCTGATTGCCGAAAACATAACGAAGAAATTCTCCGGCGTAACGGCGCTGGACAATGTTTGCCTCGAACTGCACGCCGGCAAAGTAAATGCTATTTTGGGGGAAAACGGTGCGGGCAAATCTACGCTGATGAAGATTTTGTCGGGAGTGTACCGAGACTATGAAGGACAAATTTCCCTCAATGGGCAAGTTGTTCGTTTTTCAGGAACTCGCGACGCACAAAACGCCGGCATTGCCATCATTCATCAGGAACTCAATTTGATTCCCTACCTGAGCATCACGGAGAATATCTTTTTGGGACAGGAAATTGAAACTGTTTTCGGTACGCTGGATAAGAAGCAAATGCGTCTGAAAACGGTACAGTTGCTCGAAAAATTAAAACTCAACGTTACACCCGAGACAAAAATCAATGAGTTGAAAGTAGGTCAGCAGCAGTTGGTAGAAATAGCCAAAGCCCTGTTGCTTAACCCCGCTGTCATCATCATGGACGAGCCGACTTCCGCCATTACCGATCAGGAAGTGGAAACCCTCTTTGTCATTATTAATGAACTGAAGCGAGAAAACAAAACCATTGCCTACATCTCGCATAAATTGGATGAGTTGTTCAGAATTGCTGACCGTTACATTGTGTTGCGAGACGGAAAATCCATCGAATCGGGCGAAATGAAAGGCATGACGCACGACGCGCTTATTCAGAAAATGGTGGGTCGCGAGATCTTTATTCATAAAAAAGAAGCCTCCCCGGCTAATCCTAAACAACTGCTTTCCGTCCGTAACCTTTCGCTGAAACGAAGCACCAACCGTCCTGATTTTGTTTTCGCTGACGTATCTTTTTCTCTTCTGCAAGGCGAAGTACTGGGAATTTTCGGACTGATGGGTGCAGGGCGTACCGAATTACTGGAGACTATTTTCGGCTTATATCCGCAATTAACGGCGGGAATGGTCAATATCGAAGGTAAATCCATAAGGATTGCATCGCCCGTGGAAGCCGTCAAAGCGGGGTTGGCATTAGTCCCGGAAGACCGAAAAAGGAACGGTATTGTACCGGGTATGAATGTCAGGCAAAACATCAGTTTGGCGTCTTTGGGCGAACAGGTAGAAAAAAACGGATTCCTGAATACCAAAGCCGAAGCCGATCTGGCCGCCAAGTACATTCGGGAACTCGGCATCAAAACAACTTCTTCCGGCCAATTGATTAAACAATTGAGCGGCGGAAATCAGCAAAAAGCTATTTTGGGAAAATGGCTTGCCACGCACCCTAAAATTCTGTTGCTTGACGAACCCACCCGCGGCATTGACGTACACGCCAAAAGTGAGATATACAAGCTCATTCTTCAATTGGCGTCGTCGGGCTTAGGCATCATCATGGTTTCGTCCGAATTACCCGAAATCTTCGCCGTTTCTGACCGAGTGCTGGTCTTGGCCGAAGGTCAACTTACACTTGAAACTGAAATCAACAAAGCCACAGAAGACCGTTTGCTAAAGGCGGCTATTTCCACAAATAAATGATTCGTCGTTCGTCACCGCGGCGGCGGACCGCTCCAAAACTCGTCATTCCAATTATAGAGATGCAAACCACCCTTGATTCACAAAAGAAACTACTGACAAAACTTCAGCCACTGATTGCTTTATTGATTTTGTGCCTGATTATCGGATTTCTTTCCGACAAATTTTTCACTATTTCCAATTTCTGGAATGTCCTCCGTCAAATCTCCGTAAACATCTGCATATCCGTAGGTATGACCTTAGTGGTATTAATGGCAGGGATTGATTTATCCGTGGGCTCGGTATTGGCCTTGTGTGGTGCTGTTACCGCGGGCTTGTACAAAATGGGCATTGAATTACCTTCTCAAAATCTATACATTGGTTTTACCTTGTTAGGAGCGGTGTTAGCCGGCATAGTAACGGGCGCTTTGCTTGGTTTTTTCAACGGCTTTGTTATTACCCGATTTAAAGTACCTCCGTTTGTGGCCACTCTGGCCATGCTTACGGTAGCCAGAGGATTGACCATGCTCTGGACAAAAGGCTTCCCTATCAGCGGTTTGGGAGAGCAATTTGCTTATTTAGGAACAGGTTGGTTTATAGGCGTTCCCGTACCTGTTTGGATAAGTGCAGTAGTGGTAGCTGTGGCTATTTTGATTTCAGATAAAACAAAATTGGGACGTTACATTTATGCCATCGGTGGCAACGAAAACGCTTCTTTACTGTCGGGTATTAACATTACCAAAGTCAAAATAATCGTCTATACCATTGCCGGTGTTTTGGCAGCCGTAGGCGGACTGATGGTTACGTCGAGATTGGATTCGGCTCAACCCAATGCCGGCACCGGATATGAGCTGGACTCGATCGCAGCAGTGGTCATCGGCGGCACTTCCCTATCGGGCGGAAAAGGAAGTATTTGGGGCACTGTACTGGGAGCCATCATCATCGGCGTTTTGAACAATGGCTTGGTCTTACTGAACGTATCTCCTTTTTGGCAGCAGGTCGTCAAAGGATTTGTAATACTCATGGCGGTAATCATAGACCGCAGAAGCGGTAAGAGTTAAATGGTTAATGGTAAGTGATAAACTTTATGAACCATTCCAACATCCTTGCAAAGAAAACGCTTGAGTTTTCCATTCGCATTGTAAGGCTTTTCCAATATCTGAATACTGAAAAAAGAAGTTTATTTTAAGTAAACAATTGCTGCGTTCAGGAACAAACCCGGGAGCTATGGTACATGAAGCTTCCATGACAGAAAGTGGATTAGATTTCATACATAAGTTGAGTATTGCTCAAAAAGAAATTTGCGAGGCCCCATATGGGCTGGAAGTATTAAAAGCAACTGACTATTTGAATGATAAGTAGTTATCTGAAATTAGTTATCAGTTATGTGTCTATACTCAATCCGTTGATTATCAATACACTAATAACGGATAACAGATAACGAATAACAGAAAGTAGTTGTGATTGGGTACTTAATGAATATTTGTCCATTGATAACGATGCGGAAGAAATATTGAAAATCATTACTAAGGGTACTTTATGAAGTTACTTGCACTCTGGCAATTCAACCTCATCCCTAACCCTTCTCCTTTCTAGAGAAGGGGATTTAAAGCCCTCTCCAGAAAGGAGAGGGTGGGGTGAGGTTGAACTTTGCAAGTAAAATCATAAAGAGCCCTAAGTCAATCATAACCAAAAAGAAAAACCTTAACATTAACAGTAGTGAACGATAAATTTAAAACATTCACCACTCACCGTTTATCATTTACCACTCATGTTTGTTCTCTCCATAGACCAAGGCACAAGCAGTACCAAAACCATTGTTTTTGATCATTTGGGAAAAGTTATTGCCCGTGCTTCCGAGCCTTTGAAAACGCATTATTTCAATGAGGGCTTTGCCGAACAAGACCCCGAAGGAATCTATCAAAATGTTCTGGCCTCTGTAACCGCTTGTATCAGTGAGTTTACCGCAAAGGGACATGACACCAAAGACATTCGCTCCTGCGGTATTTCCAATCAACGGGAGACGTTTGTGGTATGGGATGAAAACGGAATGCCGCTGCACAATGCGGTCATTTGGCAATGCAAGCGTTCGGTTTCGGTCTGTGAAACTTTGAAAAATAAAGGCTTAGAACAAATCATTAATGACAAAACCGGATTGGTGATTGATCCTTATTTTTCAGGCACCAAACTGATGTGGCTTAATGAAAATGTACCTGCCGTCCATAAAGCCCTTCAGGAAGGCGGTGCTTTCTTCGGAACGGTAGATACTTGGCTGCTTTTCAAACTCACACAGGGAAAAGAATATTATACGGACTATACCAATGCTTCGCGCACCTTATTTTTCAATCTTGATACTTTAGATTGGGACCGGGAACTGATGGCGCTTTTTGGCTTGGCTCCTCTCCATTTACCCCAAGCCAAGCCCTCGGCTTTTTACTTCGGCGAATCTGATTTTGAGGGGATTTTCGCGTCTCCCCTTCCGATTACGGCCATGATCGGCGACAGTCACGCGGCGGCTTTCGGCGAAGGGTGCTTTTCGTCCGGCACTGCCAAAGCCACCTTAGGGACGGGTTGCTCGATCCTGATGAATGTGGGAGCGGAACGAAAATCGTCGGCCAAAGGCATGGTATCCACCATCTGCTGGAGTAAGGAGGGACGAGTAGATTTTGCCTTAGAAGGCGTTATTGTTACGTGCGGCGCTACTGTCGAGTGGCTGAAAAACGAGTTAGGGCTTTTTAACGACAGTCGCGAAACAGAAGCCATGGCGCGGGCGGTCGAAAGCAACGGCGGTGTCTATTTAGTACCTGCCTTCAGTGGTTTGGGGGCCCCTCACTGGAATATGAAGCGAAAAGCATCTATTACGGGGTTGACGTTCGGGAGTTCAAAAAATCATATCGTCCGGGCCGCGTTGGAATCCATTCCTTATCAGATCAAAGACATCATTGCGGCCATGGAAGCTGATACAGCTATTGAGCTGAAAGAGTTGATGGCAGACGGCGGAATGACTTCCAACGGTTTTATATTACAGTTTTTAGCCGACCTTTTGGCCAAACCCGTAGTTAATATCGGTATTGCAGATGTTTCAGCTTTGGGGGCCGCCTATTTGTCCGGCTTGGAAAGCGGGCTTTGGGCCGACATCGAAGCCATCGCACAACTCCGCCGCGATAAAACGTATTTTGAACCCAACCTTCAAAACACCACCATCGCCGGTGATTATGCCGGTTGGCTGAACAACGTAACAACGCCATGAAAAAAAGACCGTTAACCGAACTGATTTCCGTCGATTGCTATTCGGCTACTCCCAAATACCTGCAAGTAGCGAACTCGATCTTAACGGCGATCAGCAAAGGAGAATTGGAGAAAGACGAGATCCTGCCGTCGATCAATGAACTGAGTTTTGAATCGGACATTTCGAGAGATACCGCCGAAAAAGGCTATAAGTATCTCAAAAAGATAGGAATGTTGGACTCAGTTCCGGGTAAGGGATATTTTATAAAAAGTACGGTCATCCACCCGCATCCGAAAATTTTCCTGCTGGTCAACAAATTAAATGCTCACAAAAAAATCATTTACGACGCTCTGGTTGCTTCCTTAGGGGAGCGCGTTACGATTGATTTTTACATTTATAACAACGATTTCAATTATTTCAAAAAGCTTCTCCAAAACAACAGCCACGACTATACGCACTATGTGATCATACCGCACTTCACGGAAGGAGGTGAAAAAGCGCATGAGGTGATCAATGCTGTGATACCGCGCGAAAAAGTAATCGTAGTAGACAAACCGATTCCGGGGATTAAAGGCAAATACGGCTCCGTGTGCCAAAACTTTGAGTCAGACATTTACAAAGCATTGGAGTCGGCGTTGGAAGTGCTGTCTAAATACCGCAAGATAAAAATCATTTTTCCGCAGGAATCTCATCATCCCAAAGAAATCTTGGAAGGGCTATCGCTGTTTTGCCATCAATACTCTTTTGATTTTGAGGTAATTCACAGACTGTCGGAAGAAGAAATCGAGGAAGGTGAAGTCTATATCAGCATTACCGAAAATGACCTGATCTCCTTGGTAGAAAAAGTATTGGCCTCCCAACTGAAAGTGGGTCGGCAAGTAGGTATCATTTCTTACAATGAAACCCCGCTGAAAAAAATCATTTTGGACGGCATTACCACCATTTCAACCGATTTTCAGTTGATGGGAAAACAAACGGCCCAATTGATTTTGGAAAACACCAAAGAGCACATTGAAGTACCATTCTATCTGACTTTGCGAGCCTCTCTCTAATTTGGCATTTATTTCAGCAGTTTTTGAAAGTAAATTTGCTTTCATTAACATCGCCCTCTAATTATGTGAAAAGCACATGTCAATCATTATCTGTTAAGTACCCAATCACAACTACTTTCTGTTATTCGTTATCTGTTATCCGTTATTAGTGCATTGATCATCAACGGATTGAGATAGACGGATAACCGATAACCAATTTCAGATAATTACTTAATTATCAAATAGTTACAAAAAAAAACAACACCTAAAAACTTTTGCTTAACTACTTAAAATCCAACAGCAATGAGAGCCCTTGCCTTTATCTTCTTCTGTTTTTTTACCCTGAACTACACCTTTTCTCAGACCACCAATCCCGTTCCCAAGCAACCCTTATGGATGGACGGCCACTCTCCCTCGGGTCGTGACCTTCGGTATGAAGGTTTTAGAGGTTCGCCCCTGTTTATGAATGAATGGATCAACGGAGAAATCAATTTGGCAGACGGTCGGGTATTTGAAGATGTTCCGCTGAAGTACAATACTTATACCAAAGGTTTGTTTATGAAAACCCCTGCCGGCGATTCCATTGCCGTTTTTTCCAACTTGGTCAGTTCTTTCATTATCAAAGACCCGGTCAGTCAAAGTGAATTTGTATTTAAACGGTACCCATTGGCCAAAACTCCAAAAAAGCAGGAAATGGATGCGTATTTTTTAGTCTTATACGAAGGCAAAACCACCCTGTTAAAACTCGTCAGTAAAGTGATTAAAAAAGCCGATTACAAAGACCCTTACAGCAACAATATCCGTTATGATACTTACGAAGACGCCAACGAATACTATATTCTCAAGGCTGACAACAGCCTTGTCAAAATTAAAAAAAGCAAAAAAGCGCTTCCGGAAACATTCATTGACAAAGAACAGGAATTAAACGAATTTATTATCCAACAACATTTAGAGGTCAAGACAGATGCCGAGCTTGTGCGTATTGTAGCCAAGTACGACACATTTTGATAGGGTGTACGAATAAATGCAGATTTTTACTGCGCATATAGTCGAAAAAAGTCCCTCTCCTGCAAGGAGCGGCCGCCGCTGCGGAGGGATTTAGGGCGGCCCACGTAGGGTGAGGTGATACCTGCAAAGTTTCGTACACCCTTTTGATAGTCCCGACATTCGTTAATTTAATTTTATTCTTCTGCACCTATTTTAATGGCGCGGTGTTTTGTCTTTTGAAAACCAATTAGTTTGATATACATTGCACTGTAAATCAGTAAATCTCTCAGACCATGAAAAAGAATTATTTTATCGCCTGCTTTTTGTGCCTGACTCAAGGGCTAATGGCACAAACCGACAATGCCAACAGCCTCATCCGTGACGTAAACGGCAATCTGGGGATGGGCACCTACATGACTTCCACCTTCGATTCACGCTATGAAGGATTTAAAGGCTCTCCTCTCTTTATTTCGGAATGGATAAAAGGTCAAATGGCCTTTGTAGACGGAAAAGTGTTTAAAGAAATCCCGCTCAAGTACAACGCCTATACCAAAGAACTTCTGATGAAACGTCCCTCCGGCGATTCGTTGATTGTGTTCCCGTATCAGGTTCTTTCTTTTACCATTAACGACCCTGTCACAAAGGCCGATTTTACTTTCAAACGATATCCGAAAGCGCAGACTCCCAAATATGACATGCGCGATGTCTATTTTTTGGTATTGTATGAAGGAAAAACGTCATTGTTAAAACTCGTCAGTAAAACCCTCAAAAAAGCTGACTTCAAAGACCCTTACAGCAACAACGTACGCTATGATACCTACGAGGATGACAACAGCTACTACCTGCTGAAAGCCGACGGGAGCATGGTAAAAGTAAAGCGAAGTAAAAAATCGGTTCTGGATGCCCTGTCGGATAAGGAAATAGCCATTAAAGCCCTGCTGGAGCAGGAAAAAATAGAATTTAAATCGGAACGCGAACTCGTGCGGGTTGTAGCTAAATATGACGTTATCTGACGAACAAATTTCTTTCATTCAACAACACCTTCAGCAAAACCCCACCTCACTTCTACTCAAATACGGAAAAGAGAAGGAGTTTTTGGTCGGTCAGATCGAATCCAGACAAAAAGCGCGGTATAAGCTGCCCGAGTGGTATGCGGAGCCGCGCTTAGTGTTTCCTCCGGCGGTATCGGTCGAACAAAGCTCCTCGGAACTTACAGGCCGCTACAAAGCCTCTTTGGTGGCAGGCACCCATCTGATTGATGCCACTGGAGGCATGGGTATTGATGCTTATTTTTTTTCACAACGCTGTGAATCGGTCACTTACATAGAACAGCACGAGCAATTGGTACAAACGGCTCAACATAATTTTGAGGTGTTGAGAGTTGCTAACATTCACTGCATTCAGGGAAACTCAATGGAGTTTTTGCAACAACCGGAAAACAAAGCGGATTGGATTTACGTAGACCCCGCCCGCCGTGCTGCTGACAACCGCCGCGTGGTAGGACTGAAAGATTGCGAACCCGATGTGATCCAACATCTGCCGCTTTTGCTGAAAAAAACAAAACAACTCCTTATCAAAGCCTCGCCTTTACTGGATATTCGACAAACCCTTATTGATCTACCTTTCATTAAAGCAGTTCATGTGGTAGCCGTCGACAATGAGTGTAAAGAACTGCTGTTTGAATTAGCTGCCTCCGGAAGCTATAAACCAAGCCCGTTGATTAAAACCGTCAATTTCAAGAATGACGGCCGGAGCCAATTCTTTGATTTTTATCGTGATGAAGAAACGGCGGCTGCTGTGACACTCAGCAACCCGAAACGCTACCTTTACGAACCCAATGCCGCTATTTTGAAAGCAGGTGCCTTCAAGTCGGTAGCCGGTGCCTATCAATTGGCCAAAATTGCCCCTCATAGCCATTTGTATACTTCCGACGATGTAAAAACCGATTTTCCGGGACGTATTTTTGAGGTTTTGGCTATAGTCAAAGCAGATACAAAGGTGCTTATGCCGTATTTACCCGACGGAAAAGCGAATCTTTTTATCAGAAATTTTCCGGCTACGACCGACGACCTTCGCAAAAAACTGAAACTAAAAGACGGGGGTGACGTATATTTGCCGGCTACAACCCTCTCCAACGGCGAGAAACGGCTGTTGGTTTGCAAAAAAGTTGATCCTTATGTTTTTTGAACGAATCCCCCACAAAGAATACCCCAAAGAACCCGAATCACGGATGGTCATCCGTTTTCAGGACTGTGACCCGTTGCAACACCTCAACAATGCCAAATACTTTGATTACTATTTCAACGCCCGCGAAGATCAGGTAGCCAAATTATACGAGTTTAACTTCGGGCGACTTTTCCGCGAACTCGGCCAAAGTTGGGTGGTGTATCAGCACCAAATTGCCTATGTTCGCCCCGCAATGGTCAGCGAATGGGTACGCATTACTTCCCGCCTCATTTATTTCAATCAGGATACTATCGTGACGGAATATTTTATGACCGACGATAGCCGCACTCAACTTAAAAATGTACTTTGGGTAACGTCAAAATACATTGACGTTCGTACCGGAAAGCGAACCGTACATCCTCCCGCCATCATGGATTATTTAGAGGCTACCTGCTTGCCGAATGTTGATTTTCATCATTGGAACTTCAACGAGCGCATTCGAGAGATCAAACAAACGGTCAGCTCAGACCAACCGAAAGCTTAACCCGCTCCCCGCCATGACTTGGCTGAAAAACATTGCTTTTATTGCCAATTACTATCTCAAACGAGCCCATTGGCTAAGTTTAGACGTAGTGGCAGGAGCTATGATTACCCATGTTGCAGCCCTGCGTCTGCCCGACGGACACGGTAATGTTTCTTGGGCTTCTACGCTTTTGGTAGGCATTGCCGTATTTGCCATCTATGTGCTGGACCGGCTGTTGGATAATCGAAAGCCTGACCCGGTACAAACCCCGCGCCATCACTTTCATGCGCGCTATGAGCCTGTTTTGCTCAAAATTTTGGCAGGGTTAGGGGTTGTGAGTATTATCTGCCTGTTTTGGCTTCCTTCTCAAGTGCTGCTGTTGGGGTTAGGCTTAGGTCTATTAGTGGCAGTTTATTTGTTTGTGGTTTTCAAAACATCGTTGACCGATAACTTTCAGCTTTTTAAAGAACCCTTCGTAGCTTTAATTTATACCGCCGGTATTTGGGGAACGGCTTTGATTCCTTTACCCCAACGACCTTGGGAAAGTACCGTATTTATGGGTCTGTTCGGGCTGGTTGCTTTTCAGAACTTATTACTTTTTTCCTGGTTTGAATCGTTCGATTTGGAAGAAGGCTATTCATTGGCCATTGCGTGGGGCACAGAAACCGTAGGCAAAGTTCTGAATTGGTTGTTGGCTCTGGTATTGACAGGAGCTATTGCAGTACTGATATTCACTACCTACCGCTATTGCGTTCGGGCGGCGGTCACCGTTGCCGTCATGAGTATCTGTACGCAACTTCTGAAGCGAGAATCGGTACAGATGAATGAGCGCTACCGCTGGCTGGGCGACGGTATCTTTTTATTTACCTTATGGTTGCTCTAAACGATACTCCTGTCTTCTCTCTCCTGATTGATACCTCCTACTTCTTCTTTTTTAGGGAAGGTTTAATGACGGCTTTGGGCTTTGTTTGTTTTTTATCTTCAGGCACATACTTAGAAAGCATGGGTTCGGCATTGCGCCGCCGGCGCAGGTATTGAAAAGCTAAAAGACATGACAGGCAAAGCATAATCAACCAATAGCTGTCTTTGAATTCGGTACGTCGAATTTCCAGAATCCATAAAACAAAAAAGCCCAACGACGCCCAGCCCAACATACTCTCTGCGAAAGGAGTTTTCATCTGTTTTTTTGAGGATAGTTAAAAAAACAAAGGTAAGCGGTTTAAAGTATAACAAATAATTATCGGGCATTATCGTTGAAATTCGCCGAAATTTTGTATAATTTTGCAAAATTTTTCTTCAAAACCAATCCTTCAAGCTTCACCAAAGCCTATGAGTAAACTACGGATTTTGTATGTGGCCAGCGAGATAAATCCCTTTCTCCAAATCACTGAGGTAGCCGATTATGTAAGAAAATTACCTCAAGCAATGCAGGAACGCGGCATGGAAATTCGAATATTGGTGCCACGATTTGGACTTATCAACGAGCGTAAAAATCGTCTTCATGAGGTAGTCCGTCTTTCAGGTATCAACATTTCAGTCGGTGACGATGAAAAACCGCTGATTATTAAGGTGGCTTCGATTCCGAGCGCCAAATTACAAGTTTATTTTATAGACAACGAAGACTATTTTCATCGGAAGTCCGTTTTCTTAGATAAGGACAACAACTTCTTTGACGACAACGACGAACGTGCCATCTTTTTCTGTAAAGGGGTACTCGAAACGGTCAAAAAGCTGGGTTGGGCTCCCGACGTCGTTCATTGCAACGATTGGATGACTGCCCTTATTCCGTTGTATTTGAAAACCACCTACAAAAACGATCCGATGTTTAAGGATACCAAGTGTGTTTTCACTGCCTACAACAATGCCTTCAATTACAAGTTTGAAGAAGGTATTTTGGATAAAGCCAAAGCCATGGACGTCAGCGACGAAGCACTGGCGCATCTGCGTTCTGCTGATTTTGAAGGATTCGTCAAGATCGGTTGTGCCTATGCCGATGCTGTAGTGAAAGCCGATGATGATTTTAGTGAAAGTTTAAACCGAATTTTTGATGAATTGCCCGAACGCAAATTGGAACTGGTCGAAGAAGACGAAAATTTTACCGATACTTACTACAATCTTTACAACGAGTTGGCCGGTTAAAGCCTCCTTAAGTATCCTCACCATTTTAGCCGTTACACTGGTTGCTTGCGAAGCTCCTAAAGAGATAGGCCTTCCCCCGGAGGTCATTGCAGAGGTAAAATTTACCGATACCCTTACCGTGCGTACGAGTACCGTTTTGTTGGATTCGGTACGTACTTCCAACACCCAGCAATTGCTGTCGGGAAAGTATCGTGACCCCATCTTCGGCCAAGTGACAGCGCAGCCTTTTTTTGAAGCAGGAGGCAGCCTGAATTTAAACCTTAACTCAGACGGCACAATCAATACCAATACGTACCTATATGATTCGTTGACACTGGAAATAGCCTATTCTTACTTGTATGGAGATACGCTTCAACCCTTTGAAGTAAACCTGCACCGACTGACAGACACTCTTCTTACGGGTAAAACGTATTATAATAACAGTTCAATCGCTTACGAGTCGGCTCCTATAGCTACTGCTAAGTTTACACCGACACCTTCCACTAATAATACCATCAAGTTTAATCTGCCTTCTTCCTTCGGAAAACAGATTTTTGATCTGAGCGGCAAACCTGAAACAGCAACAGCCGCCAAATTCATTCAAACCCTCAAAGGGTTTACAATGGTTCCCTCTTCAGGCAACAACATGGTTATCGGTTTTTCTCCCGGTTCAGGCGGTATTTCACTTAACTTATATTTGCATAACAGCACGGATACCATCGCCTTGGTCAGACAATTTTTTGTTTCCAAACGATTCAATCAGGTCAAAGCGGATAGGTCAGGAACCGCCCTCAGTCAAATACAGCCTTTGAAACCGCTTTCTGCGGCACAAACAGGCGGCCTTAATTATATTCAGGATGCGCTTGGGGTAGTGACGAAAATTGAATTTCCTTATCTTTCCTCTGTATTTAAAGACGGAAATATTGCGATCAATCGTGCTGAATTAAGTATTATACCCAACCAGCCTGTCCACGCAGGCGGGCTTTTCGGGCTACCGAAGGGGCTTACCATGGCCGAAACAGACGAGACCAATCGGCTGTTACGTTCAAAAGGTGATACCGAACTCCTGTTGCCTATTGACGGAGCGACGTTCCAATCGTATGTGCTGCCACAGGTGGTTCTGTATTCTTCTAAGTTCAGAAATTACAATTTCATTCTTACTACCTATTTGCAGGCGGTTTCCATTGGGTTTAAGAAAAGTACGGGCTTATTGCTGATGCCCGTAAGTTTTGCCGATGCTGTTCAATCTTACGCGGTGAATTCACGGCCTCTTACGGCCTATTATCCTTTTCTGAATAATAAAACGGACCGTTTGACCATTAATCCTACTCGGGACAATGTCAAATTAATGCTGTTTTATACCGTCACTAAATAGACCTGATTCAACCGCGTTTATTCGCTTTTAAATTAGAAATATTACAAAAACAAAAAGTGCGGAAGATGATCTTCTGCACTTTTTGTTTTTGTAATATTTCTTGACTTCTCGCTAATTTCATTAACTTTGATTGGATTAAATCAAGTTTTTTAAAAAAATTCTAAGGAAGAAAAGCATTGGTAATTTTTTTTAAAAAACCGAAATGATTTCTTACTCACCTTAAACATTGAGCATTATGTGCGGAATCGTAGCTTACGTAGGTCACCGAGAAGCCTGCCCCATTATTATAAAAGGACTGAAACGACTGGAGTATCGGGGGTACGACAGTGCGGGAGTGGCCTTACTTAATGGAGAAGGATTAACTATCTATAAGAAAAAAGGAAAAGTAGCGGCTCTTGAAGACGAACTTAAAACCAAAGATTTGCACGCTACCGTGGGTATAGGGCATACCCGTTGGGCCACCCACGGTGAACCGAACGACGCCAATGCGCACCCGCATTACTCCTATCATAAAAAACTGGCCATTATCCACAACGGTATCATTGAAAACTACGCAACCATCAAACAGAACCTTCTGAAAAAAGGCCACGAATTTCGCTCAGAAACGGATTCTGAGGTGTTAGTGCATTTTATTGAAGATATTCAGCAAGAAGTAAATTGTTCACTCGAAGAGGCCGTTCGCTTGGCATTGCAGGAGGTTGTCGGAGCATATGCTATCGTTCTGATGTCAGAGGATGACCCTACCCAACTGATCGCCGCCCGCAAAAGCAGCCCGCTCGTGATCGGCGTAGGAGAAAATGAATTCTTTTTTGCCTCAGATGCCACTCCCATAATCGAATACACCAAAGACGTTATTTATTTGGACGATCATCAAATTGCTTTGGTTCGTGCCGGTGAATTAACAATCGTCAACTTGGAAAACGAATACCAAGCTCCTTACGTGCAAAAACTGGAAATGGAATTGGAAGCTATTGAAAAAGGCGGATATGACCATTTTATGCTGAAAGAAATTTTTGAACAACCCCGTTCCATTGCCGACAGTATGCGCGGGCGGGTTAACAGCGAAGAGGGGCTGTTACAATTAGGCGGCCTGCGGGGCTACATGGATAAATTGGCCGATGCCAAGCGAATCATTATCGTAGGTTGCGGTACCTCTTGGCACGCCGGCTTAGTAGCCGAATACATCTTTGAAGAATTGGCACGCATTCCGGTAGAGGTAGAATATGCCTCCGAGTTTCGTTACCGCAACCCGATCATTCGCGAAAAAGACTTTGTCATTGCCATTTCGCAATCCGGAGAAACCGCCGATACATTGGCCGCGATTCAATTGGCCAAATCGAAGGGGGCCACGATTTTCGGGGTTTGCAACGTGGTCGGTTCGTCCATTGCCCGTGAAGCCCACGCGGGAGCATACACCCACGCCGGGCCCGAAATTGGCGTTGCAAGCACGAAAGCATTTACGGCACAAGTCACGGTTCTTACCCAAATGGCCATTGCTTTAGCCAAAAAACGCGGTACGATTTCAGAAGAACTGTATCGACAATTGCTGATCGAATTAGAAAATATTCCCCGCAAAGTAGGCCAAGTACTTAAGGCCGCCGACAAAATCAAAGAAATCGCCTTTATCTTTACCTACGCCCGCAATTTCATCTATTTAGGTCGTGGACTCAATTTCCCCGTGGCTTTGGAAGGGGCTCTGAAATTGAAAGAAATTTCCTATATTCACGCAGAGGGTTATCCGGCTGCCGAAATGAAACACGGCCCTATTGCTTTGATTGATGAGGATATGCCCGTCGTCTTCATTGCCACCAAAGACAGTTCTTACGAAAAGGTAGTATCCAATATTCAGGAAGTCAAAGCGCGTAAAGGCCGCGTAATCGCCATTGTCACGGAAGGAGATACGCACATTACCACCTTGGTGGATTTTGTCATAGAAATTCCTAAAACGCACGAAATCCTGATGCCGCTGTTGTCATCAATTCCTTTGCAACTGCTCTCCTACTACATTGCAGTCATGCGCGGACGTAACGTAGATCAACCTCGTAACTTAGCCAAATCTGTTACGGTGGAATAATCGCGGATCAACTCACTATTCTTACTATTTACGATGAAAAAATCAAACAGACGTACCTTTCTCACGGCCGCTGCCGCCGCAGGTACGGGCGTTGTAACAGACGCTGCTGCGGCTCCCCCAAAAAATCAATTGGTTCACCACGTTTTTTTTTGGTTGAAAAACCCGGGTTCGGCAGCCGACCGGGATAAATTGGTGGAAGGAGTAAAAACCTTAGCCGGTATTGAGACTATTCGTAAATTGCACGTAGGCACTTTAGCAAGTACAGAAAAAAGAGACGTCGTCGATACAAGTTGGGATGTATCGGAACTGATGTTTTTTGATGATACTGCCGGACAGAAGGTTTACCAAGATCACCCTATTCATCAGGCATTTGTTAAAAATTATTCCCATTTATGGAGCAAAGTAGTGGTCTATGACGCCATGGAAGTATAAATGAAAACGGGCGAATCGCCCGTTTTTTTTCAAGCTGCATGTGCGATTTCGGATTCAATATCGTTGTAACAGGCAAACACCGATTTTCCTCACCTCACAACTGACAACTTATGTGGATTGAACAAAACAACAAACTCGTTCGCGAGTATGAATTTGAGGACTTCAAAGAAGCCTTTGCTTTTATGACGCAAGTGGCCGAAAAAGCCGAAGCAATGAATCATCATCCGTGGTGGTCGAATGTGTACAACAAAGTACGCTTTGAGCTTTCCACACACGACGCCGGCGACGTGGTCACCGAAAAGGACGAAGCGTTGGCTGACGCCATCGAAGCCATTTATGACGCTTTATAAGTTGCCTTTCTACCCCTTCTCCTTTCCGGAGAGGGGGTAGGAGATGACAAAAAAAGCCCTCACCGCAAAGCAGTAAGGGCTTCTGTCACTCTAAGCAGATAAAAAATATCTTAGTTGAGCAACTTCAATTTTAAATCGTTCAGTTGTTTCTTAATGGAAGCATCCACCTGACGGTCGCCAACTTTCAAAATATAGCCGCCGATCAATCTTTCGTCCACTTTTTCTTCCAGTTCCACCTTCTTACCGGTAGCATCGGCTACCACCTTGGTAAATTGCTTACGCAAGTCGGCGGTGAGAGGCATAGAAGAAGTAATGTAAGCTTTTACAATGCCTTTATAATCATCGTAGAGCTTAATAAATTCGTCGGCGATGCTATTGATGATAGACTCGCGATTTTTTTGGGTAATGATCTTAAAAATAGTGTATGAAACCGGGCTGACTCTTTCTTTAAATACTCCTTCCAAAACAGCCAATTTTTTATCGTGGCGAACAACGGGGCTTTTCAAAGCCAACATCAAACCGCGGTTTTCGTCAGCCACTTTTTTAAAAAATACCATGTCTTGGTAGACGGTTTCGACTACTTTTTTTTCCAGTGCCAAATCAAGCAGTGATTTAGCGTATCGTAAAGCTACGGTTGATTCAGACATTGTTTTAGTTTTGAGTGTATAGTGCAGAATGTCGAATAACTTGACTTCGACATTTTGCAATCTGAATTCGACACTTAGTTAAGTCTTGCTTCTTTTGCCAGATCAGCAACCAATTTTTCCTGCGAAGCCTTATCGCTCAATTCTTTACGCAATACCTTTTCGGCGATGTCGAGCGAAATGGTCACCATTTCTTTTCTCATTTGTGCCACCAAGGCAACGCGCTCGTTATTAATGGCTTCACGGGCATCTTCAATGATCCGTTTGCCTTCTACGGTTGCTTTATCTTTTGATTCGGCAATGATGCGATCGGCGGCTTCTTTGGCTGCTTTCAGAATGCCGTCGCGTTCTGCACGAGCTTCAGCCAACAATTTTTGGTTGTCAGACTGCATTTTAGCCATATCGGCGCGTGTTTTTTCGGCCAAGTCCAACGCGCTTTGGATTTGGTGTTCACGCTCCTGCAAACTGCCGAGAATAGGCTTCCAAGCAAATTTAGCCAACAGGAAAAATAAGATTCCGAAGAATACTAATTGCCAGAATATAAGACCAAGTTGGGGGGTTACTAATTCCATGGTATTGAAATAGCTTGATGAGTTTCTATTTACGAATCATTCTCCGACGGTCGGCCCAGTGCCGGCAGCCGGAGAATGGAATTATTGCGAGCAGAACCGAAATGCGCTGATGCCTAATGCAAACAACAATCGGCAACTGCCGGCTTGATAGTGAGTGAAATTACTTCAACAAAACTACCAACAAAGCGATAACGGCACCGAAGAGAGCAACGGCTTCAACGAAAGCCGCAACGATCAACATCGCACCTTGAATTTTTCCGGAAGCTTCGGGCTGACGAGCGATACCTTCCATCGCTGAACCACCGATACGACCGATACCCAAACCTGCACCGATAGCAGCCAAACCTGCACCGATAGCAGCGCCCATGTATCCGATTGATGCGCCACTTGCAGCGGCTTCCTGAAGCAAAATGTTAAGCAACATGATTGTAATGGTTATATATGAAAAAAGAAATTTACGAAAATCAGTGGTGATGCTCTTCTACGGCAGCGCCGATGTAAGAAGCGGTCAATACCGTGAAAATATAGGCTTGCAAAGCCGCTACCAACAACTCAATCAAATTGATGAAGGTAGAGAAAATAGCCACAGCGGGGCTTACTGCCAAACTTTCAAAGATGAAAATCATACTCAAAAAGCTTAACAGGATAATGTGTCCCGCAGTGATATTGGCAAACAAACGAACCATCAATGAAAACGGCTTCATGAATACGCCCACAATCTCTACCGGAGTCATGATGATCAATAACCACTTCGGTACGCCCGGCATGGCAAAAATATGCCCCCAATAGGTTCCTTTTCCGTTGAGATTTACGACGAAGAAAGTAATCAAGGCTAAGGTCATGGTCACGGCAATATTCCCGGTGAGGTTGGCACCGCCCGGAATCAACCCCAACAGGTTGTTGATCCAGATGAAGAAAAACAAAGTCAACAGATAAGGCACAAAGCGACGATAGTGTTTTTCTCCGATATTGTTCTTAGCTACTTCGTCACGAATAAATACAATAATCGGCTCTAAAGCTGATTGCAGTCCTTTCGGCGATTTGCCCGAACGCTCTTTGTACGATTTGGCAACGGTAAAGAAAATAGTCAATAAAAGAATAAAGCTGATAATCAGCGAAGCTACGTTTTTGGTGATGGAGAAGTCATATACTTTCGCGCCGTCTGCGGCAGTAATATGCTCATGTTCCATTGTATAGCCTTCGTGGGTCCCGTCGGCGCTGTGATAAAACCGGCTTGACGAAAAAATCTTCAGTCCTTTGTTGGTATCGTAAATAATAATAGGCAGCGGAAGCGATACGTGCGTATGACCGATAGTGGCAAAGTGCCACTGATGTTCATCGGCTACGTGATGCATGATCATCTCACCGGCGTTAAACTTTTCTTCTTCTCCGTGTTTATGAGGTTCTTCGGCCTGAAGGCGGGAAGTAACTGAGGCCGACAAAAATAAGAATAGTACAAATAAACGAATCGAAATATTTTTCATTAGTGCTCTACGGTTTCAAATCGCGGCGCAAGTTACGATACAATCCTAAGACTTCAAAAAAAGTGTAAAATAAATATAATACAAAAAAGGTAATGACGAAAGCTGCGGGCCGGTTGACTTTGTAATAAAGGAAGAAGCCAACAAATAAAACACAGAGAATCAGGCGTAAAACGGCTGTCACTAAATAAAACTGAACAAATCGCTCTCTATTTTCCTGAAATCCAAAGGACATGATCCGATGTTGAAGCAGAGATACGGTAAAGAAAAAAGCAAGGATGTACCACTTTTCGTAAGGGAGAAAACGGAAAAAATTATAATATTCGGCTGTAAAAAATACAATTCCGATAACAGCCGTAAACATAAAAGTACGCCCTATTTCATTCATCACTTTTCACTTGTTTGATCAATAAATACAGGGAACCGGCTACGGAGCCCAACGACAACAGCAGCGTCCAAAGAGGGAATTTATTTTGTTGCCACTCATCCAGTTTGAGCCCGCCGTACACCCCCAAACCGATAGTCCCCAGCATCTGAAATGCCAAACCGGAGTATTTGGCAAAGTTGGCCGCACCCTGACCGGCCTTCTTGGTATCTTTCAAAGGTGATTCTGCCATAATATTTTATTGGTTATCCGTGAAAACAGGCATTCCCGGCAAGAAGTGCCCGCAGGGTTAAATGCGTCCTTTGAAGCAGCGCCCGCGAGCAGACTCTCTGTTTGCTTAATTCAACGGTCGCAACTCATATTCATGCACTTTTTGCACATCTACTTTCACTACTTTCTCTGTTCGAATACTGCTGAACATCGGCACAAATTTAGCACCCCAAACGATTTCTTCGTATCGAAACGAATTGCGGGCATGAACCGGTTGTAAAAAAGTTTCTTCGATTGCCCGAACATACACCAAAAACTCAGTGTCAGACTCTTGCAAGCTTTCTTCCGTAGCACCATATAAAGGGCTTTCTTCCGTAATGGGGTGAACGATTGTCCAACTGAGCGGAAAAAAGTTAACCTGACTGCGCTCCAATTTTATCGGATAGTACTTACGGGTACGTTTTCCGTCGGGCAGCGTCTCCAATCGGGATAAACTTACGTCAACCCGGACATCGACCAACTCATTGGGGCTCTCATTGATCATTCGAAACATCCAGGCATTAATATCTAAATAAGGGGCAAAAACCGAGTTACGACTGAACAAGATTTTAGGAATCGGGCGAGAAAATCGACCATAGACCAACCCGGAAGCAATGGCAAATCCTAATACACCGACCAACGACTCAAACGCGGACAACGCACTGGTCACCATGCCGATGGGCGCGACGTGGCCATACCCCACTGTAGTGAGGGTTTGAGCACTGAAAAAAAAGGCTCCCCAAAATTTTTGAGTTATGGATGTCGCATTGATCCCCTGCAAGTGCTCCACCCCGATCCCCATATAAAGTAAGGAGAAAAAGCAATTGACTGTAAAATAAACGGCAAAAATAACCACAAAGAAACGGGGCCATGACAGAATCGTCAGGCGATGAAAAATATCGGCCCAAGCCCAAAACGATACATTGACCCGACGCGCATTGAAAGTTCCGTCGCGGTTGACCAACCTTGCGGCATCATTCGTGATTTGCGTCCCGAATCCTAAATCGGAACGCTCTTGTTCTTTTTCAAGGAGATTACTTTTCTTTATTTTGCTGATGAGTTTGTCGGTAGCCATACGGTTAAGATTATCGGTCATTTATCGGTATTATTGAATCAATGAAAGATGTTGCATTTTTGCTGAAAATCTTTGAATTGACTGTATCAGAATTTCAGATTGCCGCTTTACTGTTTTCCAAAAATTCTATTTCCTCTTGTTTGCTTGAATTTCACTAAATGATTTGTATAATTGCATCACAATATAAACCATGTCTTATTTATTCATGGTTTAGTTAAATTTGTACATTCTTTCCTCGACAGCCGGTCATCGTTCAGCAGGATCTTCCACACCCGTACGATTCAACATTCACACCTCTGAAAGAGTTACCGTTCCACACCGAATCGGCAGTTTTCGCCCCATAAATTTACCTTTTTCTTCTACACCATCCGTTCCTGTTTGTGCTGTACTTATTCAGTTTCAGTGTGAAGCAGCCGGCTATTCATTTAAGTTATTCCGATAGTTGTATCATAAAAGCTTAATCTGTTCCTTTTTGTTCCACTTCAACCTGTCAGTTTTATTATGAGAAAAATCTATTTACGAAGATGTATGCCGATTTTCCTGCTTATGCTTTGGGGATCATTGAGTTTCGCTCAAGGTCGAAAAGTGGCGGGTAAAGTTACTGATTCGGAAACGGGCTCTCCTATGCCGGGGGTCACGGTTCTGGTGAAGGGCAGTAATGCCGGTGCCAATACTGATGCCGACGGCAATTTTAACCTCAATGTGCCGGATAAAGCCACGTTGGTATTTTCGTTTGTGGGATATTCCACCCAAGAAGTAAGTGTCGGCAACCGCACGACCGTTAATCTCTCCCTTATTCCCGATACCAAAGCCCTCCAAGAGGTAGTGGTAACGGGGTATGCGGCCCAACAAAAGAAAGATATTTCGGGCTCGGTAGCAATTGTGGACGTAAAAGAAATGAAGAAACTGCCGGCCTCTAATATCGCCGACCAGTTGCAGGGGCGAGTGGCCGGGGTTCAGGTAAGTTCTACCGGCGACCCGGGCAGTTCGGCTTTCGTTCGTATTCGGGGTATCGGTACCATCAACCAAAATGAGCCTTTGTACGTTATCGACGGAATTCCGGTACAAAACGAATCCAACCTTAACTTCCTCAACCCCAACGACATTGAGTCCATTCAAGTCTTGAAAGATGCCGCTTCCGCTTCTATTTACGGTTCACGGGCCGCCAACGGAGTCATCGTGATCACTACCAAAAAAGGGAAAGCCGGTTCGTCAAAGATCAACGTAGATATTTTTACCGGGATTCAATCGCCGGCCAAATTCCCCAACCTCACCGACCCTACCGAGTTGTTGAAATTAAATCAAGGCTTATCTGCCGGTGCCGGTATTCCGTTTGAATCCAAAACGTACATTAATAACGGCGGTACTTATTCTTTACCCGACTACATTGTTCGCGGTGACGGCTTCCAAGGCGGGGTAACCGCTTCTGACCCACGAGCCAATCCAAGCAAATATTTCTTAAATTCTGACCCGACCGCCGACGCCAATGCTAACTACCTGATCCAACAGGCCAACAAAGCCGGAACGGACTGGTTCCGTGAAGTATTTAAGCCGGCTCCGGTTACCAGTGTGCAATTAAGCGCCAGCGGTGGGTCGGAAAAAGGACAGTATTTCTTCAGCGGCAACTATTATGACCACCACGGAATCATGATCGAAAACTTCTACAAACGCTATCAGACCCGTATCAACAGCGTATTTAACGTCAAGAAGGCTGTTCGCGTAGGAGAAAACATCAGTGTGGCTTACCAAACTACTCAAGGAAGCATGGGTAACCCCAGTGAAGGGTCGGTATTTATGAATACATTGCGGATGCCTGAAATTGTACCGGTTTATGACATCAACGGCTATTGGGGCAGCCCTGCCGGTGCCAACTCCAACGCCGGTAACCCGGTAGCCCAGCAAACCCGCAATGCCGAGGGTAACTTTGGTTACAGCCTGCGTTTGACCGGGAATGTGTTTGCTGAAGCTGATTTGTTCAAACATTTCACGGCCAAGACCAGTTTCGGCTTGGATTTCGGTACGGGTCAAAGCCGCGGATACGGTTATCGTAACTTTGAAGCGACCGAGATCAATGCTTCCAACAGCATGAGTCGCAGCATGTACAGCAATCGTAACTGGGTTTGGTCCAATACCTTAGCCTATAATCAGGAATTCGGCGACCACCGGGTAACGGCACTGGTCGGAACCGAAGCCCGCAAAAATACCTACGACGGCTTCAATGCGGGCGGTAACGGCTTGACCTTCGGTGATGACCCGTATTACCGTATCCTAACCAACACCAACTCCAAAACCTGGAACTTGGGTGATTATCGCGGAGAAGTAACCATCGCGTCTTTATTTGCTCAGGCCAATTACGCTTTTCAGGACAAATACTTATTGAGCGCTACAGTACGGCGCGACGGTATCTCCCGTTTCGTCAACAATCCTTACGGGGTATTTCCGGCAGCCAGTCTCGGATGGCGCGTATCGAAAGAAGAATTCATGAAGACGCTTACGGCGGTTAATGACTTAAAACTTCGGGCTTCTTACGGTATTACGGGTAACAATGAAATCGGTAGTGACTATCCGGGCTTTGCCAACTTCGGACAGGACATCAGCGGTACGGCCTATCCTATTCAGGGAAATCCCGGAGCCATTACCCCCGGTTTTGCTCAACGCTCGCAAGCCAATGCCGACTTACGCTGGGAAACCACCAAATTGTTGAACCTCGGGGTAGATGCCCGTCTTTTCAATGCACTGGATGTGATGTTTGAGTGGTATGATCGTAAAACATCCGACATTCTTTACGCTGTACCGCCACCGTCAACGGCCGGAAACATCGGGAATATCCCGCTTAACATCGGAGATATGCGCAACACGGGTATTGACTTCTCGGTTGGATACCGCGGCAAAGCCGTCAACAATGACCTTACTTACGGAATTACCGTAACAGGAGGTCACTACAAAAATACCATGCTCAACATTGACGCCAACGGTTCGTCTTTCATCACCGGCGGCGGTTCACGTATTGGTGATATTACCCGTACGTTGGTGGGTTATCCTATTTCGCAATACTACGGCTACATCAGCGACGGGGTCATTAAAAGCGGAGATGCCAACTACCTCAAAGAAATGGGTGATGCCAAGGTGGGTCGCTTGAAATTCCGCGACATTAACGGTGACGGTAAAATTGACAACAACGACCAAACCATCATCGGCAGCCCTATTCCTAAGTTGAACTACGGTATCAACCTGACGGCTAATTACAAAAACTTCGACTTTACCATGTATTTTCAGGGAGTTTCCGGCAATCAGTTGTTCAACTATGTGCGTTATTTCACCGATTTTCCTGCTTTCCAGGCTAACTATTCACGAAATATGCTCTATAAAGCCGGCGATACTTATCCTGCTTTGGACCGCAATGACAACTACAGCTCGCAACGCAGCTCGTTTTACGTAGAACCGGGTTCTTATTTCCGGGCCAAAAACCTCACTTTAGGCTATACTTTACCGGCAGCGTTGACGAGTAAGATCGGGTTAGACCGCGTCCGGGTTTACGTACAGGGCCAAAACCTATTCACCATTACCAAATACACCGGGTTCGATCCCGACGTCACCATTACTAACATTACGGAAGGGTACAATGCCCGCCGTGATCTTTCGATGGGCGTTGACAACGGACGGTATCCTATTTCACGCTCTATGTATTTGGGAATCAATGTTGAATTCTAACCTTTAAATTTCTATTCATCAGATATGAAACGTAAAATAATCATAGCCACCGGAGTGTTGATGCTGGGTGTGGCAGTATCTTGTAAAGATTCATTCTTAGAAGAAAAGCCGTATGGTGCCGTCAACGAAACCACTTTGTCGGCTTCTTTGACGGGCGCAGATGCCTTGTTGATCGCCGCTTATTCGCTCATGGACGGATTTTCGAGTTGGGACAACGGCAACCCTTGGGGTTCGGCTGCTTCTAACTGGACTTACGGCAGTATTGCCGGCGGTGATGCTTACAAAGGCTCGGAAGCCAATGACCAACCCGACGTAACTCCTATTGAGCGTCACGAAACCAACGCCAACAATCCTTATATCGAAGGAAAATGGAACACCTATTATGACGGTATTGCCCGTTGTAATCAGACCATCAAGGCGTTTAAAGCACTCAAGGGAGTAAGTGATGCCGTCAAAAATGCTCGTATTGGTGAAGCACGATTTTTGCGCGGTTTTTACCACTATGAATTGAAGAAAACCTTCAATATGGTACCTTACATTGACGAAACCGTTACCGAATATCGCGTTCCGAACGATAAGGATATATGGTCCAGCATTCAGGCGGATCTTCAGGCGGCGGTTTCAGCCCTTCCTGTGAAACAAACAGAACCGGGCCGTGCCGCCAAAGGGGCTGCTCAGTCATTGTTGGGACTTACTTATATGTGGCAAGGCAAATACGCCGAAGCCAAGACGCAATTTGATGCGGTGATTGCTTCGGGAGCTTACAAGCTCAATGCCAAGTATCAGGATAATTTCGATCCGGCTATCCAAAATTCCCCCGAAGGTATCATTGAAGTACAGCAGGCGGTAAACGTAGGTACCGACGACCAAGCCAATATCGGGGACGTCCTTAACTTCCCTTACGGTGCCGGTCCGGGCGGATGCTGCGGTTTCCATCAACCTTCACAGAACTTAGTGAATGCCTTCCGGGTAGATGCCAACGGGTTGCCTTATATCACTACCTTCAACGACGTTGATGTAAAATTTGATACACCGGCCACCACAGCCACTTTCACACCGGATACTGCTCCCATTGACCCTCGCGTTGACTGGACTGCCGGTCGTCGCGGTATTCCTTATTTGGATTGGGGGCTGCACGGCGGAACCGTTTGGCAACGTGACCCCGGCTATGCCGGTCCTTATTCGCCTAAGAAAAACGTTTATTACAAATCGCAGGAAGGGACCCTTACTTCAGCTGCCGGTTGGACCAAAGGATACAACACTAACAACGTAAAAATCCTGCGTTATGCCGATCTGTTGCTTTTGGCTGCCGAAACGGAAGTAGAAGTAGGTGATCTGAACAAAGCTCGCGCTTATGTCAATCAGGTACGCCAACGTGCTTCCAACGCGGACGGAATGATTAAGAAATACGTAAGTGATGCCGACCCTTCCAAAGGTTTCTCCACTACTCCGGCTGCCAATTACAAAGTAGGGCTTTATAACACGGCATGGACCGACAAAGCTGCCGCTCGCGAAGCCGTTCGTTTTGAGCGCCGTATTGAGTTAGGGATGGAAGGCCACCGCTTCTTTGATTTGGTTCGTTGGGGTGTTGCCGATGTAGTGCTCAACAAATACCTGACGGAAGAATCCAAAAAGCGTACCTACCTGACCGGGGCTAAATTTACCAAAGGCAAGTCAGAGTATCGTCCCCTTCCCGCACGTGCCATTACTCGCAGTGTATTGGGCGATCAGCCTACCCTGAAACAAAATCCCGGATATTAATTCCTGATTTACAGTTCCCTGCAAACGGGCTGCCCATTCGGTAGCCCGTTTGTATTTTAAAATACCGATTTCCCTTTACCGAATCAGTATTTCAGTGCATTGCACCATTGGGCAAAACCCGCTAATTTGCTTTCTCATTTTACCCCCTTTTCTATGAAACGACCTTTGCGCCCGGCTGCCGTTCTGATCTGTAGTTACTTTTCACTATTAAGTGCCTGTCAAACGGAAAGGCAGTTTAAATTGCTTAGTGCTGACGATACAAATATTCGTTTTGCCAACGCATTGACGATTGAGGATTCGCTCAATATTTTGGACAATGAGTTCATTTATAACGGAGCGGGTGTCGCCATAGGGGACTGGAACGGCGACAATTTGCAGGATATTTTCTTTACTGCCAATATGGAAGACAATGCGCTGTATCTCAATAAAGGACAAATGAAATTTGAGGAAGTCACTCAAAAAGCAGGACTCAACAAACCGCACAAATGTTGGTCAGCGGGGGCAACGGTCACAGATATTAATGCTGATGGTAAATTAGACCTGTATGTATCCAATATGATGTACGGGTCGGCTGATATGCGTCGAAATTTTCTGTACATCAATCAAGGAAACGATACTATGGGAGTACCTCGATTCAAAGAAATGGCCGCCGAATACGGCCTTAGCCCTGATACTTATTCGGCCCAAACCACTTTTTTTGATTACGACAATGACGGCGACTTAGATGCCTATATTTTAGTCAACTTTATGGACGTCGTAATGGCCAATCAGTATTTGTCACCCAAAGCCCGAGAAAACTCCCCTACCGTTGACCATCTTTTACGAAACGATTTCAACGACTCTTTGGGGCATCCCGTCTTTACAGATGTATCTCAACAGGCCGGTATAACAGCGCAAGGGTACGGTCATGCTGTTTCTTTGGGGGATTTTAACAAAGACGGATGGATAGACCTGTACGTTACCAATGATTTTTTATCAAACGATAATCTTTATCTCAACAAAGGGGACGGTACGTTTGAGGATGCCGCCCCCAAGAGCCTCAAACACCAATCGTGGTCAGCCATGGGCAATGATGTTGCAGATTTTAATAACGACGGACGGTTAGATCTGATAGCCATGGATATGTTACCCGATTTTAATGAAAGAAAAAAGGCCCTTATCCGCGCCAACAGTTACAACCACATCCTTTTTACCGAACAGTTTGACTACAGCTATCAATATATCCGAAATACCCTTCAGGTGAGCAGAGGCAACGACCCGCAAACGGGTATCCCGCTTTTCAGCGAAATAGGACAATTGGCAGGCATTCAGGAAACGGACTGGAGTTGGTGCCCGCTTTGGATGGATGTTGACAATGACGGTCTTCGCGACCTGCTCGTAACCAACGGTTTTCCGAGGGATATTACGGATCAGGATTTTTTGAATTACCGCAAAGAGGTACAAAGCATTGCCTTAAGCAAAGGAGAGCTGTACAAAACCATTCCGGAAGTAAAAAACCCGAACTACCTGTTTCGTAACGAAGGAAACCTGCAATTTAAAAACAAAGCGTTTGATTGGGGGCTGAAACTCCCTACTTTCTCCAACGGTGCCGCTTACGCCGATTTAGACAATGACGGCGATTTGGATCTGATCATCAATAATATCAACGATTTGGCACACGTGTATCAGAATACCCAAAACGATAACGGTGCTGCCCAAACCCATTTTTTACGACTAAAGTTAGAAGGGACGGCCTTCAACCCCATGGGACTCGGAACCAAAGTGGAAGTCTTTGCAGGGAAAGACTTTTGGTATGCCGAGCAGAGTATTGTTCGAGGCTATCTTTCCGCTTCTGAGCCGATTATCCACTTCGGATTAGGGGCAGCCGCTCAAATCGATTCTCTCCGAATCACTTGGCCCGATCGGGGTGTCCAAATCATCACCCATCCCAAACTGAATCAAGTACTGACTGTCAAGTACGCCGCCGACTTACCCAAACCGGAAATGAAACCGGCGCCGCTACCGCTCTTCACGACTTTAAATTCCAAGGCATTAGGTATTTCCTATCAGCATTCGGAAGGCGATTATGTGGATTTTAACATTCAAAAAACCCTGCCTCATAAGTTTTCACAGTACGGCCCGGGCATTGCCGTTGGAGATATGGACGGAAACGGGCTGGATGATTTTTATTTGGGCGGCTCATCGCGAGTGGAAGGCAGTTTTTTTCTGCAACAGCCCAATGGAACCTTTACCCAAACACAACAAAAATTAAAACAGGAACTTACCCGAAAAGAGGAAGATCTGGGAATATTGTTTTTTGATGCCGACTCCGACGGAGACTTAGATCTGTACTGTACGCGAGGCAGTTACCAACACGAAGCCAATGATCCCGCTTACCGGGATGCACTGTTTATAAACGACGGAAAAGGAAATTTTAGATGGGACAGTTTGGCTTTACCCAAAGAAACCGCCTGCGGACAGGTCGTCAAAGCTGCTGATTATGACCACGATGGTGACTTGGATTTATTTGTCGGCGGACGCGTTACCCCCAAAATGTACCCCAAAGCCGAGCGAAGTTTTATTTTGAGGAATGATAGCCCCCTACCCCCCAACGGGGGAATAAAAGAAAACTCTTATCGGGAAAGTACTGCTATTTCGGAACGACCGCACGGGTTGGGGAGGTTTACTGATGTAACCCGCCAAATTGCGCCGCAATTGGAATACGCGGGGTTGATTTCAGACGCTCTCTGGACCGATTATGACAACGACGGCTGGGCAGATTTACTTTTGGCGGGAGAATGGATGCCTCTGACTTTTTTTAAAAATCAAAAAGGAAAAACATTCGACATTCTGCATTCGTCGCTCGATGCTCAAAAAGGTTGGTGGACAAGCCTCTGTGGGGCCGATTTTGACAACGACGGCGATACCGACTACATCGCCGGCAACTACGGTCTTAACTTGGCCTATAAAGCCTCCGATGCCGAGCCGCTGCACATTCTCGCCAAAGATTTTGACAGCAACGGCACCTACGATGCTTTCATCGGCCACTATGATAACAATACCGCCGGTCAGCGCCGGCTTTATCCTTTCGCTACCCGCGATGATGCCATCAAACAATCGCTCCTATTCCGCAGAAAATTCCTGAAATACGCCGACTACGGAGCGGCTACTTGGGACCGGCTTTTTACCGCGGCGGAGGCAGAAGGAGCGGTAACAGCGCAGGTAAATCAGTTGCAAAGTTGTTATGTAGAAAACTTGGGAAAAGGTCAGTTTAGACTTACCCCTTTGCCAATAGAAGCTCAATTTGCCCCGATTTTCGGAATGCAACCTTTGGATGCCGATCAGGATGGCCTGTTGGATGCGGTTCTCATCGGCAACGACTACGGTATGGAGTTGTTTCAGGGACGAGCCGATGCTTTTTATGGTTTGGTTTTGAAAAATACCGGCCAAGGAAACTTTAAAGCACTCTCGCTCACCGAATCGGGTTTTCTTGTCAGCGGCGACGCACGCGCGCTCACCCGAATCCTGCTTGGTAACAAAAAAGAAGTTTGGATGGCAACCCAAAATCGGGCACCGCTGTGCCTGTTTGAATTAAAAAATGCTCCTGTCCAATTTGTCCGTCTTCAACCTGAGGAACACACGGCCCTGTTGACTTTCAGCAACGGTAAAAAAAGACGTTGGGAGTTTTATTACGGTTCAGGATTCTTATCGCAAAACTCCCGCACGATTTCAATACCGAAAAATGCGAAGTCGTTGGAATTATTTTCGGTAAAAGGTAGGAGTCGAACGCTTACCTTTGCCGAAAAAACGGATTTGTGAAAAAAGTAACCCTTCTCATCGCAGCCCGCAACGAAGCCGACAACATTCTTCCCTGCTTACGTTCGGTTGCCGCTTTGAGTTACCCTAAAGAACAACTTCAGGTACTGATCGGAGATGATGCATCGGAAGATGAAACGGCTGCTTTAGTGACTGAATTCATTCAAGATAAGCCTCATTTTGAATTGGTTAGGATTATCCCCGACAAGCATCATAAAGGCAAGACCAACGTTTTGGCGCAATTGGCTCAACGCGCCGAGGGCGAATACCTGTTTTTTACGGATGCCGATATGGAAGTTCCGGCAGATTGGGTTCAAAATATGCTTTCTCATTTCAAGCCTAACGTAGGTGTCGTTACCGGCATTACCACCATGCAACCGCTACCGCTCGCTTATCTTGCGCAGGGCGGCAGCGTATGGCAACTGCTTTTCGGGTATTTTCAGGCCTTGGAGTGGCTTTATTATTTATCCCTTTTCCGTCTGCTTTCACTTTTCAACATCCCCGTTACGGCCATGGGCAACAACATGGCTATAACTCGAAAAGCCTACGAAGCCGTAGGCAGCTATGAATCCATTCCCTTTTCCATCACCGAAGACTATGCTCTGTTTCGGGCTGTTCTGGACAAAGGTTTTGGTTTTGTTCAGCTATTTGACCGTCGCATATTGACCGTTTCCAAACCCGTCCCTACTTTTTCACAACTTCTGGTACAACGAAAACGCTGGATGTACGGCGCGGTTTCCACCCCTTTGGTGCAGCGATTGGGTGTGTATTTCAATGGACTTTTATTGCCGTTTTTGATCGGTTCCGGGTTCTTCTTTCCAAAAATTACTTTATTCATCCTTTTCGCAGGTTATGTGTCCGTTTCCGCTTGGTTAGCCGGTGTGCTGAATTGGCTTCAACGCCCTCAACTTTTTATAGGAGTGCCTTTTTTTTGGTTTTACCACGTTTTTATCAATTTTGCAATGCTCCTTAATTTCTACTTACGAAAAAAGACCCTTTGGAAAGGAAGGGAATATTAGAAGAGGCAACAAGGCAAGAGGCAACAAGGCAAGAGGCAACAAGGCAAGAGGCAACAAGGCAAGGGGCAAGAGGCAACAAGGCAAGAGGCAACAAGGCAAGAGGCAACAAGGCAAGAGGCAACAAGGCAAAGGGGCATCATAGATAACAGGCAAGGAAGGCAAAACGGAAATTTTGATAAATCACTCATTCACTGACTTTTTGATGATCGAGACCCACGCACATATTTACGACGACGCTTTTGACGAAGACCGTACCGAAATGCTCGACCGCGCTTTTGCGGCGGGAATTACCCAAATTTGGATGCCCAACTGTGACCATACCACCATCGACGGTATGATGGCCTTGGCCGAAAAATACCCGAACGTATGTTTACCCATGATGGGTCTGCACCCCACCTACGTCAAAGAAGATTTTCAGAAAGAACTCTACCTTGTAGAAGATTGGCTGAATAAAACAGCTCGGCCCGAACTCCTTCCCCTAACAGGGGGAAGGTCGGGAAGGGGGTTCGTCGCTATCGGCGAAATCGGCATGGACCTGTATTGGGACAAGACCTTTGTAGAACAGCAAAAAGAAGCCTTTTTGGTACAATGTCAACTGGCGTTAAAACACAATCTTTGGATTGACATTCACAGTCGAAGTGCGTTTTGGGAAGTGGTGGAACTCATTGAGCAAATAGCCGACCCACGCCTGACGGGTATTTTTCATTGTTTTACCGGAACACTCGAAGAAGCACAAAAAGCCATTGCTCTGGGCTTTAAACTGGGCATCGGTGGGGTGGCTACCTTCAAAAACGGAGGCTTGGACAAAGTTTTACCCTTTATTGGGCCGGAGCATATTGTTCTCGAAACCGATAGCCCGTACTTAGCCCCCGTACCCTACCGCGGCAAACGCAATGAAGTCGCTTATATCCCGTTGATTGCGCAGAAAGTTGCCGATTTAATGCAGGTTTCAATCAACGAGATTGTCAAAAAAACGAATGAAAACGCTGCCTTGCCGGCCAATTAAACATCCATAACGAGCCATTTTCCCGTTGAAAACCCTTCAATCCCCATTTTTAATCTCCCCTGCGGGAATCCTGTTGCCGTTCTGTGGGTTATTTGAGTGAACAGCTTTGAATAACCCATTCTAACAAATGTAAACTATGGATTTCCAAAAACAGTTACAGGCTTTATTTGTATCGGAAAGCGAAATTCCCGCCGAATTTCAAATGGAAGAAATCCACCAACGGGAATACCTCGTTAATGGTGAAATGAAACCTTGGGATGGCCCGGTCAGCGAAGTATATTCGCCCATTTACGTAAAAACCGCCGATGGATTGCAAAGAAAACTAATCGGTACCTATCCATTGGGTACCGAAACCGAGGCGATGGCGGCTTTAGACGCGGCTGTAGCTGCCTACGACAGCGGGCGCGGTCAATGGCCCACCATGAGCGTCAGCGACCGAATTCAATGTTTGGAGCGCTTTGTAAAGAAAATGGGTGAACAAAAAGAGATAATCGTAAAACTCATTTTGTGGGAAATCGGCAAATCATTGGCAGATTCCACGAAAGAATTTGACCGCACCGTTGAGTACATCAATGCCACCATCAACGAACTGAAAGACATTGACCGCAGTTCATCCAAATTCGAGATCAGTGAAGGGGTCATTGCCCAAATACGTCGCTCGCCCTTAGGCGTGGTACTGTGTATGGGACCGTTCAACTACCCGCTCAATGAGACCTTCACAACGCTTATCCCTGCACTTTTGATGGGAAATACCATTTTGTTCAAACCCCCGAAACACGGTACCTTACTGCACTACCCTTTGCTGAAAGCCTTTCAGGAATCTTTCCCGAAGGGCGTAGTCAATACGGTATATGGACGCGGGGCTACGGTGATTCCGGGTATGATGCAAACGGGAAAAATCAACGTACTGGCTTTTATCGGCTCCAGCAAAGTGGCTAATGAACTCAAAAAAGAGCATCCAAAATTGAATCGTTTGCGGGCCGTGTTGAGTTTGGATGCTAAAAATGCCTCCATCGTCACCGAAAATGCAGATTTGGATTTAGCCGTCAGTGAAAATATCATCGGGACGCTGACTTACAACGGCCAACGCTGCACCGCCATCAAAATCATTTTTGTGCACAAAAGCATCGCCGAAGCCTTTACGGCTAAACTCAGCAGCGCCATTGCCAAACTTACTTATGGAATGCCGTGGCAAAAAGGCGTAAACCTTACGCCGGTAGCAGAGCCCGGCAAGCCCGCTTACCTAAAAGAAGTCATAGACGATGCCCTTGCCAACGGCGCACAGATAGTCAACGAAAACGGCGGAGTAACCGTGGCCTCCTTTGTGTATCCTGCGGTAGTGTTTCCTGTCAATAAAAATATGCGGCTTTACCGCGAAGAGCAATTCGGTCCGGTGATTCCCGTGGTACCTTTTGATGCCATCGAAGAAACCATTGAGTACCTGATTGAATCCCCGCACGGACAGCAAGTCAGCATTTTCAGCAACGATGCTGCGGAAGTAGGTGATTTGATTGACCCGTTGGTGAATCAGGTAAGTCGCGTGAATATCAATTGCCAATGCCAACGAGGTCCTGATGTATTTCCTTTCACAGGGCGAAAAGACAGCGCCGAAGGAACGTTGTCCGTACACGATGCCCTGCGTTCGTTTTCGATACGGTCGCTCGTGGCTACCAAAATGAATGATACCAACAAAGAATTGCTGAACACCATTTTGAAAGAGCACCGTTCGGATTTCCTGACCACTAATTTTATCATTTGAGTTTATTTTAAGCAGTATGGTGAATTGGTTTACAAAGTTGTACCTATCGTTTTAACCCCTATCCCCGGCCCTTGCGGTCCGCCGCCGCGGCCCCTTTCAGGAGAAAGGGAGCTGCAAGAAGTCCCTCCACTGAAAGGGGAGGGATTTAGGGTGGGGTTGTGCACAACCTAACAAACCAATTCAACTATGGGATTACAAACCTCAAACAATACCGGTCGGGAACGGTGCGATACTTCGCTCCCGACCGGTATTTTGAATTTACAATTAGCAATTGGAATTCGACAATCAAAAATTAATTCACTCTCTGAACTTCATCATCTTGCCGGCGTATAAAACAGTCACGATCAACCCCGTTTTACCCAACCGTCCGCGTGCGTCGGTTCTGGTTATTTATACGGGAGGAACCTTGGGAATGGTCTTTGAAAAAGGACAGTTGGTTCCCTTTGATTTTGAGCAAATCCTCGACAGACTCCCCGAAATCAAACGGTTGGACTTTGAGATTACTTTCACAAGTTTGGAAGAAATCATGGACTCTTCCAACATGCGCCCGGACGTATGGGCAGAGTTGGCTCGACTGATTCAACGTCATTACGATCTGTACGACAGTTTTGTCATTCTGCACGGTACCGACACCATGGCCTATACCGCCTCTGCGCTGAGTTTTATGCTTCAAAATTTGGGTAAGCCTGTGATTTTGACGGGAGCGCAATTGCCCATAGGCGTGGCCCGCACCGATGCCCGCGAAAACATCATTACCGCTTTGGAGATTGCTGCCGCGCAGACAGATGGGCGTCCGTTGGTGCCGGAAGTATGCATCTATTTTCAAAATGTACTTTTGCGCGGCAATCGGGCCAAAAAGAAGGAAAGTTCGCAGTTCAATGCTTTTCGTTCCGAAAATTATCCGCCGTTGGCCGAAGTAGGGGTTACAATTGAATACAACTTTCCCTTTATTTTCACTCCAAATCCGGATTTGATTTTTCACATCCAACCGCAACTGAATCAGAACGTAGCCATCCTAAAACTCTTCCCCGGTATGACCCAAAATGTAGTTCGCTCGGTTTTGTCCATCAGCGAATTACGCGGTGCGGTACTCGAAACCTTCGGGGCGGGCAATGCCCCTACCCTGCCTTGGTTTTTGCACGAATTGAAAGAAGCGACCGAGCGCGGTATTGTACTTATGAACGTATCCCAATGCGACGGCGGGCGCGTCATGCAGGGGCGCTACCAAACCAGTACGTGGTTTGATAAAATCGGGGTAGTCAGCGGCGGTGACATCACTACGGAGGCCGCTATTACTAAGATGATGTGGGTATTGGAGCACGAAAGCGACTCGGAACGTATTCGAGAACAGCTGGCCGCGCCCTTGGCCGGCGAAATGAGTATGTTTTAAGCGGTAGAGACGCAACATAGGCAGACCGAAAATTTTGTGTCTCTACTTTTTCGCAGTCGCTCGCGTCCCGCGAGTGACAATTATTAAAAGGTCTCCGGCCTTTCAGAGGCTGGAAGCCTCAAAATAGTCGTCACTCGGTAGAACCGAGCGACAGCGGTGGAGCCGCAATATTTTCGGTCCGCCGATGCGGCGGCTTTACGTTTCGCTTTCCTTCAACGCCTCCCTAAAACGGCTTGCCAAATTCACCACTGTCTCCCGAAGAACGGAAGGATTTACTTTCAGCAAAAACACATTATCGTTCGGCGCTGATACCTGAATACTTTTTTTGGCAAGCGCTTCCTTAAAACGAGTCGTGTCGGCTTTTTTTACTTCCAAACCTACGATATGGGAGCCGTTTTCAAATTTGGTAATTGTAAATTGCTCTTCTTTTTGAAGCAGCGAAAACAAGGCTTCGGCCTTTTGCCACGATTGGGTATAATCTTCGGCAAAACGGGGAGCAAAATGTAACGCTACCGCCGCAAACGCCCACGCCGCGGGAAGTCCGCCGCCAAACA
This sequence comes from Spirosomataceae bacterium, assembly GCA_046329125.1. Lineage (GTDB taxonomy): Bacteria > Bacteroidota > Bacteroidia > Cytophagales > Spirosomataceae > Runella. The sequence continues at coordinate 37,549 of JAXLVD010000023.1, read as the reverse complement.
TGCGGCGCTCATGAAACAGTTTGTCAGTAAAGCTTTTAGGGCCCGCCAATACGGCCCCTGAAGCGGCATTAAAACACTTCCAAAGCGAGGTATATACCGTATCAAACGGCGCGCAGTATTGCACCACACTGATGTTATTGTGAACGGGCTGCACAAACACCCGCGCTCCGTCCAAGTGCATTTTTATGTTATTGTTTTTGGCGTAAGCTGCAATTTTTTTAACATTTTCGTACCCAAACATTCGGTCTTTTTGCCGACGTACGGGTGACTCAATGGAGATAGCGCCAATGTGCGTTTCTACGCGTCCTCCCTGCGTTTTTTTGACTATATAATCCAACTTCTCTAAGGTAAATTCGACAGCATTCAGCCCCAGCGGAATCAGATTCAGATGACTCAACGTCTGAGAACAATCGCCCGTATCGTTGTACAAATGACTCTGTTCCTGTACAATCACTCTTCTATTTTCACCGGCCAAGCGTCGAACGGCAATGTGATTGGCCAACGTTCCGGTGGGCATAAAGACAGCCGATTCTTTCCCGAACAGTTTTGCAAAAACGGCTTCCATTTCTTCCACCACACCGCCGTTGGAGTAATAATCCGCCTTGATTTTACCTTCATCGGCCAACTTCATCAGCAACTCCGCATACTCTTTGGGAGAAAGTGACAACCCGTCGTGCGTAAAATCGACTTCACTTGCAGAATTGTGAGGTTCAGATGCCGCAAAAACCGTGGATTGGGAAGCCGTGGCGGCAATGAGCCCGCCCAATTTCAAAAAGTCTTTTCTGCGCATGATACGTCTTAATTTATTTTAGTAACCCAAAAGCTTTCTCCGCGATACTGACACCATGCCTTCCCTATGGCACCGCCATCGTTTCTTACAAAAAGTAGGTTCAGGTTCATAGAAGAATAATAATCGGGTGCATCTTTATACAAAGGAAAGAAGTTACGGGAGTCTTTGCCATCCCAAGTAAAATAGAGCTTACCGTCTTTTTGGTAAAGTACCATTTCTTTGCCCGAACCGGTCACGTATTTTCCTTCGTACTGTTTGTATTCCGTACTCCGTTCCTGCATTTTGGGCAAAGCACAGGTGCTGACGCTGTCCACTTCACGAATCAGCTCTTTGGCAAAAGCAGCCATGCTTTTTCTGCCTTTTTCGGGCGTAGCCAAAGCTGCGTAACCGTTGACCCCGCTCGTATTGAGATTGCCGCCTTCTATCGGTACGGGGGTCATGTTTCCCGATTTTCCCTTCATGGAAGAATCATTGACGGCCTTACGCATATCTACCAGATCGGGACGGATCGCCAGCACGTTAGAAGATTCCAGTTCGTCGGCATGCCCGCTGTACGTTTTGGTTCGATAGGGAGTCTCTGCATTGACAAAACCCGGACGGTCGTAGCGGCTGAAATACAGCAAAATCCCTTCTTCAGCCAGCGTGTTGGCGGCCGTCACTAATGTAGGAGTCGTACTTACGCCGATGTTAACGATGTAAAAACGCTTGGGGCCATACGCCGCCAAACTCCGCACGATCTGCACGACCGTATTAGTAGCCGTCGCAAAATTGATACTTGTCGAACCCGGATATTTCAGAAAAGCAGGATAAAATCCGTAACTGACCACGGGTGTGATGATGACCTTTCGTTGAAGGGCAATGGCTTTGGCGAGAGCATCGGCCTGCAAATAATCAGTGGATAGGGGCAAATGCGGGCCGTGTTCTTTAGAACCCGCTCCCAGCGGAATCACTACCACAGCATCGGGAGTGAGCAGTTTTTGAGCCGTTGGCCACGAAATGTCTTCTAAATAAACGGCTTTGTTTTTCGGATTTTGGGGTTGGGCGACGGCTGAAAAGCAAACGAGGCCTAACAAAAAAAGAAGATTTTTTTTCATGAAGAGGAACGGTAGTTATCAGTACATCTTCTCTGTCAAAGGAAGAATGACTAAAACTACGACCTTCGGAATAAAAATCCAAACAACTGTCTTTCAGGAAGAATACCGGGCCGCGGTTTCGGGCAAAATACGTTTCTTCACCACACTGATTTCGCCGTTTCGGTCCAAATATACTTTTTCAATCTCTTCCAATTGTTCCGTCTTGGCGGCTTGCCGTACCCCTTGACGATTGAGTTCCTCACAAACCAAGGCTCTTTTCATGTTGTCTTCCTGAAACTTCCCGTCTTTGTACAGCAGGATTTTATTGCCTTCAAGCAATTCCCCGAAGCGATCGTTGTGTACCGTCAACCACCCGACCGCCCGGTGCAGGACGGCAATGGTCAATGACGCCATCACAGTCGGAAAAAAGGGGGACGCTCCCACGATAGCCCGGCTCAAAATAGCCCCCAACAAAATAGCGGTAATGTTATCTACGGGTGTTCTGATGCCGAAAGAACGCCGCCCGGCAATGCGGATAATCAAAAAGGCCACCAATGAAACCGCCATAGCCCGACAACTCATCTGCCAGGCATTGATCGCTTCTCCTTCTCCAAAAATTCGGTCAACTACCTCCACATCCATAACTCTCCAAAAATTACGGGATCGCCCGTACGAATATTTTTATTAGGGTTTTATTCTGCCTGTTTCTTCAAAAATTCCTCAGCCACCCGGTCTTCTTTGCGGTAAAACGGGCGGATGATGATACGCGTGCCGCGTTCGTAGGTAAAAAACCGGTAGATCCAGTTGCTGAGTACTACCAGCTTGTTTCGAAAACCGATCAGGTAATAAATATGGACAAACAGCCACGCTACCCATGCCACAAACCCGCTCAAATGGAGATTGCCCAGCAGATCGGCCACGGCTTTGCTGCGCCCCACAATGGCCAAGGAGCCTTTATCAAAATATTCAAACGGTCTCAGGTCTTCTCCTTTCTGCAGCCGATTGAGATTTTTGGCCAAATGCACCCCCTGCTGAATGGCGGGCTGGGCTACTCCAGGATGCCCTTTGGGGTATTTTTCGGTTTTCATTAACGCCACGTCGCCAATGGCAAAAATATCCGTAAACCCCTGTAGCTGATTGAAAGAATTGACCAAGTACCGTCCCTTTTCGACCGATTCCGGCGGCAGACCCTCAATGGTTGCCCCCATGACTCCCGCTGCCCAAACGAGCGTGCGCGTGGCAATTTGCTCACCGCCTTTGAACGTCACCACTTCCCCGTCGTAGGCTTCTACCATGGTTTTGAGTTTGACGATGACCCCCAATTTTTCCAAATTTTTCTGCGTACTGCGGCTCGCTTCCGGCGACATGGGCGGCAATACCCGATCCAAGCCTTCCACTAAATAAATATTCATCGCGCTGAAGTCCATGCCGGGATAGTCGCCCGGTAAAACGTGTTTCCGCATCTCCGCCAATGCCCCCGCCAACTCCACCCCAGTGGGCCCCGCCCCGACGATAACGACGTTCAACAAACTTTGTCGGACAAAAGGCTCTTTGGTCATGTTAGCCTGCTCAAAGGATTGCAGTAATTGACTGCGCAGGTTCAACGCATCGGGAAGGCGCTTCAGCGGAAAGGAAAAATGTTGGATCTGTTCGTTACCGAAATAATTGGTCTTGGTTCCGGTGGCGATAATGAGGTAATCATAGGCCAGATCCCCCACCAAGGTAGAGATCATTTTGGCGTCCGGGTCAATATGCGTCACGCGCACCGGGCGAAAATGAAAATCGTCGTAGTGCTCGTCAAACATCTTCCGCAAGGGCTCGGCAATGGCATCCGGCTCCAACCCCGCCGTAGCCACCTGATACAGCAACGGCCAAAAGCCGTGGTAGTTTTGGCGGTCAAACAGCACGACCTGAAAGTGCTTGTCCGACAGCTTTTTGGCTAAGTTAATACCGCCAAAGCCCCCGCCCACAATGACCACCCGTTGTTTCTTCGTATCGGGTATATTCAGTGAAAGTTCGTGTAGATTCAGCATAGATGGTTGAGAGCGTCAAAGCCCTTTTATGATTCTATGCCAAACAACCCAAAAAAGTGAGCCGGTTAAGTAGTCCGATAAAAATTTTCAAGTATTTTCACAAATATACTTACGCTGATTATCAACAAATTAAAGTCCTCCCTCAGAGGGTCGGACCGTCGCACGGAGGATTTAGGTGGGGTTACTTAAAAAGCGGACGCCTATGACCGGCTCGACCTTCACCCGGGGCATAATTCTCCAAAACTGTCCAAGAATTTACCCACATTATTTTCCGTGGTGTCTCCTGAACTTCTGCTTTGTCACCGCAACGGCAGACCGTCCCGACGCAGGACCGGGCCGCGGAGCGGGGTCTAAGTCCGCTGAAAAAAGGAAGGCGGAATGACAAAGAAACTCTGTTTTCTCAGGCGATTTTTCGGATACGGCTCAAACCGGGAATTCCTTTTCAAAATACCCCGCAAACCGCCATAACTCCTGAATTTCCTCCTGTCGCACCGGATACGGAGCATAACGCTCATTGAGCGATTTCAACACCAACACCTGTTTTTCCTCCAAATAATTGAACACTTTCTTCAAGACTACCCCTTCATCCTTGGTCACCACCAGACAGATCGTGCCGTTCTTGACGGCACTCCATTGGTCAATGTACTCACCGAATACCACGGCCCCGTCGCGCAGCGGCGGCATGGAATCACCCTCGTAGGGAAACGCCCGGTATTTGCGATCGGTGGGGAGAAACGGAATCTGAAACGTGGGCAACTCGCTGATAAAGTCCACATCGCCGTACCCTTCGGCATACCCGCCCAAGGCACGTACCGGTACAAATTCGATGTTTTCCTGATTGCGGGCATCTACCGTCGTGACCAATACCCGCAGTGGCGAAACCTCCCGACTCGAACGCGCAGCGCGGGTCAAATCTTTACTCAATAAAGTATCCACCGTGATGCCGAAAAAACGGGACAGACGTACCAACTCATCGTAGCGGGGCTCCGCCCGACCGGATTCGTAGGCGGCCAAGGTAGATTTTTTCCATCCCAGCTCATCGGCCAAGCGTTGTTGGGAGACCTTGTTTTCCAAGGTGTTACGGAGAAAAATCAAATTTTGAGCAAAAAAAGTAACTCTGTCATTCATATTCAGGGCTGATTGGTTAAAATAAGCACCCAAAATACAAAATTATTGGCTATTCAGAAAATCCTTGCGCTTGATTTTCATCCTTACATTTTAGTTAGTATGTTTGCATTCCAATCACCAAACACAGAGAGGTGTCCGAGTGGTTGAAGGAGCACGCCTGGAAAGTGTGTATACGGGCAACCGTATCGAGAGTTCGAATCTCTTCCTCTCTGCTGAATCCTGTAAGCCAATCGCTTGCAGGATTTTTTTTTGTCTTAAAGCTATTGAAGGTAAAAAACACCTTCACTTATGCTATGGTTAAGGTTGGCGGTGTTCTCACCGCCAACGGGCGTAAATTTTATGTTTCACATGAGACGAAAGCCTCCCTGCGTTGTAAGGAGGCTTTTTTTTCTATTTTTTTCTTAATAATACTTTTATTTAAGAAATTTGCAAAAAATTTAACATTTAACCTATGAACTTTGAACAAATCCTTGAAAATCCTCACATTACTCTAAGCCGTTGCAAGCCAATTATTACCCCAAACGGCGACCTGCATTATCCTTTTAAATACACCCTTACCTATTGCTATTACGGTTGGGAGAGAGCCCGCGAAATTCACACAAATGATGTAGGCAAAAGTTTACTTCAACTGCTTTATGAGTTGCATTCCGAAGCCAATAATGGCATTCCCCGTGAAGAAATACATTCTCAAATCAAACAAATCATCCACAGTCAACGACTCCCCTCCGGTAAATGTCAAGACTGTACTTACTGGCAAAAAAACTCACATTCATTGGATATGGGCGCCTGCTTAAAACTAAGCGGAAAGAGAAGCAAAAATGACTATGAAAAGGATGTATATCCTATTACCTTAGATACAGGTTTAGTATCTTTCTCAATCAACTATTTTGAAGGGATAGGGCTTGAATATGAAACAAAAAGTTGGTTTGGTTGCATTCATTATTCCCAGACTTGAGTCCAGTACCGGTTTTGGATTGACGCCCCAGGAGAAATCTGAAACGGGTACTCGTGCCGTGAATGGGTTCGACCTTCCGGGGAGAACATATTACGGTACACCGCTTGAGCGAGTCAGGCTGAGCACTGCGGCCTTCTTTGCTACTTTCCTTGGCCGAGCAAGAAAGTAGTCACGAGCACACCTACCCCTATTGGCGAGTCAGGCAGCGGCGCTGCGCCCTTTCTTTGGGCGCCCAAAGAAAGTAGGAAGCACAGCAAAGCACCGACAGGGCTGAAAAACGGGAAAATACAGATTTATTTTTGAATCACAATTTTGGCAATCTCTTTGCCGAGTTCCGTTTTACGGTTTAACAGAATTTCAGTGGGTTTTGGGTTTTGAATTCCCCCTTATGGGGAGTCTTCCAACGGGAGACTCCCCATAAAAGATAAACAGAGTGTTTGTAATACGGTAAGTGCCCTACACCTCCCATTCCTAGGGCTAATGACTCTTCCTCAATCCCAAAAATAACGGGTCAGCGAGGATACAGTCTATGGTAAAAGTTGTTTTAACAGATGTCTCTCTCCAAGGCAAACACATTGCTAAAACAAAGAGAATCATCGGAAACTCCATCAGAAATACGTCGCCAACCGGTATCTACGCTACTCATGTTCCTTGCCAAAATCAAGGGCCACTTTTACTGAAACCGGCTTCTTCATTTCAGATGACCTCGTTTACCAACGGAAGGGTCAGCTGCTTTAAGCACCTCGTCGATAGAAGAAAAGGCCGGTTGCCCGGGCTTGATTGCCTCAATGATTTCTTCCAACCCGCCCACTCCCATCAGGATCTTCAGAAAGGACTCTAAAGAGATAATCCCTTTTTGTTCAAATTTACGGAGGGTGGGCAGAGGTACCCCGGAGCGCGCGGCCAAGCCTTCCTGCGTCATATTCATGCGCAAACGCCGTTCACGGACGTTCTCTGCGAGTTTCCTTTGTGCTTTTGAAATTGTTATAAGTAATACCATTTTATTATTTATTCCGTAATAAAACTTATTAATAACATTATAGTATTACAAAAACAATTGACGATACGCTTGATCATTTCCTTCCGTCAGCCGTAGCTCTGTGGGTCATTTTGTCTTTTTCTAACAGTAGCCTAAGCGGGTGCAGCGTACCTTAAGAAACACCGGCGGTCAATCCCTTTCTTACATCGGACGAAGTGAATGATGGCGGTTTTCCGGCTTTCAGTTATTGGCTTTCAAAACTCACAGTTGCGATTACGGCACTTTTCAGACTCTGCGGTGTTTAGCCTGATTTTTGTTTCATCTCCATCCATGGGTAGTGCGGCGCAAGCTCACTACTAAAGGTATATTTGGATGTTGTGTTTTAGATTTTTGCAAGAATTAAATCACAGAAAGCCATTGGAATGAATGTCTTTGCAGAACGGGTAAGCTTTTCATAATCACGGCTTAATTACCTATAACGATTTAGCCACGCAAGGCTCTCTCCTTGTCAACGTTTAAACCACAGAACTCCGTCCGGTATTAACAAATTCACCTCCCTCTATTCCTGTTAAGCCGACGTTACCTCTTTTTGTAACTGTTCTTCCGTACCGGGCATCATATCATGAAGCATCCCGCGCCAACGGAGTTATTCCATAAAATTTTTCATCCTGTTCTTTTCCGATGGAGGTCGCAAAATAAGGCGATTTTTTCTATCTTTACTTTCAAGTATAGGAGGTATATCCCGTAAATACAGGAGCCGCTATTTTTCACCCTTTTGCCATGAAACTTTTCTCAACGTTACGTCATAACCTATTGCTATTCGGCTTATTGATTTGGCTATTCAGCGCTTTTTTACGCCCTACAACCGGCTATGCGCAACACATTCCCGATGCCAACTTTGCCAACGCCATCCGAAGCGTCTGCCCGAATTGCATTGATGCTTCTAATGATTTACTGGCCCCTGCGGCGAATTTGACCAATTTGGATGTATCCAACAAAAACATTGCGGATCTGACCGGGATTGGCGGGTTTACTTCGTTAGAACGGTTGTATTGCCAAAAAAACAAACTTTTAATTTTACCGACCCTACCTAATACCTTGATAACATTAAATTGTCAAAATAATCAGCTTAATAATATAACTACATTACCCAATAATCTATTAGTACTACTATGCGATGCAAATCATTTAACAAGGTTACCAGACTTACCTAACAATTTAGGCGAATTATTTTGTACACAGAACCTGCTTACATTTTTACCTGACTTGCCTAACAACCTCTATAGATTATTCTGCGACAATAATCAACTCAATAGTCTACCCAGTTTACCGAATAACCTAAGATTTTTACACTGTTCTTACAATCAACTCATAGTATTGCCCCCTTTACCTAATTTCCTATATGAATTATATTGTGATAATAACCAACTTATAAGCCTACCTTATTTATCTAATATACTCCATAATGGCCTACGCGTTTTGAACTGTAATAATAATAAGATAATTTTTTTACCATCTTTACCTGATAATTTATATGCGCTGAATTGCAGTAATAATCAGCTTAATAATCTACCTTCTTTACCCAAGGGCTTATTTTTATTGGTTTGTTTTAACAACCTGCTTGCTTGCATTCCTACTTTGCCGGATTTAATAGAAGAGCTATATATGGACGCTGATAGAATCACATGTTTACCCAATACAACAGCAAAATTGGCAGTTTTTAATAGTAGCTCAATTCGTATCCCTACCCCACCCCTCTGCCCATCCACACTTACCCACACCGCGGGTACATTAGCTATGGGCACGTATGTAGCCACGCAAACTATCAGCAGCGCAGCTTCTTTGTCATTGGGAGTGACCAATTACCACACAAGTCAATCAATCACTCTGAACCCCGGTTTTCAAACAGGAGACAGCAGAACGTTTTCAGCTGAAATCAGAGGGTGCCAATAACCTCAAGCCGGATTATTTTTTCGTTAAACCTCTCTCCTATTTTCAGTTTCCAACTATTTCTCCTAATTTTACGCGGCAAATAACGAATCGTTCATTTGCTATGCTCTCAGACACATCCAAGTTTCTCTACGAAGCCCTCACTTACGACGACGTCCTGCTCGTCCCTGCCTACTCCGAAGTTTTACCGCGCGATACCAAAACGCAAACCCAACTGACCCGCAACATTCGTCTGAATGTACCGCTATTGTCCGCTGCCATGGATACCGTCACCGAATTTGAATTGGCCATTGCCATGGCACAGGAAGGCGGCATCGGTATTATCCACAAAAACATGAGCGTAGAAGCGCAAGCCGCCCAAGTACGCAAAGTGAAGCGTTCGCAAAGCGGCATGATCGTTGACCCGATCACGCTGAATGAAGAGGCCACCCTGCGCGATGCCCACCGCATCATGTCGGAATACAAAATCGGCGGTATTCCCGTCGTAGACAAACACAGTAAACTCATTGGTATTGTTACCAACCGCGATCTGCGTTTCCAAAAGGACCTCACCAAAGGGGTGGTGGAAATTATGACCAAAGATAATCTCATCACGGCCCGCGAAGGCATTGATTTGGACGAAGCCGAGAACATTTTGCAGGAATACAAAATTGAGAAATTGCCGGTAGTGGATAAAGATTACAAATTGGTGGGATTGGTAACGTACCGCGACATTATCAAACGGAAAGACCGCCCCAATGCCTGTAAAGATGCCCTCGGACGTTTACGCGTAGGGGCAGCCGTAGGCGTTACACCCGACCTCATCCGCCGCGTAGAAGCCCTCCTTAAAGCGGGGGTGGATGTCGTCAGTATTGACACCGCTCACGGTCATTCATTAGGAGTAATTGAGGCCCTGAAGAGCGTCAAAGCACAGTTTCCGAACTTAGATGTACTGGTGGGTAACATCGCCACGGGCGAGGCGGCCCGTGCGTTAGCGGCTGCCGGTGCCGATGGGGTCAAAGTAGGGGTAGGCCCGGGCAGTATCTGTACCACACGGATCATTGCCGGTATCGGAATGCCGCAATTAACGGCCGTGTACGAAGCTGCCAAAGCCCTTGCCGGAACAGACGTACCCGTCATTGCCGACGGCGGAATTCGCTATTCTGGCGATGTGGTCAAAGCCATTGCGGGCGGGGCCAACACCGTCATGATCGGTTCTCTTTTGGCAGGTACCGACGAAGCACCGGGCGAAGAGATCCTTTACGAAGGACGTCGTTTTAAATCTTACCGGGGCATGGGTTCGGTCGAAGCGATGGAAGACGGCTCCAAAGACCGTTATTTTCAGGATGCCGAAGACGACATTAAAAAACTCGTTCCCGAAGGCATCGTAGGCCGCGTTCCTTACAAAGGCAAAGTATCGGAGGTGATCTACCAATTGGTAGGAGGCCTTAAGGCCGGGATGGGTTACTGCGGTGCGGCCAATATTGAACAATTGCAGAAAGCGAAGTTTGTTCGTATCAGTGCCGCGGGGATGAAAGAAAGTCACCCGCACGACATTCAAATTGCCAAAGAAGCACCGAACTATACCACCAAATAGTTTATCACTGTAAAAATCCCCCTATTGGGGGGTAGGGGGCTTCAAAGCTCTTCGGTGTACCGAGGAGCTTTTTTTATGCCTTTTAAAACCCGGGTGAAATAAGCCAAAAAGTCGATACTGTATTTTCATAAAGTTTTTTTATTAAAATAATTATATATAAATAAAAATAATACAAATTACTTGACTTGTACTTGATTAATTTTTTATGTTTGATACAGCCTTAGCAAAGGTCTCAAATCTCATAACGCGCGATGAGAGTGGGAAAATAAAATGGTAAACTTATCTAAAACTATTTTTATGAAAAGAATGATCTGTCAACAAGTGGACACTTGGAAAAAGAAGACCGCTTTATTCACCCTTTTTTTTATTTTCGGTACAACTATTACACAAAGTTCGACTTGTAGCTGTGTAGGAAGTTTTATGGGTTTTTTCATGGTTACAACAATGTATACAAGTGGAAGTGACTGTTCAAGTGGTGGATATATGTGTAATGGGCATGTTTACAGTGACGGACAAGCAGCCTATTTTGCTTCAATGGATGCTGATGATTGTACTACTATTCAGGCGGTTAGTTCATGTGCACCAAAATATAATCAACAATAACGTCAAACAATTTTTCAATTCTTAAATTAAATCGCTATGAAAAAGCATATTTTTTTAGTTGTGAAGTTAGGGGTTGTCAGCATGTTTGTTTCATCGTGCCAATTTGACAAAAAAATAGTTGAAAGTTCGTATAGTAATCAGTATTATGTCATTGATAAAGCCGCTGATATACCTTTCACTATTACGATGCCTAAAAATTTCAATCCACTTCTTGAATTAGATGACGTTGAAAAATTTTACCATCAAACCGGCTATCGAGATTATGAAAAAGAAAGCAAAGATTGGCATATTTTAGATCCTAAATACCGAGAGTTAATCCAAACATTCCGGACTCATAAATACATTGATTGTCTTAGACAAGTGTTAGCCCAAGATATTTTAATTAACAAAGCACTTATTAACCACGAAGGATCCGATGGAATTGAAGCTATTAGTTATTATACAAATGAGTTAAAAGCAAGTGGTTCGGCAAATACTATGCTTTTGTATAATTGTGCTTTAAAATTGAGTAAAGAATGGAAAAAGAGCAAAATTGAGAATTTAACAAAAAATACTTTGGATAATTACGAGGAATTAATCAAAAGGAATCGGGTTTCAAGAAAGGCTTACAATGATGAAATGGACAAAGAAAGAAGTCAAAATCCTAATAGCCCAAGAGTAAAACTTTATGATAAACTTCGCAGTAAATTCGATGATATTGAAAAAAAGCAAGAGGATTATGCTATTCTTTTGAAAAAACTCAATTGATTTTATCCTCAATTAAAATCAACTTCGTTTAATCTTCTCACTTACTCAAAGCTCTTCGGTACGCCGAAGGGCTTTGTTGTTTTTGGTTTTTAAACACTCGGTTGAAATAAGCCACGTTTCCGAATCCGCTTTCGAAACTGATATCTGTGATACTCCGATCGGTGGTCAATAGTCGGCACGCCTGATTGACCCGATATTGATTCACAAAATCAGTAAAGGTCTGATTCATCATTTTTTTGAAATAATGACAAAAGGAAGGCACCGCCAAATGAGCCACAGAGGCGGCTTCCTGAATGTCGATCGGTTTCTGATAATTATCTTCCACGTACTTTAAGATACGATTGAGCCGTGCTTCATCTTTTGAATTAAATTCCAATTTCAGCCCTTCCATATTCAGCAGACTGTACTCGCCGGTGTTGGCCAACAGTTGCAGAATCTGGATCAATTCCATTAAGCGCTCAAAGGGAGAAAGGGAAAGAATTTTTTTCAAACGTCGCTGCACCCGTGTTTTGGTCTCGCCGTGAAAACAAACTCCTTGTTTTGATCGGGCAAACAACGTTTTAACCGCTCTCATCTCAGGCATCTCTAAAAATTGTTCCCCCCAAAAATTTTCTTTCAGTTGAATCACGATTTCTTCATGCGTCCCGATCGCTTCCTGCCCAAACCCTGAATGGGGCAGATTGGGTCCCATAAATACCAAATCACCGTCTTCGTAGCGACTGATGTGACTGCCCACGTGCCGACGACCGGTACCCTCCAATACACATACAATTTCGTATTCGGGATGGTAATGATACTGCCAACGAAAAAGCTCAGGTAAAACTACGGTGTGAATGATCCGAAAAGAACTTCCTTCGTCAGGTTGGACAATCTCAAACTCAGTTTTCATCGCCTGTGTTAAGCTATTTTCAGCAAAAATAGGTAGAAAAAACTTAATACAGGATAATAATTCCACAATAGAAGTCTATTTTTTAAACAAATAAAACTTGAACTTTGTTATGAAAAAATTGAACTTGGCTTTGTCTCACTTCCTATGATGACAGAGAAGCGGGTTACGGCTCGCTTCTCTTACTTTTATCTGAACAGCCGGTTGAGCAAGCGCTTGTTTGACGGTGAAATTCGAACCGGCTTTTCATTTCTCAAATGTCCTAAGACGTAAACCTTCGTTAGCTTCCTGATTCCTAACTTTAACCCTTATCGCCCAAGATGCAATCGTATTGGAAAGTCAAACTATCCATTTTTCTCAACTACTTCGTTTTTGCCATTCTGCTCAACAGTGTCGGAACCGTGATCTTGCAGGTGCAACATACCTACGGCGTCACCGAAACGTCTGCCTCGGTTTTAGAGGCTTTTAAAGATTTAAGCATCGCCGCCGTTTCTTTTTTAATTGCTTCTTATATCAACCGACTGGGCTATAAAAACGCCATGTTGGCCGCTTTAGGCTTTAATGCCCTGATTTGCTTGATGATGCCCACGATTCATTCGTTCGGCATGACCAAAGTATTGTTTGCGATCGCAGGAGCCGGTTTTGCGCTGATTAAAGTGTCCGTTTACGGCACCATCGGTTTGGTGACTGCCGACAAAAAAGAGCACATCAGTCTGATGAATTTTATTGAGTCTTTTTTTATGATCGGCATTCTGACGGGGTATTTTATCTTCAGCGGTTTTATGGACGAATCCACACCTACTGCCTGGCTCAATGTGTATTACGTCTTGGGAGGAATTGCGCTGGTTGCTTTTGTTTTGCTGTTGACCACTTCGCTGGACGAATCTTCCCTGAAAGCGGATACCTCCAAACCCATTTTTGAAGATTTTGCCGACATGTTTCGGCTTGTTGTACTTCCGTTGGTATTGGTCTTTGTGATCTGCGCGTTTACGTACGTATTGATCGAACAAAGCATCATGAGTTGGCTGCCTACCTTCAATAATAAAGTGCTGCACTTACCGGCCGCTTTGAGTATTCAGATGGCAAGTTTATTGGCGATCGCAACGGCTGCAGGGCGTTTTTTAGCAGGCGTCTTATTAAAAAAATTGAATTGGCTGATCGTACTGAGCGGCTGTTTGGTCATCTCCGCCGGTTTAGTATTAGTAGCGTTACCTTTAGCTCAAAATGCGGACACTGCCAACGTCACCGGATGGGGAAATGCGCCGATAGCTGCTTTTATTTTCCCGATGATCGGGTTATTTTTGGCCCCTATTTATCCTGCCATCAATTCATTGATCTTAAGCTCATTACCCGTCAATCAACACGGATTAATGTCGGGCTTGATTGTGATTTTTTCCGCCTTGGGAGGTACTACCGGCTCACTGATCACCGGTTATATCTTTGAGCATTACGGCGGGCAAACGGCCTTTTACTTTTCCCTGATCCCCATCGGAATTTTAATCGTATCCCTGTTCTTTTTCAGCCGACTGCAAGGAAAAAATGCAGTTGTTGAAATCGGAGGTATGGGCGGACATTGAGGTTTATTTTTAAAGTTTGCTGAAACATGACGTTAGAAGAGGCCCAAAAATCAGATTTCCACCTTGTAGAAAATTTCGGTTTATTGTACGAAGAAGTACAGCAAAGTGCTTTATTCCCAGATTCCAAGACATTTACCGACGCAGTCCCCAAAGCATCGACAGCGCAAATCTTGGAGGCCTATCATTCCCGAAAAGAATTGCCGGATTTTGATCTGCGTGCTTTTGTCAACGAATACTTCACGCTTCCGGGTGAACAAACGACCGGCTATCACAGCGATTTGGATAAGTCGATCGGTCAACATATCGAAGATTTATGGCTGTTCTTAACCCGTCAGCCCGAAGCATCCGGCGGTACCCTCATTCCCCTTCCCTACCCGTACGCAGTACCGGGCGGTAGATTTCGTGAAATCTACTACTGGGATTCTTACTTTACGATGTTGGGGCTGCAAGTTTCGCAACGGTTCGATTTGGTGGAAAGTATGGTCAATAATTTCGCTTATCTGATTGATCGCATCGGATTTATCCCCAACGGCAACCGCACCTACTATTTGGGACGTTCTCAACCTCCTTTTTTTGCCTTGATGGTGAGCCTATTGGCCGAGATCAAAGGAGAGTCCGTTTGGCAAACGTACCTGCCTTCGTTGGAGAAAGAGTATTCTTTTTGGATGCGCGGACAAAATCGGGTCACGAATGCCGCTTTTCGAGTAGTCAGAATGCCCGACGGCAGTATTTTAAACCGCTATTGGGATGATATACCGCTACCGCGCCCCGAAGCTTACAAAGAAGATACTGAACTCGCTCGCCGCAGTACCGACCAAGTCCCCGAAGAACTTTATCGCCACGTACGGGCGGCGGCTGAATCGGGCTGGGATTTCAGCAGTCGTTGGTTTAAAGACGGCGAAAGTATGACCACCATTCATACCACCGATATTGTTCCGGTTGACCTGAATTGCCTGCTTTGGTACTTGGAAAACAGCCTTCAGCGGGCGCACCGGCTATCAGGAAACCACGCGGAGGCCAATCGATATTGGGATAAGTCCATTCGCCGAGCCAAAGCCATTCAACTCTATTGTTGGAACGAAGTAGCCGGATTTTATTTCGACTTCGATTGGAAATCGGAACAACTTAAAAACAGTTACACTCTGGCGGCCGCTTTTCCGCTGTTTTTTCAACTAACTACTGCCCCCCAAGCGAAAGCCGTTGCAGGGGTGTTAGCCGAAAAGTTTTTACAAAAAAACGGGCTGCTCACTACGCTGCAATCTACTCCTCAGCAATGGGATGCGCCTAACGGATGGGCACCTTTGCAATGGATATCTTATCAAGGGCTTAAACACTACCGCATGGATGATTTGGCTCGGCAAATTGCCATAAACTGGACGTCAGCCAATGAGGCATATTACAAAAAGACGGGCAAAATGATGGAGAAATACAACGTCATAACCGACGAGATTTCAGCACAGGGAGGAGAATACCCTAACCAAGACGGCTTTGGCTGGACCAATGGGGTCTATTTGAAGATGGTGGCCGATTTGAAATAGCCCTATTTGTCATGCCGGAGGCATCCGAAGCTTTTTTTGGCTCACTTTCAAATGCTTTCAGCATGACAAATTTGACCCTTATACGCTTAAAACGGCAGATTGTCGTCCTCCTGCGCTTTCAGAGAAGGTGACAATTCAGTGGGAGCAGCCGAGCGTCCGCTTGAAGTTGGAGTATGGGTCGGTTCAATAGTCCCCAATGCCTCAACCTTCCACGCTTTCAGATCGGTATACCAACGTCCGTTATACTCGCGGCTTTCTACATCAAACGAAATATTGACTTCATTGCCGATTTGCAGCGCACTTTCGTTGATCTTATCTCCCCAAGCCGAAATACACACTTTTTTAGGGTATTGGCCGTCTGTTTCAATGATGAAATCCTGCTTTTTCCAAGTACCGTTTTTGCCTTCGCCAGTTTGAAGGGCTAATAGTTGAATGACTCTTCCTTTGATGTCCATAATAACTGTAAGCGGTTAAATTTTCTCGAATAAAAAAAAGGCGAGCGATTGGGGATATCCAAAGGCTCGCTTTCCCAAATCTCAATAGTTAAGCAGCTGACTGTGAACTATTAATCTTCTTTGAAATACTTTTTATAATTGCGTTCATTGCGCTCCAAAAGGCTGCCTACCCAAAAAGCAACACCCAGCAAAACAACATAGAATAAAAGCGTAAGAATAGTTCTCAAGTCCATCTGTCAATATTTTTAAGTTTGTGAGACGCTTCATTAAAGGTGATACAAAAGTAATAGCATTCGAGGTTTTGACCCAAAAAAAGTGATATTTTTTTGCTAATTTACGGGAGAAATCCCCGGTTTTGTCAACTAAAGTACCCCTTTGGTAGAGGGCAACACATCCAATGCCTTCAAATCCCGTTTAACAGCCATTTTAATGGCCTTAGCCCATCCCTTAAAAATCGCTTCTATCTTATGATGTTCATTACTGCCTTCGCATTTAATATTCAGGTTGCATTGGGCGGTATCCGAAAACGACTTAAAAAAGTGATAAAACATTTCGGTCGGCATTTCTCCGATCTTTTCCCGTTTGAATTCTGCGTCCCACACCAACCAAGGGCGCCCCGAAAAATCAATCGCTACTTGAGCCAAGGCCTCGTCCATGGGCAATAAAAAACCGTAACGGCTGATGCCGCGCTTGTCGCCCAAGGCTTTACGATAGGCTTCGCCCAAAGCTAAGGCGGTATCTTCGATGGTATGGTGTTCGTCAATGTGCAGATCTCCTGCCACGTGAATCTTCAGATCCGCCCCGGAGTGTTTAGCCAATTGGTCGAGCATGTGGTCAAAAAAGCCTATCCCCGTATGCATCTCCGATTGCCCGCTGCCGTCCAGATTCAATTCAATTTTGATCTGCGTTTCTTTGGTATTTCGTTCTACGATTGCCGTACGTGCGGGCAAACGCAAATGCTCGTAGATTTCGTCCCAATCCATACTGACCAGTGTCATGGCTTCCGACAGTTCCGGGGCAATATCAGAAGGCCGGTCTTTCGCCATATAAATGGCTTTACACCCCATATTGACCGCCAATTGAACATCGGTCAATCGGTCACCGATGACATAACTGTTGGCCAAGTCATAATCGCCGTTGAAATATTGCTTCAATAACGCTGTTCCGGGCTTACGCGTAGGAGCATTTTCGTGCGGAAACGTACGGTCCACGTGAATGGCCTGAAAATGAACGCCTTCTCCCTCCAGCATTTGCAACATTTTATTTTGGGCAGGCCAAAACGTATCTTCCGGGAAAGAATCGGTCCCTAATCCGTCCTGATTGGTCACCATCACAAAACCATAATCGGTCTCTTCGGCCAAACGACGAAGGTTGGAAATAGCTTTGGGTAAAAAGGCCAATTTTTCTAAAGAATCTACCTGAAAATCAACGGGAGGCTCCACAATGATTGTCCCGTCGCGGTCTATAAAAAGGAGTTTTTGCATCAGTTTTTGAATTTGAACCGCGAATATCGAACTTCCAAGCTCGTTTTTTTATAAATTGCTTAAAATTTTTCCTAATCTCAATCGAATAACCAATGAGAAAATCTATTCTGAGTTGCGCCCTGTTGACCGCTAGCCTGACCGGCGGCTACGCCCAAAGTGGGCTCAAACCCGTTATTAATCAAGCCGCAGATGCGATGGAAAGCAAGGTGATTGCGTGGCGGCGCGATTTCCACGAACATCCCGAATTGGGGAACCAAGAAGTCAGAACGGCCAAAATCGTGGCCGACCATCTGCGCAAATTAGGGTATGAAGTCAAAGAAAAAGTGGCAGTGACCGGCGTGGTAGCCGTATTGAAAGGAGGAAAACCGGGACCCGTGGTAGCCTTACGCGCCGACATGGACGGTTTACCCGTGACGGAACGCGTAGATGTTCCTTTTAAATCTAAAGTTGAAACGGAGTTTAACAACCAAAAAACGGGTGTCATGCACGCCTGCGGTCACGATAGCCACGTGGCGATTTTGATGGGAGTAGCTGAGGTAATGGCTTCTGTGCAAAAAGACTTGGCCGGTACTGTCAAACTTATTTTTCAACCGGCAGAAGAAGGCGTGTATAACGGACAAACCTTCGGAGCCAACCGAATGATTGAAGAAGGGGCACTGGAAAATCCCAAGGTGGATGCTATTTTCGGATTGCATATCAATTCGCAAACAGAAGTAGGCACTATTAAGTATCGTCCGGGAGCTACGATGGCGGCGGTGGATCAGCTGACCATCAAACTGAAAGGAAAACAAACCCACGGTGCGAACCCCTGGTCGGGTGTTGACCCGATCGTGACGGCCTCTCAGATCGTGATGGGATTGCAAACGATTGTAAGCCGCAACGTAAATATCACCGAAAATCCGGCTGTGGTCACCGTAGGAGCCATCCACGGCGGTATTCGCTACAATATCATTCCGGAGTCACTCGAAATGATCGGTACTATCCGAACTTTCGGAGACGACCAACAAGCCTTAGTTCATCGCCGTATCAAAGAAATCTCCACCAATATTGCCGAAAGTGCCGGGGCGAAAGCCGACGTAGAAATCGGGATCGGCTATCCGGCCACCGTCAATGATCCGGCACTGACCGACAAAATGATTCCGACTTTGGAAGCGTTGGCGGGAAAAGACCGCGTGCAGATCACACCGGTAGCCACCGGGGCGGAAGATTTCAGTTATTTCCAGAAAAAGATTCCCGGATTTTTCTTCTTTTTGGGAGGAATGGCCAAAGGCAAAAGTCCTTACGACGTTGCCCCTCACCACACGCCGGACTTTTACATTGACGAGAGCGGCTTCACCCTCGGCGTAAAATCGTTGAGCCATTTGGTGGTCGATTATATGGAAATGAATGCCAAATCAGCCCAACCGACGGCGTCCAATAAAGCCAAGAAAATGAGCAAATAAAGGTTGAATTGGCATTAAAAAAGCGTCGAGAGGATTCTCGACGCTTTTATTTTTATGAAAATCTTGTTGATTTACCTCTCTTCCATCGGTACAAAATTGCGCAGCGTAGCTCCGGTGTAAATCTGACGGGGACGGCCGATCGGCTCTTTGTTTTCGCGCATTTCTTTCCACTGTGCGATCCAGCCCGGCAAACGTCCGATGGCAAACATCACCGTAAACATATTGGTAGGAATGCCCAATGCCCGGTAGATAATTCCCGAGTAGAAGTCAACGTTCGGATACAAACGACGACTTACGAAATAAGGGTCATGCAAGGCGGCTTCTTCCAGTCCTTTCGCTATTTCCAATACGGGGTCTTTTACTCCTAACTTACCCAATACATCATCGGCGGCTTTCTTGATGATCTTCGCCCGCGGGTCAAAGTTTTTATACACACGGTGACCAAATCCGAACAAACGGAAGCCGCTGGTTTTTGCATTTTTAGCCATATCTACGTATTTGGCGACATCGCCACCGTCGGCTTTGATGTCTTCCAGCATTTCAATCACCTCCTGATTGGCACCGCCGTGAAGCGGTCCCCACAGCGCACAAATACCCGCTGAGATTGAGGAATAGATATTGGCTTTGGAAGAACCTACCAAGCGCACGGTTGAGGTAGAGCAGTTTTGCTCGTGATCAGCGTGAAGAATCAATAATTTATTCAGCGCTTTTGATACCACGGGGTCTACCTTATATTCCTCTACCGGCAATGCAAACATCATGTGCAGGAAGTTGGAGCAATAGTCTAATTCGTTCTTCGGGTAGTTGACGGGGTGCCCCTGCGATTTCTTGAAAGACCAGGTAGCAATCGTAGGCAGTTTCGCTAACAGACGTATAATGTGGGTTTCGGTACCGTCCGGGGCTTTCTCATCGTAAGAATCAGGATAAAAAGCACTCATCGCACTTACTAATGACGATAAAACCCCCATAGGGTGAGCATTGACCGGAAAGCCTTCGAAAATCTTACGCATGTCTTCGTTCACCATGGTATGACGACGAATTTTATTTTCAAATTCTTCGTATTGTGCTTGTGTCGGCAGTTCCCCATAGATCAACAAGTAGGCCACTTCCAGAAAAGTCGCTTTCTCGGCCAACTCTTCGATGGAATAGCCGCGATAGCGTAAAATTCCTTCTTCACCGTCTAAAAAAGTAATGGCACTTTTAGTGGCTCCGGTATTTTTGTAACCACTGTCAATCGTAATATAACCCGTTGAATCACGCAATGAGTTGATGTCAATGGCTTTCTCTTTCTCTGACCCCTCGGTAGTGGGAAACTCAAAAGTTTTACCGTCTAATATAAGTTGTGCTTTATCTGACATACAGTGGGTAGTTATGAATATTGGATGGATTTGGACGAAGTCACAATTTTCCGAAAAAAAATCGTATTTTCGTAGAAAGAACTTACATTTTTTACACGTTTTTCGCAAATTTGGTAATGATATGTATTCTTAGGCAACGCATTTTGCTTACGGAAATCAGGCAAAATTAAGTTCTTACTGTTGCACTATTTCCCCATTTTTCACCACCATTTTTACTTTTCGTACGTCGCTGATGCGTACATCGGGGCGACCCTCCACCGCTACCAAGTCAGCCAAAAAACCGGGTTTAATTTGGCCCAATCGGTCTAAATGAAACACTCGGGCATTGACCGAAGTAGCCGAACGTAACACGTCTGCGGGTTTCATACCGTACTCTGCCATCATTTCCATTTCGCGGGCGTTATCACCGTGGGTAAAGACCCCTACATCACCGCCAAAACAAATCGTTACCCCCGCATCCAACGCCTGTTTGAACGTAATCCGCTTATTTTTTATGCGTTCGGGTTCGGGTTCTGTCCCTTTTTTCCAACCTCGGTATTGAGCCACAGCGTCTCCCGCAGCCAACGTAGGACACAAAGCCACCCCTTTTTCGTGCATCAGGGCAAAGATTTCGGGCGTACCGGCATCGCCGTGTTCCAACGATTCGCAACCGCCTAAAATAGCCCGTCTCATTCCTTCGGCGCTTGCGGCATGAGCTGTGGTCGGTCGTCCGCTGCTGCGGGCTGTTTCCACAATGAGTTTGATTTCCTCCGTCAAAAAGGTAGGACGGGCTTCTCCCATCAACCCCCACCGATAATCTGCGTAAATTTTGACCACGTCGGCCCCTTTTCCGATCTGCCGCCTGACGGCCTGAATCAGACGATCGTGACCGTCGGCCTCCTCAGCCCCTTGCGGCACCTCTACGTCAGGGCTGAATCCTTTGGGAGCATAGCTGCCGGTGGCAATAAGCGCTTTGGTGGCGATGATCATGCGCGGTCCCGGAATAATTCCCTGATTGATCGCCGTTTTTAGCCCCACATCGTCAAATTCTGCCCCTTCGGTACCCAAATCCCGAACGGTAGTAAACCCTGCCAACAGTGTCCGCTTGGCGTGGACCGTGGCTCGAGCGGTTCTTAGTGAACGTGCCTCTTTCAATACCTGATCGTCCCAATTCGTTTCATTATAAGGGTGTAAAAACAAATGTGAATGACCTTCGATAAATCCCGGAAGCAGCGTACAGCCTTTCAAATCGATCGTTTCGGGTTGTAAGGCGGCTACATTCTGAAAACTTTGTATCTCCCCCGCCGCCACTATTTTCTCTCCCCTTACCAAAACGGCCCATCCTTCGTGCATTTCCTGACCGTCAAAAACCCGGTCGGGGCGAAACAGGTAGGATTTTTGGGCAATAGCGGTATGGACGAAAAAAAACAGCATCCATCCAATCCGTTTATAAAAGCAGGGTATCATACGCATTTAGTTCTGTCAAACAAAAATAGAGAAGAACCTTTATCAATAACCCTAAAAGGAAGGAAAAGTTTAAAAGTAAATTTTTACCAAACGAACGTTTGGTAAAACAAAAATAATCCGTTACCATTGCATCGTCATTTTCTGAACTCACGTATGCCTGTCCAAAAAGTAACCAAAGAAGAGGTTGTAAGACAATCCTTGTTATTATTCAAAAAACAAGGGTACCACCGCACCAGTATGGCCGATCTGGCCAACGCCTGCGGTTTATTGAAAGGAAGTTTTTATCACTATTTCAGCGGTAAAGATGCGCTTATGAAAGAAGTGCTGGGTATGGTGCATCAGTACTTTTCCGCTAAAGTTTTTCCGATTGCGTATGACGAATCACTTACCCCGAGGGAAAGGCTCGAAAAAATGATCGCTAAGCAAATTCGAGTGGTATCCGGCACAGAAGGAGGTTGTTTGATGGGGAATATGGCCATAGAAACGGCCTTAGTTACCGACGATTTCACCCCGCAAATGCGTATTTTTTTTGAAGAATATTTATCGGCGCTCACCGACCTTTACGGTCATCGTCATACCCCCGAAAAAGCCCGCCACTTGGCTGAACAAGCGGTTGTGGAATACGAAGGGGCTTGGATCATGGTCAAACTTACCGGCAATGACCGGTTTTTACGGGATGTATTACAACGAGCCTTAGAACGATTTGATGCTTAAAGTCCTTCCGTTATCTTTTTAACAGGATATCTCATGAACACCATCGACATCACCCTTCCTACTCCCGACGGATACACATTGTCAGGCATTTTGTATGAATACCCCAGTCAACCCAAAGCTGTCGTCCAATTCAACATCGGAACAGGAATGCGTAAAGAATTTTACGCCAATTTTGCCCGGTACTTAGCCGAAAACGGGTTTATCGTATGCCTGTGGGAATACCGAGGCATGGGCCGTTCGAGACCGCTCCTAAAAGAAGAGTTTACCTGTATTACCATGCAGGATTGGGCCATTGACATGCGCGCCGTACTGGATTTTTTGGATACCCGGTACCCGGATTGGCCTAAATTAATGATTGGACACAGCATCGGGGGACAACTGCTCGGCTTATTGCCCAATCACCAAAAATTGAAAGGCATGTTGATGCTCAACAGTTCGACCGGTACATGGTGGCACCATACCCTCCCCTACCGTTTCAAATCTTACTATTTTTTCAATGTGCTGACGCCTCTGCTTGTGCCTTTTGCCGGGTATTTGCCGGCCAAACGATTACGCATCATGGAAGATTTGCCCGGCGGTTTGATATTAGAGTGGCGCGAGTGGTGCAATTCCGAAAATTATCTGTTTGATTTTTTGGGGAAAAGTATCGGACAACACTTCTATGGGGATATTCAGATGCCCATTAAAGCCTACTGGACTACCGATGACCCTATCGCCAATGCCGTCACGGTGCCTGCCTTGCTCCGGCATTTTCGAAAAGCAGATATTATGACGGAGGCTGTTCGTCCTGCCGATCTCGCCACAAAGCGCCTCGGACATTTCGGATTATTTTCCCGAAAAATGAAAGCCGGTTTTTGGACCAAAGCAGTCGCTGATCTGGAAGCGATGGTTTCCAAAAATGCTCCCTATAACAATCCCGCTCTCAAAAAAATAAACCTCTAATTACTCATGAACAAACCCGCATTAATTGACTTCTTACAACAAGGATTTGAAGAAGTCGCCTCGTTGGCTAACGGTACCCCTAAAGCATCCTTTTATTGCAAGCCGGCAGATAATGTTTGGTCGGCAGCCGAAAATGTACAGCATTTGACGCAGTCGGTTCAACCGCTGAATCGCCTGTTCGGGCGGCCTAAAAGTTATATGGAAGAGAAATGGGGTACGAGCCGGCGTTCCTCCCGATCGTACGAAGGCTTAATTGAAACTTACCATAAGGCATTGGGAAACGGAGCGACGGCGGTCACTGCCCCCGGTGCCTTTGTACCACTGACTGTGCCCGCAGAAACCGCCGACTTACTGCACGATTTCCGCTTGACCAACGACGCCTTAATTGTCTGCCTGTCGGATTGGTCAGAAGACGAACTGGACAAATACCTCATTCCTCACCCGTTGATGGGTCCGCTTACGGTTCGGGAAATGCTCCTTTTTACAGCCTATCATACACGGCATCATCTCGAAATTATGGAAAAGCGAGCAGGATTAAAGGCCGGGAAAGAAATGTCAAAATGACAATTTTGTACATTTTTGATAGCAAAGAGGATTATTAATTGTAGTACTTTTCCCATTTTTGTTGTACTATTTAAAGAACTTTTCATTTTTGTAAAAATTTTTATTGGACGGAACACAGGGGCATTTGAATTTTCCGGTTCTATTTTTTAATTGTTTGTACTATTCTAAGAAAAGGTTGAAACCGAGTATATGAATTTAACAAGAGGGTCTTTTGACCCTATTTTTTTGTATCTCAAAACCTTACACCTTTGCAATGTCAAAGCGAAGTCATCACGGCGACGTGAAACAAGATGGTATTTAAACAATAAAACACAATGAAAAAGAACACAGTGCTTTCGACAGTATTAGCAGCTATGATGTTAGCCACCGCAGGAAATGCTATGGCAGAAACTCACCTTTTTACCAAAGATGTGAAGTTGGTAAAACGAGACACTAAAAAAGTGGAAGTAAAGATCAACCAACCGAACGTAGGCGAACTTGACGTGAAGATAGAAGATAATGAGGGGGTAGTAGTCTATGCAGGTTCGTTGAAAGGCGGCGAGAATGTCTCTACTCAATTCAACCTGAACGCCCTGCCCAACGGCGAATATGTATTGAGCTGCTCCAACAACGGATTTTGGTCCTCGCAACACCTTTCTATCACCAACGGCAACGTAGTGATCAACGAAAACAGCTACCAAGAGGCGCTGCCTCCGAAAGTGGAGTCATTTGCGCTGAATCGCTTTGAGGTAACTCCGGTCGTTAAGAATGTAGCTGATTTGGCCGTAACGATCACAAACAACGAAGGAGTACCGGTTTATGACGGGTATTTGTCTTCGGGAAGCCGTTTCAATTTAGGGCATTTGCCTTCGGGAAATTATGCCTTTGAATTTACGGTAGCCGATAAAGTTTTCAAACAACACGTAAAAGTTAAATAAGTGACGGTTATGCCTTCATTCAATAAATCACTATAACCATACCATCTTTAGGATTTTGCGACATTCGTCGGCGGTTGAACCGCCGACGTTTTTTTATCCTCCATATTGAATGTCTTCGTCCTGCAATAATTGCCCGATATTCAGGTAGTTAATCCAAAAACAATCCGACGATTCCCTGAGCCAACGAAAGCCCGATGCTGAATAGCAAAGCAGCAATAAAACCCGAAACACTGAAGCCGTCAACCAAATAAGCACAGAGGTAAACAATCAATACATTGACTACGAAATAGAATAAGCCAAGCGTAAGGATCGTGATCGGCAAAGACAAAAACTGCAATACCGGCTTAACAAACGTATTGAGCAGTCCCATCACTATCGCCACGATAATGGCGGTTTGGGTACTGTCTACGTAAAAACCTTGTAAGATACGGCTTGCCGCAATGACCACGACCGTACTGACAATGAGACGGATAATAAGATTAATCATACAGATAGAGGGTTTGTGTAAAAGTTATTCTACGGTTTCAAACTGCAATTTAATCAAACCGGCATACAATCCGTTTTCATTCAGTACCAATTCTTCGTGGGTACCGGTTTCGTGGATCACTCCGTCTTTGATGACATAAATACAATCTACGTTGCGTACGGTGGCCAAACGGTGCGCAATAATGATCGTAGTTCGGTTTTCCATCAGACCGTCCAGGGCCTCCTGCACCAATTTCTCGGATTCGGCATCCAAAGAGCTGGTGGCTTCGTCTAAGATCAAGATTTTGGGGTCTTTCAAAATCGCCCGTGCAATGGCTATGCGCTGTCGCTGTCCGCCGGAAAGCTTGATACCGCGTTCTCCCACCACCGTATCCAATTTCTCCGGAAACGAAAAAATGAACTCCAACGCATTAGCTTTGCGGGCTGCCTCTCTGATTTCTTCTTCCGTAGCATTGGGCTTTCCGTAGGCAATATTTTCCCGAATAGTGCCCCCGAATAAGATCACCTCCTGCGGCACCACGGCAATGTTTTGGCGGTACCCTGTAAT
Source organism: Spirosomataceae bacterium (assembly GCA_046329125.1). Taxonomy (GTDB): domain Bacteria; phylum Bacteroidota; class Bacteroidia; order Cytophagales; family Spirosomataceae; genus Runella. The sequence continues at coordinate 11,359 of JAXLVD010000023.1, read as the reverse complement.
ATCCAACGTCGAAATATCTTGACCATCTACGGCTATTTTTCCTCCCAAAGGTTGATAATAACGCATCAGTAGCTGTACGATCGTGGATTTGCCGGCTCCGCTGTAGCCGACCAAGGCAATCTTCCGACCGGCCGCAACTTCCAATGAAATATCTTTCAGTACTGCTACATCGGGACGGGTAGGATACGAAAATGCGACATTGTTAAAGGAAATATTGCCGTACACCGGTACCGAAGCAACGGTCGGTTTGAGTTCTACTTCTGATTTTTCATCTAAAATCTCCAACAACCGCTCGGAAGCTCCCAGTGTCTTTTGAATTTGAGCATACATATCGCCCAAACCGCCGATCGAACCGCCGATAAACATGGTATAGAAAATGAAGGTCATCAATTCTGAAAAAGGCATTTCACCGCTTTGAACCAAATAAGCACCGTACCACACCACCCCGACAATTCCGCCGAACAGCGCAAAAATGATAAACGACACAAATCCACCCCGAAAGCGCCCGGCTTTCAGAGCTGCGGCAATGACTTTGGAAAGAGCGTTGCTGTAACGATTGACCTCCAACGATTCGTTGGTGAAGGCTTTCACTACGTTGATGGATTGCAGTGTTTCTTCCACAATGACGTTGGCCGCGGCCAATTCATCCTGTGCGATTTTAGACAATTTGCGAATATATCGGCCGAAGATCATGGCCACCACAATCGCGACGGGAAACGTAGCCAACATAAAAATGGTCAGTTTCCAGGAAATAAAACAAATGATAATAATGCCGACAACCACCGTAGCAACGGAGCGAAACAACTCGGCTAAGGTAAACGATAATACATCCTGCAAGGCCTGCACGTCGGCAGTGATACGGCTCATCAATTCACCCACGCGACGTTGTTCAAAAAACGACACGGGCAGCGATACAATTTTGCTGTACACCGTACGTCGAATATCGGCCATACTTTTCTCACTGACGATGGAGAAAAAGTAAATACGACCGAACGAAAAAAGCGATTGCAGGATCAGAATCCCAATCAGTACCAACACCACCTGATTGATACTGTAGGCCGATTTTCCTTCGATTACGGCCACGATCTCTCCGATGAGCTTCGGAAAAAGAATGTTGGTGGTCAGCGACAACCCCAGAAATAAAATACCGATCAGAAAGGTCGTTTTATAGGGCAGAATAAACCGAAATATCTTTAAAGCCTTCTGAATGCTTTCTTTGGAAAGTTTACGTTTTTTGTCTTCGGGCAACAGTTCCGTACCCGTTCCTCTTCCTTTTGCCATGTGTTATTTATTTGTAACGGGTTCGCCCGTACGAAGTGTTTATTCGGGAATTTGAAGTTCGGCATTAACTGATTTTCAAATTATCCAATTTTCAAATTATCTTATTCTTCTTCTTTCTGCCCTTTGTATTTTGAGTCTTCCAGCAGTTGCCGCACATTGGTATTGGCCATCAGTTCCACCAGCGACGTATTGGGTTTTTCCTGCAGATACCGACTGATAATACGCCATCCGACCCAACGTCCGATACCTCCGGGACAATACTGACTGATCTCGACAGTAGCCGGGCGCTCTCCGATAAAGCGTTCTTTCTCCGCATCACGAGTTTGGTAAAGCAACTGTCTGTCCAAAAAATAAGCCCAAATATCCTGTTGCGAAGCATATACATCGTCCAATTGCGCCTGCGAATAACCGATGATTAAACTGTCCGGGGTTTCGGGGGCTACGTGTTTGATAAACTCAAACCCTTTGCCGTACCAAATCATATCGGCCAAAAACGTTTGGTCGTTGGTTGGTACTTTGTTGTATTTTTGAGAAATAAAAAACAGGATCGCCGGCACTATGTACTCTTGTTGGTAACGGCGCAGTTGATAATCATGCAGTTGGGGGCGGTATCCGGCCTTCGGACCGCCGAAGTAATCCAACCCAATGACAATCACACTGTCGGAAACATACAGGTCGCTGCCCATAAAACCCGTCACGGCCGTGACGATCTGCGGCGTTTTGAAATCCGGATAAGCCGCTTTGATCTGCCCGAACGCCTGTTGCAACAGCGTTTTCAACGAAGTCAGATCGCCGAATTGGTGTTGCAGTTCCTCGTTGAATTGCTTCAAGTCCGGGTTGCTGATATTGCGGTACAATTGCCCCACAATGAGCGAATCAGGCGCATCTTTGGAAATCCCGAAATAGGCTCTCAGATAAGGGCTTTTTTGCAACAGCACCGCCACCTCAGCCGGTGATTTCGCGGCAAAAAGTTCTTTTTCTAATCGTCGAACGGTGACGGGGATTTCCGCAGGTTGGTCTTTACACCCGAGCAAAACAAGACAAAACGAGAGAATAACAAAGGCAGAAAAAACAGCTGATTTCATCAGAAAAAGGGAATGACTTCTTCTAAACGTACAAACCGCCCTAAAAAGTTTGGGAATTTTAAAAACATTCTATCTGCTATTCTATAATGGCAAACCTATGTTTTAACCATCCGACTTTTCATTGCTTTTGTAAGTTGACTGATTCCTGACTAAATTAGCAACTTATAAAACAGGTAAAAACATCGGCAATGAAAATACTATTAGACATACCCGACAATAAAGCCACCTCGTTATTGGAGGTTTTGAAAAGTATCTCTTATGTAAAGGCAAAACCACTCACGGACGCAAAGGCCTTATTAATGGAGGAGTTAAGAGAAGCGGTTGAGGAAATGAAATTGATTAGAGCGGGTAAAAAAGAAGCCCGTAACGCCGAAGATTTTTTGAATGAACTATAAGGTAAAAACTATTTCTGTATTTGAAAGGCAAGCCAAAAGGCTCATTAAAAAATATGCTTCACTAAAAAGTGAACTTTTAGCACTAGTGCAAGATTTGAAAGAAAACCCGGAGCTGGGTACTGCCATCGGGCAAAATTGTTATAAAATACGAATTGCCATTTCTTCCAAAGGCAAGGGAAAAACGGAGGAGTAAGAATCATCACCAATTTTGTGGTTACCGATAATACCGTTTATCTTCTCTCTGTTTATGATAAATCGGAGAAAGAGACCTTAACTGACCGAGAAATCAGTGAACTTTTAACGTATATTCCTTAATGATTTGGAATCAATTCAAAAACATTTCATCCACCAACAGCAACGCCGTTTTTCCTTTGCTGCCGTGCCATTCGGGGATCTTTTGCAAAGGTTTGGCCACAATTTTCACATAACTGACCGTTTGGGGTTTGAATGTTCCACCTACAGCCATCAGTAAATGAGGCCGCATTTTCGGAGGGAGCGTCGGTTTGAACACTGCCACCCGTTTCAGGTGAGTTCGGTCCGGACCGCCCCACACTTCAATGGATTCGGGCGGAAAGATGCCCGTTTCAACTTCTTCCATGATGCGTAACCCGACCGAAGACAACACGATCGGCGCTTTAAATTCGGCAGCCAAAACCAGATCATTGTTTCGAACCCCGGCCCAATTGTTGGCCCAAGCCGGGCTGTTGGCGTTGAATGTCCCCAATTTTCCGTCAAAAAAGGTTTGTGCCCCGGCAGCCTGATGCACGCGATTCAACGGCAACAATAATTGCAGGCTGTCGGGTTTGTAGCTGTTTTTATAAAAATCAAATGCTGCTTCGTCGCTGCCGTACCAGCCGGGTTTGTAGGCTTTGGCACGTACGGTGGTGCTTTCTTTCAAGAGGGTTTGGTTGGTAAACAGCGGTGAGGTCACGCTGTCGGGCTCCGTGCCGTCGGTAGTGTACCGAATCTGAACGCCCTTCACCGGGTGGCTCAGTTGCACCAATAGCGGCTGATTGAAGATGGTTGAACTGTTTTTGATTTGCGGCGGATTCAATTTGATCGGATGGAGTCCATCATCCCTGAAGCCGGCAATCCATTGAATACCGGGGTTTTCTTTCTGCAACTGCCGGATTTCTGAAGGAGTCAAGCCCGTTTCCCAAACGAAAATCGTCTTCAGGCTCTCAAACGCTTTTATCTGCGTTTGCACCTCCTTAAAACTCAGTTTTGTTCCTGACAGTGACAAGGTTTTCAATTGTTTCAGAGCTGTCAATTCTCTGAGTCCCGCAGAGGTAACGTCAGTGAAGTTCAAATCCAGTTTTTGCAGATTTTCAAAAGAGCGAATGTTTTTAAGGTCGGCGTCTTTCACGGGCATTTTGGCCAAACTCAAAAAGACAACTTGTTTTTTCAGTTCGTTCAATTCTTCCAGTCGTTTGGCATCGTAGGCATTTTTGTTGTAAAAATTGACCGATAAGGCAGGGGATTCGCGGGCCAAAGGGGCAATCGTTCGGTATTCGGTGGTCAATTTTTTTACGGTAGCCTCATCGGCGGCGGCAAAGTCAAATACTTCTTCGGGTTTTCCCATCGGAGAAAACAACCCGGCAGCCAATACGCGCAGCGAATCATTCGGTGGCAGATCGGTTACTTTTTGCGTAAAATCGGCCTTTCCTTTGACCCACAGCGACAACAGCGCGATCTCCTGCGCACTGAGTTGGGCCTTGCCCGAGGGAGGCATGTGCTTCTTCTCGTCCAACGGCAAATGAATGCGTTGCAATAATAAACTGATTTCGGGTTGACCGGGCACAAACAATTTTCCCGTTTTCCCGCCCTTCAAAATGGCTTCGCGAGTGGTCAGCATCAGCTCCCCTTTTACCTTCTCGGCGTTGTGACAACTGACGCATTTCTGTTCAAAAATCGGCTGAATGACGTTATCAAACACCAAAGCCTCTTCCAAAGGCACGGGGGCCGGCGTTATGACCGGAGAGGTAATAAAGTTTTCGCCGTGGGTCAACGTTGCCCCGTAATGCCCGCCTACTATCAGCAATAAGGCCGCTATGACAGATGTCGATTTGGCCACCGGGGCCGAAAACCAATCCGCATTCCGAAACCAATACAATAGGGAAGCCAACCCCAACAAACCCACTCCCGTCCATTTGTGCCATTGCAATACATCTCCCGAATAACCCGTTTCTTTCGACAACAACAGCCCCATCACGACCGTCACTGCCGCCGATAAGGCACCAATGAGCCATAAATCGCCCAAAAGATTTCGGTAAAATTCTTTAGCCGCAAATGCAGCACTGAAGCGAAAAAACTCCAACCCGGCGGCCACCAGCAAAATCACGATGGGGAAGTGAAGCAGCAACGGGTGCATCCGTCCGACGGATTGCAACCAACCCGGAATAATCAGTTTGTTTTGAAAGAGCAATAAAAAGCCAATAAAAATAAGAAAAACGATAAGGGCCTGTTCGGCAATGTCTTTGGCCTTTCTGCTCATTGTAGTTGGTTTTCAATAAAATAACACTTTCTTCCACTCATTTTGCCGAAGAATGATTTATTCTCAATCGGGACGACAAATGGGATGCTTAACTGATAAGACCTCTGACGACTCTTCCCGAAATGTCCGTCAGGCGGTAACGGCGGCCTAAATGTTTGAACGTCAACTTTTCGTGATTCAGTCCCAACAAGTGCAACACTGTCGCCTGAAAATCATGCACATGCACCGGGTCACGGCTGATATTATACCCTAATTCGTCGGTTTCTCCATACACAATTCCGGGCTTAATACCCCCGCCGGCCATCCAGATACTGAAGCAACGCGGGTGATGATCTCGGCCGTAATTGTCCATCGTCAGCCTTCCCTGACTGTAGCTTGTACGCCCGAACTCGCCACCCCAAATCACCAAGGTTTCATCCAACAAACCGCGCTGTTTCAGGTCCGTTACCAAGGCGGCAGAAGCCTGATCCACGTCATTCGCCTGACTGGTGATCTCAAACGGAAGATTCCCGTGTTGGTCCCAGCCCTGATGGTAAAGTTGTACGAAACGAACGCCGTTTTCGGATAGCTTCCGTGCCAACAGGCAATTCGCCGCAAACGTGCCCGGTACCAAACAATCCGGTCCGTAAAGTTTGACAATATCATCTGATTCTTTGGACAGATCCATCACCTCCGGTACGGCCGTCTGCATTCGGTAGGCCATTTCGTATTGCTTCACTTTAGCGGTGATTTCCGGGTCGCCAAATTCCTCGTAAGACAATTGATTCAACTGTGAAAGATTATCCAACATTTCGCGGCGTTCCTGCCGATTCATGCCTTCGGGATCACGCAGGTAAAGTACCGGGTCTTCGCCTTTGCTGAATTGTACGCCCTGATGAATGGAATCCAAAAAGCCATTGGACCACAATTTGGAATATACTCCTTGCCCGTTGCCGATGCCGCGCGACAGCAACACCGTGAAATCAGGCAGGTTTTTGTTTTCGTTACCGAGACCATAGCTTAGCCAAGCACCCATGCTCGGGCGGTTGCCCTGTTGCGCTCCCGTTTGAAAAAAGGTCAGTGCCGGGTCGTGATTGATGGCTTCGGTGTACATCGAACGAACAATACAAAGATCATCCGCAATTTTTGACGTATAGGGGAGTAAGTCACTGATCCAAGCCCCCGATTGACCGTATTGTTTGAAATCGGTAAACGAACCTGCCAATGGAAACGAAGCCTGATAGGCTGTCATCCCCGTCAGGCGTTGGTCGCCCCGCACCGAAGGCGGCAGTTCCTGTCCCATCATTTCGCACAATTTCGGCTTAAAGTCAAACGTTTCGAGCTGTGAAGGGGCTCCGTTCTGAAACAGATAAATCACCCGCTTGGCTTTGGGCGCAAAATGCGGAATACCCGGCACAAAATCGGCTTCGTCTTTTTCGCCGCCATTGAGTAACCCCGGAATCATCAACGACCCCAGGGCAACACTCCCCAACCCCAAACTCATGGTAGACAGGAAACGCCGTCGATTGAAGGTCAAACCGTGTTCTAAAATTTCTTTTTCCATGGTATTCGTTATCTGTTATCCGGGTAACCGTTATCCGAAATTGTCATTCCAATGACGTTAGGAATCCTATATCCGCGTTTATTCCTTCTCGTTTGACTCACGATTTTGTGATCGTTTCTTCTAAATTATACATCGTATTCACGACCCGCATCAACGCAGCGAGGGTTATTTTATCCGCTTTTTCGGGAATAGGGTACTCCCCTACCACCAGTATTTTTTCGGCACGCGGCCGGGTAATTCGCTTCAATTCTTTAGCATAATATGCCGTCAAAACGCCCATTTCTTTCTCCGTCGGTTTCCGACAAACAATGAGGCGGAATGCTTTTCTGATTTTCTCTTCTGAAGCACTTTTTTCCTCCAACAATTTTGCCGCCAGCACGCGCGACGCCTCCAACACCGTCGGGTCGTTCATCATCACTAAAGCTTGCAGGGGCGTATTGGTTTTCAGTCTTTTGATTTCGCACAGATCCCGACTGCCGGCATCAAAGATGCTCATGGCCGGCGGCGGAACGGTTCGTTTAATGAGCGTGTACATTCCTCGACGATAGAGGCTTGGGCCGTGGTCCTGCACGTACATGGAAAGCAATCCGCGCCCCGACGTGGCCCCTTCCCATAGCCCGGCCGGTTGGTAGGGCTTGACGCTGGGGCCGCCGATGGTTTTCACCAACAAACCGCTGCTTGCCAATACGACATCTCTGACAAATTCGGCGTTGATATGATACCGCGGCGAACGCGCCAACAGGATATTGTCCGGGTCAGCCGCGAGTTTTTCGGGTGTCACTGCGGCCGATTGACGATACGTGGCTGACGTGACGATCTGTTTTACCAATCGTTTGATGTTCCAGCCGTGCTCCATAAAATCGACGGCCAACCAATCCAACAATTGCGGATGCGACGGCAATTCGCCCTGCATCCCGAAATCGCCCGACGTTTTGACGATGCCTTTGCCGAAAAACTCCTGCCATACCTGATTGACAAACACCCGAGCGGTCAACGGATTTTTTTTGTCAAACAGCCATTTTGCCAATCCCAATCGGTTTTTGGGATAATTTTTATTGAAGGGGAGAATAAAAGCGGGCGCATCGGGCTGTACTTCAGCCCCGGGAGCGTCGTAGGCACCGCGCCGCAGAATGTGCGTTTTTCTGGCGGTATCTAAGTCGCTCATGATCGACACGATCAGACGATTGGTATCGGGTTTATTAATGAAGGTGAGGATATTTTTTACATCTTCGTTGCTGACCTCCATCAACGGCTTTTTGGCGTAGGTTTCCGGCCCGCCGATCACCGACTCAATGCCTACCTCTTTGACATTGTTGAAAAAGGCAAAGAGTTGATAGTATTCTTTTTGCGAGAACGGGTCGTATTTATGATCGTGACAGTGGGCACATTCCAGCGTCACTCCTAAAAAGGCCTTACCGAACAGATCATTGCGGTCGGTCACGTAGCTGATACGGTATTCTTCAGGAATGACGCCTCCTTCTTCGGTGATTTTATGATTACGGTTGAATCCGGTTGCCAACAACTGTTCTTTGTAGGTCAAACTATCTCGCTTGGGCAGCAGATCACCGGCCAATTGCCAAGTGACAAATTGATCATAGGGCATGTTTTTGTTCAACGCATGAATGACCCAATCACGCCACGGCCATTGGGTACGATACCCGTCGTCCTGATACCCGTGGGAATCGGCATAGCGGGCCAAGTCCAACCAATAAACGGCCATTTTCTCTCCGTAAGCGCGATTTTTTAATAATTCATCCACTATTTTTTCGTAAGCATTCGGGCTGTTATCCGCCAAAAAACGATCCGTCTGCTCCAATGAAGGAGGCAAACCCAACAGATCCAAACTGACCCGCTTGAGCAGCCGTTCTTTGTCTGCTTCGGGATTAGGACCGAAACCGCGTTGTTCCTGTTTGCTCAAAATGAAATAATCGATCTCATTTTTGGGCCATTGCTTATCATTAACTTTAGGTACTAACGGTTTTTGGGGAGCCACAAAGGCCCAATGCTTCTCGTACTTCGCACCCTGTCGAATCCATTTTTCGATAAGATCAATTTCGTGCGAAGACAGTTTTAAATTGGACGAGACAGGCGGCATCAGCTTACTTGTGTCGGTACTTGTAATGCGCAAAAATACTTCCGACTGTTCCGGTTTTCCGGCCACCAACGCGTGAGCAGAAGGGTGCTCTTTCAGGGCATTGAACGCAGTTACGGGGTCATCAAGCCGCAACCCGGCTTGTCTTTTGTTGGCATCGGGGCCGTGGCAGGCCAAGCATTTGTCTGAAAGAATAGGGCGAATGTCAAAGTTATAGCTGATTTCATCGGGCATTTGTTCCTGCGTTGCCTGCATCGTAGAACTGCTGCTGCACGAATGAAAAATAACGGCCGCTATTATCCCCGCTCCGCCCAACGTTCCCCATTTATAAAAACGATTTCGGGTCAGACGTTCCGTCAGACTGACTATTAACTTCCTCATCATACGCATCAGGCTAATAGATCCATTACTGCTTTTCCTTTCCCGTCGGGTGTAGTATAAAAGGGGCGCTTTTCTATTTCATACTGTGTATCAGGCGGTATGCCTAAGGCGTGGTAAATCGTCTGATGAATGCCGTCGATCTTGATCGGATTTTCGATGGTTTTGCACGGACGTTCATCGGCGGTTTTGCCATAGACAAAGCCTTTCTTGATTCCTCCGCCGAACATTAATATGGAGCACCCGTCGGTAAAATGGCGGTGCATTCCGTAAAATTTCAAATCAGAAAGGATCTCCGGTTGTTTGACCTGTTCCTGTACCTTAGCTTCCGGCCGGCCTTCGACCATCATATCACGGCTGAATTCGCTCGCCAAAATGATAAGGGTACGGTCCAAATGCCCCGATTTATCCAAGTCTTTCACCAACTGCGCTACCGGGCCGTCGATCATCTTTTTCATATCTACCAAACGAGTATGGCCGTTTTCGTGCGTATCCCAACCGAAGAAAGGTTCATACTCGGTAGTTACACTGATGAAACGGGCACCTTGTTCGGTCAGGCGACGCGCTAAAAGACAGCCTAAACCAAACCGCCCTGTATTGTAAATATCGTAACTTTCTTTGGGTTCTGTGCTCAGATTAAATGCCTTGGCTTCCGGCGAATTGAGCAACATATAGGCCTGCTCCATGGAACGTTTGAGCGATTCTTTTTGGTAGTCGCTGCCAAATTCCCCCATCGGGCTGTTGCTGATGAGATTGTTATACAATTGATTTCGGCGTTCAAAGCGTTTGGCATCCATCCCTACCGGCGGACGAACGCTCTCCAGTCCTTGGCTTGGATCGGGGATAAAGAAAGGCCCAAATTCATTTCCCAAAAAACCGGCCGTATGAAATGCCTTCAGTTCTTCGGCTTCACCGACGGTAAAGCGTTGCCCGATGTCGATAAAGGCAGGAATGACGGGGTTTTTCGGGCCCAATTCTTTGGCAATCCACGCGCCCATGTGCGGGGCTGCTACAGTTTGAGGCGGCTCATAACAAGTATGCCAATGGTACTGATGCCGCGAATGAAGAATATGCCCCATATCGGCCGCCACGTAGGAGCGGATCAGGGTGCCTTTGTCCATCACTTTACCGATGGATTGGAGGCCTTCCGAAAAATGGATACCGTCTAAAACCGTCGGAATGGGTTTGAAAGTACTCAACACGCGATTGCCCTCCATCCCTTTTTCAAAGGCAGTATATCTTTTGGGATCAAAGGTTTCGGTATGCGCCATGCCGCCTGCCATCCAAAGCAGAATCACGGTATCGGCGGTGCCGTCGGTTTGTCCGGCTACTTTACTTTTGCAACCGCTTAACAAACTTGGGATAGGTGCGCCCGCTGCCATCGCAGCCAAGGTAGCAGCCCCGGTCTTTTGAAGAAATTCTCTTCTGTTCCACGTATTTTTCATCTACAACTATTATGCTGCACTGCAGCTTTTTGGTTTGTATATTTCGGTATTCTACTACAACTGTTTCGGGGCACAGCCCCTTTCCCGTTTACATTTTCCAATGGGCTACCGCTGACGTCCCACTACTCTCTCTTTGCATCTCCTTAATAAATCAGCTGAAACTCCGGATGCAAGGTCATGGCCCACACCAGATCCTGAATGCCTTCAGCCGTAGGTTTGGGTCCGATCATCTTTTGAGCGGCGGCTATTTCTTTGGGCAACGGTTCTCTTCCCAATGACTTTTTGTACAACTCTTTGACCAAAAGATCTGTGGACGGGTATTGGGTGAGCCAAAGTTCAGCCCCGTCTTTGAGGGTTTCGTTAAACTTACTTCCGTTGGTCAATTCCAACGCCTGCAACAGATTGGCCTGCGAGTTTCGGCTCGTATTGACGGTTTCCCGATTGGGCCGGCCCAAAGCCGTTTGAAAAGGATCTCTTTTGACCAAAGCTGCCCGTGTAAACGGTATCTCCTTTTTGATCGTTTCGGGTAATTGTTTAAACACAATAGCAGAATCATTATACACCGGACTGAAAGCCACACTGACCGCATCCGCAAATTGCTCAGCCGTCAATCGTCGCCGTACCATGCCCTGAAACACAAAGTCAG
>JAXLVD010000022.1:0-137021 GCA_046329125.1 Spirosomataceae bacterium | reverse complement strand
TCCAAATTATACACAGTCAGAGGGATTTATTCAAAAAGTAGGCTACTGGATTGGAGGTGTAGGGAAACATAAAACTCCTTTTAGAATTCGGATTTACAAGAACGAAAAAGGAATGCCGGGGGATGACTTATTACAGGAGAATTTAATAGTTCATGCACGAAGTCGCAAAAGTTGGTTTGATGTAGACATAAGTAAATATAATATTCTTATACCTGAAAATGGTTTTTTTATAGCTATGGAGTGGATTAATTCTAATAACCCCAAGTACGGTTATGATGTGATATGGCCTAACAAAAAAGTTATTACTTACTATGGACAAAATATCGGAAAAACATTAGAATTTAATGAATACCTTGGTCGAATCAGAAACAATGGCGGTCAATGGAGAATAGATAATAAAGATACTATTTTTAAAAACCCGATGATGCGAGTACAAATTCAGATATACGAATAAAACATTTCAATACAATCCCCTTTTTCATTGTTTTTTGTACCTTTGGTACTCTTTTGTCCAATGATAAGCTCCAAAGGCCGCGATAAAACAAAAGATAAAATAAAGCAGTGCGTAGAGTTTAACATCCTTCAGGTAATACATATACGTAGCGATCGCATCGACCAACAACCAAACATACCAGGCCTCAATTTTCTTGCGGATCAGCATAAAGGTAGCTACAATACTCATCACGGTCGTAAATGAATCCATGTAGGGAAAAGCGCTCGGTTTACTGAACAGGTCGGGCAGCCACTCGTGCAGATTTTTAGCAAAGCCACCCATCAGTGCCGTACAAAGGATACCTCCAAGTCCCAAAATGAGCCATTGTCTAACTGTTAATTTACTGATCTTCAATTCGTTTTTCAGGTTAGCCTCTTCCGATTTCGGAAACTTCCACTGCCACCATCCGATGAGATTGGTAATGAAGAAAAAGACCTGCAAAAACATATCCGGGTAGAGTTGAATCTGATAAAACAGCACAAAAGCCAATACGACATTCAACAACCCGATGATCCAACTCCACACATTCTCCCGCGCCGACAGCCACACGGCGATCGCTCCGGTCACCGTAGCCCAAAACTCCAAATGACTCATCTTGTAGCCCATGGCTTCAAAGAAGATATGGTTGATATCGAAAAAATCCATGCTTTGTCAGACCTTTACTCGGGTAAATGTATTGTTTATCAAAAGAAAATGATTTTTTTTAGAGTTTATAGTGCAATTTTGGCTCGAAAAAATCTATTTTGCAGCACATAACCTATAATGAATCATCCCTAACTAACGTCAATATTATGGCAAAATCAGCAAAAACTAAAAAAGAAGTCGTAGCCGAAACGCCCGCCCCCAAGAAAACTCGCAAAAATACGGAGCGTATCATTGAACCTGAACCTATGACTGCTGATCCCGGACTGCAAGCCGTTGAAAACTATTCACGATTTTCAGAATTTGATATTTATCTGTTCAAATCAGGCAAACATTATAAACTATACGAAAAACTCGGCTCGCATGTCGCTGAGCACAAAGGGGTTGTCGGTACGTATTTCGCCGTTTGGGCACCCAACGCGCAATACGTATCTGTGATCGGAGACTTCAACGGTTGGAATCGAGGCAGCCACCCCATCAGTCCGCGTTGGGACGGTTCGGGTATTTGGGAAGGGTTCATTCCCAACATCGGTAGAGGCGAAGTCTATAAATATTTCATCAAGTCGCACAATCACGGAAAAGAAATTGAAAAAGCCGACCCTTTTGCGCTTTGGTGTGAAGTAGCTCCCAAAACGGCCTCAGTCGTGTGGGATACGTGGTACGAATGGCAAGATGAAAATTGGATGCGCGACCGCCGCAAAAACAATGCCCTCAATGCCCCTATGTCGGTTTATGAGGTTCATTTGGGTTCTTGGATGCGCGACCCTTCCGACCCTGAACGGTTTTTGAGCTACCGCGAAGTGGCCGATGCCATGGTGCCTTATGTGAAAGAAATGGGCTTCACCCACGTAGAATTTATGCCCATCATGGAAGCGCCTTATCCGCCGTCGTGGGGGTATCAGATCACGGGCTACTTCTCTTGTGCCTCCCGTTTGGGCGCTCCTCAGGACTTGATGTATCTCATTGAGCAACTCCATTTAGCCGGCATCAGCGTACTCATGGATTGGGTTCCCTCCCACTTTCCGGGCGATGCCTACGGTTTGTATGAGTTTGACGGAACCCACCTTTACGAGCACGCCGACCCGCGCAAAGGCTACCACCCTGACTGGAAAAGTTATATCTTCAACTATGGCCGCAATGAAGTTCGGTCGTTTTTGATCTCCAATGCGCTGTTTTGGCTGGATCGCTACCACGCCGACGGGTTGCGGGTGGATGCCGTCGCCTCTATGCTCTATTTGGATTACTCGCGCAAACACGGCGAATGGATTCCTAATGAGTTCGGCGGGCGCGAAAACTTGGAAGCCATCTCCTTATTGAGAGAAATGAACGAAGCTGCATTCAAAGAATTTCCTGACATTCAAACCATTGCCGAAGAATCAACGGCTTTTCCGGGAGTATCACGTCCTGTTTATTTAGGAGGACTGGGCTTTGGTATGAAATGGATGATGGGATGGATGAACGATACGCTGAAGTATTTTGAAAAAGACCCGATGTATCGGCGTTGGCATCAAGACCAAATCACGTTCAGTTTGGTATATGCCTTTTCCGAAAACTTCATGCTGCCGCTTTCTCACGACGAAGTAGTGTACGGCAAAGGCTCCTTACTCGGCAAAATGCCGGGCGACGAATGGCAACGTTTCGCCAATTTGCGTCTGTTGTTTACCTACATGTACACCCACCCCGGCACCAAACTGCTGTTTATGGGAGGTGAATTCGGGCAAGCCCGTGAGTGGAACTTCCAACAGTCGCTGGATTGGCACTTGCTCCAACACGCACCCCACAAAGGAGTCAATGAATGTATGAAAGCCCTGAACGCTGCGCTCAAAAGTCAGCCGGCACTTTATGACTACAATTTCTCCCCGGACGGGTTCGGCTGGATTGACGCCCAAGATCGTGACAATTCGATCGTAGCGTATATGCGCAAGGGGCTCAATCCGAGCGATACGGTCGTGGTCGTGCTTAACATGACACCCGTCCCTCAACACAATTACCGCATCGGGGTCCCTTCTTTAGGCCAATGGGAAGAGATATTCAACAGCGATGCCGCTCATTTTTACGGAAGCGGCGTTTCGAACCGAAAACCGCTGACGGCCGAAGCCGAAAAATGGCATAATCAACCTCAATCTTTGGTATTGACCATCCCGCCGTTGGCAGGGATTATATTAAAACGTAAAGCATAATCTGCCGGCCGGAAAGCGGAACAAGGTATAAAAACCTATAGGCTTTCCGGCTCCTTCTCTTTTTTTTACAAAAATCTTTTTTCGTATCTTATTGAAAAAAAGAGATTTGCAAAAAAAAGCCTCCCGTAGTTATTAGTTTCATCTTATTTTATGAAATTTTTATGTCTTTCCGGGCGTTAAGGCTGTATAGTAAATATATAATCACCATTAACATACAGTGCCATGAAAGAACGTATCTTAACTATCTTAGAAGAATTCGGCGTAGAACGCCGCGCCGTAACCGAAAATGTTCATTTTGTTAAAGATTTGGGATTTGACAGTTTAGATACTGTCGATCTGATGATGAAACTCGAACAGGAGTTCGGCCTGCGCATTCCCGACGAAGATTATCACAAATTAACCACCATGGGTAAGTTAGTAAAATATCTGGAAGAAGAACAAAACGTAGCGTATGCCGAATAAGTGCTGAAGGATCAGATATTGAAAAAAGGATATGACCAAACAGGTTATATCCTTTTTTGTTTAGACAGTATAAGCATTCCGAATTTTGATTTTATAAGGAACTAACTCTATTCAGACAATGAAAACGTTGACCAAATTTTCTCTCTGCCTCGGACTCAGTACCCTGGGTTTTATTATACCTTCTGAAGATAGATCCACTTCCGGCAAAGGACCCGTGCCTGATGCCGACAATGGAGGCCTTACCTTGCCTCAAGGGTTTGGAGCCGTAACCGTGACCGAGGAATCGGGAAAAGCCCGACATATTGCCGTCAATGCCAACGGTGATATTTTTGTTAAACTCAGCGCCCTTAAAGACGGAAAAGGTATTTTGATGCTCCGTGATAAAAACAACGACGGCAAAGCGGACGAAACGAAAGCGTTCGGCGATTTTATCGGTACCGGCATTGCCATTGATAACGGCTATTTATATGCTTCTTCCAATCAAGACGTTTACCGTTATAAATTGGTCAACGGAGTGCCGGATGAGGCCACCAAGCAAACGATCGTACAGGGTTTACCCGACAAACGTCAGCACGAATCCAAGTCCATTGCGTTGGACGGTGCCGGCAATATTTACGTAAACGTAGGGGCTCCGTCCAATGTTTGTCAGGAAAAAGACCGCCAAAAAGGCTCACCGGGCATGGACCCTTGCCCGCTTTTGGAACAGCACGGCGGTATTTGGCAATTCAAAGCGGATAAATTGAATCAAACACAGGCCGACGGTGTACGTTATGCCACCGGGATTCGTAATGTGGTGGGCTTGGATTGGAACAAGCAAGTAGGGCAACTCTACGCCATGCAACACGGACGTGATATGTTTGCGGCTTATTTTCCGGAGCTCTACCCATTGCCTAACGGTGACGATCTGCCCTCGGAAGAATTTTTGATGGTAAAAAAAGGAGCTGACTTCGGGTGGCCTTATTGCTACTTTGATCATCTCCAATCCAAAAAACTGCTGAATCCGGAATACGGAGGCGACGCCAAGACGGTGGGGCGTTGTGCCGGCAAAGACCTGCCTATTATGGGCTTTCCCGGCCACTGGGCTCCCAACGGCTTACTGATCTATACCGGCAATCAGTTTCCGGAACGCTACAAAAACGGGGCTTTTATTGCCTTCCACGGGTCTTGGAATCGCGGCCCTAAAAATCAGGCGGGTTACATGGTAGCCTTTGTGCCTTTGGGCAAAGACGGTAAACCTACGGGCAAGTATGAAGTGTTTGCCAACGGCTTTGCCGGGACAGATACCCCTTCGCCCGGCGGAGCCAAAGCCCGTCCGATCGGTTTGGCCCAAGGTCCCGACGGGTCACTTTACATCAGTGATTCCCAAAAAGGAAAAGTCTGGCGAGTGATGTATCTAAAATAATCACCTTTTGTTTTTTAACCCATGAAACTCTTTCTCAGCCTCATTTTCTCGGTTCCTTTTTTTGCGTTTTCCCAAACGAAAACCCTTTCTCCTCCTGCTGAGCAATGGGCAAAAGGAAAGTCTGTTTATGAGAACAATTGTTTGGTATGTCATCAGGAAAACGGAGAAGGAGTTCCCGGGCTGAATCCGCCTTTGATTAAAACCGATTGGGTGTTGGGCGACAAAACCAAACTCATCAACGTGATTTTGAAAGGGTTACAAGACCCGATTGAAATCAAAGGCGAACGCTATAACAACATCATGCCGGCCAACGATTTTCTGAGTGATCGGGAAATTGCCGACGTGCTTACCTTTGTTCGCAACAGTTTCGGCAATAAAGCCCCGGCAGTGTCGGCGACTGAAGTCAATGCCTTGCGCCCTAAAAAATAAAGCAATGCACCCTCTCTTTTCGGATGAATACTACATGCAATTGGCTTTGTACGAAGCCGAAGCCGCCGGCGAGACCGGAGAAATTCCGGTAGGGGCCGTAGTGGTATGCCGCGATCGTATCATTGCTAAAACGCGCAATCAAACCGAACAATTGACGGATGTTACCGCCCACGCCGAAATTTTGGCCATTACGGCGGCGGCTTCCTATTTGGGCAGCAAGTATCTGAAAGATTGTACACTTTATGTCACGTTGGAGCCTTGTGTTATGTGTGCGGGAGCGCTCTATTGGGCGCAGCTCGGGCGTGTCGTTTACGGAGCCTCCGATGAAAAACGCGGATTTTCTTTGGTTAATTCACCGTTGCTTCACCCAAAAACCCGCATTACGAAAGGCGTTTTGGAACAGGATGTGACCCTGCTGTTGAAGAATTTTTTCCACAAGCTGCGAACATAAAACGCCGGCACGGTGTTTTGCAGTCGAACATCCTATTTAAAAACTATAAATTCACCAATCCTCATGGCTTTTACATTAGCACCGCTCCCTTACGCCTCTGACGCGTTAGAGCCTCACTTCGACAAAACGACGATGGAGATCCACCATGGTCGTCACCATAATACGTACGTGACTAATCTTAATAACGCCATAGCCGGCACCCCCAACGAAGACAAAACACTGGAAGAACTCGTAGCGGGGGCAGGGGCTATTTCTCCGGCGGTTCGCAACAACGGCGGCGGTCACTGGAACCACACGTTTTTCTGGAATATTCTCTCTCCCAACGGCGGCGGTACGCCAACCGGCGATTTAGCCGCGGCGATTGAGGCGAAGTTCGGCTCATTCGATGCGTTCAAAGATGAATTTAAAAAAGCAGCCTTGGGACGTTTCGGCTCGGGCTGGGCGTGGTTGATCAAAACCGGCGACGGCGTAGCGATCACTTCCACTCCCAACCAAGATAACCCCCTGATGGACATTGCCGACGTAAAAGGCACTCCCATCATTGGCCTCGACGTATGGGAACACGCTTATTACCTCAAATACCAAAACAAACGCCCCGACTACGTAGATGCCTTCTGGAATGTAGTAGATTGGAGCAAAGCGGAAGCTAATTTTCAGGGAGCTTAAGCCGCAATAAAATAACTGACCCAACGCCCCGAAAGTCTGCCGGCTTTCGGGGCGTTGATTTTTATAGAGGCTAAAACCGAATAGATAGCTCCGTTATTTTCGGATTCAGCTTTTGCATCGCCGGGTTGTTGGAAGAAAACGGCCCTTCACCCGATACTTTTTCGGCGACAGAAATGAGTTTTTCGTCATTGTAATCATAACCGAGTCGAACAACTAAGTTAGAGACACCTTCTTTCCCTGCCAATTTGCCTCCCTTCCAATCAGCTACAAAACCGCCGTAATCCCAACCGAAACCACTGACTGAAAACGATTTTCCGTTGATTTTTTCCAGTTCGGCCAACGTCATCCCGATTTTTATTCCTCCTTCGACCAACCACTGATTCGGCTTTCCTTCGGCGGGGCGTATCAGGACGTTGTCCGGATTGGCAAAGTTGACCGTGTCTTTCCATAAGATTTGGGCTTCCTCCGGCGTACCTTTGTAGAGTGTGGTTCCTTTTTCGTAAAACCCTTCTCCGATATAGACGGAATCACGCAGCACATTTTCGGCACCTAAGCGCTCTTTGAGCGAAGTTTCACTGCTGTTGGCTTTGACACTGCCGGCCTGTACACCCGGAATACAATAATACGGGTTGGGAGTGTCGATAGCGGCAGCAGCGGTCGAATCGGCCGTTGCCGTTTGGCTATCTTCCTTTTTCGGGCGGCATGCCCAAACAATCCAAAAGAAAAAGAGAAGAGATAAAAAATGTTTCATACCAACAGGAAAGGGGTTTAGGTCTATAAATCGGCACAAAGTTACCGAAATTAAATTAATGTAAATTATTGAGATTTTATTATTAACAATCTTACTTACAGACAGTTACAATGATAGACTTTTTGTCACCCCGACGCAGGATGGGGCTAATCCATGGATTTAGATGCCTCCTATGGTCGGCATGACAAAAAGTAATTCCCTTTTTTATAACTCACGTTAAAGTAGGAAGTCTTAAAAAGAACCGGGACCGTTAGATAAACTTATTGGGCTTTGTGATTGTTAAACCGTAACTTTGTAGTATAAAAATTCACAATTCGTTCATTTTGACTCCTTTCATGGCGGCAATAAATTGCTCATTTTGCGGCAGACGGAAAAACGAGGTCCAGCTACTGCTTTCGGGAATAGATGCACACATCTGCAACTTTTGTATTGAACAAGGCTACGGCGTAGTTCAGGAAGAATTGTACCCCAAAAAGAAAAAGGAAAAATCTTCCGCGCCTAAATTTAATCTCATGAAACCGCTTGAGATTAAACGCTACCTCGACCAGTATGTGATTGGTCAGGACGAAGCGAAAAAAACACTTTCCGTAGCGGTTTATAACCACTACAAACGCCTGATGCAGCCCAAGTCAAATGACGAGGTACATATCGAAAAGACCAACATCATCATGGTAGGCGAAACCGGTACCGGTAAAACCTACCTGGCGCGTACCATTGCCAAATTGCTGCAAGTGCCTTTCTGTATTGCCGATGCTACCGTAGTGACCGAAGCCGGCTACGTGGGTGAAGACGTCGAGACGATCCTGACCCGCCTGCTTCAAGCGGCAGACTACAATGCAGAAGCCGCCGAACGGGGCATTGTATTCATTGATGAAATTGATAAAATAGCGCGTAAAAGCGATAATCCTTCCATTACCCGTGATGTAAGCGGAGAAGGGGTGCAACAAGCACTTTTGAAGTTATTGGAAGGTTCTGTTGTGAACGTACCGCCCCAAGGCGGTCGCAAGCATCCCGACCAAAAACTGATTCCGCTCAATACTGAAAACATCCTGTTCATTTGCGGCGGGGCTTTTGACGGCATTGACCGCCACATTGCCAAACGCATCAACTCCCGTCCGATTGGCTTTACCAATGACCGCCGTTTGGGAGAAATTTTCGACAAGGGAAACCTCTTACGTTATGTGGCTGCGCAGGATTTGAAGTCATTTGGGTTGATTCCTGAATTAATAGGCCGCCTTCCCGCATTAACGTATCTCAATCCGTTGGACGGTGATGCCTTACGCCAAATTTTGACCGAGCCCAAAAACGCCCTGACCAAGCAGTACCAAAAACTGTTTAACATGGAAGGCATCAAGTTGAAATTTGACGATGATGTCTTGGAATATATCGTTGACCAAGCCTTAGTCTATAAATTAGGGGCGCGCGGTTTACGTTCTATCTGCGAAGCCATTATGACCGATGCCATGTTTGACCTGCCTTCGATGAAAGATGTTACCGAATTTACCCTCACGCTCGATTATGCTCGTGAGAAATTTGAACGCTCCTCTTTGTACGTCTTGAAGTCTGTGGCATAATATTTTTCCCCGTTTCTTGCTTATCAATAGCCCGTAAAGTAAAATGTACGGGCTATTGTCTTATTTAACCGCTGCTGAAACTATGAAAATCCTCGTTTTAATCCACGGTCACGGCTTAGATGCTGCTATTTGGAACCAACTGAAAACTTTGTTGGCCAACGATTATCGAGTATTAACCCCGGATATTTCCGCGGAGACCCGTTATCAATCCATCGAAGAATACGCCGACGGCATGCACGATTGGCTCCGAAAGGAAGGAATAGACCGCTGTGTGATGATCGGGCACTCCATGGGAGGCTATCTGACGTTGGCTTTTGCCGAAAAATACCCCGCCATGTTAGAAGGATTCGGTCTGTTTCATTCCACTTCTTATGCCGACGACGAAGCTAAGCGAGAACAACGGAAAAAGACGCTGGCTTTTATGGAAGCGCACGGAGCCGCCGCCTTTGTCAAACAAGCAGGACCCACCATGTATGGGGAACGTTTTACCGAAGAACATCCCGAAGTCATCAAAAACCACGTCGAAACCTATTCCCGATTACCAACCGAAGCTGTGATTGCGGGTTTTAAAGCCATTATGCATCGCCCGGACCGTACTCACGTGTTGGAAAATGCGGAAGTCCCGGTCCTGTTTATTTTCGGGCAAGAGGACAAATTCATTCCGTTTGAGAAAAATATCGGGCTATCGGAGCTGCCCAAAAATGCCTACACCCTTGTTTTGAAGGATAGCGGCCACATGGGAATGCTTGAAGAGGGGGAAGCTACTACTCGTGCTGTTCAGGAGTTTATGGAGACAGTTTAGAAACAGATTCAGATTTCATGCGCAAAAAATCAACATGGATCGCTTCGGTTGCCGGTGTCTTACCAAAGGCAGGGGTCTTCCCGGCTTTTTTGCTGCTCTTCGGAAGTTGTCAAAAAGAAGCGTTACCGGAATATCGGGTACCCACCGAAGTGGAACCTTATGTGCAGGCATTCGTCAACGAAGCTAAAGCAAGAGGCTTGGAGCTGAAAATTGATAATCTCATCGTAGAATTTGCTCCGCCCGAGGGTGATTTTGTTTGCGGTATGTGTAAAACTCCCACGAAACGGCAAAAGCACATTACCCTCGGTACGCAGGACTTCTGTTGGAAACAATCGTCTGCCCAAACGCGAGAGGCGCTGCTGTTTCACGAATTAGGGCATTGCTATTTGGCCCGCTTACATACTTCTAAGAAATTTGCAGACGGCACTTATGCCAGCCTCATGAACCCGGACGACACCGAGGTTTATTCCATTTGTCAATACCCCATCAACGGCGGGGCTGATTGTGACAAACGGGTCCGCCGGCAATATTACATTGATGAGCTTTTCAACGAAAATACGCCTGCGCCCGCTTGGGCCAAATAACTTACCGTTTGTCAATGTAAAAGAATCTGCGGAACTTTGATCAGCTTTTCCGAATTCTGTAATCGGAAGACAACTCAACGGATTAGCTCAACTGCAGGCTTTCCGGCCATTTTTACCCACTAAATCACATGCTTTCGAACGAACTTCTATTTTTTGGTGCTTTCACCGTTTTCGTCATTTTCGTTATGCTGATTGACCTCGGCGTTTTTACCAAGCAAAAAAGTCACATTGTCAGTTTTAAAGAAGCGGGTATTTGGAGTGCCGTTTGGGTTGCTTTATCCATCGCCTTTTATTTTTTCCTCAAAAAATACGGCTATTTGGTGCATGACGTATCGGATATGGCTCATTTACAGTCTATTGTTGACACCTATGCCAAACACGTAAAATTGATTCCCAACGATTTTGAAGCAAGTTTGCAGGTTTTTCAAAATAACATGGCCCTCGAATACATCACGGGCTACTTGGTGGAATATTCGCTCTCGGCCGATAATATCTTTGTCTTTATATTGATTTTCAACTCTTTCGGCGTTCATGAGAAGTTCTACAAAAAGGTGCTGATCTGGGGCATTTCCGGGGCAGTGGTTTTACGTTTTATCTTCATTTTTGTTGGCTCAGCCCTGCTTCAACAATTCGAGTGGATTATTTACCTTTTCGGTGCCTTTTTGGTTTATACCGGCATTAACATTTTGTTTCAAAAAGAAGAAGATGAGCAAATTGACCCTAATAACCATTTTGCCGTAAAATTTGCTTCCAAGTATTTCAATGTCTATCACCGCAACGTGATTGACCACTTTTTTGTCTTTCACAAGCGATATAAAAAATGGTACATTACCCCCATTTTTGTGGTGGTGATTGTGATTGCGTTTACCGATTTGATTTTTGCCGTTGATTCCATTCCGGCTATTTTCTCCATTACCAAAGATCCCTACATTGTCTTTTTTTCCAATGTTTTTGCCATTATGGGGTTACGTTCGATGTTTTTCTTCCTATCGAGCATTATGGATAAATTCCATTATTTAAAACCCGGATTGGGGGTGCTGCTTTCGTTTATCGGTCTTAAAATGTTGGCCCATCATTACTTGGAAGGTTGGGGTTTCAAAACCGTTTATTCCCTGTATATCATCATCGGAATTTTGGCAGTGGCCATTTTAGCATCTCTGTTGTTTCCTAAAAAAGAAGAACCCGTTACTGCCTCTTCCTGATGATTTATCACATTGTTTCTTCCGATTATTGGTCCGCCTTTGATGGAGTCGCTGAGTACGTCAGTGAAACGCTTGAAGCAGAAAAATTTATTCATTGCAGTCGCAGAGAACAAATAACAGGCGTTTTGGAGCGTTTTTTTGCAGGAGTACCCAACTTAGTTGTCCTACAAATTGACGAAACAAAACTCACCTCTCCTTTGCTCTACGAAGCCGTATCCGACAGCGATGAAACTTTCCCGCATATTTATGGGCCTATTCATCGGGAGGCGATTGTAGAGGCAATAAGTGTCGCAGATTTTTTGAAGCCCTGATCCTGATAAAATAAAAAAGCCCTTTCAATTGAAAGGGCTAAAACAAGTGACGAAGGCGAGACTCGAACTCGCATGCCCGAAGGCACACGCACCTGAAACGTGCGTGTCTACCAATTCCACCACTTCGCCGTTTTAGGACTGCAAAGAAAAGAGGACTTTCTGATTTTCGCAATAACTCGGGCTTTTTTATTTCATCCCGAAGCCATCATCGGTATTAAACAAAAAATCCCTGCCCCTGCTCCGGAATCTCCACGTTGCGGAAGCCTTCTGCCTCCAGTCTTTGTTTAAAAACCACTTGATTTTCGTATTCGCCGTGTACCAAAAACAGCGTTTTGACTTGTGTCGGATCCTGACATTTCAGAAACTGAATCAGTTCGGTATAATCAGCGTGTGCCGAGAAAGAATCCATCACTTCCACGCGCGCCCGTACGGGAAAGGTTTCGCCGAATATTTTCACTTCGGATTCACCGCGTTTCAACGCAGCCCCTAAACTATCGGGTGAGCAATAGCCTACGATGAGAATGGTATTGTCGGGGTCGAGAATATTATTTTTAATGTGGTGCTTGATTCGTCCGGCTTCTGCCATACCTGAGGCCGAAATAATGACACAGGGTTCTTTTAAATTGTTAATCGCTTTCGACTGCTCTACGTCAGATACGTAAAACAAATTGGGAAAATTGAAAGCATCTCCGTCCTTTTCGATGTATTCCAAAATATCAGGATTGAAATAATCGTCGTGTTTGCGCATGATAGAAGTGGCTTTAACAGCCAAAGGGCTATCAATAAATACTTTCAAACGCGGCAGCAATCCTTCATTGGCCAATTGGTCAAGGGCGTAGATCAGTTCCTGAGTACGGTCAACGGCAAACGCCGGAATAATGAGCTTGCCGGCCCGCGTAACGCAGGTATCGCGCACAATCCGCAGCAAATGCGCCTTCATATCGGGCTCGGGCTCATGCAGGCGATTCCCATAGGTTGACTCACAAATGATCACCTGTGCTTGCGGAAACGGCTCCGGACTGCACAAAATCTTATCATTCGGACGCCCCACGTCGCCCGAAAAAGTAATTTGCTTGTCCATTCCCTGATCTTTGACGGTTAAATGCACCGCTGCACTTCCCAGAATGTGTCCCGTATCGGTAAATCTGACTTTGACCTCATCGCGATTAAGCCAAAAATCCTGATGATAGTCCACTGTCACAAACAGTTCCAACGTTTGACGCACGTCATTTTCATCATAAAGCAATTCTATTTCTTCGTCACCCCGTCGACGTCGGCGTTCGTTGATACGTTCCAAGTCTTTTTGTTGAATATAAGCGCTGTCCAGCAACATGATATTACATAAATCAGCGGTAGGAGGCGTACAATAGATAGGCCCTCTGAAGCCTTTGCGAACCAATCGCGGCAACAGTCCGGAATGGTCTATGTGGGCATGAGAAAGAATCAAAAAATCAACGTCTTTGGGTTCAAAACCAAAGCTTTGATTAAGATCTTGGGTATTGATTCCTTGAAACATTCCGCAGTCGAGCAGAATTTTAGTACCTTTTTCTGTGGTAATGAGGTGCTTGGTGCCTGTAACGCGGCGCGCAGCACCGTAGAATTGTAGTTTCATCTGTTTTGGAATTCTTTTTGTAACGCCAAGTTTAGCAAATTTTCTCAATCACTCAGGTTAAATCACTTTAATCCTCCTTTATACATGCTCTCTATTCTTTGGTTACTACTTCATCTAAATTCAACATGGCATTGGCCGTAACAGTCAATGCAGCCAATTCGGGAGTAGCGTCACCGTCATTAGCCAATAGTTTTTTCGCGGAGGCGAAGTCCTTTCGGTACTCAATCAGCGATTTTTGGTACAGATTCATCAATACCTTCAAACGAGCAGGAGAAATCGTACGAAAGGTCAATCGCCGATAGGCCTCCTGAATTTGTTGTTTCGGTTGGTGATAACGGGCGGCAATATTCTCTGAAAAACAGTGGGCTGCCTCCAAATAAGCGGGGTCATTGAGCGTAACCAACGCTTGCAAGGGGGTATTGGTACGGATGCGTCTTACCTGACAAAACTCTCGACTCGGGGCATCAAACGTAACCATGGAGGGATAAGGAGCCGTGCGTTTCCAATAAATATACAATGCGCGACGATACCGTTCTTCTCCCGCACTGAGTTGCCACTTAGCCCCGTCGTAAGGAGAAAGCCAAATATTGTCCGGTTGGAGCGGCATCACACTTTTACCGTACATTTTTCGAGACAACAAACCGCTGACAGCCAACATTTGGTCGCGAACCTGCTCGGCAGAAAGGCGCACTCGAGCCCCGCGAGATAGCCATTTATTGTACGGGTCTTTGGCCAATTTTTCAGGGGTAACATCTGAACTTTGACGATAGGCAGCCGAAAGTACCACCTGTCGCAGTGTTTTTTTGAGGCTCCACCGGTTGGTTTCCATAAACTCCGCCGCCAACCAATCCAGCAATGCCTGATGTGTAGGAGCTATTCCCTGCGAGCCAAAGTCTTCGACGGTTTCGACAATTCCTGTTCCAAACAGTTGCTCCCAAAGCCGGTTTACCGCCACGCGAGCCGTAAGCGGATGATCGCGCGAGGTCATCCAACGCGCCAAATCAAGCCGATTTTTGAATTTTGATTTATTTTCATCCCTCTTTTCTGCTTCTTGGCTTCTGTTTTTAAATACATGAGGTACATCCGCCTGCACTGCTGCGCCTTTTACGGTCCAATTTCCCCGTACAAAAACGTGGGTCGTTCGAGCCAAATCACCATAGCCATCATACATAATCGGCGTACTTTCCACATTGCCTGTGAGAATTTCGGAATACAGTTTTTCAATTTCGGCAAATTCGGGCAGGTTGCTGCCCGGCAATGCTTCCTGAAAAGCAGCCCATTTGATTTGTACCCAATTTTTGGGCGTTTTAGGGCTTTTGAGCGTCCAATACAAAGAATGTTTGCCCGCGTCGGGTTGTACGGGAAGAATCAAAACGGTATCTTTTCGGGTAGGAACGATGAATTGGGTCAAAATTTTCCCCTGTAAGCTATCCTGATGTAAGGAAAGTAACGCATTTTCGGCACCTGTATTAATTAACAGTAACAGGCGATTTTTCCCGGTCAGGGTGACGTTGGCCCAACGCGCCGAGCCATTTTCCTGAATGCCGAAATACTTGGCATCCAACAAAGACGCATTGACGTGTTGGTCAAAATCGTGGGAATTGACTTTCGGCTCCATGATTCGCACAAACCGCCGGAAATCAGTAAGGCTTTTTGCTTTCTGTTGAGCGGTAAGTGCCTGATTTGAGATCCAATCCTCTACCTTTTTAATCCTTAATGAATCGTCTGATTTATAAAAACGCAGCGTAGGTGTTTCACTGGTGACGTCTTCGTCGCGGGTATTGTTAAAGAAGGCCAGGTATTTGTAGTACTCTTCATTCGTAAAGGGGTCGTAAGGATGACTGTGGCATTGAACACACCCAAACGACGTTCCCTGAAACACATCCCAAGTAGTATTGACCCGGTCGATAACGGCAGCCACGCGAAACTCTTCATCCTGCGTTCCGCCTTCGTCATTGTTCATAGTATTTCGGTGGAAACCCGTCGCAATCAGGTCATCGTCGGTTGCATTGGGCAATAGATCTCCTGCCAACTGCTCCTCCACAAATTTATCATAGGGTTTGTCATCATTGAAAGCTTTGATAAGCCAATCGCGATAACGCCAAATGCTGCGTCCGGGATCGCGCTCATAGCCTTTGGTATCGGCATAACGGGCCAAATCCAACCACATTCCCGCCCAACGCTCGCCGTAAGCCGATGAAGCTAATAAAGTATCTACCAGATTTTCGTACGCTTTGGGCGAAGTATCCTTTAAAAAACGTTGTACCTGCGCATCGGTGGGGGGCAGTCCCGTTAAATCTAAACTCAGTCGTCTGATAAGTATAGCACGGTCGGCTTCGGGAGCGGGTTTCAGCCCTTGTTCACGAAGTTTTTCCAATACAAACCCGTCTATTTCGTTTTTTGCCCAACGGGTTTCGTCATCCTCAATCAGACCTAACCTTGCCCAAAAACCACCAATCCCCGGTACTTTGGGGCGTTCCACGCGGTTGTAAGCCCAGTGATTCCCCCATTTTGCGCCTTGGTCTATCCATTTCCTCAACACTTCGATTTCTTCTTCTTTTAGCGGCGGTCCCTCTTTCGGCATTTTGTCTTCGTGGCCTTGCGGGAGTAATATTCGCCGTATCATCTCGCTTTCATCGGCATCGCCCGCTACTACGGGCACTTTTCCCGATTTGGCAGGTTGGTACATCTCTTCTTCAAACAAAAAACTGACGCCTCCCGCTTTTTTTACGCCCCCATGACAGGCCATACAGTGCTTATTCAGAATGGGCTTCACTTCTTCATTGAAGTCCACGCGGTGGCCAAAAATCCCTAAAAACGAAAACGAGCTCAACAGTACTACCGCCACTGCTCCCGTCAAAATCCATTTTGAATTCATTCTTTCCTTTATTAATACGAAAAAGCCACACCTGACTTATTATAAAGACGTTATCTACGTTTTTCTTACCCCATTCAACTGCCCTGTTTTGGGTTTTTGCCTATCCTTTCCCCAAAAAAAACCGAAGGCCTGATGTAATTTCAGTCAATAAAAACCAAAGCAGATTTCTACTCAAACAGCAGTTCTTTCCATTCGTTCAATCAATAACTTAACATACAGTTCCTTCATCTCATCAGGCAAAAAACTCCGCTCAATCAATTCAAGCATTTCCGGTTGTTTTTTTGCAAACCTGGCATAAACACGCTCAGAGGATTTAACAGGAATACCCAACTTCGAGGCCACCTCGTCAAAATCAACCCGTTTGAGCCGATTTTTTTTACCATTTATGGTCAATGCTGATTCGTCCGGATCTTTTGGCATGACCAATTTGGTGGAAACTAAATCATAAGCAGGCGATAAAGTTACTTCTCCATTATCAAACCGAATCAATGAAAAATTTTTCAGGTGCATATCTGCATTGCCCGTAATAAAACAAAAAACAATCAATTCAAATAAAGCCAGAGTATCTAATCCTTTATTGGTTGTAAAGTTGCGAATCGTTTTACCCACTTTTTCAATTGAACCTCGGTATTTATGTTCAGTAAGGGTTTCGGTCAATTGGCATAAGTCCTCAACATGGATTTTCTTCCCCTTTTGTCGGTCAAAGCGCTTGGTCAGATACGCCAAGTCACCCGATTTCAGCCGAATCAGCGTGTGTTCAGCCGTTTTAATTCCGCATAAAGTTGCCAATTTCATGGTCAAATCTTCATTTTCAGGTAAAGATTCAAAAGGAACGACAGGAGGTTTCAGAATATAATTCCCCCATAATCCTACTACTGTTAAGCGGCTTGTTCGGGCATCCGCTTTTTCTAAATCCAACGAAAGTTTGGGCTGCACACCCGTCACAGCCACGCTGCGAATAATCAGTCGTCGCGCTATTTCCTTTAAATCTTCAGTACCTAAACTCAGGGTGGGTGCAGTAGTTGTCCCAAAGAATTTCTTGCAGCATTTAGCGTGAAAGTCTCGTTCATCTTCCCGCAAAGGCTGATAACAATAAAGGCATCGTTGATTCATAGCTCTACAGTTTCTATTTTCTTCACACTCACTGCTCCAAGACAATCCCGACAAACCGTGAGTAACAGACCCATTCGGTCTCGTGGGTTAAGTTTCCAATTTTGAATGGCAATATCCAACAACCAGCCTTCCGGAATCAATCCGTCAAAAAACGGAAACAAGGTTTTACTTTGATAGGCAGCTTCCTGCAAAGGTAAAGTCAGACTCACAGGGGGGTGCATTTTTTTCAAATAACTCGCATCATAGATAAATACATACCCATCCTCGTCTTCGCGGATAATACCTGCCAAGTACTCTTGGTAATAGACTCTGCCTGCCCTACTCATTGTTTCCCTCCTTTCTGACAGGCCCAACTTCGCACCCAAACAAATCCAGGATTTGATTTACTTTGTCGAGTCGTAAGGTGGCTTTGCCCTGCTCAAGTTCCCGAACAAAACGAAGACCCACTCCTGATTTCTCCGCTAAGTCCACCTGAGTCAATTTCAGGTTCTTCCGTTTCTCTTTTACAAATTGCGCAATAAGGTTTTTCATTTATACCTGTTCGGGATTATTTTACTCAAATTTACTTATTTTATACCCAATCGGGTGCTATTTTAAAAACTATTTTTCTTATCTGATTCCATTTCTTTTTTAATTTAGTTTTTCCCTATCTTTTCCAAAAAAAACCTTAACCATGGCTGAAATTACCCAAACCCTTACTGCAAAAGACAAAATCCAACTTTTTAGCCGCACTTGGAAAGCAGAAAACCCCAAAGCCGCGATTGCCTTCGTTCACGGTTTTGGCGAACACAGCGGCAGATATGCTCACGTGGCGGAGTTTTTCAACAAAAACGGGTATTCTTTCTTCACCTTTGACAATCGCGGACACGGCCAATCGGAAGGAAAGCGAGGTCATGCCCCCAATTATGAGGATTATTTATACGACATTGACGTATTTTTGGACTACGTCGCTACCCAATCGGCCGGCAAACCTATTTTTCTTTATGGCCATTCGATGGGTGGAAATCTGGTCTTAAATTATGTCCTGAAACGTAAGCCGGCCGTGAAAGGGCTGATTGTCTCGGGCCCCTGGATTCAGTTGGCATTTCAGCCAAAGCCCATTTTGGTGACCGTTGGAAAATTAATGCGCTCCGTAATACCCGGCTTTACCCAAGACAGCGGCTTGGTGCAGTCTCACATTTCCAAAGACCCGGCGGTGGTGGAAGCTTACAAAAACGACCCGTTGGTACACGGAAAAATTACGGCATCGGCCAGCATCGGCCTTTTGGAAGCCGCGGCTTTTTTAGACAGTTATGCAGGGGCTATGCCTGTTCCTACCCTTATCATGCACGGGGCAGAAGATTTATTAACCTCACAGCCCGCAAGTGAAGCCTTTGCCAAACGGGTAAGCGGCCCGGTAACCTATAAAAAATGGGAAGGAATGTACCACGAAATTCATAATGAACCCCAAAAAATAGAAGTCCTTACCTATATTCTCGGGTGGTTGGAGCGCGAATGTTAATCTTAAAGCGTCCTCCGTGGTGTACCAATGCCACCCCACAGATTGTTTTTCTTTTTTCTTTCTTCTTATTCTCATTGTAAAAGCCGTAATTTTGCGGCTTCATTTTTTACAGGGTAACCTTATCCCTAACTCTTCCACTCGGGCGATCCCGTCCTTGTCGGAGAAGGAGATTTAAAAGCCCTCTCTTAAAAGGAGAGGAGTGGGTGAGGTTAAAATTTCGTTCCAATCCAATGAAAAAAATCCAATCGGCATTACTTTCAGTCTATTACAAAGACGGTCTCGAACCTATTGTCAAACTCCTCCACCAACACGGTGTTCAACTGTATTCTACCGGCGGCACCCAAACATTCATCGAAAATATGGGCATTACGGTCACGGCTGTAGAAGACCTGACGGGCTATCCTTCCATTTTCGGAGGTCGTGTTAAAACGCTTCACCCCGCCGTTTTTGGGGGTATTTTGTACCGTCGCGAAGATGCCGGCGACTTAGCTCAAGCGGCTCAATTCAACATTCCGGCCATTGATTTGGTGGTCGTGGATTTGTATCCGTTTGAAGAAACGGTGGCTTCGGGAGCAAGCGATGAAGACATTATTGAAA
Source organism: Spirosomataceae bacterium (assembly GCA_046329125.1). Classification (GTDB taxonomy): domain Bacteria; phylum Bacteroidota; class Bacteroidia; order Cytophagales; family Spirosomataceae; genus Runella. The sequence continues at coordinate 117,371 of JAXLVD010000022.1, read as the reverse complement.
AGATTGACATTGGAGGTATTTCACTGATTCGGGCAGGAGCCAAAAACTTTCAGGATTCGCTGATTGTTTCGTCACGCAATCAGTATGCTGATATTTTGAGTATTTTGACCGAAAAAGGTTGCGCTACTGAACTTTCTGACCGCCGTCGCTATGCTCAGGAAGCCTTTGCTACGACAAGTCATTATGATACGGCTATCAATCAGTGGTTTATGCAACAGGCCGCCGGCATCCCGGCCCTGACCACCAACATCTATGCGTTTACGGAGTTACCTCAAAATTCGCTTCGTTACGGCGAAAACCCGCATCAGGCAGCTACTTTCTACGGTGATTTGGAAGCCATGTTTGACAAACTGCACGGCAAAGAACTGTCGTATAACAACTTAGTGGACGTAGACGCTTGCGTTTCGTTGATTGATGAATTCGGCACAAAACCTACTTTTGCCATCATCAAACACACCAACGCCTGCGGAGTAGCCTCGGCTGCCACGGCCAAAGAAGCCTACTTAACGGCTTTGGCCTGCGACCCGGTTTCGGCTTTCGGCGGAGTGATAATTACCAATACAACCGTTGATTTAGATACAGCCGAAGAATTGAACAAACTGTTTATGGAAATTTTGATTGCACCCGCCTACGAACCGGAGGCATTGCCATTGCTGCAATCAAAGAAAAACCTCATTTTGCTCCAACGCAAAACCGTTGGATTGCCCCTGAAAATGTTCAAAACCATCCTGAACGGAGTATTAGAGCAGGATAAAGATATGGTTGTGGAAAGCGGCGACCAATTCAAAACAGTGACAACCAAAGCCCCTACCGAATCGGAGGTAAAAGCGTTGGAGTTTGCCCTGAAAGTATGTAAACACACCAAATCAAACACCATTGTTTTTGCCAACGAAAACCAACTCATTGCGAGCGGAACGGGTCAAACTTCGCGAGTGGATGCCCTTCGTCAAGCCATTGACAAAGCCAAAGCATTTGGTTTTGATTTACAGGGCGCAGCCATGGCTTCGGATGCCTTCTTTCCTTTTGCCGATTGTGTAGAGATTGCTCATCAGGCGGGAGTAACAGCAGTAGTTCAACCCGGTGGCTCCATTCGTGATCAGGATTCTATCAACTATTGCAACGAACACGGTATGGCTATGGTCACGACGGGGGTACGGCATTTCAAGCACTAATCGAAGTTTATCTTAATTGACAGTCGGTTCAGAACCGACTGTCAATTTTACTTCATAACAACAAGCCGCTTTCGGGCGGTTTTTTTGTGGTCAAATGACATGAACCGTGTAGATTAAAGCCATTCTTATCTTTATTCGGTAAATCAACCATTTCCAAACGAATGAATCGTCTCTTAGTAGTTCTTATTTTAGTATCAACAGCTGCTTTTGCTCAAACTTCTCCGTTGCGGGTAGAGCAGCTTCGGACAGAATACAAATCCAACCCCATCGGTATTGATGTCAACTTGCCCCGCTTCAGTTGGAAATTGGTTTCTTCGGTACGCAATACCTTCCAAAAATCGTATCAGATACAGGTAGCCAAAGACGATAAATTCTCCAAAAAATCAATGATTTGGACCCCCGGCGACGTGGTATCGGAGGGTTCTCATTTGGTAGATTACCAAGGTCCGAACCTGCTGTCGCGTAAACGTTATTTTTGGAAAGTGAAAGTCACCGACACTTTCGGCAATGTAACAGAGTCGGCCGTGAATTTCTTTGAAATGGGACTCTTGGCAGCTTCCGATTGGCAAGCCAAATGGATTGAACCCGAAAAACCCGGTTTTGATCCCAAAAAACAGCAACCTGCTCCGCTGATTAGAAAAGAGTTTGTCACCAAACCCAAAGGGAAAATTGCTTCGGCACGCCTGTACGTGACAAGTCGCGGGCTGAATGAAATGTATATTAACGGGCAACGGGTAAGCAAAGACGTACTTTCTCCCGGTTGGACTGCCTATCAGGCACGTATTCAGTATTTTACCTACAATGTAACCAATTTAATACAGCCCGGAAACAATGCCATCGGAGCTATGCTCGGCGATGGCTGGTACCGTGGGTATTTGGTGTGGGAAACCAACCGAAACGTATGGGGCGAAAAACTGGCTTTATTGAGCCAATTGGTCATTCAATACGAAGATGGCAGTGAGCAAATCATCGCTACCGACGAAACTTGGAAAGCTACCAACGACGGCCCTGTTCGTGAAAACGACCTTTACAACGGCGAAACCTACGACGCCCGAATGGAAAAAAAAGGCTGGGCGTCCGTAGGTTTCAACGAAGCTGCCTGGTGGAACGTCAACGTAGGAAATTACCCCAAAGACAACCTGATTGCGCCTGCCGGCCCGCCCGTGCGGCGTATTCAGGAAATCAAACCGCTTAAAGTGTTCAAAACACCCGCCGGAGAAACGGTTTTTGATTTAGGGCAAAACATGGTAGGTTGGGTTCGACTTCGGGTACAAGGCCCCGCCGGAACGAAAATCAGGGTAACTCACGCCGAAGTGTTAGACCAAAAATGGAATTTTTACACGGCCAATCTCCGGTCGGCCAAATGTGAATTGAACTATACCCTCAAAGGCGACAGTATCGAAACCTACGAGCCTCATTTTACCTTTATGGGTTTTCGCTACGTGCGCGTAGAAGGTTGGCCGGGCACACCCGATGTAGACAACATCACGGGAATTGTAGTGCATTCCGATATGCCCAATGCCGGCTCGTTTGAAACCTCCAAACCGCTCATCAATCAACTTCAGAAAAACATTGTTTGGGGACAGGTGGGTAATTTTGTGGATGTTCCTACTGATTGTCCGCAACGGGATGAGCGATTGGGTTGGACGGGTGATGCACAGGCCTTTGTGCGAACGGCTACATTCAACAAAGACGTGGCCGGTTTCTTTACCAAATGGCTTCGCGACGTAGCGATTGACCAAAAACCCAACGGCGGCGTACCGCACGTCGTCCCGGATGTATTGCAGGCCAAAAACCCCGATGGAATCAAATCCTCTGCCGGCTGGGCCGATGTCGCCACGATTGCTCCTTGGACGATGTACCAAGTTTACGGTGACCGCCGTTTGTTGGAATCACAATACGAATCCATGAAAAAATGGACGGAATACATTCGTAAAAACGCGGGCACCAAACTCCTTTGGACCAATGGCGAACACTTTGGGGATTGGCTTTCGTATCGGGGCTCTCCGCAAATGGGCGAGCCGGTGACGGACAATGATTTTATTGCCACCGCTTTTTTTGCACACTCGGCCAATTTAACTTCCAAAGCTGCCTTAATCATCGGAAAAGCCGCCGAAGCGGTAGAGTACGGGGAGCTGTACAACAACATCAAAAAAGCTTTTCTTCAGGAATACGTATCGCCAAGCGGTCGATTGGTTTGCAATACCCAAACCGCTTATGTGTTGGCTTTACATTTCGATTTATTGCCCGAAAATCTGCGCCCCCAAGCGGTAGACCGTTTGGTTCAGGACATTAAAAATCACGGCAATCACCTCACAACGGGATTTTTGGGCACACCTTATCTGTGTCATGTATTGACTCGTTTTGGCAAAAATGACGTAGCTTACACCCTTTTGAATCAGGAAACCTACCCTTCGTGGCTGTATCCCGTCAAAATGGGAGCGACTACGATTTGGGAACGTTGGGACGGTATCAAACCCGACGGAAGTTTTCAGGATGTGGGGATGAACTCTTATAACCACTACGCGTACGGTGCCATCGGCGATTGGATGTACCAAAATATGGCAGGAATTGATTTGTTAGATGCCGGCTTCAAGAAATTTTCTATTTCGCCCAAACCGGGTGGTGGCTTTACTTCGGCTAAAGGTACGTATGAAAGCCCTTACGGAATAATTTCTTCGGCTTGGGAGCAAAAAGACGGCAAAACAATCTTAAAAGTAAGTGTACCGGCCAATACGAAGGCAGTGATAAAATTACCAAACATCACGGCCAATCAATTAAATCAGCTTGCCCAAGCTCAAAATTTAAAAGTAGCCAACGGGGGATTTGAAGTAGGTAGCGGAGAGTATTCGTTTGAATGGTAAAATCTCATATCCCCTATAAAAAAGCGGCCTCGAAAACTGATTTCGAGGCCGCTTTTTGTTATCAATATATTGCAATTCTTTCGCTAAAAATGGATAATAATAATCCGCTACCGAGACGGAAACTACTCGATCAACGCTTATATTTCTTTCAGGAAACTATTTTTTATTTCCTTTCACTTCCTCAACAAACGCCTCTGAAACGTCTACAATTTGAGCGATTTTTGAAGTACTGAAATCAGTATTTTTTAAAAGACTTTTTACAACCTTTTTTTGGGCGGCTTCTTCCGCTTTCTTTGCTCCCCTGATATAAAGAGGATCTCTCTCTTCTTTGAAAAACTCTGATACGGTTAGCATGATACTGTCGGTTAATGTTTCTAATTGACGAAGCTGACTCAATACACGCAGTTGTTGGCGGTATCTTTTTAACGCAAAATCCCCCTTGGTTGTTTCCTCGATGCGATTGATAATATGCTTGATTACTTCGCTTGGTTTCTTTTCTGCGAAATTACCCAAAATTCCCAATATGATTTCTTCGGGTTTGGTCGAATTCACAAACCAGCGATAATCTATCGTAGAAAGGTTGATAAGACTGAAATGATACGATAGTGTTTTTTGTTCTAATTGAGTGGCCATTCGCGGTTTCTGTGACCCCAAAAATATTACAAACTGCTCAATAGGCAGTTGGTATTTTCGTGCAAGCATAACGTAATACTCCAACATTCGATAGATCATGGTTAGCTCATCTGCCACTTGAAACTCTATCTGCAATACAAAAACCTCGCCTTTGGTATTGGTAACTTTTTTCAGAAAGTCAGGCTTTCGCTCTTTGGTATGTTGTATATCGTCAGGCAGTTCCTCCATTTCTACTGCTTCAATCCCCAACAAGTTCTTCATCAAACTCGGTAAAGCACCTTCGATATTTTCTCTGAATATCTTATCGTACTGATTGGTTTGGCGGCGTTGGAGCATGAGAACCGAGTTTTAAATTACGCAAATGTTCGTAAGGCTATTGTCAAAGATGGTTGTCTCTTACTCTTCTGCTAAAAATGGATAGCGATAATCTACGGGAGAAACAAAGGTTTCTTTAATAGTGCGAGGTGATACCCAACGCAGCAGGTTCAGGATAGACCCGGCCTTATCATTTGTCCCGGAAGCACGAGCGCCCCCGAAAGGTTGCTGACCCACGACGGCACCCGTAGGTTTGTCATTGATATAAAAATTCCCGGCGGCATTGACCAGTTTTTTGCTTGCCAACTCCACAACGTAACGGTCTTGGGCAAAAATAGAACCTGTCAGCGCATAAGGAGAAGTTTTATCGACCAATTCGAGGGTTTCCTCAAATTTTTCCGGCTCATAGACGTAAATCGTCAATACGGGGCCAAAAATTTCTTCACACATCGTGGTGTACATCGGGTCAGAAGTCAAAAGCACCGTTGGCTCTACAAAATAGCCTTTTGATTTATCGTAATTGCCACCCGCGATTACGGTTACACGCGGGTCTTTTTTGGCGTTTTCTATGTAATTGGCAATTTTATCAAACGATTTTTCGTCAATAACGGCATTGATAAAATTGGAAAAATCTTCGGTACCTCCCATTTTCATCGTTGCCAAATCAGCTGTCATGTAGGCTTTTATGTCTTCCCACAAATTGGACGGAAGATAAGCCCGCGACGCTGCCGAACATTTCTGGCCTTGGTATTCAAAAGCCCCGCGTACCAACCCTACCGCTACTGCTTTGGCATCGGCCGAAGCATGCGCCACGACAAAATCTTTCCCTCCCGTTTCACCCACAATGCGCGGGAATGATTTATAAAGCGAAAGATTATCGCCAATGGTTTTCCAAATGTGCTGAAACACTTTGGTGCTTCCCGTAAAATGAATACCGGCAAAATCCGGATGACTCAAAATCACATCCCCCGCCACAGGGCCATCTACGTAAATCAAGTTGATAACGCCGTCCGGAACTCCGGCTTCTTTGAAGACTTTCATCAACACATTGGCCGCATAGACCTGGGTGAGTGCGGGTTTCCACACGCACACATTTCCCATCAAAGCCGCCGAAGTCGGTAAGTTTCCGGCGATAGCCGTAAAGTTGAAGGGCGTCAGAGCAAACACAAAACCTTCGAGCGGGCGATGCTCCAACCGATTCCAAACGCCGTCAGACGATTGGGGTTGTTCACGATAGATCTGCGAAGCGTAATGTACGTTAAAGCGAAGAAAATCAATCATTTCGCAAGCCGAATCAATCTCTGCCTGATACGCATTTTTGGACTGCCCCAACATGGTAGCGGCGTTGATTTCGGCACGATACGGCCCTGCCAAGAGGTCGGCTGCTTTTAAGAAAATACCGGCCCGATGTTCCCAAGACAAATTGGCCCACTTTTCGCGAGCAGCCAAAGCGGCTTCAATCGCCTTCGTTACATGCGATGCATCTCCCATAGAGTAATACCCCAATACGTGTTGGTGGTCATGCGGAGGGGTCACAGCATATCTTTCATCCGTCATGATTTCCTCACTGCCGATATACATCGGAATATCAATCTGCTTGCTGCGCGCCTCCGCCAAAGCAGATTTCAATGCCGCTCTTTCGGGCGAGTGGGGCGCATACGATTTAACAGGTTCGTTTTTGGGAACGGGTACGTTAAAAAATCCGGTTGCCATGATGAATGTGTATTGATTTTTGGTCGATTAGTTGTTGATAAATGAGTCTCCTGAGTTTACGGTTGCTCGGTTATAGACCCCTCCTGTCGTCGGGGTGACAAAATAACTCCTGCAAACTACTTCCAAGTGAGTCCCATGTTTTGAAACATAAACACATAAATGTCGGCCGTAGTTTCCAAAGCTTTCTTGGTATTGCTGGCTCCGTGACCGCTGTTGACGTCAATACGAATCAGCAACGGATTGCTCGTGCTTTTACCCGCTTTTTCCTGTAATTCAGCCGCATATTTGAACGAGTGAGCCGGTACCACCCGGTCGTCGTGGTCGGCTGTAGTGATGAGCGTGGCCGGATAGTTTACGCCTGATTTGATGTTGTGCAACGGCGAATACGCCAACAAAGCTTTAAACTCCTCGGCATTGTCACTGCTGCCGTAGTCAGCAATCCAATTCCAACCAATGGTGAATTTATGGAAACGAAGCATATCCATCACCCCTACTGCCGGAAAAGCTACTTTGCACAATTCCGGGCGTTGGTTCATGACCGCACCTACCAACAAACCGCCGTTAGAACCGCCCTGCAACGCCAAGCGAGCCGAAGAGGTATATTTTTCTTTGATAAGGTATTCTGCCGCCGCAATGAAATCATCAAACACATTTTGTTTTTTGAGTTTCATTCCCTGTTCGTGCCATTTTTCGCCGTACTCACTGCCGCCGCGGAGATTGGCTTGAGCATACACCCCTCCCTGATCTAAAAAAGGAATCCGGGTAGCACTGAAGGAAGGCGTAAGACTTATATTGAATCCACCGTAACCGTAAAGAAGGGTAGGATTGGTACCGTCCAATTTTATCCCTTTTTTGTAAGTAATAAACATCGGGACTTTGGTACCGTCTTTACTTGGATAAAACACCTGTTTGGTCTCATAATCCGTGGGTTTAAAACTCACCTCCGGCTCACGAAAAACGGTACTTTTCTTCGTTGCAATGTCGTATCTGAAGATAGTAGGCGGATAGTTGAAAGAGGTGTATGTATAAAAAACAAAGTTATCCTCTTTTTCTCCTCCAAAACCTCCGGCCGAACCAAGCCCGGGAAGAGTTACTTCATTTTCCAACTTCCCTTTCAGGTCATATACATACACGCGAGTGGTAACGTCTTTGGAATAAAGCGCAAATAGTTTTCCTCCTGCCGAACCTGCACCGGTAAGCGGTTCCGGTTTTTCGGGCAAAAAAGGCTTCCACGTTTTATTTTTGGTATCGTAAAAAACGACTTTGCTGTTGGGCGCGTTTTCATTGGTTTCCATCAGAAACCCTCCAAGCACATTTTCAACAAGACTGTAGGAAAAGTTGGTGATTTCGCTCACAATAGGGATAAACTCCTTTTGGCCTCTTTCCCGGTAATAGAGCGCATTGCCATCCTTTCCCTTGCCGCGATCGGAGATATTCAGAAAAGCAAACTGCTCATCTTCACTCACATACACCCCGTTAAACCGTTGCGGATTGGCTTTGTCTTCGTACACCAATTCATCGGCCGACTGCGCAGTGCCCACTTTATGATAAAATACCTGATGATTTTCGTTTTTAGCGGCTAAAGCACTTCCTTCGGGTTTGGGGTAGCGACTGTAATAAAATCCGTTGCCTTGCCAGGAAGCACCCGACACTTTTACCCACTCAATTTTGTCAGCCAGCATTTCGAGGGTCTTCATGTCCATGATTTGATACTCCTGCCAATCGGAACCGCCTTTGGAAAAACCGCAAACAGCATAAACTCCGTCTTTAGAAAGACTGAAAGCGGTCAATCGCGTTGTACCGTCAGCTGACAATTTATTGGGGTCCAAAACCACCTCCGGAGTGCCGTTGAGCCCTTTTTGACGGTACAGCACCGACTGATTTTGGAGGCCGTCGTTTTTATAGAAGTAAAAGTAATCGCCCTTTTTGCGCGGAGCCGAGTATTTCGGATAATTATAAACTTTTTCTAAGTCGTTGAATATCTTCGCCTTGAAAGGAATTTTATTCAAATAGCCGAATGTAACTTCGTTTTGTGCTTTTACCCACGCTCCTGTTTCGGCAGAGCGGTCGTCTTCCAACCAACGATAAGGATCCGTAATTTTAGTACCGTGATATTCATCAAGGTGGTCTACTTCTCGGGTAGCAGGGTAATTGATTTGGGCAGAGGCAGCAGCAGAAAGTAAGGTCAAGAACAGAACGGATTTAGTCATGGATAAGAATTTGTTTGACAAAGTGTTGGGCAAAAATAAAGAATGTCGTCCTCTTGTCAGAGAACGACACGGAAAATATTGTTTTGACAACCAATACGTATCAGAAATTTATTGCGTCAGAAATTCGAAATGGAAATCCACCTTGATTTCTTCCTCAATTTTGACAAAGAGCAGGGAGGGGCGATTTATTTTAAAGTCCGACAGTTTGACAGGAAAATGACCTTCTACTTTAATTTGATTTCCTTCGACTATTGTCTTTGCCTCCACACGAACAGGGCGGGTCACACCGTGCAAATTTAAACTGCCTTTTATCCACATCATTCCCTCCCGTTGCGTAATGTCAGCACTTGTAAAATTGATTTTCGGAAAAATCAACGCTTCTATCATTTCAAGGGCGTGCGAATCGCGGTTGGTATTTCGACTGTCAAACGAAAGAGCTTTGGCACTGACAGCTACGGTTTCGACCTGAGCGTTGTCTTCATTGAACGTAATGACACAATTGATGTCTTTACTGACGCCTCGCCAACTGTGAAAAGGGTGTTTGCCTGCATAACTTAACCACGAGGCATTTTTGTTGGAAAACAACTTCTTCTTAATTTTCTTGGGAGATGCACTGAAGCCGGAAAACAGGGTAACCAAAAACAGGCCTGTTATAATTGATTTCATAGTGGAGGAAACGAGGACAATACAATAATTTCAGCGAAATTGAAAGACAGCAATGGCCGTTGTGAAAGCAGCGACGGTGGTATATGCCGCGGCACGGTGGTAGGGTTTCAGCTCGGGATAATGCACGATTTGGTGAGCCAAAATATTGGTCGTCACCATGCCCAATAAATGAACTGCTGCCAGCATTCGGTGTACTTTGGCACTGCTGAGGCCTCGTCGGTGAACAATTGCCGCAGGAGCGGTAAGGGCCATCGTAGCGGTAAGACCATACGTAATATTAATGCCTTTTGCCAATGTGCGGTGGGTTCTGAAAAGACGGTCGCTGTAATGATGATACATTTTACTCCCCACAATTCCTTGGGCAATCATTCCGGCAAAGGTCAATAATCCGGATGTTTGATGAATGTTAAACATGGTTCGCCGAATCTTGAATTCTTTTTGGCGATTTTGACGGTTCAACGGCATCCATGTACGCATCAATCCCTGATGCCCCCAAAGCAATTTTTGGGTAAAGACCATTTTTTCAGGCAATAACACCGGCGATTGTAAACTGTCGGTAATATCTACCAACAGACTGTCGGTAAGGCTGAGTTGAGCCACTGCCCGGTGGGTTAGGCAAATCAAGACAAATCTTAAAAAAATTCTCATAGGTTTCGGTAGGGTAGCAATAAATACGCTATGACCAATACATACGGAGAATTCAGCAACACGGATGCGTCAACCAAAAAAAAGCCCCTCTCTTACGAAAGCGGCTTTTTACAATTTTCTATGTTTCAACAGGCAGATTAGGGCGATACCAATGTATAATTGTTGATGGTACCGCCCGTTTTTTGGCTCGCCGTCGTGCGGGTAATGACCAGTTCCGTCTCAGAATAAGAGTTAATGGTAAACTGAATGGTACCCGAAGTACCGGTAGGTTGCGGAGTCAGATTTTTCAGGATCAGGCTATTGGTCGTACCTTCCTGCAACTCCCACTGACCGGTAAATGTATTTCCATCAAATTCTTTATACGTTACCGATGCCGGGCTGCTCAAGTCCAAACGATAGTTGACATAGCCCGCTTTCACATTTGTAGCAGCCCCTTTGGTATAAACGGTAGCAGAACCTTCTTTGACCACCTGTGCACTCCATACCCTCCCGATGATTTCACTGAGCGGTTTCGGTTTAGGCTTACACCCCGAAATAAGAAAAACTCCGATCACTACAGCCGCTAAAAAAGTACAAATGCGTTTCATAACCCGTTACTATTTTTAAACAAAATTAGTTGTTCTTTCTGAATATATACAAAACCCAAGCCAAAGCTTGAATATTGCGCTCGAATATCAGTTTTTTTTGAAGAATCTGCAACTTTTCGCCCAAATTCCTATTCTGCGGCAAGTATCTTCAACAGCAAAGACGCAGATTTGTTCTCAGGGGTTGTCTCTGTTTGATTTTAAGGCACGCGAAGCGATTGCCAAGACACCATTTGCCAACCTGCTTTGCTCTTGACATAAACGTCGGTAAAGCGAAATCGGGTATTGAGTTGCTGACCGTTGCTCAGTACTTTGGCTCCGCACAGTCCGGTAATCACCGCCGTTTTTCCGTAAATTCTCACTTTCAGTTCTTCCGGGGTCATTTCTTGATACGTAAGCTTCCCGTCCTTTATGGATTGAATAAAAGAGGTTTTATTGTCAATCAAACCGTTGGAATGGCAATAAAAAAGATCGTTGGCCAATACTTTTTCCAAGTACATATAATCTTTACTGACCAAAGCGGCAAAACGTTGCTTTTCAATATCAGCTACTACGGTTTCGGCTGAGTTTTGCGACAACGCTACGTAGCTTTTCAGGACCCATAGCGTAAGAATAGCGGCAATGAAGGTAAGTCTGTTGGTATGTTTCATCGGTTTTATAAATTTTTCTTTTTCATTTCCTGAACGGCATGATTGGCCGCTCTTGCCGTAAATGCCATGAATGTCAATGACGGGTTTTGGGTACCGATGGAGGTCATTGCGGCTCCGTCGGTCACAAATACGTTTTTACAGGCGTGCAACTGATTCCATTTATTGACCAGCGACGTTTTAGGGTCGGCTCCCATCCGACAACCTCCCATTTCGTGAATATCCAATCCGGGGGCCTGTTGGCTGTCTACCGTCCGAATATTCTTAAAGCCGACCTTTTCGAGCATTTCGGTATTGGAGGCCCAAAAATGTTTGAGAACTTTCTCGTCATTATCATCGTAGCCGATCGAAGTAATCAACAGCGGAATACCATATTGGTCTTTTCGGTCACGGCTAAGCCGTACGTGGTTTTGCTGTTTTGGAATGGTCTCCCCTTGAATCTGCACAAACAAATGCCAAGGCCCGGGCTTGCTGTTGGCCTCTTTCCACTCTGCCCCAAAGCCCTCCTGACCGCCGGCCCCGCCCCAGCCTCCCCGGGAGGCACTCATGGCCACCAAATACCCTCGCAGAAAATCAGTTTCTTGTTTATGTACATTCTGATAACGCGGCATAAAACCGGAGGTAGGACGACGACCGAAATAATATCGGTCTTCAAAACCGTCAATATCTGCATAGACATAGCCTCGGTAATTGTGGAACGCTACGTGCGTCCCCAATAAGCCGTTATCGTTACCCAAGCCGTTAGGGAAGCGATGCGAGGTTGAGTTGAGTAAAATCTGGTTACTGGCCAAGCACGACGCATTCACAAAAATAATACGGGCGTAATAATCGATTACTTCTTTGGTAGTGGCATCCACTACGCGTACCCCCGAGGCTTTTCCCGTTTTTTCGTCATAAATAATGGAGTGTACCACCGAGTGCGGACGAAGGGTCAGTTTGCCTGTTTTGCGCGCGGCCGGCAGGGTAGCCGATTGTGAACTGAAATAAGCCCCGTAGGGACAACCCCGATAGCACAAATGCCGGGCTTGGCATTGTCCTCGCCCCAAAGCGGTATGCCAAGGCTGCGGTTTGGTCAAATGGGCGCAACGCCCCACAATCAAGTGTCGGTCGGTATAGTGCTCTTTGAGTGATTTTTGAATGTGCTTTTCAACGCAATTCAACTCCCAAGGCGGTAAAAATTCTCCGTCGGGCAGGCCTTCCAAGCCGTCTTTGTTGCCGCTGATACCCGCAAATCGTTCTACATGACTGTACCACGGCGCCATTTCGTCGTAAGTGACGGGCCACGGAACGGCAAATCCGTCACGGGCCGGGCCTTCAAAATCAAATTTACTCCAGCGCTGTACCTGACGAGCCCAAAGCAATGATTTCCCTCCTACCTGATACGCCCGAATCCAATCAAACGGCTTTTCCTGAATGTAAGGCTGTTCGGCATCTTTGGTAAAGAAGTGTTGCGTCGCTTCGTCTAACGCGTAACATTTGCTGACAATGGGATTTTCTTCACGAAATGAAGGCGGCAACCGATTGTGATGTTTAAACTCCCACGGATTCATCATGGCCGTAGGATAGTCCGTGATATGATTCACGTCACGGCCTCTTTCCAATACCAATGTTTGTAACCCTTTCTCACACAGCTCTTTGGCAGCCCATCCTCCCGAAATGCCCGAACCGATGACAATGGCGTCGTATTTTCGGGTATCCTGTTTTTTAGTGTCGGATTTCAAATACATAACATTTGAATTTCGTTTAGAAGGTCGAAGATAGCAAGATTTACCGTTCTTTAAAACGGTCTGTGTTGACTAAAATTTCCCCGATTTGGGCATCTTTTGCTACACTTAGGTCGTTATCTTGGCAGTAGCACAATTTTTGTCATCCTGTATCTCAAATGATTTGTTTATCCCTTGATTCCGAAATAAAATGAAAAGGTTTCTCATTGCTTCTTTAGTTTCGTTAACGTTGGTGGTTGCCTGCCAAAAAGTACCCATTACCGGCCGAAATCAACTGATGCTGGTCAACAGCAAAGAACTGCTCCCCATGAGTTTTACCAGTTACAAACAAGTACTCGACACCAGCCGGGTGCTGTCGGGGGGCAATCAGGTAGATATGGTAAAACGGGTAGGGCAACGTATCAAAAAATCGGTAGAAGATTATCTCATTGCCAACAACTACAGCCAAGCCATTGACGGTTTTCAGTGGGAGTTCAACGTCATTGAAAACAAACAAGTGAACGCTTGGTGTATGCCCGGCGGAAAAGTGGTTTTTTATACGGGAATTTTGCCTTACTGCCGCGATGAAACCGGTATTGCCGTGGTAATGGGCCATGAGGTATCGCACGCCATTGCCAGCCACGGGGCCGAGCGCATGAGTCAGGGGCTGCTCTCGCAAGGGGTTTTGGCCGCCGGTCAGGTAGGTTTGGGGGTAGCTATGTCTAACAAACCGCAGGAAACGCAAAACATTTGGCGCAGCCTTTATGGAATTGCGGCACCCGCTGCCGCAACTGTAGGGTATATTTTGCCCAACAGTCGCAGTCAGGAAAGCGAAGCCGACCGTTTGGGACTTACCTTTATGGCTATGGCCGGATATGATCCGCGTGTAGCCATTGATTTTTGGAAAAGAATGGCAGAGGCCGGCGGGCAAAAACCGCCCGAGTGGCTTTCTACCCACCCCGCCGATAATACACGGGTGTCGAACTTACAAAAATTGATGCCTGATGCTTTAGCTATTTATCAAAAGTCAACAGGAAGACGATAGGTTTCAGCTCCTTAACAACCGCATTTTTACAGCCTCCGGAATGGAGGCTTTTTTCTTTTCCGGATAATCGTAGAAAACAATGCGGGCAATGCCTTCGGCAGCGACCCGTTGGTGTTTAGTACTTATAATCACCTGCTGAATCTTCACACTGAACTCATCCAAACTGTCGGGCAAAATGCGGGAGGCGGCAATGACCGTATCCGGATACGTCAGCGGAAATTTGTACTTACACTGGATTTCGGCCAAAATCGCTCCTACACCCTCCGGGCTGAAACCTATCTTCAACACATCCGTAAAAAAACGTATCCGGCTCGATTCCATGTAGCGCAGGTACATAATATTGTTGACGTGCTGCATGGCGTCCATATCTCCCCATTGTACCGGAATTTCAACGTATGACGGATAGTCCTTAATAAGATCCTGAATAAAAAGCATGTGATTCTTTGATTAAAAGAGTTATTCGGCGTCTTTGGCCGCTAAAAATGCGTAGTCGTTGATAACGGTCAACAAGAATACACGCGGTTCGACCGCATTGGTAATACCTAACACTTCGGCTGCTTTATGGGCGGTGCGTTCCGTCAAGTCTTCGTTTCGATTGCGCAGTACCTGTCGTATTGTTTCAATATCGCGATCATTGAGGTGAGCCGCTTCCGGATAAGTGACCCGGTAATCTTCCGGGAGTGATTGATAAGTCACCTGACTCAAACTTACTCTTTTGACGGTTTTGATGACGGTGGTCCCTGCGGCAATGTCTCCAAGTCGTTGACCTCTGCCGTTGGCTGCAATCGTAATAATAGCCACCAAAGGAGTTAATAATTCAGTATCTGCCAATATCAACAGCCAACGCAAAATATAAGCGCCCAACGTCGGCTGATTACCATTGAGCAACACCACACGGATATTCATGGCACGTTTTCCCAATGTTTGACCGTTCAAAAAATATTCAGTCAATATCGGGTACAGCATAATGGGTAAGCCAATAGTTGCCATGATGATAAATATACTCATATTTCCGTTGAGTTTGAGTAAATTGTAAATCAAAATCCAAATCAACACCCATCCTAAATAAATCAAACGATCCAGGATAGTGGCCAAAATACGGTCGCCGATACTGGCCGGTTCGTATTCTAATTCAACATTTTGGGAAGTTTGGATGCGAACAGACATAATTTATTTGCGCTTGAGCGATTTGTGATTCGGTGATTTTATAATTTGCGGAAAAGTTAGGAAAAATCACTCAATCACTAACTCACCCAATCACGAAATTGCATGAAAGAGGCTGTTTTTGTGAAACGTAATACGGCAAAGTGGGAAGAATATGAAGCAACTCCTGCGCAGGATGCCGACCAACTGACGGAACGATTCATCGAGCTGACGGATGATCTTTCTTATGCCCGTACTTTTTATCCTAAATCGACTGTCACTCGGTATCTCAACGGAATTACCTCCCGGTTTCATCAAAGATTGGTAGCCAACCGCAAAGAAGATCGTAATCGCATCGCTAATTTCTGGCCGTTGGAATTGCCGCTGTTGATGTACGAATCACGCTTTAAACTGCTGTATTCGTTTTTGTTTTTTTTCGGTGCCTGTATTTTAGGGTGGGTGTCTGCCGCCAACGACGATACTTTTGTACGGCTGATCATGGGCGACAGTTACGTGAATCAAACCCTAGAAAATATCAAGAAAGGCGACCCTTTGGCTATTTACGGCGGAGCGCACCAAGCTGATATGTTTTTGCAGATCACAGTTAACAACATCAGAGTATCTTTTGTCGCTTTTGCTATGGGGATTTTGTTCTCTTTCGGTACGATCGGTATTCTGTTTCAAAACGGCGTAATGCTCGGCTCCTTTCAGTACTTTTTCTTCGAACGCAACCTGCTGTTGGCCTCAGTCTTGAAAATTTGGATTCACGGCACCCTTGAGATCTCGGCCATTGTCATTGCGGGGGCGGCCGGCTTAGTGATGGGGCACAGTTTGCTTTTTCCCCGTACTTACAGTCGCCTCGAATCTTTTAAACAAGGCGCCAAGAAAGGGATGAAAATCGTGATAGGGTTGGTTCCTGTTTTTACCGCTGCCGGTTTTTTAGAAAGTTTCATCACCCGGCTCACTCTTCCTGCCTACGTCAGCGGCGGTATTATTTTCGTATCGGCCGCTTTTATTGTATGGTATTTTATTCTTTATCCAATGAAATTATACAAGGACAGCTTAACCGATAACTCCCTATGAAACCTCCTATCGTTCTCCTTCAACAACGCGATTTCGGTCAAAAAATCAACGCAACTTTTGATTTTGTCATTCAAAATTTCAAACCGCTGATTCTTTCCTTGCTATATATTGCGGGGCCTTTTGCTTTGGTCGGCGGCTTTTTTATGGGTTCTTATCAGTCCGATATGCTGGGGATTCAGAAAAAGATATTAAGTCGTGATTCCGACGGAGATTTCCCTTTTTTCGGTTTTTACGATATAGCTACCTCCATGCTTTTTTTGTCTGTCTTTTTGGGATTAGCCGGTCTGGCCGCAACATTGACGGTCAATGCGTATATGCTTGAATACGAAGCCGGTAATCGAAAGATAACTCCTGAAATTATCTGGCACCGGATAAAAAACTACATCGGTAAAGGCATTGGCTATTCCATTGTCATGGTTCTTTTTTCCATAGTTGCTACCCTATTTTTTATTTTACCGGGCATTTATGTCAGTGTCACTCTTACGTTGATGTATATGGTGATGATGCGGGAGAATCTCGACTTAGTTGCCACTTTTCGGCGTTGTTTTTATTTAATTCAGGACAAATGGTGGTCTACTTTCGGGTTATTGATCATTGTAAGTATTATTTCGGGCATCATCGGCTATGTCTTTCAACTTCCTTCGGTTATTTTGACAGTTACTTCCTTCTTACAAATCGGCGACGGCGTCAATGAAATCTGGACTACCGTCAGTGGTGTGATTGCCACTGTCGGTTCTGTGTTGGTACGGTCACTGGTGCTGGTGGCGATAGCCTTCCAATATTACAATTTGGTCGAGCGTCGCGAAGGGTCAGGTATTATGCATGCCATAGACAATATCGGTAAAAAAGATTCTCCTCCTACCCCACCAACGGAAGAAGAGTTTTAACCGATAACCGATTTGAGTGGGTTAAACATTTGATTTACTCCGGTCAAACCCGAGTTTGTCAAAAAACAGGCGGTACTGACCGGAGCAGCAATTACCTTTGCCGTCGAAAATAAATTCCGAAAATCATTTCAATGCAATCACCCACGCGCGAAAAAGTCGCAGAACGGCTCAAAGCCACTCGTCTCAACTTTCGGTGGTCAGACATGGAGGGGCTGGACCTGAGCGGTTTAGATCTGACAGGAGCCGATTTTCGGTTTTCAAAGTTATCGAATGTCAATTTCAGTAACTCCATTCTCCACCATGCCGATCTGAGCTTCTCCGACATGGACGGGGCCAACTTCGAAAATGCTGATTTGACCAATGCCGGGCTTCGTTTCTCCTCGTTGGAGGGTGCCAATCTAACTAATGCCAAACTGGCAAACGCTGATTTCAGCTTTTCGGGGATGCATAACGGGCGAAATCCGCTCAACCGCTTTGCGTCTCTGACCCATTTTTTGTACCGTACCGGTTGGTTCGGCACCTTTATCAGCATTGTTATCGGAACATTTCTGTTTTACGGAGTAAGCGGCATTATTTATTTTACCAATCAGATCTTAACAGTACAAGATCCTGCTTTCCGAAATTTCAACCAATATATTGTTGTCAATAATATCATCGGCGGCACGCTTACCGTGGTACTTACCGGCTGGCTGTCAAGCCCTTTGGAACGTTGGTTTAAATCTGCTTGGGTCCAACATATCATCTTGTCGATCATTGTATTTGCTGAATACGTCACCCAAACCCTGCTCTCTTTCTTTCAATACGGGCAATTTGTGATAGAAGAATTAGTAAAGAAATACCCTCAACAAAGCACCAACAACGCGGCTTGGTACCTTTATGCCCTTTCTCCGATCTTTGTAGCCAACCTCTTTCATTATTTTCGGAAACAGGGCAATTTGCTTACCCAAAAAATTACCGAACAGGAATTTCAGCTTTCCGATTTAGAAAAATTAAAAACAAAAGCTGAATTAGACGCGCTGCAAGCCAAAATCAATCCTCACTTTTTATATAATTCGCTCAACAGCATTGCCGGCTTGGTGCATCTCGACCCCGACAAAGCCGAACAAATGACTTTGCTGCTGTCGAAGCTGTTTCGCTACGTTACCAATAAAACTGCCGATTATTTTGATTCATTGGCCAATGAACTGGAAATGGTGGCTACTTACTTAGAAATTGAACAGGTACGTTTCGGCGACCGGTTGTCATTTCGTATCATTGTCAAAGAGGATTCGTTAAAAAATGCCCAAATTCCCCGTTTTTTGATTCAGCCTGTGGTTGAAAATGCCATCAAACACGGTATTGCTAAAATCGCAGAGCGAGGCGTCATAGAAATACGCATTACTCAAGAACATGATTCTTTACATATTGCCGTTCACGATAACGGACCGTTGTTTCCCGAACCCATCGGCGGCGGTTACGGCCTGCAAAGTATTCAACACAAACTTCGGCTTCTTTACGGCGGGAATGCCGATTTAACGCTTCAAAATACTCCTTTAAAACAGGTTTTGATTGCATTGCCCTTTAAAACGACCGTTAGTAAGTCGTAAAATAAAAGGCTAATTTTGCAAAACAATAAGCCGTATCGCGTATCCTGCGCTATATCGTTTACCTGATTATCAGATCAATAACTCCCAAACAGCCCGACAGAAACCGGGCATCGCACGGAATGAATAAAATTAATTTTAAGGATCTAATATTGTTTGAGAACGAAGATTACATCGTTATTAACAAACCTCCTCACATCCCTTCGATCAACGAACGTACTGCCGATAAATCAATAAGTATCCTGCGCATGGCTAAGGAATACAGTTTTGACGCACAGGCGGCTCACCGCTTAGATAAAGAAACCTCCGGCGTATTGGCTATTGCCAAAAATCCCGACGCCTACCGGCATTTGGCCATGCAATTTGAATATCGGGAGGTGACCAAACGCTATCATGCCGTAGTGAACGGAGTCCATGATTTTGACAGTATTTCAGTGTTTCTGCCTATTGCCCCTCTCAACGACGGAACCGCCGTAAAAATAGACCGACAAAAAGGCAAAGCCGCCGAAACAATCTTTTTTACGCTGAAAGCCTTTCGAAAACACACTCTGGTAGAATGTATCCCTATCACGGGCCGAATGCACCAAATCCGCATCCATCTGCAATGTTTGAAAGCCCCAATCGTTTGTGACCCCACCTATGGCGGCAATAATGTGTATTTGTCGGAACTGAAAAAGAATTATAACCTCAAGAAAGAAACGGACGAGTTACCTATGATTCAACGCGTGGCTCTGCACGCCTATTCGCTTTCTTTTAAGTTGATGAACGGTGACCCCATTACGGTAGAAGCTCCTTATCCTAAGGACTTTGGGGTGTTAGTGAAATTATTGGAGAAGAATAATTGATTTACAGGTTTTAGGTTTAGGGCTTACGTTTGGGAATAACTGTAAACTCTAAACCTAAAACCGTAAACGTATTACTTATAAAGAGGCACTTCAGCCATCCAATTGTTTACTTCCTGTTTTACCGCTTCAATCTTAGCGTCATTTTCGGCATTCATCAAAACGGTGTCGATCAAATCTACAATGCGCTCCATATCGGCTTCTTTCAGGCCACGGGTAGTCATGGCAGGCGTACCTACGCGCATTCCGGAGGTCACCATCGGCGATTTGCTGTCAAACGGCACCATGTTTTTATTGACCGTAATATCCGCTTTAATGAGCGTATTTTCGGCCAATTTACCGGTCAAGCCTTTGGTACTTAAATCAATCAACATCAGGTGGTTGTCAGTGCCGCCTGAAATAATTTTATACCCTTTTTCCACAAAAGCCTGCGCCATGGCGTGGGCATTTTTACGCAACTGCACCGCATAATCGTGATAATCGTCGGTTAGAGCTTCACCGAAAGCAACAGCTTTGGCCGCAATGACGTGCTCCAACGGTCCGCCCTGTGTGCCCGGAAATACGCCCGAATCCAACAACGAAGACATCATCCGAATTTCGCCTTTCGGTGTTTTGATTCCAAAGGGATTCTCAAAATCATTACGCAACATAATCACGCCGCCGCGCGGTCCGCGTAAGGTTTTATGCGTAGTGGTCGTAACGATGTGACAATGCTCCAACGGATCGTTCAACAAACCCTTGGCAATCAACCCTGCCGGGTGAGAGATATCCGCTAAAAGTAACGCACCGATCTGATCAGCAATGGCCCGCAGACGCACGTAGTCCCAATCACGGCTGTAGGCAGAAGCGCCGCAAATGATCATTTTAGGGCGCTCTTTCAAAGCCGTTTCTTCTACTTTGTTCCAATCAATGAGGCCGGTTTCCTGCTCTACGCCGTAGAAGAACGGCTGAAAGTATTTACCGGAAATATTAACGGGCGAACCGTGGGTCAAGTGACCGCCGTGCGCCAAATTGAATCCTAATATCTTGTCACCGGGTTGGAGACATGCCAAAAACACGGCAGTATTGGCCTGAGCCCCCGAATGTGGCTGAACGTTGGCCCAAGTAGCCCCGAATAACTCTTTGAGACGGTCAATGGCTATTTGCTCGATCTCATCAACCACCTCACAGCCGCCGTAGTAACGTTTGCCGGGCAAGCCTTCGGCATATTTATTGGTCAATACACTGCCTTGGGCTTCCATCACCTGCGGAGAGGTGAAGTTTTCGGAAGCGATCAATTCAATGCCTGACTCTTGGCGGTGGTGTTCTTTGGCGATCAGATCAAAAATTTGGGTATCGCGGGAAATCGTGGTAGAAACCATTGGATGTACGATTTGGGGATGATACAATTACGCTTTGAGAGAAATTTTCGGCAAAGGTACTGCTTCCTAACCACATAGGCATGAAAGGAGTGTAGAAAATTAGATTTTTATCCGAATTTCTGCCCCTATTACAACAATTGAAAGGACATACGATGATAACGGCTGGGACCGAACGCACGAATACCGGCACGATGAAGTGTGGTAGGATAGCCTGCATTCTGCTCCCAACCGTAGTGGGAAAACTCCGCCGCCAATTGCTCCATTAATTCATCACGATAGGTTTTGGCCAATACCGAGGCGGCCGCGATGCTCATAAATTTTGCATCTCCTTTCACTATACAGGTATGCGGCAAAAAAGGGTAGGGAGTAAAGCGATTGCCGTCCACCAACAGATGCTCCGGCCGAACGGAAAGTTGGTCAACCGCCCGATGCATAGCCAGAAAACTCGCATTCAAAATATTGATTTTGTCTATTTCTTCGTTGGATACTTCCGCCACAGCCCAAGCCAAAGCAGATTCCATGATTTCAGCCCGAATTTTATTGCGCATTGCTTTGCTCAACTGCTTTGAATCGTTCAGTAACTCATTTTGGTAATCTTTAGGCAGTATGACGGCAGCTGCCACGACCGGCCCGGCCAAACAGCCGCGCCCGGCTTCGTCGAGGCCTGCTTCAATGAGAGAGTGATTGTAGAAAGATTTGAGCATCCGGCAGGTATTTTGGTCGAGCGGGCAATTTACGTATTTTTGTTTCGAGGTTCTTCCTCTTCCACTATTTTGCTATGCGTTTACTCCTCTTATTTTTATTGTTTTGTACGCAAATCCGAGCGCAAAAAAACAGCCCTGATACTACCAAAACTTCTCAAACGATTATTATTGATCGTTTTGTGGTTCCGGTTGATACTGCCGTTTATCGTCTTAAAGCGGGCGACCGTCTGCGCATCCGAAGTTTGAACGCGCTTGAGATCATTTATCCGCAAGCCGGCAATCTCAGCGTCGGCAGTTCCCCCATGGCATCAGGACAAGCCGGCAACGCTTCTTTTTACCAAACTACCGTTGACCGCCTCGGGCAAATCATTCTTCCTCAGATTGGGAGAGTAAAAGTAGCGGGGTTGTCCAAAGCCGAGGCCGTCAACGAACTTGAACGACGGTATCAAAACCTGATCAATAATCCGGTATTTGACATTGAAATCACCAATTTGCACATTCGGGTGCTGGGTTCTGTCACGCGCCAAGGGGTCATTCCGTTAGAAAATGAAAAATTGACACTTGGGGAAGTCATTGCCCTCTCGGGCGGTATTGACTTCGGCAGTGCTGATCGTACGATCAAACTCATTCGTACTCGCGCCGGTATTCAACAGGAAATCAACTTCGACATTCGTAACCTGAGCGACCCGGCCATTGCCAATATCCCTGTGTTTGACGGAGATTATGTATTTGTACCGCCGTCAAAAGGGAGTATCCGCACTATTAAAAACCAACGGGTAGCCAGTATTTTGTCGCCGATTGCCATCGGTCTCAATGCCTTCGCCGTGGTATTGAGCCTTTACCTTACGATTCGTTAACGTATGTTTTCGTTTTTTAAAAATAGACCAACCCCTCCTGAGGTACCCTTTTCATTGGCTCCTATTGAAAGTGATTGGCATTGTCATATCTTACCCGGAATAGACGACGGTTCGCAAAACGAAGAACAAAGTTTGGCGATGCTTCAGGAGTATGTCAAACTGGGAATCAAAAAAATCGTAGCTACACCGCACGTACGAGCTGATTATTTTAAAAACACCAAAGAATCCATTGCCGGCGCCCGGGATAAAGTACAGGCGTTAATTGATACTCACCGATTACCTCTTATGTTGGAAACATCTGCTGAATACTTTGCCGATGAAAACTTCCTGCAACTGATTGAACGGGATGAACTTTTGCCCATTGAAGAGCAATACCTGCTTTTTGAGCTACCGATGCAATCACCTGCCTTATGGGGTACCCAATTAGCTGAAAAACTGCAACGAAAGGGATTTACGCCCGTGTTGGCTCATCCGGAACGGTACCGCTATTGGCATGGCAAACCGCGGGAATGGCAGCAATGGAAAAATCGCGGTGTATGTTTTCAGCTAAACTTATTATCCGTCACCGGCTTCTACGGCGCGGCAGAGGCGCGCGCAGCCAAACAGCTATTGGATGCTGATTACATAGATGCCGTCGGCAGCGATGCCCACGGGCTGCGGCATTTGGAAAAGTTGAAGGGATTGTCCGACAATCCGTACTTTGACCGATTACAACAATTACCTTTGCTCAACCGTTTGGGGTAAACAGTCAAGGAGTGCTTATATGCAAAATGTGAATTGGAATAAACCGCAGGACAGATTTACAGAGGTATCCGCTGATATCGATATCAAGCGTATATTCAAGGTATTATGGAGTCGGTGGTATTGGGTAGTGGGTGCTTTGGTAATTACCTTAGGCGGATGTTTTATTTTTTTACAAATCGCCAACCCTCGCTATGTAGCCGATGTGGTGTTGAAATATAACGAGAAACAAACCGAACTGGATGAATTGAATCAACTCATTCAGCCCGACGCGGCCAACCGGGAATACCTCACCGAGCGCTTTGTGATTCAATCAGAGGAAGTTATTAACGGCGCTATCAAAAAACTCAACTATCCCTTTACTTTCTACCGCCAAGTTCCTTTTCGGCGCGAAGACGTTTATCCTTACCAACCTTTTACGGCCCAAATCATCTCCTATGATGCGGCTCAGTTCGGATTTGGCCTTTTTGAAATCAAAAAAAACGGAGTCATTACCTATAAAACCGAAGACGAAACCGAAGTATTAACCTTTGATCTTTCCAAAGATACGCTCATTTCGGTCAAAGGGTTATCGTTCAGCATTCATTCCGTGGATCAGCTCTCCCAAGAGTATCTGTTCATCTACAATGATCTGAATGAAATCAGAAGTTCGCTCGACGACCAAATCCACGTAGCCGAAGAAGAACAGAATCTTCCTATTCTGAATGTGTCTTTTACGTATAATAACCAACGATTTACGCAGGATTTCCTGCAAAAACTCATTGAATCGTACGAAGAATACAACTTAGGCCAAAAGAAACGCTCCTCCAATCTGACCATTAATTTTATTCAGGAGCAGATCAAGATCTATTCGGCGGCTTTACAAAAAGCCTCTTCCGAATTACAGGTGTACAAACAGCGTAAATCTGTGCCCAACCTTCAGGTGTCTATGAACGATGTCATCGGACAAATGACCGCCTTTGAAACCCAAAAAAATACGCTCGAAATCCAAAAATCTTATATTGACCTGCTCGAACAAAGTCTGACCAATCGCTTAGAACCTATCAATGTAGGCAGTATCGGTTTAGATGTGAACAGTGATGGGGTCCTTCTGAAATTGGTAAACGACCTCAACCGATTGATACTCGACCGAAAAGCGTTTATTATCGGTAAGAACTTAAGTGTGAACAACCCCGTCGTGAAAGCCGCGGATGATGAAATAGACCGGGTGAGAGAGCAGATATTGAGTAATATAAAAGTACAACGGTTGAAAAATGAAAGTACCCTCAACATCATTAATCAAAACCTGAGTCTTTTGAGAAGCCGCATGAATAACCTGCCATCCGTCGAACGCGAATTAGGTTATCTTCAAAACGACCGAGATGTCAACGAAAAAATATACCTGCTTCTTATTAATAAAGAAATAGAGACCTCTATTGTCAAAGCCGGAATGCTCCCCTCCTTCACGGTGTTGAATCGTACTTATGCCTATAAAATTTACCCGCAAGCTGTTCGTATCTTCACGCTTTGCCTGCTGCTGGGTTTGATCATCGGTGTAGGTTCTATCTTTTTGGTGCGTTTTCTGAACAATCAATTTACCGAAATCAGTAAAATTGGCCAAAACGGAAGAGTGAATCTGTTAGGGATCATTCAACGCTACCCGGACAAAATTCAGAATAATGAAAAAGACCTGCGTCGTTTTCTGGACAATCGCTCTCTTTTTTCGGAGTCGGTCAACAGCATTCGGACCAACCTCAGCTTTTTGACCGACTCTCCCGCTAATAAGGGAAAATTGGTTGTGGTCACTTCCGAACTTTCCGGCGAAGGAAAATCCTTTGTAACCCTGAATTTGGCTACTTCCCTGACCAAAGTCGGTAAAAAAGTGATTGTCATTGCCTCCGATCTGCGCCGTTCGCGAATCCATCATTTTTTTAACAACAGTAATAAAGTGGGTTTGAGCAGCTACTTAGCCGGCAAAATCGACGATTATCAAAAAATTGTTCAACACTCCTCGATTGAAGACCTCGACTATATTGTGTCAGGCCCGGTCCCTTTCAACCCTACCGAGCTTATCCAAAATGAGCGTTTTGAATCCATGATTCTGCAAGCTCAAAAACAATATGATTTTGTTTTGGTTGATACGGCTCCGATCGGGTTGGTGTCTGACAATATCCCCCTTCTCAAAAAAAGTGATTTAGTGGTTTTCATTATCCGATGGCTGTATTCGGGTAAAGAAGCCTATTTGTTGACCGACCAAATGGCCGAAGAGTTCAACCTCAAATCGGTCGGTGTTATTGTCAATGATTTTTATAAGGATGATTTATATGCTGCTTTAGCACCGGCATCGTATTATGCTTCCAAAGGATACGGTTACAGTTATAAATACACCTACGATTATTACGGCAAATCAAACGGCTATTATGCCGATAACGAAGCCGAAAAAAAATCCCTTTGGGGAAAATTGAAGCGCCGGATAAAAAAGTAGAAGGTTTGGCATCGTTGTTGTAGTTAGCGGGTGTACTGAAAGCATTCCCTCAATCGTGCGCTGTTAAAGTGGAGAAGATATTTAGAGAAATGAGTAAAAAATAAAATAGTTCTTTTTGAGTTTCAAGAGTTTTCCTAATTTTGCAGTCCAATTTGAAAATCAATGGTAATGAGCAATAAAGACACAGATTCAGGACTGGAATTTTTAGAAAGTCCGGAGGGTTTAGCAGGAGAGTTGACCAAGTTTGAAAAGAGCCTCGAAAAGAATCGTAAAATTCTGTACATAGCAGGCGGCGTAATTGTAGCCGCGTTAGCCGGATGGTTTGGTTATAACTGGTACATCAGCAGTCAGGATGAACAAGCACAGGCGGTCCTGTTCAGTCCCGTATTCGCTTTTGAAGCCGATTCTTTAAACAAAGCCCTCAAAGGAAGCGCCGGTAATCCCGGACTTTTGAGCATTGCTGACGAATACAGCGCTACCCCGGCCGGTAATTTAGCCAAGTTCTATGCCGGTACCACCTTATTGAAACAAGGTAAATTTGACGAAGCCATTGAGCAATTGAAATCATTCAGTTCTTCTGACTTATTGATACAAGCTCGCGCTTATTGCCTTATCGGTGATGCTTACATGGAGAAAAACAACGCCGAGGAAGCCATCAGCTACTACCAAAAAGCGGCTGATTACAAGCCGAATGCCCAATTTACTCCTTCCTACATGATTAAATTAGGAATTGCTTACGAAAAAGCAAAGAAAAATACGGAGGCTATTGAGGTATACACTGACCTCATCGAAAAATATCCGCAATCGTCTGAGGTTCTTAACGCCAAGAAATTTAAGAACCTGCTCGAAAGCGCTGCGGAATAATATTCCCATGAAAAACCAAGGAAAGGATAAGGCTATGCGTGGCTTTATCCTTTCCTTTTTTGTGACAATACAACCATCTTTTATCGATTAATCACTACAACTATGAGTTTGCTGACCGTTGGATCCGTTGCTTTTGATGCCATTGAAACTCCCTTTGGAAAAACCGACAAAATCGTGGGCGGCGCCGCTACCTACATTACGCTTACTGCCTCCTATTTCACCAAAAATAATAACATTATCGGCGTAGTGGGGGGTGACTTTCCCAAAGAAATGATTGAAACCTTAGAGCAACACGGCGTCAATACCGAAGGGTTGGAAATCAAACCGGAAGGGAAAACTTTCTTTTGGTCAGGCAAGTATCACAACGACATGAACAGTCGTGATACGCTGGATACCCAGCTCAACGTTTTTGGGGATTTTGATCCGATCATTCCTGATTCCTACCAAGACTGTCAGTATCTGATGTTAGGCAACATGGTGCCGGCGCTGCAGATGGCCGTGTTGAACCGCCTCAAAGAGCGCCCTAAGTTTGTGATGCTTGATACGATGAACCTGTGGATGAACATTGCTTTGGACGATCTCAAAGCGGTGATCTCCAAAGTAGATTGCATCACGGTCAATGATGAAGAAGCGCGTATGTTGTCGGGCGATTATTCCCTGCGCCGCGCCGCAAAAACCATCATGGCCATGGGGCCCAAAACCCTGATCATCAAAAAAGGAGAACACGGGGCACTGCTGTTCCAAGGCGACCAAGTATTTTTCTGCCCGGCTTTGCCGTTGGAAGAAGTGTTTGACCCGACCGGTGCCGGCGATACCTTTGCCGGAGGTTTTATCGGTTATTTGGCCAGCACCGACGACATCAGCTTCAACAACATGAAACGCGCCATTGTGTACGGCTCGGCTATGGCTTCGTTTTGCGTGGAAAAATTCGGCCCGGAACGCATCATCGATCTAACCCCGGAAGAGATCACCGCCCGCGTTCAGGAATTTGTGCTTTTGTCAACGTTTCATATTTAATTTTCCAAAAACTTTCCCGCTTTTGGTTGCGTTGCTCTTTCAGCGGGAAAGTTTTTTACAACCGCTATTCTTGTTATGAATTACTCCATCACTCGTCGTCCCCGTCGCAATCGCCAATCGGCGGCTATGCGTGCTTTAGCCCAAGAAACGGCTGTTTCGGTCACTGATCTGATCTTTCCGATGTTTATCGTTGAAGGTAGCGGCGTACGCAGTGAGGTAAAATCTATGCCGGGTATTTACCGGTATTCGTTAGATACCCTGTTGGAAGAATTAAAAGAAGTAACCGATTTGGGTATTCAATGCATTGACTTATTTCCCAATTACGCAGAAGAAAAAAAGGACAAATTTGCGACCGAAAGCTACCGCGAAGGAACGCTTTATCTGGACGCGCTGAAGGCTGTCAAAGATAAATTTCCTGAGTTGGCCCTGATGACCGACGTTGCCATGGATCCTTACAGCAGCGACGGCCACGACGGATTGGTGGAAAACGGCAAAATCCTGAACGACGAAACGTTGGATATTTTGGCCAAAATGGCCGTAGCCCAAGCCCGCGCCGGGGCAGACATTCTCGGCCCCAGCGACATGATGGACGGGCGAGTAGGCTATATCCGTCAAGCGCTTGACGCCGAAGGTTTTACCAACGTAAGTATAATGTCTTATTCGGCCAAATATGCCAGTGCCTTTTACGGCCCCTTCCGCGATGCACTGGATTCGGCCCCCCGTTTCGGCGACAAAAAAACCTACCAAATGAACCCCGCCAACGTACGCGAAGCCCTCATCGAAGCCGAATTGGACTACGCCGAAGGGGCTGACTTTCTGATGGTAAAACCGGCACTGGCTTACTTAGACGTTATCAAGACCCTCGACCAAGCGTTTCATTTGCCGATAGCGGCTTATAACGTTTCCGGGGAGTATGCTATGGTGAAAGCGGCGGCTCAGAACGGTTGGCTTGACGGTACCCGCGCCATGCTGGAAGTGCTGCTGTCCATTCGCCGGGCCGGGGCCAAAATTATCCTGACCTACTTCGCCAAAGAATTTGCGCAGCTTCAGGCCTAAACGATTACAATTTTCGCCTTTTCTGTACGTTTAGTCAACAGTCAGAAGCGGGCAGGCTATTTCCGCCGGCTTCTCTAATAGCCTTTTACTCCAATCAAACTATCGCCTGAAAGATGAAAAACCTTATCGGGGGCCTCTTGTTACTTTTCGTTATGGTCAGCGGCTGTAAGCAGGATGCACCGCAACCCAAAAGCATGTCGGATGTCTTGCTGGAAGAAAACGACCTCGGCATGTTAAGAGCCGCCATCAAATACGCCGGCTTGGAAGATGCTTTCAAGACAAGTTCGCTCACTTTGTTTGCCCCCAGTGACGAGGGATTTAAAGCGTCGGGCTACGCCGATGTGGCGGCCATTACCGCCTTACCCCCCGATCAGGTTCGGGCGCTGATCACCAACCACGTCGTAACCTCTAAATTAGCGACAGAAAGTATGCCGTTGGGACAAAACAACCCGCTCAAAATGATGTCGGGGGCGCGCTTATTTTTGTCAAACATCGACGGAACTCCTTATCTCAATCAAGCCAAAGGCACCAAATCCAATTTAGTAGGCACCAACGGTGTGATTCACATCATCAACCGAGTGATTCCGATCCCGACACAATCCTTAGCTCAGCTCATCAAAAATACGCCTGATTTCAGCTTATTTCGGCAAGCCACCCGCCGTGCGCTGTTGAGCGAGCCGCGTTTGGCCATTTTTTATGCAGATACGTTAAATACCGGCCCCGTTGACCCGGCCTACACGATGTTTATCCCAACCAACCAAGCCATGATAGCGGCCAAATTGTCGCAGGGAGAGATCAGTGCAGCGAGCCCGATCAACTTAGCCCGTATCGTGTCGTATCACATTGCCTTGAGTCGCTATTTTTCGACATTTTTGCCCAACGGCTCCTTAAATATGTTTGACGCTTCCTACACCACAACTGTGGAAAATAAAAGCACAGGGCTCAAAATTACGGGCCGAGGCAACCCCACTCCACCGGCTAATATTACCAAAACGGACCTTACCGGCACCAACGGTGTGATTCATACCATAGATAAAGTTTTGATTCCATAAAACGGGAACATAAATTTGTAAAAAATTGTATTGAATAGACTGTCAATCAATCCATATACACGTATGAAAAGTCTGTTAGCAGCACTTTTGGCAAGTACCATAGCCTTTACCGGTTTCATCACCTCAGAACAAAAAGACGAGAAAGCCGAAGGAGGCACGAAGTTTCGCTATCGCGCCCTCAGCAGTAACAACCCCGTGAAGATCACGTGGGAAACACTGCGCGATGTCACTTTCAAGAAAAAGTGGTATCCTGAGGAATCAGTCTATATGTTGTATCCTACCTTCGGGCCGAATGTTAATAAACTGAACGGCAAGGAAGTATTGTTGACGGGCTACATTCTGCCGATTGATGCCGAAGCCAATCTGTACGCGCTTTCGGCGTTTCCGTTCAGTGCGTGTTTCTTCTGCGGCGGTGCCGGGCCGGAATCGGTCGTTGGCTTGAAATTCAAGAAAACCGGCCGTAAGTTCAAAACCGATGAACGCCATACCCTCCGCGGTACTATGAAGCTGAACGCTGATAATATCTACGAACTGAACTACAATATCGAAGGCGCAGAAATCGCCGAAGAGTAGTTAGTAAAGTCATTTATCTCCTCCCCAAATGCTTTTTAACGGAGTATTTGGGGATTTTTGTTTCCGAGAACTTCAAACGCCGGCGTCGTCTGTCAGTCGGTTATCAGCCGATACGTCAATGCTTTCCATCGGCTTTGATACTGTTGCCAATAGAGATGTTGTAGGGAGATAGGCAAAAAGGAATTATCAATCATTTGTTGTACCGAGTCTGAACGGTTCGAAAGCAGTTGAATGATCTTTTCCGTTCGCTGATGGGATATGCCTACACGGATACCAAATTCATAAAAATCGGCATAACTGTAATACCCCAACGTATTGTAAGCATTGGTAAAATAGTCATTGG
This sequence comes from Spirosomataceae bacterium, assembly GCA_046329125.1. Lineage (GTDB taxonomy): Bacteria > Bacteroidota > Bacteroidia > Cytophagales > Spirosomataceae > Runella. Next base: position 86,601 of record JAXLVD010000022.1, on the reverse strand, counting down.
CAAACAAATCTAAGGCCATTGCCGATTCAAAAGGAGTATGAACCGCCGTACAAAACAAATCGTACGCAGGGGTAAGGCTGAAATCACCAAAGGCCGTTTGAATAAGAGAAAAGTTTTTTAGGTGAGCATCTCCGTTTGAAAATAAATAATTGAAAATCACCAATTTGAAAAACTTTTCAACCTCAATCGGCCAGGCAGCACAGTGTTTTTGAATCAAACAAGCGATTTCTTCGTAGCTTCCTTCATATTTGTAATTTTCACCATTTTGCTGACGTGACACTTGTTTGATTTGCGAAAAATCTTCCTGTAACCACTTTCTACCGTCTTCCCTAACATCAAATCGCTTGACAAGATAGGCAGGCTCCCCATTCTTAAAATAAATAAGGGCATTCGATGCCGTTTCAATACCATACACCTGCGCCGCTATCTGCATCATGAGGTGTTCGTTTTCAGGAGCAAGATCAAGGTATTGAAAACGACCGACCGGGATGGGTTTAAGTAAATATTCCCCGCCCGATTGGGTCAGTTGCAAATGATTTCCTGCCAGCCGAAGTGAATGTTTGAGTTGTACACCCGAAATCGAAATTTGTTGAATATTGGAGGAAAAGGCATTATCCAATAGGTATTGGGGGGCGTCAAAATCAAGATAAGCAGCTACTTTTCGGCCCCTAAACAGCATTTTGACGGCTTTGTTACAAAAGCCTTCTCCCGGGCGTTGTTTGTATAATGAAAGACACCGATTCATAAAGCTTTAACGGTAACAGCGCCGATAGTCTCCGTACCTGCCGTTTTGAGCAATCGCCCAAAATCATCATTTTCATCCAATTTCAACCCCTTGCACTGAATCTCTTTGTTGATTCCTTCGGATAACAAGCCGCTGAAAAACGGAAAAAGAAACGGACTCTCAAAAACAGTCGGTGACTTGGGGAATGAAAAACTGATGAGGGGGGCAGCCGAGGCTAAATAGGCATCGCTGTACCGATAAGTATAGCCTTTTTCGGTTTTTTCCAAATAGCCCGCTAATGCCTGATTGTAATAAACGGTTGCTTTCATACGTCCATTTTACGGATACGGATCACTACTTCCATACCCAACACATGAAGGATTTTTCGGAGCGTTTTGAGCGTTGGATTAGCCTGATCGTTTTCGATTTTTTGAATGGATTTGGCCGAAATACCGCACATTTCTCCCAAATCTTCTTGGCGGATCTTTAAAAACTTACGACGTTTTTCGATGGTCTCTCCGATGCTCATATCCGAATTATAGTTCGTATTTTAAGTAAAGGTAGCCATTTTTACCCTTATAAAACAAAAAATAAGAAGTATAATTCGGATTTTATATAGGCAGCATCTGAGTTTATGGTTGGATAGCTCCTTTTACCAAAATGAGTACTTCTTTTCCGTGAAGACCTTCGTCTTCTATTTCTATTATTCCTAATTCAAACGCTTCTTCAATATTTTTGTTTGCTGCAATAGCCAAATAGAAGCCTTTTGAAAAAGCAATTGCAGTAGTATCATTAATTTTAGCTTGTGTTGCTACGACATACGGAACATATTCGACAATGGCTTTGGCTATTTCAAATGAATTGCAGGCATTGAGGATAACACATTGAACGTTTTTTGAGAGTTTCAAATAACTTTTCAATGTCTCTGCTTTCAATTCTCCGTTTTCTAAAATAATTCCCTCTTTATGACCATGACCGCCATAATGAAGAATGTGGGGATTCTCTTTTAGAAGAAAGCCTTTAAATTTATCCTTGTCTAATCCATGTTCATCTTTTACCTTCTCAAACCGACCTTCATCTGCCCATAATTTAATAATATCTTTGAAACGGCTTTCCAACCCTGTATTTAAGGTTCCGGACGCTAAAAACAAAATCTTAATCCTTTCTTTTATCTCACTGAAAGGCAAAAAAGTACGCGCTCCGGCAGCCATCGGTACTTCGTAGGGTTTTGAGTTATCTATGAAGTTCTTAACTCCCGACGTTTTTGAGCCTAAACCGCGCTCTTCCGATTTCTGAGGTTCTTCAAAATGAATCCTTTCATCCCTTTCCAAGAAAATTTCCAATCCGGAGGCTCCTATCCATGTCCCTTTTACTGTTTTAATTTTAGGATTATCTTTCGGATGTTTTTGCAATTCCTCCATCAGGACATAATTTTCTCCGTCGAGACTGACGGTTTCTATGCCCTTACTGTCTCGTAATTTTTCAAATAAGTTCCGAATTTTATTAAGCAATTCTCTGCCTCCCTCTGTTACTCGTACCCGAATTTCCTTACTCTGACATTCCACAAGGGCAAAATGAACCGCTTCATTGTATGTATCTTTCAGAGAAATCCCTGACTTCCATATATTTCGCATTTCAGCGAGGGCTTGGGTACGTACAATAAAACTTTGGATGACCCCATAATGCAGAAAATCGTGGCGATAGGTTAAATACCAACTCGAACGTCCCTCCCAGCTATCTTCGACACTTTTGGGCTTGTTTTCGGGCATCAATTGAGGCGCCACAAAACTTCTTTGCTCAAAACGAACCTCCCATTCTTTCAAGTCGGGATGTCCTTGGGAGGTAGTTTCAAAACAAATTTCGCACGAAAGCATAAAACTTACGAATAGTTTTTGCTCCTCCGGACTGTATTTCTCTTCCCAGATTCCTTGCAAATCATCTCCCGTGAATCTGCCGTTACGGCTTTGAATGTCGTAATAAGTGGCATTTCTTCGGCCTTTCTCAGTGGTTCTCCTGAAAATAGTATAGATGGCCTCAATAGCCCAAGTCTGATCCAGAATGATGCTGTCCTGAAACAATCCCGGACGATAAAATACCACTCCTGTTTTAACCAGCCAATTTTCCAAGATACTGATGGGATCTGTTACGTCTTTTCCTAAGGTTAAATAGTCATTCAGAGAAAGATATTTTTCGCCTGTTTTTTGTTTTAAACGCAATGCCTGACGCAAAGCAGCCCTATTCTTAGGCGTTCGTTGTTTTCGATTGAAACTCTTTACTGCCAAACGCATTGCCGTCAACAAATCATGGAAACCGTTGTCATCCCAATCATTTTCTTGAGAATCAATGTGTTGGAATTTTAGAAAAGAAAACGTGTCTTTATAGGCTGTTCGAATTTCTGCCAAATCGTGCTCTCCATCCCGCTTTGTTTTTGTTTGAACGACAATCACCGGACTTCCTTTGCCTTGATTGTTGGTGTAGTCCAACCAATAGCCTAATTGATAATTCTCATACTGACGGCACTCTCCGCCTATCAGATGATCGGTAAATGCACTCCGTTCCGTTTTTGAATCCCACAAAACCAAATACAGGGCATTGGACTGCATAAAAAGACGATGCGTGGCATGATAAATATCTTGCCCGCCAAAGTCCCAAAGATTGAAAATATGACCTTGATGAGAAAACTGTTCTAACGAAATACCATGCGTAGAATCCCACTCGTCTTTAAATCTATTGTACACCAAACGCTCCACTAAACAGCTTTTGCCTACATTGCCATTACCTATAATGAGCGTTTTGTACTCATTATTCAACGTATCTCCCTTAGACAAATCCTTGAAATAGGCCTTAATATCATTTAGACAATTATCGTTATCCTCTAAAAATCCACATATATCATCAGGTAGTAGATTGTCTGAAAGGCGTAAAGAATCCAAAGCCAATAAAGGGGCATTGGATAAACAAAGGTGTATTTCATCAGACTGGGCAGTTTGAAAATTGAACGGCAGGTTTGAGAACCGGTTATTTTGAAGGTGTAAAGTGTTCAATTTAGGCAAGTTAATTGCCTCAAAACTCGCTAACTGATTCCCGCTCAAATACAGGTAGGACAAATTGCCAAAGCCTTGAGGCAATGAAAACCGGGTCAACCCATTCTCACTCACATCCAGCAACACCAACGCAGGGCAATCGCCCTCAAAAACAAGCTGTTGCAGGCCGTTTTTTTGCAGATAGATTTGCTGTAACGCTCGAAAACCGGCAGGAAAAGTAATCTTCTCAATGGCGCAATTGTTCAAATACAAGTGCGTGAGATGCGGCAGAGGCACTTCAAACACCACCTCCGTAAGCGATTTACTGCCACCCAAGTAGAGATACTCCAACGCCTCGGCCTCTTTTCCCAAAACGATCTTTTTTAACTTACTTTCTCCTATGCTCAAAGCCGTAACCTGCCCGGTGGCGTTGAGAGCATAGCTGTTGTCATAGCCTTTCACCAACCGAACGGCGGTGATAGGGCCGTCGTCTTTTTGAAGAGCAAGGTTTTGGGTTAAGTTGTTGAGTGTTGCCATATTGTATTTTATCAAAAACAAGTTTTGACCCGCTTCGCGGGTACTGTTTTTTGCGCCCTCCGCTCCATTTCGTCACAAGGCGCTTGGTCGTCGTCCCTCCTCCCTTGGCGGCCTTGTCACTCCATTTCGCTCTTCCTTTTTGCTCACGGGATTTCCTGTTGAACTGAAGAAGAAAGAACCAACCGAAAGCCAACGCTATAGCTGCGAAGCCCGGGCGTGTCGCCGTGGCGGTACGAGGTGCGGCAGCCCTGCGCGTCGTTGTACCAACTGCCGCCGCGATACACGCGGTACGTGCCCGTAGCAGGGCCTGTAGGATTAGCTACAGCATGACCTGTAGTAGGGCTATAAGCACTATACCAGTCATGACACCACTCCCATACATTGCCGCTCATATCGTGTAAACCCAACAGGTTCGGCGTTTTCAAACCAACTCTTTGCGTTTCTCCTTGACTATTTTCATCATACCAGCCTACTTCCTCCAATTTATTACTCCCTGCGTAGATAAACGGGTATTTCTGTCCGTATTTGCCTCCTTTGGCCGCATACTCCCATTCGGCTTCGGTAGGCAAACGGTAGTCAAGACCCGTCATGGTCTTCAATCTCGGCAAAAACTCGTTCATAATATCCTTATAAGAAACATTTTCCACGGGGCGGTTGGCACCTTTAAAATCCGAAGGATCTTCTTTGTCGGTACCTGCCATTACATATGCCCACAACGTCTGCGTGACCGGATATTCGCCCATCCAAAAAGAATCCAATTTTACTTTATGTACCGGTAATGAATCATTATAGCCACTTTCACCACCCATCTCAAATACCCCTCCCTCCACCCAAAGCATCTCAAAGGCAGCAGGGGTGTTTTCAAATTGGGTAGGTTCCTTTTTCTGCATGGGTTTAATTCATGAAAAATCATTCGAAAAAAGCAGCAGAACTTTCGCACTAAGCTACTCACACTGCTGCCGGGGTTCTGAGTGCATCAGAACGTTTTTGTCCCCGAAGGGGAACCGGACAAACATCTGTTCAGTGGTTGTCGTCCGACAATCCCGTGAGCTGAAGAAGAAAGAACCAACCGAAAGCCAACGTTATTGTTGCGATTCTCGGGCGTGTTGTTGTTGCGGTTCGTGGTGCGGCAGTTCTGCGCGTTGTTGTTCCAACTGCCGCCGCGATTCACGCGGTTCGTTCCCTATGATGTTTGACCTAAGCCCTTTAGCATCTGCGTGGTTGACAAAAGCCAACAAGGGCAGGGCGTGTCTTTGGCAGGTGGTTTCGCTCCAATTGCCTGTATGATACGCCTCGTCCAAATATCGCATTTTTTTGATAAATCGCTGCTTACTGCGTTGAGTTAATTTAATGCTGTAGGGCAGTAGTTTATAGCCCAAAAAAGGAAGTCCCCGGCTTGTGTAGTTTAATTGCGGCGGTTTTAACTCACAATGCAATTGAGTTTGGACAAAGGTTTTGATTCGGATGTATGCGTCCTGTAATACTTCTTTGTCATTCTCCCACAAAATCATGTCGTCCATATAACGTACATAGGCTTTGATGCGAAGATGCTCTTTGATAAAATGGTCTAATGAGCACAAGTAATGATTGGCAAAATACTGACTTGTCAGATTTCCGATAGGTACCCCGCGTTTAGGATGAGCTTCGTAACTATCAATGATTGAATCAAATACACTCAAAACCGCAGCCTCTTTGAACAGACAACGCAGTTGGTGTTTGAGTACATCATGGGCAATGCTTTCAAAAAATTTGCGAACATCCAACTTCAAAAACCAAGTATAATGTCGGGTAAATCGTTTGGCTTTTTCGATAGCGGCATACGTGCCTTTGCCTTTGCGGCTGGCATAGCTATCCCAAATTTGCCACCGTTCAAACGTATCGTGACAACAATTCATCAACGCATGGTGGAGCACCTGTTCGTTAAAAGCACTTGCACAAATTTGTCGTTCTTTGGGGTCATAAATCTTGAAGTAGCGATATTTACCGACATTTACCGTTCCGCTAAGTACTTCGCTTCGCAGTTGAAACAGGTTTTGCTCTACATTTTTGCGATAAGCCGCTACTTCCGTTGAATACGATTTCCCTTTTCGGGCTTTCCAAAAAGCCAAACGCAAGTTGTCCGGGTCGGCAATGGATTCCAACAAATTACCCGCTCTTTTTGTCATAGGATTCGGTTAGGAAATGACGTCCGTATTTTTCCGCTTTTTTTTCACCAATGCCTTTTACCAATTGCATGCTTTTCAGAGTTAAATCTCCTATTTTGGCTAAATTCGCCAATTCTTCATCCGTAAATATGGCATAAGCCGGTAGCGACTCCTCAACGGCCAAACGCTTTCTTATCTCACGCATTTTTGAAAAGCGTTCAAAACTTGCCGCGTCCAAGACTTGTCTATAATCAATTTTCACTTTATCAATATTCACATCAGTGCTATCTTCTAAATAGCTGATGCAAAACGTCCAAGCAGTTGTTTGAGCAGTACTGTAAAACTGTTTCTCTACCTGCAATATCTTTTTGGTCCGCAGAAAAGCATTCATTTCTTCCATGAGTTTTTCTCCGCCAATGACCGGAATAGCGTATATTTTGATTTGCATTGCTGCTTTTGTTAACCGGTTTTGACCCGCTTCGCGGGTATTACTTTTTTATGCCCTCCGCTCCCCAAGTTGTGCGTAGTGTTCGTGAGAACACTGCGAACCAAATATAATCAGCCGTCTCCGACGGCCTTCCAGACTTCTATAGCCTAAGCTTTTCCGTAAAGTACCATTTCATATCCATTCAATTTCGAGCAATCCTTGTCGATTACTCATATAATCTCGGGCCGACGAAAAACGATATTCCCAAGGCTCATCCACCAATCCCGCTTTAACAGGGTTTTCGTGGATATAAGTCAGCTTTTGATCAATAAACTTATTACTTATCAGCTCTATTGGATGGTTTTCCTGTTGCCAAAATTGGTAATGCGTGTTCTTTGCATTGGAATCTCCTGCTTGTCGGAATAACCATAGCATCCAACTCCGCCTGCTTTCATGTAACTCTTTATTTTCAATAGCAGTAATGATTTGTTTAGAGGTGAATTTTTTGAAATCTCGCAGTACATCGGAGGGATGATGATTCAATTTCGTCGAAATCATTAAATGGATATGATTTGACATGATACACCATGCATGGACGCGTAACCCTTTTTCTTTTTGACAGTACTTTAGGCTTTCTAAAACAATATCAATGTATCCGGAACGAGTAAATACATCCACCCATTGGATGGTAGCAAAGGTGATAAAATACAATCCTTCAGGGTTTTGAATACGGCGGGCAAAGGGCATCGTTTTTACAGAAATTTGGTTAGCTCTTATTGTTGGTTGGGCCGTCACAGACGGCCTTTTATCATTCGTACGCAGTGTTCAAAAGAACACTACGCACAACTTGGGTTAACCGGTTTTGACCCGCTTCGCGGGTATTACTTTTTTATGCCCTCCGCTCCATTGCGTCACAAGCCGTTCGGTCGTCGTCCCTCCTCCCTTCATCGCCTTGTCACTCCATTCCGCTCTTCTTTTTTGCTCACGGGATACCCCTACTGAACGGAAGAAGAAAGAACCAACCGAAAGCCAACGTTAGGGCTGCGAGTCCCGGGCGTGCCGTAGTGGCGGTACGCGGGGCGGCAGTACCGCGCGCGGCCGTTCCAACTGCCGCCGCGATTCACGCGGCCCGAGCCCGTAGCAGGGCCTGTAGGGTTAAGGGCTATGCCTCTATTAGAATCCGGATAAGCATCATACCATTCGCTGCACCATTCCCATACATTTCCACTCATGTCGTACAATCCCAATAAGTTAGGCGTTTTTAAACCTACTCGCTTCGTTTCTTTGTGGCTATTTTCTTTGTCGTATCCATACCAGCCTACTTCGTCTAACTTATTGCTCCCCGCGTATTCAAAGGGATATTGCCAAGCGTATTTTCCTCCCTGTGCGGCATATTCCCATTCGGCTTCGGTGGGTAATCGGTAATACGTATCCTTAGGGCGGTTATTTCTTGTTTTATCATTGAGCCTTGGCAAAAAAAGTTGGTCAATATCTTCCCACGACACTTGCTCCACGGGGCGGTTAGCACCTTTAAAACGCGACGGGTCGGCTATGTGTGTATCACGCATTACATACGCCCACAGGGCTTGGGTTACGGGATACGCCCCCATCCGGAAATCGTCCAATCGTACTCGGTACGTCTTGTTCATTTTATAGGGGTCGCCGGTCCTATTGCCTTCAATCGCAATCATATTGAAAGAAACGGAGCTGTCGGAGAAGGTTTGAAGGTGGTTTTCCATAGGGAGGGGCGTTGTCTTTCCGAAATTACGGTAATTTTTATATTCGTTTCTCTTCCGTTATCGTCGTTGCACGAGATTTTTATTTACCCTAAAGGTTGGATCTCCAATAGGAACTACTAATGATTTTACCCTACTAAATCGAAGGTAGAGCAAGCACCAATCGAAAACCCACGTTGTTGCTGCGATTCTCGGGGGTATCATCGCTGCGAACTGCAGAGCGGCAGCCCGTTGCTTGGTAGTTCCAACAACCGCCGCGAACCACGCGATACCAACCCCGTTCAGGGCCTGCAGGATTGACTGAAATATCGTTATCTGCATCCGGATAAGAGTCATACCAATCACTACACCATTCCCAGACATTGCCGCTCATCTCATAGATACCCAAACGATTCGGTTTTTTCAGCCCTACCGGTTGCGTTTCTCCGTGGCTATTTTCGCGGTACCAACCCACTTCGTCCAAATGATTACTTCCCGAGTAAGCAGTCGGATTTTGCCGCTCATACTTTCCGCCTCGCGCGGCATATTCCCACTCGGCTTCGGTGGGCAAACGGTAATAGGTACCCTCAGGTCGCCTATCTTTTGTTTTTTTATTAAGTCTCGGCAAAAATAATCGGTCTATGTCTTCCCAAGAAACCTGCTCCACGGGGCGATTGGCGTCTTTGAAATAAGAGGGGGCGGCTATCTCAGTATCCTGCATTACGTAGGCCCACAGGGCTTGGGTGACCGGGTATTCCCCCATCCAAAAATCACCCAAGCGTACTCGGTACGTATGGCTCAGCTTAAACGGTTTATTCTTTTTATTTCCTTCAATCGCGATCATCCGGAAAGAAAGGGGACTGTCAGAAAAGGTTTGGAAGTGATTTTCCATAAAGCGGCGCTTTTTCTTGATACAAGCGACTAATTTACAGCCATTACCTTAATTCTGATATCCGTATTGCGCCCTTTATCGTCGCTGCAGGAGATTTTTACTTTGCCCAAGGGCGGCGTAATAAATAGGGGAGTTTGGGGGTTGGCTTTTTGCACCAATCGGTCATTGACGTACCAATACACCTCCCGTACGTCGTTGGCGGCTTGGCAGGCCAATTGCAACTGCTGCCCCTCCAAAAAATACTCGCTGCCATCGTTGGGGCTGACAATGAGGGGCGCTCCCGCGTCCAACACGCGCGTACAGGCGGGGTTGTGCGGCGGGATGCGTTGGTAAGGAATGCGGTGCAGTTCGTTGTAGGCGATCAATTCAGGGGCTAAATTGGGGTACAACCGGCGCACATAGCCGCTGTCGGGCAGGCATTCGGTACAGTAGGAAAGACGGGCGGCGGGGTCGGTAAATACCCACTTCAAATGTTGGCATGGGCGGGTGGGCGAAATGCCCATGATGGCGTAGTCCCGGATCTGATGCGTACAAAACTCACTCGGCACATCGCCGCTTTCGGCGCATACTTTTCGTTGGATAACATCGGCTGCCGGTTTAAACCAGCCCTTCGGTGAGTTATAGTCCAAGGCATTGAAAATATCAAACAACAACGGCGTGGCGATATTGGCCCCGTTCAATTCGGGCACCCCCATTCCTGAGAAATTCCCGATCCATACCCCTACCGTAAACTGCTTGTTATAGCCAATGCTCCAGGCGTCTTTTTTGCCATAGGAAGTACCTGTTTTCCACGCAATACGCGGCAAGTGGTAGGTATTGTCAAAATTATTGGGCAAATCGGGACGCGTGATTTGGGTCAAGATGTTGGTGATGAGAAAGGCGGATTCGGGGGAAATTAACCTCACCCTAAATCCCTCTCCTTGCAGGAGAGGGACTTTATTTAAGCCCTTCTCAAAAAAGGAGAAGGGTTGGGATGAGGTTGAACCTGCCGATTTGGAATCGGCGGTGTAGCGGAGGGGTTGTATGGCGCCTTCGTTGGCAAAGGCGGCAAAGAGGCGGGTCAACTCTTCTAAGGTCACCCCGCAGCCGCCCAATATCATGGAAAGCCCCAAGTCTTTAGACTGTTTTTTGACCGTTTGAAAATCGGCCTTTTTCAGGTAGTCGATCAACACACTCGGGGTCAGGTCTTTCAGCGTTTTTACGGCGGGGATGTTGAGCGAGTTAGCCAAGGCAAACTCAATGGTCACTTTGCCGTTGAAACGGCGGTCGAAATTTTCCGGCTCAAAGCCCCCGAAGTTGGTCGGTACGTCGTTCACGGCCGATTTGGGCGTGATCAGTCCTTTGTCAAAGGCTACTGCGTAAAGCAGCGGTTTCAAGGTACTGCCCGGCGAACGTACCGCCCGAATACCGTCCACCTGCCCGCCGTCGTAGGGATTATTAAAATCGGCCGAGCCGACGTAGGCCTCCACGTTCATGGTTTGATTATTCACCACGATCACCGCCGCATTGTGGATATTCATGGCCCGCAATCGGTTCACGTAATTACGGGTCATCTGCTCCGCCTGCGCCTGACGGTTAGGCACCAACGTCGATCGAATGATCGGCAGGCCTTTGTATTCTTTTTTCAGCCGAATCGCCCAATGCGGCGCGGCTTTGGGGGCTTCGCGACGGTACGCATTCAGCGGTTCGTTGAGCGCGTCTTCAATTACTTGGCTATCAAACAGTTTTGCCTGCCCGAAGCGCCGGAGCCATTTGTTGCGCTCTTGAGTGATATAGGCATTTTTTCGACCCAAACGCAAACTTGACGGGCGATTGGGAATGATGGTGAGGGTGGTAATTTCGGCCAAACTCAACAACTGCGGCGGTTTTCCGAAATACAGCATTGAAGCCGACTTCATGCCTTCGATATTACTTCCGTACGGAATCAGGTTGAGGTACAGTTGCAGGATCTCGTCTTTGGAATAATGCCATTCCAACTGCAAGGCTCTGCCTATTTCGATGAGTTTGCTCGCGTAAGTACGCCGGCGCGGTTCCAGCAAACGCACCACCTGCATCGTAATGGTCGAAGCGCCGGAGGTACGCTTTCCGGTCGTGATGTTGCGCACCAAGGCTTTTCCTAAAGCCACGGGATTGACGCCGAAATGATAGTAGAAATAGTTGTCTTCTTTGTGCAGAATGGTGTGGCGCAGGGTAGGCGTTATTTCGTCCAACTCAGTATAGAGGCGCCATTTGTCATCGTCGTTCAAAAAAGCGTGCAGTACAGTGCCGTCAGCGGCCGCAACGAGTGTCGAATAACGCGGATTTACCTTGAAGGGAAACAGTAAATCAACAAGCAGGAACAGTAAAAAGGGGCTGAGCCACAGCCAAAACGACTTTTTTTTTGTCAAGCTGAACGCTTTTTTCAGTAGCCGGGCAGCGGTTTCGGAGACTTTCAGCATGACAAAAGGAGTTAGACCTCTTCCAATAACGTTCTGAACGATACGTATTTGTTGGCGTACCGATCGTGGTGTTTTTGCTGAAGTTCGGGCGAATGAAGCTGTTGGTACGTAAAATAATCCTCCATGGTCTGAAAATAATACTGACACGAATAGGTCGTACCCTCGTTTTCGATCTCGGTGAGCAATCGGAGCAACTTATTTTCCAGCGGCAGCCCCGTTGCCATCACCTCCGGAATATGGATACTTTTCATCCATTGCAACCAATCCTGTTCGATGGCTCGGTCAATGTTAACGGTTACGCTGTACAGAATCATATTCGGGATTTTTTTGTTTAATTGACAGCGCAATATTTAAAAAAATGAGCAGCTTTTCGGTACCGCAAAAAAATAATCTTGAATTCTTTGGCGTTTCAACGGAAAACGGTAGTTTTAACCAACAGATAAGTCCCTCCAATTTTACGACCTGTCCAATGGACTACAAGGCACTCAGAGAATTGGTCAGACAGGGTGAAGGCAAATACATTGAGTTCAAACTCAAGTCCAATCACCCCGAACGAATCGTCCGCGAAGTTGTGGCCTTTGCCAACACCGGCGGCGGACGTCTTCTCATCGGCATCGGCGACGATCGCAGCATCAAAGGACTCAAATACGCAGACGAAGACGAATACCTGATGGTCAGGGCAATTGAGAAATATTGCTCTCCGGGTATCGAATACTTCATTGATCGTATTCCCGTCGGCGACGAGCGCGAGGTGTTGGTGTTCACGGTATTACCCGCCCACAAGCGCCCGCATTATGTTTTGCAGGAAGCCAATCCGGCGCAAACCAACACTACGTTGGTACGCAAAAAGTTTGTTCCGCAAAAACCCACCACTGCCTTAGTCAAAAAAACGTACATCCGGGTGGCAGATAAATCCATTCAGGCCAGTTGGGAAATGCGGGAAATCCTGCGCCGTAAAAATGACGATCAAAACGTAAAATTTCAATACGGCGACAAAGAGAAAAAACTGATGCAGCATTTGGATCAGCACCGGAGCGTCACGGTAGATGCCTTTGCCACCGTAGCGGGCATTCCGCGCAATTTAGCTTCAAAAACGTTGGTATTATTGGTATTGGCCAATGTCCTGGAAGTGCATCCCGACGAAATGGTAGATCGGTTTACGATGTTGAGTATGGGCTGAAATTAAAAATCCACCATCCTCAGGAAGGATGGCGGATCTATACACTACCTAAACCTCTACCATTAAAAAATTTTTATATCGCTTCGTTGGTCTGAAAGAACTACTCTTCTTTTACAACCTGATTTTCTTCAAAAATGTTCGTTTTGTTCTGAAATCTCAAGCATCTTCTCGCGAACAAAAACAACTTATTACTAAACGGTTTTATTTCCTTTCTATTGCCTTTTCAATTATTTTATTTGGCTAATTTACTCTTTCGATAACCGTAACCCAAATAAATAGCCAATCCTATCAGCATCCACCCAAAAAACACGAACCAAGAGTTAATGGGGATTTCAATCATCAAATAGCTGCAAAAAAGCACGCCTAAAACGGGGATTAACGACCACTTTCTTAAAAAACTGTAAAGAGAAATCCCCAATGCTAAAAGCAGAAACAACAGAAAAAGATACTCTTGGTGTTGTTCATGGCCGAAATGCGAAAAAGCTCCGCTGATTCTTTCCCGAGAAAAATAGGCAAAGACAATCCATAACACAGGAACGATAAATTGACCGTTGATGTAAGGCAAATTAAAGGATTTTTTGCCGGTAGCTTCACCCCGGGGCAACAGCAATACGCCGCCGCACACCAACACAAAAGCAAACAGCGTACCGATACTGGTCAGGTCGGTAACCAACGACGAATCCATGAACAGTGAAGGCACCGCCACTAAAATACCGGTAATGATGGTCGAAAAAGAAGGGGTACTGAAGCGCGGATGAATTTTGCTGAAGGGCTTGGGCAAAAGACCGTCGCGGCTCATGCTCATCCAAATCCGCGGTTGCCCTATCTGAAACACCAACAAAACACTCGTGGCCGCTACTACGGCACTAATCGAAATAAAGTACCCCACCCGCGGCTGCCCGATCTTATCAAAGACATAGGCCAAGGGATCGGCCACCCCCTGAAACTCCGAGTAATTGACCATTCCCGTAATGACCAACGCCGTTATAATGTAAATCAAGGTACAGATGATCAGCGAATAGATCATACCGCGCGGCAAATCCCGCTGCGGATTAGAACATTCTTCGGCCGTGGTTGAGATCGCATCAAAGCCAATATAAGCAAAGAAAACGGCCGAAACCCCTTTCAAAACGCCGTCGAATCCATTCGGTAAAAAAGGGGTCCAATTGGCGGTATCAATAAAGAAAATACCGACGGCAAAGACTACAAATAAAACAATGAGCTTAAGGGCCACCATGGCATTGGCACTGCGCTTACTTTCTTTGATACCGACATAGGCCAGCATTGTCACCAAAACCACGATGATGAACGCCGGCAAATTGAAAATCACTTTGGTACTACCCAGCAGCGGCGCTGTACTCCAGGCATACCCTTCTACCGATTGTCCGGCCGCTTTAGCTACGTCGTAGGCTTTTTGAGCCGTGGCCGCATCGGTGACCATCCAACGGGGAAGCACCAAACCGACTCCCTGCAAAATATTATCGAAATAACTGCTCCACGAGATCGCAACGACAATATTACCGATAGCATATTCCAAAATCAGTGCCCAGCCAATGATCCAGGCGACTACTTCGCCAAAGGTGACGTACGAATAAGTGTAGGCACTGCCCGAAACCGGAACCCGTGAGGCAAACTCTGCGTAACAAAGCGCTGTAAAACCGCAGGTTACGGCCGTAATGATAAAAAGAAAAATGACTCCCGGTCCGCCGTCGTAAGCCGCTGCACCGATCGTAGAAAAAATCCCGGCCCCTATGACCGCGGCAATTCCCATGGAAATCAGATCACGTACACCGAGAATCTTAGCCATTCCGCTCGAATGACTTTCGGTATCTGCATTACGAAGAATTTGCTCAATTGATTTCTTGCGGAAAAGTGAGTTGTTCATCAGCTATAAAGATTTAGGGTTCAGTTCCAATGTTAAGGTTGGTAAAAATAGGAATTATTACGAAGACTCATCCCACAATTTGATTTTATGGCAAAATTCTGATTTATCGCAAAAGGCTCAAAACGCATCCGCTGCTTTACGCTCCCGCACATAATCTTCCCACGTATCAATATCTGATAAGGTTTCCAATAAATGATAACGAAGTCGGGATTTAGGGTCTGACTCCCGTTGTTTTAAGTCTGCCAATGTTTTCTCCAAGAGATCAGGCCGGCTCCACGGTTTATTTTCAAACAAAAACCGATATAATCGACCCATTCCCAACAAATAGTACCCACCATCATCGGCCGGACCAATGACAATATCCTGCTCTTCCAAAGCGGCAAAGGCTTCTTCCAAATGCTCGGGACGCAACGCCAAACAATCACTGCCAATAATGACTGCACGACAGGGAGCTTCCGAACTTAATTCATCCTCAAATGCAGACAACATTCTTACTCCTAAATCAGGAGAAGCTATCTGTATTTTTTTTTCGAATGCGGGTTCGCTCCACAGATCATTGTCATTGATATAGTCGCCGTAATAAATTACCGCTTTTTTGCTAACTCCCGGTTTCGATGACTCCTGCCACTTCAAAATGACAGTTTGCGTATGATTCAGCAACGCTTTGTATACCTCTGCGGCCTTTTCGTCACCTACCGTAGCGGCTACACGCGTCTTCACTTTTCCGGGGACCGGATTTTTCACAAAAACAATAAGTATATAATTCATTACGTTTGCGTTGCATAGTTGCCGGAAAGATAGTAAGATTGACAAAAATTAAAACCGTGCCTCTTCAGAAATTCATGAAACAACTCATTTGGTTCGTATTTATCCTCACCGCCACCACGCTCCAAGCCCAAGATTTGGCTTTTAAAAAAATCATTGAGCAGCAAAAGATCGACACTAAATTGGCCACCCTCACCGAAACCGAAGAAAAGGAATCGGGAGTATTGCTGCACAATCAAATTTTTATTGAATATGCGTTTGACTCCCTCGGACAATTGGTATGCGTACAAGGCATCTCCAAACGCATCCGTATCAACGATTCCAAAGCGCTTGAGATGTACAATAAAATTGTTTTGCCCGTTCCTAACACCAACGACTTGCTGTATTTAAAAGCGCGCAGTATCAGTAAGAACGGCACGGTAAAAGAAGTAGGATTGGAATCCGTTAAAGAATTGGAAGAGCAGGGGCGTGTCTATAAAATTTTGGCAGTGGAAGGGTTGGAAACCGGCGGAGAATTGGAGTATATCAGCCTTTTCCGGCGCAGCGGTGCCTTATTCGGGGCCGAAATCTTGCAGAGTGACATACCCGTAAGAGCTTCGGAGTTACGAATCATTACTCCGACGTATTTACAGTTTGAGGCGAAGGTCTATAATGCTCCGGCCACGATTCAATCGGATACGCTGCTTGCCGGTAAACGAACCACGACCGTTTCGGTAAAAAATCTCCCGCCTATTCACGAAGAAAAATATGCCAACATCAAAGCCAATCTGGTTCGGGCAGATTATAAGCTTTCCTACAATCTCAGCCGCGGTGATGAGCGGCTTTATACGTGGCAAAGTGCGGCGGAAACCTTTTATGACTACCTGCGAACGGGGCTTGATGAATCGAAAAAAGACATAGAGGCCCTATTGGTCAAAGAAAAAATCAAGGGGTTAGCCCCTGAATTGGCCATCAAAAAGTTGGAAAACTATGTCAAAACCAACATAGCCCTCAAAGAAGACGAAGATGCAGAGGTCGCCGCCGACATTCTTAAAAAACAATATGCCTCAAAAGCGGGCATGATGCGCCTGTATATCACGGCACTCGAACTGCTCAATATCCCTTACGAGATCGTCGTTGGGTGCAGTCGTACGGATGCCGTCTTCGACAAGGATTTTGATTCGTGGAGCTTTTTGGATGAGTATCTCCTGTATTTCCCCGTTACTAAGAAATTTTTAGATCCGGGCAGTCCTATTTTCCGGTACGGTATGATCGATCAATTTATGGAGGGCAACTATGCGCTTTTTATTCAAAAGAAAAAGGAAGGGAAAGAATTTTACCCCGAAGGCGAAGTGCGGAAGATTCCTTTCTCGACCATTGCCGACAACCATGATGACTTAGCTATGGAAGTGTCTTTCTCTCCGACCATGGATCAGGTCATGGGAAAAGTTACCCGGCAAATGACGGGTCATCAAGCCGCACAGTTACGCCCTTACTATCACTTTATCAAAGCCGAAGAAGAACGTAAAAACCTGACCAACGAGATCATCAAATCTACGCTTAAACCGGATGTTACGTATACCAATGCTCTGGTAAAAAATACGAATCTCAATACTGAGGAAGTAAACCGCCCTTTTATCTTGACGACCGATATGGTGCTGAAAAGTGTTTTGGAAAGAGCAGGAAAAAAATACCTCTTTAAAGTAGGAGAATTGATCGGCCCCCAAGTCGAAATGTACAATGAGCGCGCCCGCATGTATGATATTGACATGGGTAATGCCCACTCTTACAAACGTGTACTCAAAGTTCGGATTCCGGAAGGCTATAAAGTGAGCGGCTTGGAAAGCCTTACCCGTACTATTACCGATGGCAAACCGGAGCCGATCATGGGCTTTATTTCCGGTTATAAATTGGAAGGTAATTTGCTGACAGTTACCATTGATGAATTTTATAAAGAGGTGTTACAGCCCCTTTCCATTTTTCCTACGTTTCAAAAGATTATCAATGCTGCCGCCGATTTCAATAAGGTGACGTTGTTGTTGGAGAAAAAATAAAAACTCTGCTGAGGAATCCATAATTTTGCATTGATCACCGGATAATCATTAACTGCGTATGAGTTTCAGGTATTTTGCTTTAGTTATTGCAACGGCAGGCCTCTTTATGGGCTGTGCTTCCTCCAAACCGGTCAGCACCTATAAAACAGTCGACCCTTACAGCAATTACGACGAAGATCTTTCGGTCGTTCGTCCTCGCTACAAAGAGGTACCGGCGCCCGAAGCTGCTGCTAAAAAGCCGGAGGTAAAGCGTGTTCTGTCTGATCAACCGTTGCATATCAATCGACAGTTGGATGCGGCGGTAGATACTATTGCAGCCCGAAACCGTGCCATTCGTTTTGCGGCCGGCTATCGCATTCAAATTTACGTAGGGAATGTCCGCAAAGAAGCCGACGATGCCCGGCTCTTTTCCTACCAAACATTCCCCGAATTAAACCCATATCTGGTTTACAATCAACCTACTTACCGTGTGCGTATCGGCGATTTTATGACTCGTTTGGATGCCGAACGCTATCTTCAGCAAATTCGCCAACAATACGAAGCGGCCGTGATTTTGCCTGAGAAAATAGATTTGAAGAAGAGCTTAATGGTAAAATAGCTAAATTTGCCGACATTTTAAGGGTAAATGATACTGCTGTCGGCTGCTGTTTCAGCATTTGGGTAGGCTAGTTCAACTAATTAAAGATGAAAAAACGCGCACTTATTACCGGAATCACCGGTCAGGACGGAGCTTATTTGACCGAATTTTTATTAGAAAAAGGATATGAAGTTCACGGAATTAAGCGCCGCAGTTCCTCCTTCAACACCCAACGTATTGACCACCTGTACGAAGACCCGCACGAGCGTGATGTACGCCTTTTTCTCCACTACGGCGATCTGTCGGATTCTACCAATATCATTCGTTTGATTCAGGAGATACAACCCGATGAGATTTACAATCTCGGGGCGCAATCACACGTTCGGGTGAGTTTTGAAGAACCGGAATACACCGCGCAAGTGGATGGACTGGGTACCATGCGGGTGTTGGAGGCCGTTCGTTTATTAGGACTCACCCAAAAAACCCGTGTTTATCAAGCTTCTACGTCCGAATTATATGGCTTAGTGCAAGCCGTACCGCAATCGGAAAGCACTCCTTTTTATCCCCGTTCGCCCTATGCCGTGGCGAAACTCTATGGTTACTGGATTACGGTCAACTACCGCGAAGCCTACAATATGTTTGCCGTTAACGGGATTTTATTCAACCATGAGTCCCCGCTTCGCGGCGAAACCTTTGTGACCCGAAAAATTACCCGCGCCGTTGCTCGCATTGCGTTGGGGCTGCAAGACAAGGTATTT
Source organism: Spirosomataceae bacterium (assembly GCA_046329125.1). Taxonomy (GTDB): domain Bacteria; phylum Bacteroidota; class Bacteroidia; order Cytophagales; family Spirosomataceae; genus Runella. The sequence goes on along the minus strand of JAXLVD010000022.1, from coordinate 67,503 downwards.
TTGGGGAATTTGGACGCCCAACGCGACTGGGGCCATGCCAAAGACTACGTAGAAGCTATGTGGCTGATGTTGCAACAGGAGACGCCCGAAGATTTTGTGATTGCTACCGGAAAAACTACCTACATCCGTGATTTTGTACGAATGGCTTTCGCCGAAGTGGGCATTGAACTGGAATTTACGGGCGAAGGAGTAGAAGAAAAAGCCGTGATTGCCAAATGTAATCATCCTGATTACCAACTTCCTGTTGGTAAAGAAGTGGTGGGCATTGATCCTCGGTACTTCAGACCTACGGAGGTAGAACTGCTCATCGGAGACCCGACCAAAGCCAACGAGAAACTCGGTTGGATCCCCAAATACGATTTACCGGCACTGGTCAAAGAAATGGTAGCCTCTGATGTGAATATCTTCAAGCGTGATCAACTCTTGGAACGCGAAGGACACAGAACATTGAATTACTACGAATAGATTTCCTTTTCACCTTTGTCAAAGTTTCCGAACTTTGACAAAGGTTTTCCCTACCCGCGTTGCCGCGCGGCTTCATAGATAATCATTCCTGCCGCTACCGAAACATTCAACGAAGCCACTTTCCCAATCATCGGGATTTTTACGGCCATATTTGAACGGCGAATGAGATCGGATGACACTCCGTCTTCCTCAGAACCCATGATGATAGCCGTTGGAGTCGTAAAGTCAACATTCGATACAATTTGAGCGGCTTTTTCGGTACAAACAATCACCTGCACTCCGCTGTCCTGCAAATACTGCATTGCCTCTATCAAACTATTTTCCCGACATACAGGAATGTGGCTCAACGCCCCTGACGATGTTTTCAGCGCATCACTGTTGATTTGGGCGGCTCCTCGCATAGGTACAACCAACGCATGCACTCCCATACATTCAGCAGTACGCGCAATCGCTCCGAAATTTCGTACATCGGTAATACGGTCTAACAAAAGAAACAAAGGAATCTCGCCTTTTTCAAAAACACCCGCCAAGACATTATGCAGCGAAACATAACGAATCGCCGAGATGAAGGCAATCACACCTTGGTGATTTTTTCGGGTAATTTGGTTTAATTTCTCCATCGGTACCCGCTGGACCGGAATGCCGCGTTCATTGGCCAATTGTTGAATTTCGGTAAAATTTTGCTCTCTGAGAATGAGTATCTTATCAATCTCTGTTCCCGCCCGGAGGGCTTCTGTCAACGGTTGCGTCCCGAAAACCAATTCTTTTTCGCGTGCTTTATCGACGGGAGTTGTTGTATGAATTCTTCTTTTGGGGTATTCGTCTCTGGGAAATGCCATAATGTTAGGATTTTTTAGCTATGACCATTGCCATGCCCGGTATGGTAAAATAGCGTATTGTTTTATGTATTTTCAGTCCTGCTGTTTTTTGCCAATGTTGAATTTCAGCCACCGTCCAATTACCGGAAGTACTGGTTAAACCGAAAAATAAGCTGCTCGAACTTCCCACTAATTCGGGTTTACCCTCTAATGCCGGGCGAATAAATTCATTGACAATAAAAAGACCGCCCGGGCGTAAACTGCGCATGACGCGTTGGGTTAAGTCCAAATTTTGCTCTTCCGTAAAATGATGCGCTACGTTCGATAACAGCACTACGTCATATCGGTTTTCTCCCAATTCATCCCTCAATGCGTCGCCTGCTTCAAATTTAATTTGATGTTGCACATCATCGGCCAAAGATGCCGCCTTCTCAATGGCTTCCGGCAAGTCTAAAATGGTTGCTTGTAATCGAGGAAACTTTCGACAAAGTGCCGTAGCGTATTGTCCGTTTGCTCCGCCAATATCCAACAGGGCGGTTGCATTTTTGGGTATAGGCACGCGTTTTTCAAATTCTCTCACTTCTGACCGCGCCACGGCAAACATGGCATCCTGATACAATTGCCATTGCTTCTCACTGAACACAGCATGTGATTCCATACCCTTCCCCGTACGAAGATATTCTCCTAAATTACTAACCCAATCCCACGCCACTTGATTGTTATACAAAGCAATCGCGTGTACAGAATGCGGACTATCAGGAGCAATCCATTTTTGCGCCATCGCTGTCAGCGAAAACTGCTCATTTTCAAAATGTAAATAGCCCATTGAAACCAACAACGTCAGTAATTGAGCCAACGGTCGAGGATGCAGGCCGCACGTTTCAGCAATTGCTTCGGGCGTTTTTTTACCCTTACTTATTACTCCAAAAACCCCCGCTTCGGCGGCTTCCATCACGGCTTTGGCCATGATAAAATACATCTGTATGTGCAATAGCGGTATCGGCACCTGATTGGTCTTCAGGGCAATCCATTCCAACGGATTTTCAGGTGCGACGCGGAGCTGCATACTATTTCTCCCCTTCCCCTAAGTGGGGGAAGGGGCGGGGGATGGGGGTTGATTAGCAAAAAACCCGTCCGAATACATTCAGACGGGTTTTTTACCAACTTTTCTCTGTAAAAATGCTTACGCTTCTGCCAATTCGATATGAACGAATGACTTATTGTCACGACCGCGGCTGAACTTTACCGTTCCGTCGGTCAATGCAAAAAGCGTATAATCGCGGCCTACACCTACGTTACGGCCCGGGTGGTATTTGGTACCACGCTGACGCACGATGATGTTACCCGCTACGGCAGACTGACCACCAAAAATTTTCACGCCCAAGCGCTTACTTTCTGATTCCCGGCCGTTTTTGGAACTACCTACACCTTTTTTGTGTGCCATTTCTTTAGTATTTTAAAATTTTAAATGCGGTTCTATAAAAGTTAGCCTACAATTCCGTCAATTTTCAATTTGGTCAAATACTGACGGTGACCGTTTTTCTTTACGTAGCCTTTACGACGTTTTTTCTTGAAAACGATGACCTTTTCGCCTTTGAGGTGTTCGACGATCGTCGCTTTTACACTGGCACCGGTTACCGTCGGTGCGCCTATGCTGATGGTACCTGCATTGTCCACCAACAATACTTTTTCAAATACGAGCGCAGCGTCCACATCTCCTTCCAAACGGTTGGTAAAGATTTGTTGGCCCTCTTCAACTTTAAATTGCTGTCCCGCGATTTCTACGATTGCGTACATGTTGTTTGTGATTAAAACAGTTCTTTCCAAAAATGGAGTGCAAAAATAGCGGTTTCGAAAAAATTTACCAAGCTATTTTTTAAAAATATTGGCAGAGAGGGAATTAGCTCTTTGCTTTCAGCCATTTACTCGGCAGATTGGCATTGCGGGCAAAAATAAGTGGCTCGTCCGCCAACCCGTATTTGAGCGATTTCTGCCTGACCGCAAGGGCATACTAAGTGTCGATTGGCTTCTTCGTAAGGAGAAACATCCCATTCTCGGGCATGAATCAAAAAAGAAGCCGGAAATCGTCCATAACGGGCTTCGTGTTCAATAGCCGTTTCCAATACATACCGCATTGCCTTGAAAATAGCCGCGGTTTCTTCTTCTGTAAGGGATTGGGTCCAACGCTCCGGGTGAATTTTGGCCTGAAACAACACTTCATCCACAATCCAATTGCCTATTCCGGCCACGGTGCTTTGATCGAGCAAAACCGGTTTTATCCAACTCTTCCGCTTTCGAAGATTGTGCCTCAATTCTTCCAAGCTTATCTCAAGCGCGTCAGGCGCTATCTTTTTGCTTTTGAGATAGGATTCTCTATTTTCCACCAATCCGATTCGCTCGAATTTGCGGGGGCAAATAAACCCGAGATTAAATCCCGACCTAAACCCAAAAATAATTCGGGCATGACGCGGACGGTCGAGTGAAGAATGGTAATACTCTAAATCGCCGGTCATTCCAAAATGAAAGTGCACGATATTCCCCCGCTTGGTTTGTACAAATAAGTTTTTACCAACGCGTTTGGTACTGACAAATGACTGCCCTACAAGGGTTTCAGTAAGTGTCGCGTAATCTGTAGTCAGGAGTTTTCGATCTTCAACTTCAATAAATTCAATGGGTTGATGAAGCGAAGTCTCTTCAAAGTAGCGCCGATAGGTTTCGACTTCGGGAAGTTCGGGCATGGCCTAATCAGTAAGTTTATTTCTGTTAAACTCAAATTTCGCCCATTTTGATTAAAACTGTTTAATGCCCCTTCACAATTTTCCCATCCGACATTTCAATGATTCTGTCTCCGCCGCGAGCAAAGTCCGGGTCGTGCGTAACGGTGATGATGGTTTGGCCGTTTTCGTGGGAGATCTTGCGAAAAATATCAAAAACAAGATTTGAATTGGCCTTATCCAAATTTCCGGTCGGTTCATCGCCCATGATAATGGTAGGATCATTGATAAGGGCACGGGCAATAGCTACGCGTTGCTGCTGTCCGCCTGATAATTTTGATGATTGTTTGCGACCATAGTCTTCCATGTTAACGAGTTTCAGTTTCTCGTAAGCGCGCTCTTCAATTTCCTTGGTGCTGTATTTACCCAATTTTTGCGCCGGCAACATCACATTCTGCAAAACTGTAAACTCGGGCAACAGAAAGTGAAATTGAAACACAAAACCAAGGTGCTCATTGCGAAAATCAGCAAGGCGGTTTTGGCTGAGACCCGTCAGACGGCTTCCGTTTACTTCTAACAAACCCTCATAATCGGTGTCCATCGTTGACAGAATATACAGAAGCGTTGATTTGCCACAGCCTGACTTGCCGATAATAGACAAAAATTCTCCTTTTTTTACTTCAAAATTTACCTCCTGCAACACCTGAAATTTCTCGGGTTCGTAGAAATACTTATTGATATGATTGGCCAGAAGAACAGTATTATTCATTTTTTGTATTGGCTTTTCTGATTATTTTTGTAAAAAACACCTGTTTATGGCGAGTGCATTATTTGAGAGTGAGTCAAAAAATGATTTGAAAATTCTCATGGAATTGGCTAAAAAATTGGGCATCCGTGCCCGTTATTTGAATCCCCAAGAGTTAGAAGAACACATGATCGCTCATACTATTTCGGAGGGAATGAAAACACCTAATGTAAGTCGTGATGAAATCATGAAAGCACTCGGCAAATGAAAGTCGAATTCAAAGACAGTTTTTTGAAACAACTTCAAAAACTTAAAGACAAGACTTTACAGGATGCTATCTACAAGGTTATTATTTCTGTTGAACACACGCAAAACATTGAGGAGATTCCTAAAATAAAAAAACTGACAGGTTATACTTCTTATTATCGAATTCGGGTTGGTGATTACCGCATAGGAATAAATCTGATTGAGGATACCATTTATTTTGTTTCATTTGACCACCGAAAAGATATCTATAAACATTTTCCTTAGTTCCATTATCCCATTTATCCTCTCAAAATGGCAACAGGGTCAATTTTTGCCGCTTTTTTAGATGGGAAATAACCCGCTAAAATGGTCGTAATCAATCCGAAAGCGAGTCCCAGCATGTAATATTCCGCTCGGAATATGACCGGAAAGGTTTTGAGGCTGATCATATCTCCGGTTTCAAACGGCGTAATGGACAACAAATAACTGATTCCGAAACCAATCACTAATCCTAATAAACCGCCTGCCAAACCGATAATAACGGCTTGAAGCAAGAATACAGCCACTACGTCTTTTCCTCCAAAACCCGTAGCTTTCAGAATAGCGATATCCTTGAGTTTGTTGATTACGTTCATGTTCATGATGTTGTAAATGCCGAAACCGGCCACGACTAAGAGCGTCATCGACACCACAAATGTCATGACATTACGGATTTTTTCACCCGCCAAAATCGCCTGATTGGCCGTGGACCAATCTTCCGTATGCGTATTAAATTGTTTACTCAGGGTTTTTCCAAATGCCAATGCCTGCAATGGGTCATTCATTTTGATGTGAATGTCCGTAATGTAGCTTGCGTCTTTTCCCAAAATTTCCTGCACTGTACTGATGCTTGTGTAGCAACGGATGTTATCTACGGTACCGATCCCAAACCCAAACGTGCCTACCACCCGTAAGGTCAGATTACCGCCCAAAGGAGTGGTTACGCTGACTTTATCTCCCACCCCTACGTTGAGCTTACGCGCCAAGGTAGCTCCTACGACAACCCCGTTTGGATTGGCCAAAAGGGATTGAAAACTCCCCGATTTGATGCGACTGTCCAAATTATAAAGACGATTTTCGCGCGGGTAATCAATACCGGCAATCACGCCCGAAATCTGAATCGGACCGTTATTAAAAAAGGCTTGAGAACTTACTTCGGGCGATACGCCCAACACCCCCGGCATCTGCTCGATCATCCGCACCATTTGCAGTCCGTTTTTGATACGGGACAATTGTTGTTTGGGCTTTTGGTGATGCACAATGTTTATCTGAGACTCGCTTCCGGCGCCTTCATCCAAAATACTCGGACGTTGGGTATTAACGTCGTTATAGATGCGCACGTGAGGACTGGCATCTAAGGCGGAGTCTTCCAAAAATTGATTCACTCCCTGCATAAAGCTGATCATGACAATGAACATCGCTATCCCAAAGGTAACACCGAGCATCGCCACCAGAGTTTGACGTTTTTTGGCTAAAAGATGCGTTTTAGCAATTTGGAAGGAGAGATTGAGGTTCATTGTTATTTATACTTTGTCATGCTGGAGGCATCTATTGCATTGTTTATTTGGTTATTTCGCTCCCGGCCTGGGCGGCCCCGCCGCTGAGCCTCGCCTTCTTCTTCGATGCTGTGGTATTTCGGGCGATTTGCGCCTTATCCGAAACCCCAAGGCATCTCACAAAAAGGCTGGAAAAGTTAAAAATCAGAGATTTTGTTTGAATTGCTTATTTCAATTAGATAGTCATAGGTATCCGCACTTTCGCAATTACTTCTTAATTCATTAAGTGTCTTATTTTTAAACTCTTCTGAGGTTAGTTTTTTCTTAATTAGACCTAAATCAAAAACCGCCATTTTAATCATTGACCATTCTCCTTTTTCAAAAAAACTTCTTTGTTTTCCATTAGCTACTCTGGCAAACCTATCACCATCACCACTGAATCTCTCATAAATTTTTAAGTGTTCCTTTGTTATCATCGCTGTTCTATTTAATCCAAAATATACCAACTGTTTCCTTTATAGATGTTGTTTGAGTTGCTTATTTCAAGTGAATTCACTAAACCTCTCAATCCAGTCAAAAATTTCACCCTGTAACATTCCTGCCTGCATATCGTCAGTTTTGTCTGCTATATTACTGTCATTTACCATTATTTCTATTCCTTTTTGAAAGTCATGTGCTTCTTGTAAAGCTGATAAAAAGTCATGAAGACTGTTCGTTAGCATCTGAATAATAATCTGATGTATAAGTTTTTTGCTATCTGTAGGCAATAGCTTTATTTTTTCATACAATTTTTGAGAATCTTTATCCTTCCACTGTCCATTTTCCAACATCGAATAAAAACTTATCGGGTTATCGTATAAGTTCTTAATTATAAATTGTCCGAATGTATCCAACTCTTTCATAATCAGTTCAACGTTTTATTTCTATTCTTTCACCAATACTGACTTTTCATTCAATCCGCCTTTTACTTCTACCAATTCAAAATTCTCAGCACCTTTTTGAAGTTTGATTTTTTTCTTTTCTTTTCCTTCTTCAATCCAAACGCTGTCATTACCCACCAAGTAGGATTTAGGGATAGTCAGGGCTTTGGGATTTTGGGAAATGATAATGTTGGCTTCTACCGTCAAGCCATAGTATGCCTCCGGAGTATCGCCTACAAAATCAGCATCTACCCGAAAAGATTGGTCTACTTTGTTGAGCTTGGGATAGATCTTGGTGACTTTTGCCTTAAAAACTTTATCCCCATAGGCATCCATTTTGACCGCAATTTCCTGCCCTACCTTGAGTTTGGAAAAATCGGTTTCATCAACCGCCAATTGCAGATAAACTTCGTTAGGATTGCCCAACAGGGCGATGGCTTCTCCTCTACGCACCAATTCTCCCACTTTTTTATACACTTCGTATACCCGCGCGGGCTCAATGCTTTTGATGCGGTAATTGTCTCCTTCGCGCACATTGACGCGGAAATTGGAGCGGGTATTTTGCAAATCTACGTACAGTTGATTTTTGGTTCTGGCCCATGCTTTTTGGCGGGCGGCTATGTCGTTTTTAGAGGTGCGATAAGCCAATTCCGTACGTTCCAGATCGGCTTTTGAGGCGGCATTTTGGTCGAATAAGGCCTTGTAACGAAAGTAATTAACCGAATCATTTTCGAGTTTGGTACGGGCATTACGTAAGGCGACCTCCAATTCGGCCAAAACAGGTGAATTGTCGGCATAGTTAGCTTCTGATTGGCGATAAATATTGGCAGCCGCTTCGGCCCGAGCGTCTTGAGTGAGGCTTTCGAGCGAAAACAGTAATTGATTGGCTTTTGCCACATCGCCTTCGTTGACGAGTTGCTGCTGCAAATAGCCGTCGGCATTGGCCACTACTTTGTATTCATTTTTTGGAAACACATTTCCCGAAGCATACACGGCTTCAGTGAGGCTTTTGTAAGCGGGCGATGCGGTTTCGGATTTTTGTTGACAACCGACAAAAAATAAGGAGAGAATGAGTAAATGGGTGTATGAGGGAATAATTGTCTTTTTCATAGCTAAAAAGTATAAAATCTCGAATCCTTTATTAATAATTACTCCTGATTTCCAATAACTTACCGTTTATCATTACATCTGCTAAAGAGCGCAGGTATTTATTTTGGGCGTTCAGGGTTTCATTTAACACGTTCAGGTATTGATCGTAAGCGAGGATACCTCCTTTGTATTTGATAAGTACCAATTTCATATTTTCTTCACTCAATTGGTAGGTTTCCCGATTGATCTTAAGCGAATTAAGGGCTTCGTTATACGTAATCAACAAATCAGCGGTTTCGGAATCGTATTTACGATGTTCATTTTCCAATTGCATTTGGGCAATGTCGGCGTTGACACGAGCACGGGCAATACTGCTTTCCCGAATACGTCCATTATAAATAGGGGCTTCAAAACGCAGCCCGGCTACGCCAATCCCAAACCATTTTTCGTTGAAATTCAAAAAGTTAAACTTATTTCGTTGGGCTTGCTCCGAATATCGGGTATAAGCTGAAAGGGTGGGCAATTTAAGTTTTTGCTCTTTTTTCAACTGCTGCTGTGCTAAATTTATTTGAGCAGCACGCAGTTGGAGACGGGGAACCTCTTCCCCCTCCCCTCTCCTTTCAGGCGAGGGGAGCAGAAATCCCTTCTCCAAAATGGAGAAGGGATTTAGAGATGAGGTTGTAGCGGTTGAATCGCCTACGGCCAACCGCAATTGATTCAAATTTTTCTGATACACCGGTTCGTTTTGATGCAGAATATCTTCTACCGCCAATCGCGTTGCACGCACTCGGTTGAATTCAAGTTGATCAATCAGTCCTTTTTCTTTGCGCTCTTGGGCGATGTGCGCAATCGTATCCACATTGGCCAGATTTTGCTTCGTTATGTCAAGATAAATTTGGGTAAATACCGTCGCAAAATAAAGACGAGCCACTTGTGTACTGATGTCATCCTGCAAAACAAGCGTTTGCAAACTTCCGACTTTTAGATTGGCTTTGGCAATTTCCACATCCTGCTTGAGGCCGGCATTCCAAAGCGGCAGGTTACCTTCCAACCCCGCCGTGAGGTTGTAGGGAACCCCAAACTGAATAGAGCGAAATTCTCCTTCTTTTCCGCCGAAAAACTGTGCGGGAATCAGTTGGGTTGGTAATAAAAAATTGTAATCCAAAGCCGTCGTAAATTTCAACTGAGGTAAACGGCTCCCTTTTACTGCTTTGACATTCCACGACTGAATCTGCACACTTTGGCGCGAAATCTGCAAATCAAGATTGTGCTTTTTGGCCAGTTCAATGGCTTCATTGACCTCTTTAATCAGCGTTTGGCTAAAGAGCGAATGTGCGAAAAAGGGAAGAGTCAAATAAAGAAGAATGAGCTTTTTCATTGTGCTCGAAAGTTTCGTATCTTAATCGGTGCGATTCATCTTGGTAAAAATCACGCTGCAAATCAATACCATCTATGACTAAAATCAACAATGAAGGTGAATGAAGCGGAAGAAAACAGGAAGAAAGCGGAAATATATCCTTAAAACCCAAACTTTTAGATGAATTCCCTCTACATTCTCGTCGTTCTTTGTACAAATGTGGTTTTGGCTGAATGGCTGGCTACCTATCGTTTTTTCAAATCATTGGGAGCAGCACTTATTGTCATTATTACCACCGCTATCACCGCCAACACAGGACTGATTCCCTCATCAAGTATTCAAGTGCCTGTTTATGATGGCATTTTCACTTATTTGGCTCCGCTCTCCATTTTTTTTCTGATGCTGAAAGCCAATTTACGAAGTTTACGAAAAGCGGGCGGAGCCATGGTTACCTTATTTCTGACCGGGTCGCTCGGGACTATTTTGGGAGTAGTACTCAGTATGAAACTTTTTGATGCGGAGCACGCCATAGGCTCTCTTTATTATGCCATTGCGGGAATGTTTACGGGAACTTACATTGGCGGCAGTGTCAATTATAATGCCGTAGCGCTGCATTACGGTGTTTCCAAAGAAGGCACCCTTTTTGCTGCCGCTACCGCAGCCGACAATATCATTACGACCCTGTGGATGATCGCTACTTTATTAGTTCCTCAATTGCTTAATCGTTATTACCCGCGCCAAAAGCAACAGGCAACGGCTTCAGACCGGGAACTGAACGAACACCTGAACGACAACGAATCTGTGAATCCGATGAATGTAGCTTTGCTATTGGGTTTAGGTCTTTTCAGCATTTATCTGTCACAACTGACGGCAAGTATTTTCAAAGGAATACCGGCGGTTTTGGTACAAACTACGTTTGCGTTAGCATTGGCTCAATTACCTGTCATCAATCGCCTGCCCGGCTCGCGCATGTTGGGGCTTTTGTGTGTGTATTTATTTTTGGCTGTTATTGGGGCATATTGTGATATTCCCGCCCTCATTCACGATGGACAGTTGGCATTTACGCTATTGGGCATGATTGCCCTTTTGGTCTTGATCCATGCCACTGTTTTGTTCGGCATCGGCACCTTATTAAAACAGGATTGGGATATGCTGGGCATTGCCTCCCAAGCCAATATCGGCGGGGCAAGTTCGGCTTTAGCTTTATCCAAAAGCCTGAATCGTACTGATTTGCAGCTTCCTGCGGTATTGGTGGGGGTGTTGGGCAATGCCATCGGAACTTATTTGGGGATTTGGGTAGCCGAGTGGATGCGTTAAAGTGTAACTTTGAGGCTTTTCCGGGTATTTGCCACTTCTAAAGAAGATTACATGCACGTTACAGGCTTCACTTTTATTCGCAATGCCGTCAAATTTGACTTTCCGATCACAGAAGCAATTACCTCTATTTTGCCCATTTGTGATGAATTTGTAGTGGCGGTAGGCCAAAGTGACGACAGTACCCTCGAATTAATTCGTAAAATTGACCCGCAAAAAATTCGCATCATTGAAACAGTTTGGGACGAAAGTTTGCAGGAAGGCGGCAGTGTGTACGCCAAAGAAACCGATAAGGCCTTTCAGGCCATTTCAGAAAAGTCGGATTGGGCTTTTTACATTCAGGGGGATGAGGTAGTGCATGAGAAAGACCTGCCCGGCATCCGGGCAGCCATGCAACGATGGAAAGAGGAAGATACGGTTGATGGCCTTTTGTTCAATTACCTGCATTTTTACGGTTCTTACGACTACATCGGCGATTCGCCCACTTGGTATCGAAAGGAAATCCGCGTTATAAAAAACAATAAAGCGATTTATTCTTACCGCGATGCCCAGGGTTTTCGGAAAAACCATAATGAAAAATTAAGGGTTAAACCTATCGAAGCGACCATTTATCATTACGGTTGGGTCAAAGACCCGCGTGTCATGCAGGATAAACACCTGCATATTCACAAATATTGGTACGGAGAGGAAGCTGAGAAACACGTTAAAATCTCGGCCGACGGATTTGATTATTCGCAGATTGATTCATTAGCCAAATTTTCAGGGACACACCCTCAAGTAATGCAACAGCGCTTACAACGTCAGAATTGGCAATTTTCTCACGATATTTCCCGCAAAAACCTAAGTTTCAAGTACAAATTGAAAATGTGGGTAGCTCGAATGACCGGCCGGTATATCGGTGAATACAAAAATTATAAACTTGTCTGAGCCTTCAGATGACCTACTACCACGATACGGATGATTTTTTGGCTCACCAAACGCCGGAAATCCGACAATTACTTCAATACGTCCGGCAGTTAATTTTAGTAGCACATCCCAAAATGCGCGAACGCTTTATGTACAACAGTGTCCCTTTTTTTATGTGCTATGATTATGTCTGCTATTTTGGCAAAATCCAAAAAACAAAAGGCGTTGAGATCTGCTTTGCAAAAGGGTTTTTATTGTCAAACGAACAGGGCTTGCTGGATGCCAAAGGCCGTAAGCTGGTCAGCGGTATCACCGTTCGTAACCTACAGGAATTCAAAGAAATAGAGGAGGAATTTTTGGAAGTTTTACAGGAGGCCATTTTAATAAACGAAACCCGGCCTGACAAAACGTTTGCCAAGATTCTTTTTGAAAGGCGAAAAAAATAGCAGGCCGCTTTTACCAACCTACGTAACCTTCCGGCACAATGCCTTTCATCCGTAAATAAGCCATGGTTGTTCCGCGGTGATGAATCAGGTGATTTTCACAAATGTAAAGCAACCGCAACAGATCTACTTGGTCGCCTCCGAAACTGTCCGTTTTAGCTAATTGCTGAGGCGTAGCATTCACTACTGTCTTTTCTACCCAATCGTAGCACTGAATGAGCGCCTGTTTGGTCTCTTCTTTCGAAAGTTTATTCAGATCTACCCCGTCAAATGGGCTTTTTATACCCAATCGGGCCATCAGTTGACCGGATACAAACTCAATACAATGCACAAAATGCCGCTGAAAAGTAAACATTTCGGGCAGAGGTTTAAAACCCATGCCGTCTTCCGGCATTTGATTGAACACTGCCAATGTATATTTTTCAGAGCGCTTGTGCGATTCCAGGAACTCAGCTACTGCGGAGCGAGTGGCTTTGGGAGAAAATGAAAAAAGAGGCAGAGAAAAAAGAGAGCCGGCAAGGGTTTGCAGGGCTTTTTTGCGTGATAACAACATGTCCCGGACTGCTTTTAAATGTGAATAATACCGTACCATAATGGTAAGACACACCTGTAAAAATTATACCTCTGCCAAAGTTATAAAACTTCAACAGAGGTATGATTCAGACGCTTACTGCGACAATCAATAACTCAATATCGTAAATTCCGTACGGCGGTTTTTCTGATGCTCTTCTTCGGTTTTGGCATCTTTGATAATAAGTTGCGTTTCACCGTACCCTTTCGCTACCATGCGCTCTCGGTCGATTCCTTTTGTGACAATATAATCTACTGCCGACTGAGCCCGATTTTGAGAAAGTTTATTGTTATAAGAATCCGTTGCCCGACTGTCGGTGTGTGAACTTAATTCAATTTTTACGGTCGGGTTGTCTTTTAAGATTTGTACCAACTTATCCAACTCCAAAGCGGCATCTTCCCGAATGTTGAACTTATCCAAATCATAGTAAATATTCTCCAGCACAAAGGTCTTATTCAAGGCCAACCGGTCAAGTTTTAACGCCATGTAGAAGGTAGTATCCATTGTCAGTTTTTTACGAAAAATTTGCGGAATAGCTTTTCCGGCCATCGTAAAGGCGTCCCGTTTGGTAATATAGCCCTTCTTCTCGATCAGAAGCGTATAATCTTTTCCTTCCTGTAACGGGAAAGTTCCGAAAATACCGCCGCCGCGAGTCACTCCTTCTCCTATCAAGCTGTCAGCGGACACCTCAAATACCTTGACAATAGCCGAATCAAGCATAGCTGCCGGTGTTTCGTTGGAAGCCACTGTCCCGGCTAAAAAATAATTAACAATCTTTGGCGGCTCGGGTTTTCCGATTGTCCGGCGACGCGGGTCATCCGGCGGCAACTTTTCAAGTTCTGCCAATTGTGTAGAATCCAACCCTACGCTCTCATCTTCCACAAAATAAATATCATCATCTCCTTTTCCGCCTTCCCGATTGGAAGAAAAGAAGCCGTATTTCATCTCATCATCGGCAAACACTAACCCGAAATCATCGAAACGAGAGTTAACGGGAGGGCCCAAATTTTCCACCGTAATGACCCCCTGTGAGCGTGTCGCTACAAATATGTCCAATTTCCCTAAACCGGGGTGTCCGTCGGAAGCAAAGTAAAGTTTGGCATCCGGCCCTACATACGGAAACATTTCGTCGCCCGGAGTATTGATATCTTTGCCCATATTGACCGGCTTACTGAAACGGCCCGAAGCGTCCATGTTGGCCCGATAAATATCAATACCGCCTACTCCGCCGGGACGATTGGAACAAAAGTACAACGTCCGCCCGTCGCGCGAGAATGCCGGGCTGCCATCCCAAGCAGCAGAATCACTCACGGGAATCAAGCGCGGCTCGGTCCATTTGCCGCCGGCAAAACGGCTCAAATACAAATCTACATCGGCTCTTCCTTTCTTTTTCCCGGTATTACCGCGGGCGATCACTACTGTTTTTCCGTCTTTGGTAAAGGTAACATTGGCTTCATTGACCCCTTCCATAAACAACGACGGACTGAACACTTCCGATTCCCCGCCGGTTTCATCATAATTCTCTGCCAATTTCACCTTATAGATTCCCAACATCGGCATCCCGTTGGTTTTGTAGATGGTCTCTTTACGAGAAGCCGCAAATATCAAATCTTCATCCTTCACAAAAGGCGAAAACTCCGCCCCCGGCGTATTCAGTTTTTCCAGATTTTTGATCTTATAAAAGGTCTTTTTCTGCTGAATGACGTCAATGGACTTCAGAGTATAGAGTTCCCGATTGGCTTTTTCCAAGGTTACTTTGTTCGTCGGATTACTGCTGATGTACTTCTCCAACTGGGTAATAGCTTCGCTGTATTTTCCTTCTGCTTTCAAAGCAAAAGCATAATTAAAAGGCAACTCGGGGTTGGTCATGCCGTTGTCCAAGGCTTTTTGGTAATAGGCACTTGCCAACTGAAAACGATTGGACATACGATACGACTCAGCCAATAAATAATTGGTCCTTCCGGGTTCATAATTGGCAGCCGCCACCGTACGCAAATCTTTGATGGCTAAGTCATATTCAGCGTCATCGAATTTTCGAACCGCTTCTTTAAAGAGGGATTGGGTCGAGTTACAGGCAGTTAAACAGGCCAATAATCCCGCAAAGGCCAAACCGGATATGAATGCATGCTTTTGCATAATAAGTCAGATACAATACGTAAGGGGCTAAGTTAGCAAAATGGTTTTTTTCTGCTAAACTTTAACGCTAAAAGTTGTTGAAATGTTGCATTGACCACCGTACACATAGCTTTAACGGTAAAATTAAGATCACAAAAAAACGCTGACCGAACTTAGCGTAGGGTCAGCGTTAAAGATTCAATCCGCGGAAGTATTTTGGCTTAAACGTAAGCTGTTATAAAATCCAACGGAAGAAAACGTATAACGTAAACGACAGGAATATCGAAACGGGGAGGGTCAATACCCAAGCCATCAAAATATTGCGAATGGTTTTGGCTTGCAGATTTTTAATTCCTTTGCTGGCGACCATCGTTCCCGCAATCCCCGAAGAAAGCATGTGGGTCGTACTTACCGGCAAACCCAAGCCGGAAGCCAAACCGATCGTACTTGCCGCTACCAACTCAGCCGACGCCCCTTGGGCATACGTCAGGTGGGATTTACCGATTTTTTCACCTACTGTCACTACAATCCGCTTCCAACCTACCATTGTTCCTAAACCGAGCGATAAAGAAATCATCAACACGACCCAAAACGGGGCGTAATCAGTAAAACGACGAAGACCTTTTTTGTCATCGGTATTTTCTTTCAGTACTTTTTCATCGGCGGCACTGAAATTAACCGACTCGCTGTCCATTAACTTTTTCAAGTTGCTATTGATGACCAATACATCACGGCGAGCCCCCAAACGCTCATCCTGCTTGATCTTACCGTCAGCAGCCGTATGAACAATTCTTTGATTTAAGTCTGCTATGCTGGTTTTTACCTTACCCAATTGCCGTTTTTCCTCAATGCCGAGTAACGTCGTATCTATTTTGGTCAGCGTTTGTTCAATCGTGATCAAATTACCTTTCATGTCCTGCGGTTCCATTTTCTCATTGAGGGCAAAATAGGCCGGTACCACTCCGATCAAAATCAACATGACCAAGCCTACCCCTTTTTGCCCGTCGTTATTCCCGTGAAAAAAGCTGACACCTGTACAGGTAAGAATCAGGACGGACCGAATCCAAAGCGGAGGTTCCTGTGTTTTTTTGGGTTCGCTGAATACCTGATCGCGCGATTCTTTGCTTAAAAGACGTCTTAACAAAAACATTAAGAAAACAGCCAAGCTAAAACCTACTAAGGGTGATAATAATAAAGAGCCAAAGATTTCGGTGGCTTTACCCCAATTGACCCCGGCACCGTCAGTGGCCTCCGGCATCATCGAAAAGGCTAAACCTACCCCTAAAATCGAGCCGATCAACGTATGCGAACTGGAAGAAGGTAAGCCAAAGTACCACGTACCGAAGTTCCAAATAATGGCGCTGATCAGTAGTGCCAGCACCATCGCGATACTGTGGTAAATGTTTTGATCAATGAGCAGTTCGACCGGCAGCAAATTGACAATCCCCATCGCTACGGCAATCCCGCCCAAAACTACTCCGAGAAAATTGCAAAAACCCGACCAAATAACAGCCGTAGTAGGTTTGAGAGAATTGGTATAAATGACCGTAGCTACTGCATTGGCGGTATCGTGAAAGCCATTCACAAATTCAAAAGCACAAGCGCATAAAATGCAGAGAAAAAGGAGGAGAAAAATGTCTGTTTCTAAGCCAAACATGGGAGAGATTATAGTTTACAGTTGCAGTTCACCGGTTCATTTGAGAATGGTGAGCCGTCCGGCTTGGTGATAATTAATCAGTTAGGTATCCGGCGGCAAAGGTAAATTAAACTTTTGAGGTGTATGTTAAGAAATTGTTAACACAAACCACAATCAAAGACGCAATCGGTAATTTGAAAAATTGAAAAGCAGTAATGAGTACAACCTTATCATTCTTTATCGCTTCTTTTTACGCCAATCCAAATCGTATTTCAGTTTCATCTCCCCGTTCTCATCCACCGCCCGAATCAGAAAATTGCTGCCGTCTAAGCTTTGCAGTTCTGTTTCATCGGGATTTCGCTTTAAATTACTGAGCGGAATTTGCACCAACAGATCTGTTTTATCCCGAAAACTGTAAGTTCCTCCCACAAAAAAGGTTAAAACACTCGAAGCTACTTTCATTTGACTCATATTTAATTCCTGTCCTTGCAAGACAAACCGATTTTTGAGGTTTTCGAAACGAACATTGTCAAAATCACGGCGTTTAAAGAAGAGTCTTTGAATGCGTTTAAGCGGTTCAAAGTGATTGAGTTCTCCGTCTGAAATCTCCAAAGACAGTTGTCCGTTCATCGTAGCCGGCAACAGCGAGAAATCGCTTTTCAATTGACTGCTGTAAGAAAAAGTAGTGCTCAGACTCCCGCTGAGATTGTGGTCGGAAATAGTGGTTTGTCCGAAGTTATCAAAAGCATAAAATACCTTTTGCACATCGGCATTATTGACTCGCCCGGCGGCATACAGCCGATGTACCGGACGGTCAAAATTTTCAAGCCCGCCCGTTACCTGAAAATCACCTCCAAAGGCCTGCATCTTTACATTTTCGCATTTCAAGGATTGCTCACTAAAATAGAGACGGCCTTTTACGTTCTCTGCCTGAAATTTTCGATAATGCACTTTGTCTGCTATCAAGAGCGTCTTCAGCTCCAACCGAGCAAATATTTTATCAATTATATCCGTCAATTGCTTTTTGCTTCGTTTTTTAGGAGGAGTATGATACGTACGTACCCAATCCAACCCCAAATCGGGGGTATAAATACTCATATCCCCAATTACCTTGTCCGAAGAATTAAAAGCATAGGGAAGCAAACCCGAGATTTTACCGCTGATTCTGATTTTATTTTTTTGATGGTTTAAATGCAGGAAGGGGATTTCTACTTCTTTTTCATTAAATCGAATTATGCTGTTCATGCGGGTAAAATTGATTCTTTGAGGCAAGTAGCTGAATGCCCCGTTCACCAGCGTAGCTTTTCCGAGCAGCTTTCCGTTTAACCGATTGGTGGTATCATCAAAAATAGGCGCCATTTTACCGTTATAGGAATAGTTGACGAGCAATCTTCCCGATCTGAGTTGTACTTTGTTTTCGTCAAACAGGCTGTTACAATGTGCCAAATTTGCATTGAAATTTCCTTCCATGACCACTTGCGGGTCTTCCAAATCTGCGATAGTAAAACACGTATGCATCGGAATGGCCCCATACAGCAATCCTTGGACTTTTGGGACCGAAATGCGGGAATTTCGATCATCAGGTGCTTGAGAGGTATCCGATTGATTTGTAAAATGTGCCGTAGCAATAAGTTCGGAAAGCAGCCCGATCGGACTGTTGTATTGAAAAGATTTCGTCTGAAAATCAATAATTACCCGAGGGTTATCACCGCCGCGCAATGGCCCGTCTAAACGGACAGTTGCCGTGACGACAGGCCAAATCTCAAATTTGGCAATTCGTTGAGCCAAGCGTTTAGGGATAATTGTCAGTGCCCGCAGAGCAGCAATGGTATCGGTAGTAATTTCCAGTTGTAGGCGTCCGTTGCCCACAAACGCCACTTTTCCTTTCATACCGAACCTATCCTCATTGACCTGCACCAAAGACGGGTCAACGGAAAGCTGGCTGTTCTTAGGGTTAAATACCATGTAAAGATCCAATTCAGTCGGTTTTTTCTCTAAAAAAGCCCCCCGCTTGGTATGAAAAGTCAAGCCCTCAAAATAAACGCTTCCCTTCAGATTCAACTCCCACAGCGTGTCTTTCAACTGAACATGGTTGGTTAACTCATTCATGGTAAAAGCTATGTTTTTGTGACGAAGTGAATCCTGAAGTGAAAATTCGACATTGTCGGCACAAACTTCCCGCAAGCGTCCCAAAAACCGTTGTTTGAACGTTGAATCGACTTCTTTTTTAGCCGATGACGTATTTTTTTTACCGAACACGCTCAGGTTGCTGTAGCCGTTTGCTTCCGTAAAAAGGTTGATTTTTCCGTTTTTGAAACACACCGACCGTACCTGAAATTGTTTTTTTAAGAGTTGTCGGGCATCTACCTGAACCGTAAGCCGTTGCAAAAACAATAATTCCCGGCGATGACGCGCATAGGCGCTGTCCTGCAAATGCACATTATAGAGCGTAAATGAAAAACCGATACCGTTGGAGAAAGGAGTAAAATGAAAGTTCTCCGCCGTAAAATGTCCGTTGATATTATCATTGATTTGGGCAACAAGGTATTTAAACAACTGATCGCGGTATTGATAAGCCCATCCTCCCAAGGCAACCAACAGAATAAAAATGATTCCGACTGTATATAAGCTATATCTGATTATTTTGGGCATATTGATGACTCCTCGAAAGTAATATGACAATAGACGTTGCTTTTACCCTTAAAAATACCGTACCAAAACCATGCAATATAGAAGATTTGGAAGAACTGATTGGCAAGTAAGTGAAATCGGTTATGGAATGTGGGGCTTGGCCGGATGGACCGGCTCCGAAGAAAATGAATACAACGCTGCCCTCAATCGCTCCGTAGAATTGGGGTGTAATTTCTTCGATACCGCTTGGGGATACGGCGCCGGCCGCAGCGAAATGATACTGGGCGAACTGGTAAAAAGACACGCCGACCAACGGTTGTATGTGGCCACAAAGATTCCGCCTAAAAACTTCAAATGGCCTTCAAAACCGGAATTTTCCTTGGAAGATTGTTTCCCGGCAGCTCACATTATTGAATATACCGAAAAAAGTCTGAAAAATCTGGGCGTGGAGACTATTGATTTACAGCAGTTTCACGTATGGGAAGACCAATGGGCACAAAACGAAGAGTGGCAAAAAGCCGTAGAACAACTTACCCGCGACGGAAAAGTACAGCATTGGGGGGTGAGTGTGAATCGTTGGGAACCTGACAATGTGCTGAATACGCTGCGTACAGGTCACATTTCGGCGGTTCAGGTCATTTACAACATTTTCGACCAAGCTCCCGAAGACAACCTTTTTCCGCTGTGTCGCGAGTTGGACGTGGCCGTTATTGCGCGCGTTCCGTTTGATGAAGGCACACTCACCGGTACTTTTACCAAAAATACTACTTTCCCGGCGGACGATTGGCGGAGTACTTATTTCGTACCCGAAAACTTGATTTCGAGCGTCGAACATGCCGATGCGCTGCGTCCTTTGATTCCTTCCGGAATGACAATGCCTGAAATGGCCCTGCGATTTATCTTGAATCATCCGGATGTAGCAACGACCATTCCGGGAATGCGTAAGATTCGTAACGTCGAAGCCAACATAGCAGCAAGTGATGGGGTACAACTTTCGGAAGATCTCATTGCGGCCCTGCAATCGCATCGTTGGGACCGGACACCGACAAGTTGGAGCCAATAGAGGTGTCGAGTTTTGAATGCAGAATGTCGAATACAATAATTCCTTTCTTTATTCGACATTCTGCTATTTCCCTACTTTTCTCCTTTGCAACAGATCAAAAATACGCCGGCAAGCACCAACAACGTCCCTACAATTTGCCGCCCCGCAATTATTTCTCCTAAACTGCCGGCAGCCCGAAATTATAGCAACGACAGAGCCGATACTTGCCATAAAAGCGGCATGGATCAATAACACATTTGATAGAAATACCCTTTAAGGCAAAACGGAAAGCAGCCAACAAAACCGGAGCAGCCCCATCGGGTAATCAGCCCGAGTCATGGTGACTGAATCGAAAAACCTTTACCTTTGGTTTGTCTTTTCTTAAAACCGTTTTTCTTTCATCAGCAAAATGCAATCAGTATATATCGTATCAGCCGTACGAACCCCCATCGGAAGTTTCGGCGGCGCATTGGCTTCGGTTTCGGCTACCCAATTGGGGGCTGCGGCCATTCGCGGTGCTGTTTCTCAACTTCAAATCGACCCGCAATCGGTACAATCGGTCTACATGGGAAATGTGGTTTCGGCCAATGTAGGACAGGCACCGGCCCGTCAGGCAGCCATTTTCGGCGGGTTGAGTAAATACACTATCTGTACCACCGTCAATAAAGTATGTGCTTCGGGCATGAAAGCCATGATGATGGCTACCCAAGACATTCTGCTGGGGGATGCCGATATTGTAGTGGCCGGCGGTATGGAAAGCATGTCCCAAATCCCGTTTTACTTAGACAAAGCCCGCTTCGGCGGCTATGGTTACGGTAACGGCACGTTGATTGACGGTTTGGCCAAAGACGGCCTCACCGATGTGTACGGAGGTATGGCTATGGGCGTATGTGCCGACGCAACTGCCGCAAAATACGGCTTTACCCGCGAGGAGCAGGACGCCTTTGCCGTTGCTTCTTACCGGCGCAGTGCGGCAGCATGGGAGGCGGGTCATTTTCAAAAAGAAGTGATACCGGTAGAAGTACCGACCAAAAAAGGAGAACCGGTGACCGTTTCTCAGGATGAAGAATACAAAAATGTAAAATTCGAAAAAATACCCACATTGCGTGCTGTATTCAGTAAAGAAGGTACCGTTACTGCCGCCAATGCCTCTACGATCAACGACGGCGCCGCTGCTACCGTATTGATGAGCGAGCGAAAAGTAAAAGAACTGGGAATCACGCCTTTGGCGCGCATCGTCTCTTTTGCCGATGCCGAACAGGAACCCGAATGGTTTACCACCGCCCCGACCAAAGCAGCCCCCAAAGCTCTCAAAAAGGCTGGGTTGAGTGTGAGCGATATTGACTTTTTTGAGGTAAATGAAGCCTTCTCGGTAGTGGTTATGGCCTTTATGAAAGAAATGGGAATATCCCACGAACAAACCAACGTATTCGGCGGGGCTGTTTCTTTAGGGCACCCGTTGGGTTGTTCCGGAGCCCGTATTGTGGTAACGCTTCAAAACGTGCTGGCGCAAAAGGGGGGCAAATACGGCTTGGCGGCTATTTGTAACGGCGGCGGCGGTGCATCAGCCATGATCATTGAGAAAGTTTAATTTTGATTTTCAGGCACCGGCTCAGCTCTTCTGACATACGGTGCCTTTTTCTTCCTCCTGCGTGACACCTCGGTACTTTCTCATTTACAAGCCCTTCGGTATGATGTCTCAGTTTTCGCGTGAAGGCGACAAACCGACATTGGCTGATCTGCCGTTTTCGTTTCCAAAAGACATTTATCCCGTGGGGCGGTTAGATGCCGACAGTGAAGGGCTGTTGCTGCTGACCAATGATTCCTTTCTGAACAATCGGCTTCTTAACCCGAAATTTAAACACCAACGCACCTATTTTGTTCAGGTAGAAGGCCAAATTACCTCCGAGGCGATACAGCAACTTGAAAGAGGGGTTACTATTTCGATTGACGGAAAACCGCACCGCACCTTACCGGCCAAAGCACAGTTATTGGTCAATGAACCGTTGCTACCGGAACGAAATCCGCCGATTCGCTTTCGGCAAAACATCCCTACTAGCTGGATTTCGTTGACCTTGCACGAAGGAAAAAATCGCCAGGTCCGCCGCATGACAGCCGCGGTAGGTTTTCCCACGTTACGATTGGTCCGTTGGGCCATTGAAGGCGTAAAATTGGGGGCTATGCAACCGGCCGAGGTAATAGAGGCAGAAAAAGAAGGATTGTTTAAGAAATTAAAGATCAGATAATGTTAAATGCTTGCAGTTGTTGCTCCATTTCCCGCTGCATAGATTTTGCTTCTTCAGCCGCCTTTTGGGGGAAATCTATGCCGGAGGAGGCATAGATAATACTTCGAGCGGCATTGACAAGCAGGCCGCAATCCCGGTTCATGCCGTATTTGCAGACCTCTTCCATACTACCGCCCTGTGCCCCTACCCCGGGAATCAGCAAAAAATGATCCGGAGCCAACTTTCTGATCTGTTTCAACATCGGTGCTTTGGTAGCGCCCACTACGTACATAAGCCGCTCGGCTCCGGCCCATTGTTGCGACACCTTGATGACCCGCTCAAATAAAAATTCATTTTCCCGCTCAAATACAAGTTGACTGTTAGCTAACCCTAAGTCATTCTCATCACTGTGTACCAAGGCAGGATTCGACAGGGTGGTTTGAAAGTCAACACTTCCTTCGTTGGACGTGAGCGCGAGAAGAATCACCCATTTGTCTTTGAATTCTAAAAACGGAGTGACCGAATCACGGCCCATGTAAGGTGCCACGGTGATACTGTCAAACGACATACCTGAGGAACTTTTATCAAAAAAGGCTTGGGCATACAACGACGACGTGTTTCCGATGTCGCCGCGTTTGGCATCGGCAATGGTAAAGCACTCTTTCGGTATATACCCTAAAGTACGTTGCAAACTGTTCCAACCTCGCGGGCCGAGGGCCTCATAAAATGCGATGTTGGGTTTATAAGCTACCGCATACGGAGCGGTTGCGTCAATGATGCGTTTGTTGAACTCAAACACAGCATCCGGCTCGCGCAGTATGTGTTTCGGAAGTTTTTTCAGATCAGGGTCAAGGCCTACGCAAAGAAAAGATTTCTTTTTCTTTATTTGTTCAATCAGTTGTTCTCGGGTCATTTTTCAACAGGCGATTCAGGAAATAATGGGTGGCAAAATAGCTAAGTGGGCGGTATCGTTATGCTTTTCTATCGAAAAACTCTTTGTAAGGTAATCATAATGAAGCAGATACAAACATAAATTGGTGTGCAGATAGTCATCCATTTCGTGTAAAGAACGATTAAAGATCGTAGCTAAAAGGACACGCATCGCCCGCCCGTGCATCGCTACCAACACGCTCTTTTCTTCGGGTCGCGATAAAATTAGCTCAATGACGGGTAATTGTCTTCTTTGAACATCTTCGGGACTTTCGCCTCCTTCGGCCTGTAAGTCGGTGTGGCCTTTTTGCCAACTTTCCACCAACCAACGATAATAATCATTATCCATGCTATTGGGAGTGCGTCCTTCTCTTATCCCCCAACTGATCTCATTGAGGCCTTCGTGGGCTTCGTGCGGATACCCTTTTTCCAAAAAACCGCGAACACTCTGATGGGTTCGAACCAGTTTGGAAGTGTAGATTTTGTCAAACACTAAGTGCTGATACGTTTCATAAAATGCCTGCGCCTGTGCATGGCCCAGCTCGTTGAGTTCGGCATCAATGCCGCTGCCTTGTACTACACCGCGGCGATTGTAATCCGTTTCCCCGTGGCGAATGAGGTAAATAGTTTTAGAAGACAAGTTTGGAAAATTTAGATTTCAATAGATTTATCAGGTTTCAGGCAGAAGCGATACTGCCTTATCGTTACTTAAAATCCACCTAAGCTCACATAAAATCAGGTTAAATATGATAGTTTTGGCGTTACTTACAAAAATACCCCTTTTCCCGATGTTCAACAAAAATAATGCACTCGAACAAATCGCACAATTGGATAAAAACACGATTGCCGGTCATCTCGGCATCGAATACATCGAAGTAGGCGACGACTATATTATTGCCCGGATGCCCGTCGACCATCGTACGCATCAACCTTTCGGTTTGTTACACGGAGGGGCTTCGGTAGTATTGGCCGAAACCATCGGCAGTTTGGCTTCGTATTTACTCCTTTCGGACCCGACCAAACAGCAGGCAGTAGGGCTCGACATCAACGCCAACCATATTCGGGGTGTAAAAAGCGGATGGGTCTACGGTAAGGCAACGCCCCTTCACATCGGACGCTCGACGCACGTATGGGAAATCAAAATCACCAATGAAGCCGGCAAGTTGGTATGCATCAGTCGCTTGACTATGGCGATTATTTCTACCGAACAGACATAAAAAAACCCGTCAGATGTAACAACCTGACGGGCTTCATTTGAAAATTCGCTCAATTAAAGCACAACCACTGAATTTTCTTCGTAAGATACTCCGCTTGGAATATACTTATCGGCAGCTTCGTCGTTGGTCCAAGTGGTACCGTCGATCAAATAACGGAAAGCATACTCTTTTCCGGTTTCCAATTCAACAGTAGCTTTGTATGAACCATCCTTTTGTTTCTTCAATTTTGTAGCGGCTTCTGAATTCCAGTCGTTAAACTCACCCAATACTGCGATCTCTTTCGCATCTGCCACTACATCGGCAGACAGTAAAAACGTTACTTTACAAACAGGTTTGCTTTTTAATACTTGTTTTGCAATTGCCATAGTGATTTTTTGGTTTTTGGTTTTGCGCCACAAAGATATAAAATAAATACAATTCAAGTCAATGAATACCAATCAGTTAGATATTAATATTCTTTTAATAATACAATAAAAAATTTCATCATTACAAAAAAGACACAAAAAAGTCTGTTTTTATAAGTCATTCAAAATCAATTTTCAATCGGCAATTGTTCATTAATTTGTTGAACTCTGTTGTTCATGATCGTAGCAATACTGTAAGCGCGATACTTCACTTCATTGGCTTTATCCCCTTCAAAAAGTTCGTCAATATTTTCAAAAAACAGAGCTAGCCATCGGTCAAAATGGGCGGGTGTAAGGGTATGTTTTTGAGTGAGACGGAAATGAGGAGGCATCGGCCGACCGTTATAATTGAGCGTTCCGAAGAGTATCCCTTCCCAAAAATCAACCATTTTAGGTAAGTGAAGTTCCCAATTCACTTGAGCAACTTCATCAAAGATGTGCCCTAATTGGGCATCCTGACGGATTTTTTGATAGAACTTATTCACCAAGAGTTCTACATCAGTGCGGTTTTCGAGTAATTTCGGCATAATGAGGGAAACAATATTTCGGCAAAATACGTGCAGGAATACCGGGAGACACTGATAAAAATCATTTGTATTCAAATTTGCTTTTAGGCTAACCTATTCACTTTCAATTTATTTAACAGTGTTTTTATTCGGCCTAAAAATAACTTTTCACTGTACTTGTTTGGTAAGAAGCCAATAAGGGCGTATTTTTCAACCGCATTTCAATCACCAACCTAATTCTCTATTGCAGAACATTAACCTTATAAAGCATGGCAAATCAACTTTGGATTAAAAAACCGTTAGACAAACTGATAAATGAAGCATCAGGAGAAGGAAATCAATTGAAACGGACTCTCGGCCCGGGAAGTTTAATTGCACTCGGGATCGGAGCTATAATCGGTGCGGGCTTGTTCTCCATTACAGGCGGGGCAGCGGCTAATCAAGCAGGACCCGCCATTACCATTTCGTTTATTGTAGCTGCCTTTGGGTGTGCTTTTGCCGGCTTATGTTATGCGGAATTTGCTTCCATGATTCCGGTTGCGGGTAGTGCTTATACGTACTCTTACGCCACTATGGGCGAGTTTATTGCCTGGATTATCGGTTGGGATTTAGTCTTAGAATATGCGGTAGGAGCTGCAACTGTAAGTATCAGTTGGAGTCGCTATTTAGTCAAGTTTTTGGAAGGGTTTGAGGTTCATCTGCCGCATGCGCTCGTTGTAGGCCCTTGGGACGGTGGTATAATCAACTTACCCGCCGTATTTATCGTTATTTTGATGAGTTTGCTACTGATGAAAGGTACTCAGGAAAGTGCCTTAGTCAACGGAATCATTGTGGCCCTGAAAGTTACGGTTGTTATTATCTTTATTATTTTGGGCTGGAAATATATCAATGATACGAATTACGTACCTTACATTCCTGACAATACGGGCAACTTTGGAGAATATGGCTTCAGCGGTATTATTCGAGCAGCAGCTATTGTTTTCTTTGCTTATATTGGTTTTGATGCAGTAAGTACAGCTGCGCAAGAAGCCAAAAACCCTAAAAGGGATATGCCTATCGGTATTCTCGCTTCTTTGGCTATCTGCACTGTCTTATATATTTTGTTTGCGCACGTCATGACAGGCGTTACTAATTATACTTCTTTTAAAGGACAGGACGGTATCGCCCCGGTAGCCGTAGCCATTGAGCACATGGGAACGCCCAATGCTGCCGGTTTGATCGTCCCTGACTACCCTTGGCTGAACCGGGCCATTATTGTCGCTATTTTAGCCGGCTATGCATCTGTTATTTTAGTGATGCTGTTAGGACAAACCCGTGTATTTTTCAGTATGAGTAAAGATGGGCTTCTCCCTTCTATCTTTTCGAAAGTACATCCTCAATACCAAACCCCGGTCAGAAGTAATTTAATGTTTATGCTTTTTGTAAGTTTATTTGCGGCCTTTATCCCCGCCCGTGTAGTAGGTGAAATGACCAGTATCGGTACATTGTTTGCGTTTATTCTGGTATGTATCGGGATTATGGTAATGCGTAAACAAATGCCCAACGCCCCACGAGCCTTCAAAACTCCGTTAGTGCCGTTAGTGCCTATTCTGGGCATAGCGACTTGCTTTTTTATGATGGCCTTCCTGCCGTTAGATACTTGGATTCGATTGTTGGTATGGATGATTATCGGATTCGATATTTATTTATGGTACGGAATTCGTAACAGCAAATTAGGAACAGGAAAAGCCGATTTATCAAATGATTTTAAAATCATCGGTATGTCCGGTATTGCTTTAGCTGTTTTATTGTCCATTGTAGCCTTTGTCCACCATGGACAAACCGATGGAACAGATACCGGCCTATTCTACTTTTCGTTGATATTCGCGGCCATCCATGCGGTTGTTTATGGCGCTACTTGGATGAAAAAGTAAAGAAATTATTCCATAAAAAAGCCTCGCCCAACAACTTGGGCGAGGCTTTTTTATAAGCTGTTCTTATCTTCCGATCGGTATTGAAAACCCGGCTAAGACACTGAAACTTTGATTGTATACGGGTACTTGCACCACCGGTGTATCATAAACTCGCGTAAAGCCGCGCTCGTAACGCCCCTCTACAAAGAGTTTAGCCCCGCCTAAATCAAAACTCAATCCCGCACCGCCGGTACCGCCGACCTCAAATCGGTTGAACATGCCTAAACCGATGTTGGTACGGGTAGGTTGGGTACGGAACAGAATCAAATCGGCACGACTCACTATTTTACCATCGGCTAAATAATTGAAAGACGGGCCCAAGATCACGTATGGTTTTACGGGGCTGTCTTCGTAACCAAAATCATATTGGAGCAACAAAGGGGCCTGAATGTAGGTTAACCGTTGTTTAACAGAACCGCCCAAGGGAATATTCACCCCTATCAGGTCTAACAAATTATCGGATGATAAACCGGCTCCGCTTTGTTTGTAGCCAAGTTCGGGGCGAAAAGATAAGCTCCCCACTATCGGTACTTGCAGAAAAACACCGCCGTTGCCGCTTGTGATATAGTTTAAATTACCCGTAAAATTTTCTGCAAATCCACCGGTGCCGGTCGTTTTGGAAAAAGAAGCACCTCCGCGTGCTCCGATAGATACCTGTGCCTTAGCTGCCATTCCGAAGGCGATCAGCAACATACATGTTAAACCGTTGCGTACTGTTTTCATAGCTTGTGAAGATGGTTAAATTAGTGACCTTTCCTCATTAACGCCACGAAGAAGTCCGTATTTTGAAAAGCCCTTCAATCTCCGGTTAATGATTGTTAACGGTTACAGATGCGTATGCCGGCCTGAAAACCTACCCAACTGCTCAAATCAAGCCCGTCACGCAGCGAGACAGTCGGGAAAGGTCGGTAAAGTGTTGAGTTCTCTGTTTTCAGATACCCGGGCTGCGCAGTCAGTGCGGTTAGGGAAGCTGCCCCGAACAAAGCCAATCGTCGGGTAATTTTCTTTTCAAGTCCTAAGTTGAGGCGATAAAACAGCCCGTTAGATGTATCAAAGCGATTGGTTGGTTGCATGATTTTATTGGCCGTTAAGTCTAAGTTAGTCATCCAGCCTCTACCCAACCGGACGGCCGTTCCGATACCGTACCCAAACGTATACAACGGTTTATCCGTAATACCGAAGTTACCGCCTATCGTAAGAATATTGTACAAAGGCCGTATGCCCGTTTTAAAGGTCAGGTTAGCGTAATTGAGTTCATCAGTGCTGATCTCAAAGCGACGATAGCCATTACGTCTGACAAAACTGAAAAGACCGATCGGTAAAGCCCCTGACGAATCGGCGTAATTGAACAAACCGACCTGCAGTCCTTTTTCGTGGACTCCGGCAAAATTAAAATACGGACTGATTTGCCATCCTCTGAGTTTGCCGATCGCTATATTTCCGGAACCGCTCAACTGCCAACCGCGTACGTCTCCTAAAGCAAAATTGCCAAAACCCGCGATTTGCATTCCCGTAACTTTTCCCAAAGTCACATTGGCAAAACCCGCCGCCTGCAAACCGTTGCTGAAACTGCGCCCTGTCAGGTTTGCAAAACCGGCGATTTGCATTCCGCTGTGGTGCCCGCCGGTCAAATTGGCAAAACCGGAAACTTGTAATCCGTCAAAATTTTTAAAAACGGCATTGGCAAAACCCGCCGCTTGCAAGCCGAAAACATTGCGCCCTACCAAGTTGGCAAAACCCGAAAACTGAGCTCCGTGAACATCCCAACGAACTAAGTTGGCCAGTCCGCCTACCTCCAAAGCATTAACCCCCAACGAATACCCCGCAATGATATTAAACGATAAACCGTTGATGACGTTGCCGCTCAGTACGTGGTTGGTACCGACAAACGGTAAAAGGGAAATCTGAAACGGGCGATACAACGTATCTCTTACGTTTTGAATATGAATAGCCTGTTGTGCCGTCGTAAAAGCATCGACAAACGTTTTTTCAACATTTTCCAAGTTGAGCTTGCGCTTCGGAGACGGTAGTTGAGACGTATCAGCCGAGGCTGTAAATACAGGAGGGGCGATAGGTTTGGGAGTCGGAACCTGCACTCGAAAGGTATCCGTAACGGGAGGCTTTGCCTGTGTCAGTACAGGCAAGGGTTTTTCTTCAATTTTGGAATGAATGAGGCCGATATCGAACGATTGGCGATTATCAACCGCAACACTGGTACTTAAATACTTTTCCTTTCTTACCTCCAAATGCGGATTGGGCAAAGTCGCCGGCAGACGCAATCGAAAATAACCCGCTTGGTTGGTCACAGCGGAAACCAGCGTACGTTTTTCAAAAATACTCACTTGGGCAATGCGCTCGCCGGTTTCCCGGTCAAAAACATAACCGTTGATGATGATGTCTTTTGGAACTTCCGGCTTCTCAGTTGCTTTTTGTAAAATGATATGATTACGACGCTCTTTATAAGTAGCCGTACCTCTGAACATTTCGTCCAAAACCTGCCGTACGGCCTTGCCCGAAGCGCTTACCGTGATACGACGATTCAAATCAAAGTCAGCAGGATTATAAGAAAAACTGAAGCCGTTTCGGGTACTGATGATCTTTAAGGCTTCCTCCAAACGTTCGTTACTCAACCGAACCGTAATGGACTTGTCCAAAACCGATTTTTGAGCCAGTACGAAAGTAGGCGCACCAACAAAAAAGATAATTTTCAACAAGGTTTTCATGGCTGTTTTGTACTTTAAATAATAGAACTACTCACATCCGCTCCCGTCCAATACAATGAAATTGCCTTTGCGGACGACTTTCAGGTTGAGGGTTTCGGCAATAACGTTGAGAGTAGCATCCAAGCTTTCCCTTTCAAATCGTGCCGTGAGGCGACAATTAGCTAAATGACGACTGCTGAGTCGAATATCAGCCTGATACCCCTCACGCAAAGAGGCTACTACTTCTCTCAAGTCGGTTTTGTCAAATACAAAAATCCGGGTACGATAGGCCAGTTCATTAATGTTGAGTTGCGGCAATTTTATGATCGTATCAGCCTGAACGGCGGCTGATTCATCTTTGATCAATAAGGTTTTTGATTTCGGCGTCGAAAACTGCACTTTACCGCTCGTTACGGCCACACTCACCCGCTTATCGTAGGCTCTTACGTTAAACGATGTTCCCAAAACACGTACCTCCGCCCCGTTGGCTTTGATAATAAAAGGGCGGCTTTCGTCGCGTTTTACGTCAAAATACGCCTCTCCCTGTAAAGTGACCGTTCGGGTTTCCCCGTTAAAATCAACCGCCGCCGTAAGCACAGAATTTTGGTTCAAAAACACCTTCGTGCCGTCCGGCAGTACTTGTTCAGACGTATTTTGTTTTGTTTTTAAGACATTGGTCGCTCGAGGAGTTTCTATCGGTTGTACCAAACGGTAAGTCAGCCAACCCAACCCCAACAATACCAAAACACTCGCCGCTGCCCGCCACACAAAAACAGTCGGTGCCATCCGAGCCGTCGCGGTTTTGACGGGGTTTTCAAGATTACGACGGAGCGGAATAACGGGTACTTCCGGGGTGGAAGAAGTATTGGACGACAGCCGCTTGCTTACTTTTTTCCAAGCCAAATCCACATCTGCTTCTGCCGGACGTTTCAGCGCCGGCGAGCTTTCCCAAATGCGTTGAAAACGCAGTAATTCCTGCTCATGCTCATCCGACTGTGCCAACCACGTTTTTACCAGCCGCGTTTCCTCCTCGGCAGTTTCTCCTGCCACATACCGCGCCAGCAAATCATCAGGAATAGGTGAATCTAAACTCATCGGTAAATGTCTGTCATAAATAATCCATTAATCCCAATCCAATTAAAATCGGCAGATAATCCGCCAATTCCGCTCGCAATAGCTTCAAGGCTTTTCCGATCTGATTTTCCACGGTTTTGACCGAAAGTGCTAACTGATCCGCAATTTCCTGGTAACGCAGTTCATCAAAGCGGCTTAATTTGAAAATGATCCGGCATTGTTCGGGCAATTTTTCAATGGCCCTTGCGAGTTGTTGTTCCAATTCATTTTTATACACAACCTGACTTACCGACTCGTACGAACTTTCCTGATACTGCACCGCGTATTCCCGATGTTCATCGCGTACCTTTTGGTGTTTGATCCGATTCAGGCAGTGGTTGTGCACGGCTCGATACAAATACGATTTCAGCGATTGTGTGATTTCGAGCTCTTCCCGTTTTTCCCAAATACTCACAAACACATTTTGGACAATTTCTTCTGCTTCATCGGCATCGTGCAGGATAGACCGACCGTAGGCACACAGTCCGCCGTAGTATTTTCGAAACACCTGTTCGAAAACCCGTTCGTCTCCTTGCCCAATAGCAGTAAGTATTTGTGTGTCCGACAATTGCACGAAATAAAGCTCTGTTCGTTTTATCGCAAAAGTACGATTTTGCGACCAACGCGATAATTGTTTTTGTGACGAATTGTCGAAAACTGCGGTTGAAACCTCCATTTGCTCCTATGACAATTCATGGAGAAGTTCCCCCCCATCCGAATGAAGAAATATTTGAGAAGTCGAGCAAAAGCAGTTGTGAACTTCCCGAAAGCTGGAGGAACTTTCGGGAAGCGAGTTCAGATTACCCTTCTGCCGAAAAATCATGTCATTAATTTCAAATTTTTGAGTTGTTTTTTGATAGCTTATAAAAAATAGATTTAGGGGAAACTCATCATTAAGCGTAGCCTCAATCCATTCTGTTACTGTATTTGATAAATGTTTGAAGCGATTTTCTATGCTCCATACTGACGTGCGACTTCCTTTGGCAAAACGATTGATAAACTCATAACATGCAAACCAATGCTCTAATTTGGGGAGATTCTGACCATTTCGGTACAAATTTTCAATCTCACTATGGAGCTTCATCATACCGCGGTGCATACGTTCCCAATCAAAAATTAGCGTACCATGATTTATTTCTATACCGGGCTATTGACGTAATACTATGAGAGAATCAGTGTTTTGCAAAAATCGGTATCTTTGTAAAGTAAAACAGAGAGTTATGAGCCAAGCAATGTACATAAAGGTTAAAAGCCCGGCAGGATTAGCGTTACTTAAAGAGTTAGAAACGCTTGGGGTTATTTCCATTGAAGGTACCCGTAAACGGGGTTTCAATGGGAAGCAATACAGGGGTATTGTACCATCTGAAGAAAAAGACAAGTTCAGACAGCATATTGAGAGCATACGAAACGAATGGGAAAGAGATATTTGATAGATACCAACGCTATCCACGATTATCTTCAAGAACTGTATCCTGAAAAAGGATTGATAAAAATGGATAAAGTGTTGGCACAAGAAGCGAATATTTCGGTCATTTCTAAGATTGAAATACTGTCTTATACGCCTGATGATGAGAGTTTTGCTGCGCAAATTGAGTCGTTTATCAACAACTCAACCCTTTACGAAATAACAAATGAGGTAATCGAAACTACAATTGAACTACGCAAACTTTACCGCTTGAAAATAGGTGATGCAATTATAGCGGCTACTACTCACGTACATGGTTTTACATTGGTAACCAATAATGAACGGGATTTCAACCGTGTCAAAGGTTTGAAAATCATGAACCCTCACAAATTATAATCTCAATAATCAAGTGTAAAACTGTGCAAACACAGGGATAAGGGGCAATATTTTACCGGTTAAATTGGCTCGTAAGTTTGCAGGAACAGTCATACCTTCATCTAAAATTATAAAATTCTCCCCAATACATAGGGGGTACACTTCTATAAATTGTCATAGCTTCAAAACAGTCAATTAAAACGTTTCTTCAGCTATGAAAAAGGTATCAGCTATCTTTCTTTTTGTTTTTTCCGTTACACTGCTTCAATCCTGTATTTTTATCGGAGAGAGTAGCCTCGCTCCGCTCAACAGCGATTCGCGCAACTTCGACCTGCGTGATTTTGATCAACTCGAAATAGGCAATGCGTTTGACGTTACAGTCAGACAATCGGGACAATTCAGCATTTTTGTGCGCGGCGATCGTCGTGACATCGAAGATTTGGATGTGTATGTCAATCGCAGTGGTAAATTGGTTATGCGCTATCGCAATTGGCGTCTTCGCCGCTACGATATGGATGTGGATATTACTATGCCTGTCTTGGCCGGAGTTGATTTCTCGGGCGCGGTCGACGCTTCGGTCAGCGGTTTCGGCACTATTCGTAACTTAGAGGTGCAACTTTCGGGAGCTTCCAAATCCGTCATAGACGGCGATTGGGAACGCGTCAGTGTAGATATTTCGGGTGCTTCCAACCTGAATTTACACGGTCAGGGGCTCAGTTTGGGCGGTGATTTGTCCGGCGCTTCCCGCTTAGATGCTTTTGATTATCCGGTGGATAACGCCGATTTAGGTCTCTCAGGAGCAAGCACAGCCCGCGTATTGGTCGGTAAAACACTCAAAGTAGACGCAAGCGGTGCGAGCGATTTACGCTATCGCGGCACGCCTGAAGTACGCTCTTCTGTTTCGGGAGGAAGCACCGTAAAGAAAGATTAAGACAAAAAATCCCTAACTTTGTAGTTCTCCATTGAGGCCGTTATCGGTTATCGGTTATTAGATTATCCGTAAAATCTGCGGTTTGCTAATAACGGCTAACGGTTAACGGCAATTTAAATAAATTGCCCGATGAACTACAAAGAGTACAAAGGATTGGACTATGCTCAGGTAGGCAAAGACATCCTCCAATTTTGGAAAGAAAACCAAATATTCGAAAAATCAGTCGAAGTACGCGAAGGTGCGCCTTCTTTCACCTTTTATGAAGGCCCTCCGTCGGCCAACGGCACCCCCGGTATTCACCACGTGATGGCGCGTACCATCAAAGATCTTTTCTGCCGTTACAAAACCCTGCGCGGTTATCAGGTAAAGCGCAAGGGCGGCTGGGATACGCACGGATTGCCGATCGAATTGCAGGTAGAGAAAGAACTCGGCATTAAAAAAGATGATATCGGTGTCAGCATCAGCATAGAAGATTACAATAAAAAATGCCGCGAGGCCGTGATGCGTTTTACAGATCTATGGCACACCATGACCGAGAAAATGGGGTATTGGGTGGACATGGACGACCCGTATGTGACCTATAAAAATGACTACATCGAAACCCTGTGGTGGCTGTTGAAACAACTGTATGACCAAGGGCTTTTGTACAAAGGTTATACGATTCAACCGTATTCGCCCGCGGCCGGTACGGGTCTGAGCTCGCACGAACTGAACATGCCCGGTACGTATAAAGACGTAAAAGACACCACAATTGTCGCGCAGTTTAAAGTAAAACTGACGGGAAAATCGGGCTATTTGTTTGACACGGCCGACAGCGATGATGTCTATATCTTAGCTTGGACCACTACCCCGTGGACCCTGCCCGCTAACTCTGCCCTTACTGTGGGCAAAGACATTACTTACGTCTTAATCAAGACCTTCAATCAATATACTCATTTACCCGTCAATGTCGTACTGGCCAAAGATTTGGTAGGTAAGTATTTTTCAGAAAAAGGCAAAGATGCCGACCTGAGTGCCTACAAAGAGGGCGATAAAGTGATTCCTTGGAAGCTCCTGATGGAATTTCAGGGCAAGCACTTGGAAGATATTCAATACGAGCAACTGCTGCCCTACGTGCAGCCGCTTCAGGATGCTGATAAGGCTTTTCGAGTGATTTTGGGAGACTTTGTAACTACAGAAGACGGTACAGGGGTCGTGCATACCTCTCCCACTTTCGGTGCCGACGACTTCCGGGTAGCCAAAGCAAACGGTGTACCGGCCATCATGGTACGCGACGAAAACGGCAAAGAAGTCCCTATCGTTGACCGTCAGGGGCGCTTTGTGAAAGAAGTCGGTGAATTTGGCGGCCGATTTGTTAAAGAGGAATATTATTCAGACGAAGACCGTAATGCACCTGATTTCAAGCCCACCGATGTCTTGATCGCTATCAAGTTGAAAGAAGAAAACAGAGCCTTTAAGGTCGAAAAATACGAGCATACTTACCCCCACTGCTGGCGCACCGACAAACCGGTATTGTACTATCCGCTTGACAGTTGGTTCATTGCCACGACCAAGAAAAAAGAAAGATTGGTCGAACTTAATAAAACCATCAACTGGAATCCGGAAAGCACCGGTACAGGACGATTCGGTAACTGGCTCGAAAACTTGGTGGACTGGAACCTCAGCCGCAGCCGTTATTGGGGCACGCCGCTGCCGATCTGGCGAAGCGAAGACGGTGCCGAAAAATGCATCGGTTCAGTAGAGGAGTTGACCACAGAACTGCAAAAAGCGCTGGAAAGCGGCGCTTTGAACGAAGAGCAAAGCGGAAAAAACAAATCCTTCTTAGCTGCCAAAGGTACCGACGCTTTTGATTTACACCGTCCTTACGTAGATGAAATCTTTTTGGTATCGGCTACCGGCAAAGTGATGCAGCGCGAACCGGACCTGATTGACGTATGGTTTGATTCCGGAGCCATGCCGTATGCGCAGTTCCATTTTCCGTTTGAGAACTTAGAGAAATACCCCCAAAGTATGGGCGGCACCGCCGCCGATGAGGCAAAAACATCGTTTCCGGCTGATTTTATCTCCGAAGGGGTAGACCAAACACGCGGCTGGTTTTTTACACTGCACGCGATTGCCGGTCTTTTGTTTGATTCGGTTTCCTTCAAAAACGTAGTTTCAACGGGGTTAGTACTGGATAAAAACGGCAATAAAATGTCAAAACGTCTCGGTAATGCCATTGACCCGTTCGTTACGATCGACACCTACGGCCCGGATGCAACGCGCTGGTACATGATCACGAACGCCGAGCCTTGGGACAACCTCAAATTTAACTTGGACGGTATCGCAGAAGTACAACGGAAGTTTTTCGGCACGCTGTTCAACACTTATAATTTCTTTGCCCTTTATGCCAACTTAGACGAGTATCGGATTGAGCAGTTCGACCGGATTCCGCGCGAGCAACTGACTGAATTGGACCGTTGGATCATCTCCAAACTGTATACGCTGGTTAAAGAAGTAGGCGAACAATACGACAGTTATAATCCAACCAAAGCCGGGCGTTTGATTCAGGATTTTGTCTGCGACAACCTCTCCAACTGGTACGTACGTTTGAATCGTCGTCGTTTTTGGAACCCCACCCCTGACCCCTCCCCTCTAAAGGAGGGGAATACTTCTCCCTTCCCTACAGGGGAAGGGTCGGGGATGGGGTTAGACAAAAGAGCGGCCTACGAAACCCTTCAACATTGTTTGGCGGCGGTTGCACAACTGATGTCGCCGATTGCTCCTTTCTTCGGCGATTGGCTGTATCGTAACCTTACCGAGCACGTTCGGGAAGAATCGATCCAAAGAAACACACCATTTCAACACGAATCTGTTCATTTCACGGATTGGCATACGTACGATGCATTTTGGGTAGATGTTGAGTTGGAAGCGTCTATGCAATTGGCCCAAGACATTTGTTCTTTGGTGCACTCGTTGCGTAAGGGCCACAAGATCAAGGTACGTCAGCCGTTGACCAAAGTGCTGATACCGGTACTGAGTGAGCAAACTCGCCGTCAAATCGAACACGTGGCTCCAATCATTATGAATGAGGTGAATGTGAAAAGCGTTGAATTTGTGAGCGATGACTCGGGTATTTTGAAGAAAAAAATCAAACCGAACTTTAAGGCATTGGGGCCTAAATACGGCAAAAACATGAAAGTGGTGGGAGAGGCGATCAGCGCCATGACCGAAACTCAAATCCGCGAGATCGAAAGAAACGGGCAGATCAGGTTGGATAGCGGCGATAATAAATTTGACATCCTTTATGCAGAGATCGAAATTCTGACCGAGGATGTGCCGGGCTGGTTGGTAGCAAGTGCCGGAAGCCTGACGGTCGCTTTGGATGTGACCATCACGGATGAACTTCGCCGGGAAGGCATTGCCCGTGATGTGGTCAATCGTATCCAAAACCTCCGTAAAGACAGCGGTTTTGAAGTAACGGACCGAATCACGATTCAGTTAGAAAACAACAATACTGAACTCGCCGAGGCGGTAACTACCAATAAATCCTACATCTGCCAGGAAGTACAGGCCGTTGCGCTGGATTTGGTATCTGATCTGAACGGTTCTGCGTCCGAAATTGAAATGGATGAGTTTTTATTAAAAGTAAAGATTGAAGTAGCTTAACTGAGAAGTCAGAAATCTGAAGTGAGCATTGAGTAAATACTTCAACTTCATTTACCAAAAAAGCCGTGATCTACACGGCTTTTTTGTTGGTATAAAGCTGAATGAAACTATTATTTCTTCGAAACCACCATCTTGGCCAATTTAACCAATTCAGGCCCGTCTAAGGCTCCCAACTGACTGGTGACTATTTTTCCGTTTCCATTGATAAAGAAAAGTGTAGGATAGCCTTCAATAGGGTACAAATTAGCTAACATAGGGCCTTCTCCCGATTCCATATCTTTCTTCACATTGATAAACGTAGTGTTAAAATAATCGCCCACGTCCTTGCGGGTAAACACATTTTTTTGCATCATTTTACAAGGGCCGCACCAAGTAGTATAGGCATCAAAAAAGATCAATTTCTTTTCTTTTTTAGCTTTTTCAAGGGCTTTAGACCACGGCAAATCTACGAATTGGATGCCGGTGTCTGCGGAAGGTTTATTGGCTTTGGGTGTTGTAGCGGCAATACCTGATAACATAACCGCAGCCAAGACGAAAGCAGAGAGGAAGCGTTGCATTGGTTGAAAAATTGTGTTGAAAATAGATTTTGAGATTAAAACGCAAATTTCGTGCTAATTGGTTTACTAACGGCTTAAAACTTACCAAATCAGGGAATAACGAACCGTTCCGTTCAGGGGCAGCAACAATTCCTGCCGGCCGTTAACCGTACGCACAATCGGCTTGCTTTTTGGGTCAATCCGTACATAATAACTTTGGCCGTTTACTTCGTATAGTCCTTTTTCGAGAGCAGAAATGTTCTTTCCGCTCACGGCCCTGACGTAGCCGTTCGGTACACTGCCGCTGACGGTTCGCACAAGTCCTCCGTTTTCCGGAACAAGCTCGTCAGCAATCTCAATCGCTCCGTGTCGGTACATCACCATAGGAATCCCCGCCGCGTTGAGGCGATAGCCTTTGTACACCAACTCGTTCAATGAATCCGGCCAAGCAGCGTTCATATCCGTCAATATCGCCCAATCTACTTGTCCTTGGGTGGTATTGGCGGCTCCCATCGGATGCAAAATCTGCGGTTCGCCGCGGTCATACCACATTTCGGTCACATTGGCGAAATTTCCTTTCCAAAACTGTAACAAAGAACCGCGATTTAAATCTAATGTATAGTTGACCGACGCCGGTGTGCCTACCGAAAGGCAATGAGTCCGTTTCTTTTTCTCCTCTCCATGCTGAATAAACGACCGGATCAACTCGGCTTTCCCGGAGGCATTGACTGCCATCAGCGGCATAGGGTCCGGCTCGGGCACCGAAGAAAGAAGATGCAGCGGATAAGGGCGTACTCCCTGCGCCGACACGAATATACCTAAGGCCGGGCGTCGCCAAGTCAATTTATGGTATTGCAATTTGAAAGGGTGGCTTCCTTTGGTGAGATGCACATTGACAGGGACATAATTTTGAAGAAAATCATTCCACTTGTAAGGCGATACTGTTTTGCCGTCGATTTCTAAGGAGGCATTGGCCATATAAACCAATTCCAAAAGATAATCAGCCTCCTGTGCTGCCTCTATTTGGCCGTCGTATACCAAATAAAAGCTATTGCTGCCAATACCCCATTCACGTGTGAGTACAGACGTGGTGTCTTTCTTCACTATGTTTTCCGGCAAAAGTGCCCGCGGTCTGTCGTTACCGGCTTTGTATAACGTATAGGTTAATTGACGAAGGGCAAGCGGCCGGGCGTCGTTGAGTAATTGGTAAAATACATTTCTGAAAGCGGTCGTTCCCGAGCTCACTTCCAATCCTAATGACGTTTCAGGAGTAGGTAAGCCGGTCAAAAAGGCATTTTCTAAGACAACCGTGCCGTTTAGAGTCAATTTTTCAATTTGGGCCGCACTGTTCTTCGTTGCTTTTTTGTATTGTACCGTTAGGTTCTGCCAAAGTCCGGGAGCTTTACATACATTTTGAAGGGGTGCCAAATTACCCACACTTCCGCAGAGGTTGGCATCGGTTTTTGTAGACAGCCAACTGTCGTTCAGACGAATATCATAGCCGCCCGGAAGTTTAACCGCGGCACTGCTGCCCGGCGAAAGCATAAAGTCCAATTTCAAAATAACATCCCCCAATCCAAGAGCGGCCGTGGCTTTTGCTCCCGAAGTACCGACAAGACTGCCGGTTGCTTTATCGGTTACGGGCGTCGTTTTGACAGCATCGCTTTTTTCAGGATGCATCATTA
Organism: Spirosomataceae bacterium; assembly: GCA_046329125.1. Classification (GTDB taxonomy): domain Bacteria; phylum Bacteroidota; class Bacteroidia; order Cytophagales; family Spirosomataceae; genus Runella. The sequence continues at coordinate 27,327 of JAXLVD010000022.1, read as the reverse complement.
CCGATTGGGCCGCCTTCCAGGCACCTGACAGTTGAAATGGCCCGTTTTCATTTGTTGCCAGTTGTGTCATGCCGATACTTTGCGCATGACCGGAAAAAAGGAAACCGGCTGCCAGAATCAGACAGCCGGTTTGTAAAGCAATGCGTATTTTCATATTCTGAAGAACCTCAACTTTCTGTTTTGTTATAACAAACTCGTTTAATGTCGGTTTCTACTGTATTTTCAGGATTTTTCGTCGAGCTACCCGACCGTCCTGTTCTGCATTTAAATAATAAACCCCGGGAGCTAACGTGCTGAAATCCATTTCATCTTTTGCCGCGGAGGTTTGCTGTTTCAGCATAATCCGCCCGAAACCGTCGCTGATTGTCAACGATACGGGTTTGTTCACTCCGCCTTCGATCTCGATCGTACAACGCGCCTGCACCGGTACCGGATATACCTTAATCCATTCGCTGTTTTGAGTCGGTACCACACTCAGCAACGGATTGACCGTTAATACAAGCCGAGAGGTAGCCGGGCCGTTACCGCAACCGTTACTGATCGACAAAATACGATAAGTATTCGTTTTGGCCGGTTTAACGGTAAACTCAAAAGGAGTGGCCGAAGTAGTAAAAGTAGTATCTTTTTGAGCCAAACTGTCGCGATAGGCCACTCGCCACGGGTTTTCACCCGTAAAGGCAATTGACAACTTTGCACTTTCATTTTCATAAATACTTGTCGGGCCGGAAAGGGTGGCTGTCGGCAATTCACGAACAGTAATTTGTACCGGACTCACTTTGCCTTTAACGGTAAAATTAGAAGCTACCCCTACCACTCTTACGAAGTAACTTCCGCCGCTTGCTCCGGCCGGAACCGTAGCCGTAAGCGGACTGCTATTGCCTTCTGTCACAACCGTCTGAAAACTTGCATCGTCGTTTGTTTTCGCCATTTGAACCCGAAACTGCGTATTCGACGGAAAAAAGTCAGAAGAGAAATAAGGCACCGCAAATGTGCTGCCGGCACAAACGGTAGTTACACTCGGATTTCCCACATCAATTGTAGCTACCCGTACATTAATAGTAGCACTACCGGCCGGGCTTCCTTCACCACAAGCATTCGTGATCTTAGTAATGGTAAATACCGTTGTTTCCAACGGGCTTACCGTTACCGTGGTAGGATTTTGATTAGTGGTAAGTGTCAGTCCGTTAGACAGGGTATATGTCCAAGGTCCCTGCCCTGTAAAATCTAAAGAAAGCGGAGCGGATTGGCCCTGTGTAATAGTCGAACCGCCGGTAACTGTTGCACTCGGCAAGGGTTGAATGATAACGGTAATTTCTGCCCGGGGGCTTTCACAACCGTTGGCACCGGTTTGCGTTACATAAAACTGATACGTCCCCGGTGTTTGGGTTGGCGGAATATTAGGCGTACTTTGAGGATTACCGCCTGTTTTATTCGTATTATACCATTTCAGGTTGGTACCCGTTGCCGATAAGGGTTGCGGCGTAGCATTCTGACAGTTCGTTACCGGAAATGCACTCACTGCCGGCGCAGGCGTTGTACGTACATTGACCTTTATTTCCGTACGCGGACCCCGGCAACCGTCCCGAATTTGCAAAACGGCAAATGTTCCTTCAAAACCGACAGCTGTCGTAATGGTCGGTGTTTCCGTAGTTTCGGCACTGTTGGGTAAAAACCATAACAGACTTTGTCCGGTACCCTGTAATTTCGCATCTAATTGAAATGAAGGATCAAATTGGCATAATAAATATTCCTGTTTTGACACCTGCGCTACAGGCGGCAGGGGTTTAACGGTAACCTGAACTTGACTCCGCTGACTTTCGCAACTATATTGGTTGGTTTGCGATACGTAATAATTGGTCGTAATGGAATTGTCGGTTGCATTGTTGGTAGAAGGCGTTGGGGCCACTCCCGAACCGGTGCCTCCCGAAGCTTCCGTATACCATTTCAAATTGCTTCCCGTAGCCACCAAAGCCTCCGGTATCGCTGTGGCACAATAGACAATCGGAGTAGTGGCCCCCGGATTTCCCGGCGTAGGATTAACGGTAAACGTAAAAGTACGGGCCGCTCCTGTGCAGGTGGAGGTAGCGGGAATTACACTCACGGTAGAGACAACTACATTTTGCGAATTATTCAAAGCACTGAAGCCGCCCCCTATATTTCCGGAACCGACCACTCCAAACCCAACATTGGTTGGACTCGACCAATTAAAATTTGTATTGGGAGTATCACTCGAAAACGTAATAGGTGACCCGGTCGCCCCGGCACAAAATGTAAGATTAGGTAAGGAATTTACGGCCGGTGTCGGATTAACGGTAATGGTAAAGTTACTTGCCGGCCCGACACAACTGTTTGCCGTGGGAGTCACCGTAACTGTAGCCGTGGAAGTGGTCGTAATCGGATTCGTAACGGTATAACCGGCAATATTACCGCTGCCGCTCGTTCCGAATCCTACATTACCGCTGCTCGACCACGCATACGCAGTGCCGGAAGTAGGACTGCTGAAATTGATAGCAGTTCCTGTGGCAGAGCCGCAGTAGGTCATATTTCCAATGGTGTTAACCACAGGAGTAGGATTGACCGTCACCGTAAACGATTTTACGGGACCGGTACAAGTTGCTGTCTTTGCCGTTACATTGACTGTACTTATGACAATGCCGGGGCCTCCGTTTGTAGCGGTATAAGCCGCAATATTCCCGGTGCCGGAAGCTCCGAAACCCACATTGGCAGAAGCAGTCCACGCAAAGGTGGTTCCTGTCGTCGGGCTTGAAAAACCAATGGCTGCGGCAGAAGCAGCATTACAGTACACTGCGCTTGTCACCGTATTCACCTTAGGCGAGGGATTGACCGTGACCGTAAAATTTCGGGCCGTTCCTACACAGGTATTGGCCGTAGGGGTCACTGTAATCGTTGCGACAGTTGCAGCGTCATTGTCAACGGTAGTATAGCCTCCGATATTTCCCGTGCCGGAAGTACCGAAACCTACATTCGCTGAAGATGACCACGCAAAAGAGGTATTAGGAGTGGCACTTGAAAAAGCAATCCCCGGGGCATTGAAGTTACCGCAAAAAGAAGCATCTGCGATAGTACCTACGGAGGGAGTAGGATTCACTGTAATCGTAAAGGTGCTTACCGGACCGGTACAAGTTCCGGTGGTAGGTGTAACAGAAATGGTACTCACTACCGGGCCGACCCCTAAATTGGCAGCGGCAAAAGCGGCGATGTTACCGTTACCCGATAACCCGAAGCCTACGTTCAATGAACTGACCCAACCGAAAGCCGTTCCGGCTACAGGTCCTGAAAAAGCGACAGCTGCGCCGGAAGTATTATTGCAATAGACAGCGTTCGAGAGAGCGGATACGGTAGGCGTAGGATTTACGGTGACGGTAAAACTGCGGGATGTTCCTTGGCATCCCCCCACTGAAGGAGTAACATTGACTGTGGCAACGACCTGTGTATTACTTGAATTAGTAGTGGTGTAACCGGGAATATTGCCCGTGCCGGAAGTCCCGAAACCTGCATTGGCATTACTGCTCCAACTGAAGGAAGTTCCTGCCGAAGGACTCGTAAAACTGATACCGCTGACCGGAGTGCCGCCGCAATAAGTAAGATTGGCAATACTATTGACCGTTGCGGTAGGGTTGACCGTTACCGCAAAACTGCTGCTTGCCCCCGTACATCCGCCATAACTCGGAGTCACTGTTACATTCGCGGTAATTACAGAAGTACCGCCGTTAGCAGCCGTAAACGCGGGGATGCTGCCCGTTCCGGAAGTCCCGAAACCTACACTCGCACTGCTTGACCAACTGTATGTTGCCCCGGCCGTAGGACCGGAAAAATTGATTGCCGCCCCGGAAGCTCCGTTACAGTAACTGACATTAGCAAGGCCGCTTACCGTGGCTTGCGGTCTTACTGTCACAGTGAATGTCATAGGAGTACCCGGACAACCGCCTGCTTTGGGTGTTACGGTCACCGTAGCCACGGCATCCGTAGTTCCGTTATTATTTGCCGTAAAACTGTTGATATTACCCGATCCGGATGTCCCAAAACCCACATTCATACTGCTCGTCCAATCAAAAGTCACACCGGCGGTTGGACTGGTAAAATTAATAGTGCCTACCGATGCATTATCACAATAGGCAATGTTGGCTACTTGGTTTACGGTAATATTGGTTGGAAATACTGTCACTGAAAATGTCCGCGGCGTACCGGTACAGCCGTTAGCCGTCGGTGTGACCGTCACCGTTGCCGTAACGGCAGACGATGAGGCATTAGCAGCGGTAAATCCGGGAATATTACCTGTTCCGGAAGTACCGAAACCCACATTGACCGAACTCGTCCACGCAAAAGTGGCGCCGGGGGTAGGGCTGCTGAAACTAAAGCCGGCACTGCCTGCTCCGTTACAAAGATTGGCATTGGCAATTGAATTGACACTCGCTCCTGCTTGAACGGCCACAGTAAAGGCAGTGGGTGTACCGGAGCATCCGTTGACCGAAGGAGTAACGGTCACAGTAGCGGTAGTCCCCGGATTGATTGCCGTAAAAGTCGGAATATTGCCCGCGCCGGAGGTACCGAAACCTACATTCGCACTGCTTGTCCAAGAAAATGTTGCCCCTGCACTGCTGCTGCTGAAAACAATGGGTCCTACTGAGGCACCGTTACAGGGAGTTTGGCTTGCTACCGGATTGACCGTAGCAATCGGATTAATTTGAAATTGAGCACTGTTGGCAGAAGCTGCGCCGGAAGTTACCCTTACTCTATAATTGGAAGAAGCGATTGTGCCGCCCGGTAAGGAAACAGTAATCGGACTGGCAGTACCTGAACCAAGGGCCGTGCCCGGAAAAGCTCCGGAAGCATCAGACAGTTGGACAGAAAAAGTAGTATTTGCCGGAAAGCCGGCGGCTGTAAAAGCTACCCGTATCTGTTGTGCAGTACAGTAACCTCCCGACGGAATCGTGTTGGAAGTAGTGGTTACGAGTACGGTGCTGATAGTTTGCGCTGCGCCTTCAAAAATTACCCCACCCATCACGAACATGACACAACTAAGGAAACGTAGTTTTTTTAACATAATCGAATGAAACGTTAATTTACTTCTATAAAAACGTTCAAAATTAGCCCTTTATTGAAAAGATACCGCTTTCCGAAGCGGGACTTTTATTTAACGTTGTCTAAAATGGCCCGGTAAACCAATTCATGCACTCTTCGCCGAATTTTTTTACGGTTAATTTCTGTATTTTCTGCATTGGGATGAACCCGGTTGGAAAGAAACACAAACACCAACTCTTCTTTAGGATCCGCCCATACCATCGTCCCGGTAAACCCCGAATGCCCGAAGGAGGAAGGAGATGCCGAAGGAGCTACATAAATGCTTTCACCGCTTGGCGGCGCTTTGTCCCAACCTAAGCCACGATGATTGACACCATCGTACATTTGCGCAAAAAGCGGAACCGTTTCTTCCTGAAAATACCGACGGTCGCCGTAGAGCCCTTTTTGTAAATTCATCTGCATCAATAGGGCCAAATCGTAAGCACAACTGAACAGACCGGCATGCCCCGCCACTCCGCCGTATACCGCTGCCATTTGGTCATGAACCGTTCCTTGAAGCAGTTGATTTCGGTACGAAAAATCATTTTCCGTAGGCGCTATTTGATTCTGCGGAAAGCGCATTAAAGGCCGAAAACCTGTCATTTTCATCCCTAAAGGTTCATAAAAATTTTGGCTCAAAAAATCATCTAACGACTGATTGGTAATACGCTCAATGATTTTTTGCAACATCAGAATCCCCAAGTCACTGTACACAAACGGATGCTTACCGTTCACCTCTTTTTTCATCGGCGATTGAACCACCCATTTCCACACGGAGTCTTTTAAAGCCGCCTTCGCAAACAACTTAGGGGCAATTTGCATGGAATAAACACTGTCCTGCAACGAACTGTAATACTCCGTCATCAAACCCCCGCCCGGGGCTTTGGTTCGTTCCCAAAGCTTCGGATAAAACGCTACTAATCCCGAACGGTGCATCAGCAACTCTTCCACAGTGATATTGGCTTTATTCGTCCCGATAAGTTCAGGCAAATAATGTGCCGTTTTTTGTTTGAGATCAATCACCCCTTGTTCCTGTAGGTACATTACCGCCTGAAGGGTAGCCGCTACTTTGGTGACGGAGGCAACATCATACAGTGTTTCGTTCTGCACTTTGTTGCTGATATTATCGTAACTGAGGCTTCCGAAGCTTTTTTGGTACACAACCCTCCCTTTTTTTGCCACGACTATCTGACAGCCCGGAAAAATATGAGCATCAATCGAATTCTGAATCAATGTATCCATACGGTTGAGCAATAATGTACTCATTCCGACTTGCTCAGGCAAGCCCAAGGCCATTCGATTCAACGAATGTGTCTCGTAGCCGGTACCGAGTGCATATTTTCCCTCAATGGATACCGGAAGTTTTCCCTTAAAAGGTAACCCGCCGAAAATTTGCTGGGCGGCGGCTATTTCTAAATCAGGCAAATTTTCGTAAGCACAAACAATAGCTGAGGCAGGCGGAAGTTGTTTGAGTGCATAAGGTGTCGCAAACAAATTGACAATAACTTTAGCCCTCTGTTGTAATTTAGTAATCAGATCAATGGTAGCCGGAGTAATGATAAAAGGTCGGTTAAAATTCCGACGGGTTTCGTGCAAACTGATAATAACAACGTTAGCATCGCCCACTTGATTCAGCAAACTTTCCACTTCTTCATTCGTGGTCGGTTTCTCCGCATAGACGATATGTTTAAACGAAGCATAGCGGCTCAACGTTTGCTGAAAGAGATTGATACCTCCTCCCCCAATAGCAATGGAAGCAAATGAGCAAGTATCTACAGCACTGATGGGCAAAAGTTGATTTTCGTTTCTTACCAACGTTACTGCCTGCTCACACAACTCTCTCGAAAGTGCCCGTACTTCCGCGCTTTGGATATCGCCGCTGAGGTGTTCCGTCACGACCGGTTGCACTCTGTGCAAACCCATCCAATATTTAGCACGAAGGATTTTATGCACTTTTTCGTCAATAACCTCTTTTGAAATTCGTCCTTTTTCTACCTCCGCTTTGATTCGTTTGATAGATTCTGCCACTTGTTCGGGATAGAGCAAAATATCGTTTCCGGCCAATAATGCTTTAATATTGGCATCCACTGCCGTACGGCCTTTCATAACCCCCTGCATGTTCATGGCATCGGTAAACACCAACCCCTGAAACCCCATCTTATTTTTCAGCAGATCTGTCACCACTTTTTCAGACAGGGAGGAGGCCAACAAGGGCGTATTGTCGAGCACAGGAACGTACAAATGACCGGTAACGATACCGGCCAAACTGTCAGCAATCAGTTTTCGGAAAGGGTATAGGTCGGTTTCATCCAAACGGTCGCCGGAATGGGACAATACCGGTAGAGTATAGTGAGAGTCAGAGTCGGTATCGCCGTGCCCGGGAAAATGCTTTGCCGTTGCAATAATGTGCCGGTGTTGAAGCCCTTTCATGTAGGCGGCGGCTTTGTCGGTCACATTGTCGCGATCTTCTCCAAAGGAGCGCAACCCGATGACCGGATTTCGGGGATTACTGTTAATATCAGCTACGGGAGCAAAATTCACGTTGATTCCCACCCGTTGGCATTGGCGACCGATTTCCGCCCCCATCTTATAAATATAGCGATTGTCCCCGATCGCCCCCAAGGTCATCTGTTTAGGAAAGTCGTCCACGCTGTCGAGCCGCATTCCTAAACCCCATTCTCCGTCAATCCCGATCATTAACGGCACTTTGGACAGGGCTTGGTACCGATTGATAAGGCGGGCTTGGCGGGCAGGGCCTCCTTTAAAGAAGATAAGCCCTCCGATCTGCTGATTTTTGATTAACCCATCAAAATAACGATAGTAAGACTCATTACGGTCGGAATGCGTAGCCAGCATAAAAAACTGCCCGATTTTTTGATCGAGTGTGAGCGAGTTAAACACACTGTCTACCCATTTACTTTCAGCAAAAACAAAAGTCCCTCGGGGGGTATCATTTTTAAAACTTGTGACGCCTAAAAGGCACGCAAGAGTACACCCTAAAAAAGAGGTGCCTGGCAGAAAATTTTTCATTCGGTTTTGGTCAATAGCTACAAAAATAGCAAAAAAAAGGGCTGATTGTCCGTAAAAAAATTGTACAAAACTTATACAGGGCCAACCGGACATCTTCTGTTTATTTTTTTCAAACTTAGGTTAACCTGACACATCCATGATTTAATTTGTTGATTATCAATGCATTTTAAGAACAAAGTCAAACATAATTAACTCGTAACATTGACATAACATTAAGGTAATATTGGACTTCTACTTTTGTGGCGTTAAAGTCAAAACTTTACGGCACCAATTTATGACACCCAATCAAAAAATGTTGAACGTCTATCGTATGAAACGACAGGTTTTAGTATTTATCGCGGCGCTCTTATGCAGCGCTTTTTCTTTTGCCCAAACGGGAACCATTCAGGGAACAATTTCGGACGCTAAAAATAAAGAAACACTCATAGGCGCAACCGCCCGAATCGTTGGGACCCAAATCGGTGCAGCCACGGATGTCAACGGTTTCTTCTCTATTAACAAGGTTCCGGCCGGAAAATATACATTGGAGATAACTTATGTTTCTTACAGAACCGAAACCCTTCCAAACATAACGGTAGAATCCGGAAAAGTAACCGAAGTCAATATCGCTCTTCTGGAGGCTTCGACAACGTTATCCGAGGTTAAGATTGTCTCAACCCGCCGAACAAACACCGAAGTTTCCGTCATATCTGAAATTAAAGCCACGCAAAACATCGTAAGCGGTATTTCGGCTCAGCAAATAGGAAAAACACTTGACCGCGATGCTGCACAGGTTGTAAAACGCATCCCGGGTGTTACTATCTTCAACGACAAATTCATTAATATCAGAGGTTTAAATCAGCGCTACAATACCGTACTTCTGCACAATGCCTTTGCCCCAAGTATGGAAAGCGACTCCCGTTCCTTCTCATTCGATATTATTCCAAGTTCGCAAATTGACCGATTATTGGTATTCAAAAGCCCTTCTGCCGAATTGCCGGGAGAGTTTGCGGGCGGCGTGGTAAAAATCTTTACCAAGGGAATTCCTGATGAAACCAACATTACAGTGGATGCCGGTCTCTCTTTCCGTGAAAATACAACCGGGCAGGATTTTCTGGAGTCGCCAACGGGCAACAACAGCTGGACGGGTTTTAATAACGGTTATTTAAGTCTGCCGAAATACTTTCCGTCTACCCGCAGTGATCTGATCTCTTCTTCGCCTGAGCGTTTGCAGCAGGTAGGGCAGTCCCTGAAAAACGATTGGAAACCCACTCAATCTACCGCTTTGCCCGACCAACGTTTGAATATTACCGGAACCTGGCGTTTTGATAATGATAAAATCAAAATCGGAAACATTACGGCCATCAATTATTCTTCGACCTACTTTACGGCCAAAACCCAACAACGCGATTTTGCCCCTATCGGCGTAACCACCGAACGATTGATCAATAATTTTGAAGATACGCGTTATACACGGGGGATTCGCTTTGGGGTAATGCACAACTGGGCGGTACGTTTGAGCGACAAACATTCGATTGAATTCAAAAACCTATTCAATCAATTAAGCAACGGTCAGTACATTTATCGTTACGGCTTCGACGGAAACAACAATTATTTTGCAAGCAACCATTCGTTCGATCAGGTATACAGAGGTATTTATACCGGTCAACTTTTAGGAAATCATAAGTTCAGCGAGAAAACGAAATTGGATTGGGTGGTTGGCTACAACCAATCGTTCCGTGACCAGCCCGATTATCGTCGTTTCCGCTCGGATGTGGACAAATCCACCAATACCTACAACATCTACGTTCCTGCCGGCTCTGCGCAACCTTTCTTTTTAGGGCGTACCTTTTTGAAACTGAACGAAAATGCTTCTACCGCTTCGGTGAATGTTTCGCATAAATTGGTAAAAGAGATTGAATTGAAAGCGGGGCTGTTTTATGAGCAGAAAAACAGAACTTTCTCTGCCCGCAACCTCGGATACGTTCGTGCTTCTCAGGAAAATTTCAATCTGAATTTGAATCAACCCATCGATCAGTTGTTTCAGCCTCAGAACATTAACCCAACCAACGGGTTAAAAATTGACGAACAAACCAACGCCAGTGACTCCTATACTTCTTCCAACGACCAAATTGCGGGCTACGTACAGGGCAATATTCCTTTGACTAAAAAACTCAATGCGATTGTAGGGATTCGGGTAGAAAAAAATGTTTTGAAATTGAACAGTGCCTTGATTGACGGTTCCCCCATCAATTACAACCGGGACATTTTCTCTGTATTACCTTCCTCTAATTTTACCTACAACTTTACTCAAAAGTCATTGCTGCGATTTGCCTACGGCAAAACCCTCAACCGGCCTGAATTCAGAGAGATTGCTCCTTTCTCATTCTATGACTTTACCATCAATCGGGTCATCAAAGGAAATCCGCTCTTATCCAATTCAAACATTCATAACCTTGATTTCCGGTACGAATACTATCCAACTCCCTCAGAAATCATAAGCATTGCGGCGTTCCATAAGATTTTCAATGATCCCATCGAAGTAGTTTTTGAAGGCGGTGCCAATACCACACCGATTGTTTCTTTCAGTAACGGCAAAAAAGCAACCAGCTCCGGAATTGAGTTGGAGGTGCGCAAAAATCTGGCAAACCTGATGCCGTCGTTGGATAAATGGGCAGTAGTGTTTAATGCAGCTCTTATATACAGCCGGGTGAAGTTGGCTGACGGAGTCGTCGGTCAATCCAACAATCGCCCCCTGCAGGGGCAGTCGCCTTACATTGTAAACGCCGGCCTGAACTACAACAACCAAAAGAAAGACTTGCAAGTCAATATTTTATACAATGTCATCGGGAAGCGCATTTACGCCGTGGGCTTCAACAACGGTACGACAGCCCTGTATCCCGACTGGTATGAAATGCCGCGTAATATCGTTGACCTCACCTTTGCAAAAGGATACGGAGAGCACTTCGTCGTCAAAGGCGGTATCAACGACCTATTCAACCAAGCTGCGGTGATTTTACAGGATGGTAACCAAGACGGAAAGTTTCAGAATAATACCGATCAGGTCATCCAATCGTATCGCCCCGGGCGTCTGATTTCACTGGGTGTTGCCTATAAGCTATTTGCCAATAAGTAATCTCGTCGAGTTTAAAACAAACAATTTCCATAGTTCTTATGAAACAGTTTTTTAATTTGGGATTGACCGCAGTTTTGTTGTTGTCCTTTACCTTCACGATGAACTCGTGTAAAAAAGAAGAAGAAGTGGTACCTATTCCTACGGTATCTGCTTCAGGAAGCGCATTAACCGGCACACCGGGCTCTACCGTAACTCTGGCAGCTACTATCAATGCTCCCGGGGGATTGAAATCAGTCACTGTTTTGAAAAACGGAGCGGCATTTGATTCAAAAACAGCCAATGGCGAGACTTCTTACAGCTACAGCAATACCTATAAAATTGAAGATAATTTGGCTGCCGGTACAGTTGTCAACTTTACAGTACAGGCCATCGACAGCAAAGGTCAATCTTCAAGTTTGACTACAATCCCCGTTACTGTAACGGCTATCCCTCCCAAAACAATCGTAGATGTTTCGGGGACCTTGGAAGGTAACATCACTTGGACATCAGACAAAATTTATCGTCTGAAAGGATTTGTGCGCGTAGGTGAAGATAAAACCATCAACGGTACACCTACTAAGACCGGTGTGCTGACCATTCAGCCGGGAACGCTGATTGTGGGCGAAAAAGCATCGAAAGGCGCTTTGATCATTCAGAGAGGCAGCAAAATTATTGCCGAAGGAACGGCTACCAACCCTATCATTATGACTTCGGAAGTAAAACCCGGAGAAAAACAGGCCGGTGACTGGGGCGGTTTGATTATTTGCGGTCAGTCTATCACTAACTTAAAAGCCGGGGAATTGGAAGGCGGTTATGGCGGTTTCTTCGGCGGAACAACTGCAACCGACAATTCAGGCTCTTTAAAATACGTGCGTGTGGAGTATGCCGGTATTCCTATCAACCCTAATCAGGAAGTAAACTCATTTACCTTCGGAGCCGTGGGTAGCGGTACTACCTTGGATTACTTACAGGCCTCTTACGGTTTGGATGACTCTTATGAGTGGTTTGGCGGAACTGTAAACGCCAAACACCTGATTGCTTACAAAGGTTTGGATGATGATTTTGATACGGACAACGGTTTCAGCGGTTACGTTCAATACGGTATCGGTATTCGCGGAACTACCATTGCTGACCAATCCGGTTCAAACGGTTTTGAGTGCGACAATGACGCCGACGGCTCATTAAACGAACCTTTCACTTCCGCTATTTTTGCCAATATGTCAATCATTGGTGCAAAAAATGTGGCAGAAACGGCCATCAGTCCACAATTCCAGAATGGTGCGCAAATTCGTCGTTCGGCAAAACAAAAACTTTACAACGTATTTATCACGGGCTACCCTAACGGTATTTATGTGGATAGCCAAAAAGGTCAGGCCAAGCTCAATGCCGCTAACGGTGATATTACCTTTGAAAACACGATTCTGGCGGGAGTAACGGGCTGGGGTGGAAACGGCTGGGGATCAGCTGCGGGTTCTACCGCACAATTTGCAGCTGCGCCGCGCGGATTCGCCGTCTCTGACGTAGAACAAAATGCCACGTCAACCGCCATTTTGATCGGTACTCAGAAACCTTCAGATTGGTTCCTTGGCTTGCCGGGCAATAAAATCTTGGAAAATACCTCTAAAACCGGTTTAAGTGCAACCCTTTGGGCTACGGGCAAACCTACCTTTACTCTGACTACCGGTACGGCAGAGTCGCTCATCGGGCCTGCTTTAAACAGTAAACTTCCTGCCTTCTTTGATAAAACCGATTACGTAGGTGCTTTCAAAGATGTAGACTGGACTAACGGATGGTCTGAATTTAATCCACAAACAGTGGTTTATATCAAATAGCACTAAATTGGGGGAATAAATAGCACATTCCCCCAATTTATTTTTTCCTGACACCTATACAATGAAACGAAGTATTTTCCCGATTTTATTAACATCCGGCTTGATTTTTTGCCTTTTCGAAGCCTGTTCTGAAAAAGACGAATACAGCATAAACAATTATTTTAATACAAAGCAACAGGATACCTTACTGACCAATATTGTAACGTATGTATATAAATTAGCGCCCGAAGCAAAACTCGACACCCGTTTTGAACCTCGCTTTCGCACTTACTATCAAAAGGCAGCCCTTAGTTTTGTCATCGCCAATTATTACATCGCTCCTGACAGCACCCATTATTTTATGCTTATTCGCCCCGTTGGTGCTCACCCTACGTTCAGAAGGGGGGTAGTAGGTAAGTTTAAATTAAAGGGACTGATGCCGACTGAGTTTGAGGAAATTGCCAATACGCCTCATTTAGAGGAAGCGGTAGTCCGCGAAAGAGCCGGTTTCTTATTTAAAGCATTGATTAAAGAAAAAAATATCAACAACTACTTATCCATGAAGCATTATGTCGAATGGCCTGATTCGACCCTTATTTATGATAAGAAAAAAAACACCTGGGTCTCAACCGGAAAGTTTTAAACAATCACCTTTATATACATTGACAGTTGGAGGGGTAGTTATATTCCTGATTGCATTTTTTCAATCCTGTATAAACGAGAAACCGAAGTCTGATGTACAACCCTGTAACAACAAAATAATAAGCTTTGCCAATGATGTAAAGCCCATACTTATCAAAAGCTGCTATAGTTGCCATGATAACCGAAACCATTTTGGCGGATGTAAACTGGAAGATTTTACGGATGTACAAAATTGGGTCAGCAGTGGAGAATTGCAATATAGTATTTACTATGATACTGACAATATTCCTATCCCTAAAATGCCCAAAGGCGGAAAACTGAGCGAATGCGATATCACAGTTATCAATAACTGGGTAAACCAAGGCGCTGAAAATAATTGAAAATTTCATATTGGTGTCAGATTATTAGAAAAGCCGGGGACGAATGTTTCCGGTTTTTTTGTTTGCAGACCCACCGAGTAGAAAGCACCAAATGATTGGTTTTCAACAGAAAACAATAGTATGAAAAGCTACCCTTCTCTCTTGGTGGTCTTGATTTGCCTTGTTGCTTCTCAAGCATTCGGCAAGATTACCCTAAGCCAACAAATGCGCACAGCGGCAGAGACTTTTCTGGCAACCCTTACTCCCGAGCAAAAGACCATTGCCAACCTGTCTTTTGACTCAGAATGGCGTTATGATTGGAACTATACTCCGCGCCAACGCAAGGGACTCCCGCTTAAACAAATGAACGAAGCCCAACGCAAAACTGCGATGAGCCTCGTCAGGGTAGTGCTCAGTGATAAAGGCATGGAAAAAACCGAGGCCATAATCGGCTTGGAATATGTGTTGCGCCAAGTGGAAAAACGCCCCGAAAATGATACCTACCGCGACCCGGAAAACTACGCCTTTGCCGTGTTTGGCACACCGGATGCCAAACAGCCCTGGGCGTGGAGCATGGAAGGGCATCATCTCTCGCTGCATTTTACTCTGGTGGATGGAAAAGTGGAGTTTTTGCCAAGTTTTTTCGGAAGTAATCCCGGAATTGTACTGCCGGGATTTATTCAGGAAGGCAAACAAGTATTGAAAGAAGAAGCAGATGCTGCCTTTAAATTATTGAATTCGTTTGATGAACAGCAACTCACAAAAGTACTCATCTCCGAAAAAGCACCCGCCGATATGTTGACCACCAATAAACGCCGCGTTGACCTCGAAAAACGCGAAGGCTTAGCCCTGCGTGATATGAAACCGGCCCAGCAGGAAATGTTCAAAGGGTTGATCAATACCTATCTGAATCGTTATCATGTGACCCTCAAAGATCAGGAGCTAAACCGAATCAGCAAAGCTGATTTAAACGAAATCAGCTTTGTTTGGATGGGCAATCGGGAACCGACTATCGGTCCCGGAAAAGGCCACTATTACCGGATTCATGGTCCTACCTTTCTGATTGAATACGATAACACGCAAAATAACGGTAACCACGTTCACTCCGTAGTGCGTGACCTGACCAACGATTGGGGCGAAGATCTGCTGAAAATGCACTACGAAGCCTCGCACAAAAAATAAACTATTTCATACTCACTGCCGCCTGTTTCAAAGCCGTATGCGCGCAATCATAGGCGGTGGCGTCGCGTGATACATTCTTGAAATTATTGGCCGCATCTATATTGGCAAAACTCCCGTTTTGATTATTACGAATACAGATGCGGTTTTCGGTTTTCACCTGCCCGTTTTCGAGGTTTTTGTCATCTACGATACCGTCATAAATAATGTGCGGCACCTTTTTCCCGAAACGGAGTTTATACCGAAACAACTGTCCCATGCGTCCTTTACCCTGATAACGTACACGGTCGCGCTCATATACGTTGTCATGAATGTATATGCCCGTAGGATAGGGATAATAGTCTTTGTCTTTGATTTTATTTTCAGTCATGAAATAACTGATGATACTTGTACCGATGCTGTTGTTGCTGATGATTTTGTTGTTAAAAATCTCCACGTGGTTGGTTGCCAGAATCATCACACCCGTTCCCTGCGGTACATTGGCAACGATATTACCCTTAGGAGCAAAATTGGGGAAATTGTTGTGGTGAATGTTGTTATTATAAACACGTACATTCCCGCCTTTTTTCTGCACCAAATCAGGGAGGTCAAAGACCAAAACCCCACCCGTATTTTCCGTGGATTCGTTATCGTACACATCAGCCATCAGTGAATTTTCGATTTCAATACCGGCCACGTTGTGATATGCCCTGCTTTTGCGTACGATAATATTTTTGGACTGTCCTACATAAATCCCCGCATCAGAGGCACCGATGGCTACGCAGCCTTCAATCAGCACATTGGTACACATCACCGGATACAACCCATAGGCGCCATTGGTGGCTTTAGGCTCGCCGGTCCATTCAGCTTTCACGTTCCGAAAGGTAATTCCGTTGACGTTCATCGTTTTGATGGCATCGCCTTTGGCATCCTGAACCGTCAGATTTTCCAGAATGATGTTTTCGGCATTGGAAATCCGTAACCCTTCGGCACCTTCGGTTTGGCCTTTAAAACTCAACACGGTTTTGTCCATACCAGCGCCGCGCACGATAATGTTTTTCTTGCCTTCAAGCGAAAGACTTCCGGCGATGGTGAAGGTACCCGCATCTACGGTGATAACGGCTCCGTCTTCGGCCAAGATCATCTGCCGTTGTAATTTTTTCTGAATATCAGCTTGGGCAAATGCAACAATAGAGGCTACTGACAATAATAAAGCGAATAAAAATCTCATAGTTTTTAAGGATTGTAGGAAAGACGAAATTACAAAAAAATAGAATCTTGACAGCAATACTCTAATTTTGTAGAAAAGTACCAAAAAACTGTAAACTCAGAACTGTAAACTGTCAACCCACAAATGTCGTCAGCCCACAAAAACTTAAGTATATTTTCTACCGAAAACCTGCCGGATATTCATCAGAGGAAATTTGTCATTGTCGTTGCCGAATGGAATGCCGAAGTCACGGAAGCCCTTTACGAAGGTGCCCGTAAGACTTTGCTGGCAAACGGGGCCCTGCCTGAAAATGTAGTGCGCGTCAATGTGCCGGGAAGTTTTGAACTCAGTTTCGGCTCACAAGTATATGCCCAAAAGCCCGATGTGGATGCCGTCATTGCCATTGGCTGTGTGATTCAGGGAGAAACCAAGCACAATGACTATATCAATCACGCTGTGGCTCACGGCCTCACTGACGTAGCATTGAAGTACAACAAACCGGTGATTTTCGGAGTATTAACCCCTAACACTCTCCAACAGGCACTTGACCGGGCAGGCGGTATTCACGGCAATAAAGGAGATGAAGCCGCCATAACAGCCATTAAAATGCTGGGACTCCAATAAAAATAAAAGCTTATTTCAATAAAGAAACTATTTCCGTTTCCCCTCTCTAAAGGGAGAGGGGGCAGGGGGTGAGGTTATGAAAACGGTTATTATCAAATACAACGCAGGCAACGTGCAGTCGGTCATGTACGCTTTGGACCGCATCGGTGCTCACTATGAATGGACCGACGACCCGGAAACTATCCGTGCTGCCGATAAAGTGATTTTTCCGGGCGTGGGTGAAGCCAGTACCGCGATGGCCTATTTACGGGAACGCAGTTTGGACAAGTTGATTCCTTCCCTGAAACAACCCTTATTGGGAACCTGTGTCGGGATGCAACTTATGTGTCGTTATTCGGAAGAAAATGATACTGCCTGCATGGGAATTTTCGACGTTGATGTTCTCCGTTTCCCCCGAACGGACGGTTTTAAAGTACCGCAAACGGGTTGGAACGACATTTATGCATTGAATAATCCTCTGTGCCAAGGCTTGAATGAGCACGACTACGTTTATTATAATCACGGGTATTATGCCCCGCTTTGTGAGCAAACCGCAGCCAAAACCCGCTATATCGTAGAATATTCGGCCATGTTACAAAAAGATAACTTTTACGCCGCACAGTTTCACTCCGAAATCAGTGGGAATGTAGGTCAGCGCATTTTTGAAAATTTCTTAAATCTTTAACCGTTGTTTTACTCCTAAACCCTTGCGACGCTTCATTTTTCTATTTTTAACAGCACTGCTTCCGCTTTTCTCGCAGGCGCAACAAGTGCACTATCCCCACCTTACCCTTTGGTCGCGCGTTCAGTTAGCCAAAGAGCCCAATCCCCATTGGAATTTGGTGGGTACGTTTCTTTGGAGACGACAGAATAATTTTTTGGAAGATCGCCATAACCCTCTTGTCAATCCGCTGTTGATCGGAGGGCAAGGACTGATAACGCATCGCAATACGCAAAATACTGTTTGGGTACACCTTGCCCAGATCACGTACATGGTCTCTAATCAATTGTTGGGAAAACCCGATGATTTTAATGCCCCCGTAGGCAAAGAGATTCGGTACGCCGGCGGCATTGAATTCAATCAGGAGGTAGACGAGCGCCTTACCTTTCGACAAAGGTTCATGCAGGAACTTCGTTTTTTTAAAGCCAATGATTTTCGCCCAATCGGTCGCGTACGCGGTCGAGCCAATATTCGCTATCAGTTGACGCCGTTTGTGAGTGCCAACGGAGTTACCGAATTGCTTTTCTATGATCCGCCCGTACTAAACGGACAAAAATCGTTTCGTTTTCATCAATTTTGGTTGGGCGGCAGTTTGTTATGGAGTTTGGGGGAACGTGTCAATCTCGAAACCGGTTATACTTTCATTCACGGACGCCGCAGCAGTGTGGTAGAATTTGACGAGCAAAATGTCCTGAATCTCCATTTAGCCATCGATATCTGATGCGAAAAATTCTTGCGCTTCTTATGTTTTTGTCTTGGTTTACATCGACCGGTCAAACCAACAGCAAAGCTTATGGTTTACTATTGGAGGGCATGTATAAACATACCGTTCCCGCTATCAGTTGTCCGGAATTAAAAAAAGAACAAAAAAATGTAGTTTTATTGGATACCCGAGCCAAACGTGAATACGAGGTCAGTCACCTACCGGAAGCTCGTTGGGTAGGCTATGATGAGTTTGACCTCAAAACGATTGCCGATCTGTCTAAAGACACGCCCATTGTGGTGTATTGTACCGTAGGAGTACGCAGTGAACGAGTCGGTGAAAAACTGAAAGCCGCCGGCTATCGGAACGTGCGCAACCTGTACGGCAGTATTTTTGAATGGGTCAATCAGGGAAATACCGTGGTCGATACTCAGGGGAAACCCACCCAAAAAGTACATGCTTATTCGCGCTCTTGGGGAATTTGGCTTAAGAAAGGCGAAAAAGTGTATGAATAGCAGAAGTCAACAATGAGAAGTCAGTATTGAGGAAAATTAAGCTCAGGAAACGATATGTTAGGGAAAGATTATTGGGATGAGCGCTATTTGTCGGGCCAAACCGGCTGGGATATTGGCTACGTTTCGCCGCCGTTGCAGGCCTATTTTGATACTTTAACCGATCCCAACTTACGTATTCTGATTCCGGGCGGCGGCAATAGTTACGAGGCGGACTACCTGTTAGCAAAGGGATTTCAAAACATAACGGTAGTGGATATTTCGGAAGTTGTTTGCCGAAGATTAACCGAAAAATACGACGGTCAAGGCGTAAATGTAGTGTGCGAAGACTTTTTTCAACACATCGGCACCTATGATTTGATTGTGGAACAAACGTTTTTTTGCGCCCTCAACCCTGAGTTACGCCCGGCTTATCTTCAAAAAATGAGGGAATTACTGGCACACACCGGAAAATTGGCGGGATTGCTGTTTAATCGCGACTTTGTCGGAGGCCCGCCTTTCGGAGGCAGCGAATCGGAATACCGCATTCTTTTTCAAGAAGCCGATTTTGAGGTTATTATTGATCTGACTCCTGCTTCCATCCCTCCGCGCCGAGAAAGTGAATTGTTTTTCATTGCCGCTAAAAGATAAACGCGGCTCAATTGAACCGCGTTTATCCATCTTCCTAAACCCTAACTACATTTGCTTCGGATATCCGAGTATTTTTGTCAAAATCATTGACTGATTTTCAATAAGAATCCAACGAATTTTCCCATCATCGAAACCGCCTGACGGGTTTCCTCCACGCCGTTCTGTGCCTGTTGCGTTACGTTTTTTAAAACGGAAGGCTGTGGCAAACTGTTTTTCTTAGGCTGCGCAATATGCTCTGTAACAGCTTTATGTGTAGCAAAAACATTGTGCGGGCGACCAATCGAAAAAGCAGAAGTACTCAACAAACATAGAACGGCGACGAGGGTGATGGCTTTCATGACTGTATGAGTTTTTAAGATGAACTTACTTTTGATTTGTCTTATGGCTGTAATCTTGAAACAAAGATATATGTTTTGTCTGGTATTATGCAATACAAAGTACCTTGTTTGCGGTCAAAAAATGTTAAGCGGCAATTTTTAGTGACAAGTGGCAGGGTATTTTTTTAATCCGGAAAAGCAGCCTTTTATCCAATAACCATTGACGACTTAGTTGCAACAATAGGATGCAAATGTGCTTTAAAAGGTTGCACCCTCCCAAATAAATTTGACAAAACCGCTAAAATAAGGGGTGAATTGGGGAAAATATCGTGTGAACCGAAAATCGTAGAGACGCAAAATTTTGCGTCTCTGTACCATTTAACGGGTAAAACGCAATCGTTTTCCTTTCTCCGATTCATCAAAAACGCCATTGGCATACACCAAGTGCCCCGACACGATGGTATGAGTAATACGTGATTGAAACGTCGTCCCTTCCAAAGGCGACCAACCGCATTTGAAAAGTATATTTTCTTTAGAAACTGTCGTCGTTTGGCCTAAATCCACCAAAACCAGATCGGCCCAATACCCTTCGCGAATATAGCCCCGTCGGTCAATGTCGAAAACATCGGCAACGGCATGGCACATTTTTTCTACAACCCTTTCTATTGAAATCTTACCCTGCTGCGCAAATTCCAGCATGATGTTGAGCGAATGTTGTACCAACGGCAATCCCGAGGGGGCTTCCCAATAGCCTTTCGATTTCTCTTCCCACGTATGCGGGGCATGGTCAGTGGCAATGACGTCAATGCGATTATCCAACAGCGCCTGAAAAATTTGCTCTTTGTGATGAGGGGCTTTAATAGCCGGGTTGCATTTGATTTGATTCCCCAAACGACGATAATCTTCGGCATCAAACCACAAATGATGCACACAAGCTTCCGAAGTAATCCATTTTTTTTTCCCATTGGGGGCAAGGGGGCTGAACAAAGCCGTTTCTTCGCCCGTCGAAATGTGCAGTATGTGCAAACGAGTTCCGTGTTTTTTGGCCAACTCCACCGCCATGGAGGATGATTTATAACAGGCTTCTTCATTACGAATCAACGCGTGAATGTCATAAGGCACGTTTTCACCGTATTGTTCTTTAAATAAAGCGTTACGTTGGCGAACGGTAGGTTCATCTTCACAGTGAGTGGCAATCAGGCAGGGCGCATTGGCAAACAATTTTTCCAAGACTTCGGGCGCATCCACAAGCATATTTCCCGTAGAAGAACCCATAAAAATCTTGATCCCACACACGTCGGGACAGATGGTTTTCATTACTTCCTCATAATTGTCGTTGGAAGCACCCATAAAAAAGGAATAATTAGCCAACGACGTTTGGGAAGCAATCTGGTATTTATCTTCTAAAAGCCCTTGAGTCAATGCATTAGGTACGGTATTGGGCATTTCCATAAAAGACGTGACTCCCCCTGCTACGGCGGCTTTGGCTTCCGTATAGATAGTAGCTTTGTGGGTTAATCCCGGCTCTCTGAAATGCACTTGGTCGTCAATAATACCGGGCAAAAGATACTTTCCGCCGGCATCAATTACTTTTGAGGCAGACAAGCCGCGCAAATCTGTACCGATTTTCTCAATAAAACCGTTCTTTATAAAAACGTCCGACTCGATGGTTTGCCCTTCATTGACAACGCGGGCATTGAGGATGAGGATAGTTGACATAAATTATTTTTCAGCGGATTCCAACCTTTTTGACTATTTAACAGACATTGTACTAAAGATGACTCTTTTTGTCAATCCAACTGCCAAACTTACGATTCAATACCTTACCGGCCGCGGCATGCGTTTATTTTTATTTTTCAGTTTACTGACCATTTCCGGTTACGCCCAACAGCGCTTTACGGTAAGCGGCTACGTAAGCGAAAGCGGCAGTCGGGAACAATTGATCGGCGTCAACGTTTATTTGCCCGGTACCACGACCGGCACCGCTTCCAATACTTACGGTTTTTATTCGATCACCCTTCCGGCCGCTGATTCGGTCACCTTGGCTTTTTCGTTTATCGGCTACGGCACCGAAGCCCGTACCGTCAAACTGCGCGGCAACATTGAGCTCAATGTGCAGTTGACCACTCTTGGGAAACAATTAAACGAAGTGGTGGTATCCGGCAAACGGGAGGCTGATAAAGTCAGTCAAACCCCGCAAATGAGCCGAATTGACATCCCAGTGCAACAGATCAAGAAAATACCGGCCTTTTTGGGTGAAAAAGATGTCCTCCGTGTGTTGCAACTCATGCCGGGAGTACAAAAAGGCTCTGAAGGTCAGACGGGTATCTACGTACGCGGCGGCGGTCCCGACCAAAATCTGATCATTCTGGATGATGCGCCCGTTTATAATGTCAGCCACCTATTCGGTTTTTTTTCTGTGTTCAACGGCGATGCCCTCAAGAGTGTCGAACTGACCAAAGGGGGCTTTCCGGCCCGTTTCGGCGGGAGACTGTCGTCGGTGTTGGAATTGAACATGAAAGAAGGCAACAAAGAAAAATTACACGGCGAAGGCGGGGGCGGGCTCATTGCCAGTCGTTTGACTTTGGAAGGCCCTTTGAAATCCCGTAAAGACGCCACGGCCAAGTCTTCTTTTCTGATCTCCGGCCGACGCACTTATCTTGATCTGTTGGCCCGACCGCTCATTGCCGCTCAAAACGACGGCAACAGCATGGGAGGTTATTATTTCTATGACCTTAATGCGAAATTGAACTATGATTTCGGACAAAAAAATAAATTGTATGCCAGCGGGTATTTCGGGAAGGATCGTTTTTTCTTTCGCGACAAAACCACCCTATCCAACAGCGAAGGCGGGCTGAATTGGGGCAATGCCACCGGCACACTGCGCTGGAACCACCTTTTTAACGAAAAGCTGTTTTCCAATGCCTCCTTGATCTTCAGTAATTATCAATTTCAGATCTATGCAAAAGAAGCGACCACGACCAACAACACAACAAGCCAATACGAACTTCGCTACACCTCAGGCGTAAGGGATTGGGGACTGAAATACGACGTAGATTACTTTCCCAACCCGCAACACGCTCTGCGGTTCGGTATCTCTTCTACCTTACACCGTTTTACCCCCAGCGCAGTGGTACTGCAAGATTCGGATATTGACCAATTTAAAACCGAAATTGAAGCCATTAATAATGTCGAGTCAGGTATCTATGCCGAAGATACTTGGAAACCGACCCATTGGCTAAAAATGAATGCCGGCTTGCGATTGAGCCACTTTAACGCTGAAAATCAAAACTATTTCCGTCCGGAACCGCGTATTTCGGCGGCCTTTATGCTTCGCCCGGGCTTGTCGTTTAAAGCCTCCTACGCCCGTATGAACCAGTACATTCACCTTCTTTCCAATACGGGCATCGGACTGCCAACCGATCTTTGGGTACCGTCAACGGCCAAGATAGCTCCGCAGCAGTCGAGTCAGGTAGCGGCAGGTTTCGCCAAAGACTTTGAAAAACAGGGATTGGCACTGACGATTGAGGGATACTACAAAAACATGAAAAACATCGTCAGCTACAAAGAAGGCTCCGGCTTTTTGTTGATCGATGACCCGACGGGTGCCGATAAAGTTCGTTGGGACGATAACGTTACGAGCGGACGCGGGTGGTCGTACGGAGCCGAGGTATTACTGCAGAAAAAAACCGGAAAGCTTTCGGGTTGGATCGGCTATACGCTTTCATGGACACAGTGGCAATTTGCCGAACTCAACTTCGGGCAAAAATTTTATCCCCGCTACGATCGCCGGCACGACTTATCGGTAGTCGGCATTTACGAGATCAGCCCGCGCATTACGCTTTCGGGCACGTGGGTATACGGTACAGGCAACGCTCTCACTTTGCCGCAAAGCAATTATACCGCTTATACGCACAGCCTTAACCCCCAAATACAGTACATCCAAAATTCCCAAAATGCACCGGTTCCTACGGTGGTGTACCGAACCTTCGGTAACGGACGCAGTGTGAGCGACTACGGGCCCAAAAACAGTTTTCGCGCCGAGCCCTATCACCGTTTTGACCTGAGTTTACAGTTTCACAAACAGAAACGGCATCATGAACGAACATGGGAACTGAGCGTTTACAACCTATACAATCGCCGAAATCCTTTCTTTTATAACCTTACTACTCGGGCAGTTTATGATGCAAACGGAAAATACGTAAACAGCGAAACGGTACTGCAACGCATTTCAATTTTCCCGATCGTACCGACGTTGAGTTATAATTTTAAATTTTAGACCGGACAGCCCCACTGAATCATGAAAAAGTCACTTAAAACGATATTCTTTAACCACCTTCCCGCTACTTTCCGGAAGGGCGCTGTTCTTGTTTCGGTACTTTCGATTGGCCTTTTATCGTGCGAAACACTGATCAACGACGTAAATCCTGACCGCTTACCTCGCAGCGACAACAAATTGGTGGTTCACGGTTATATCTCACCGCAAGACACCCTCATTTCCATCAATGTTTATTACAGCAGTCAGTTAGTGGGAGGTATACCGGATCTGTATATCGGCAGCGGGCCGCCTGTTTCTATGAGTGATGCGGTCGTTACTCTCTCCGGTGAGGGCAAAAGTGTCATGATTCCTTATAATACCAAAACCGGGGTGTACAACCTCAAAACGTCGGAAATGCCCATCAGAGAAGGGAAAATCTACGACCTGAAAGTCGTCAGGGGCGAGGATATTGCCACCTCTTCCTGCACTGTTCCGAAAGCCGTAGCCATCGAACGCATCCGACAGGATTCGGTAGATTCGCGAAGCATTTTTTCGAGCGATCCTAAATTTGTAGCCCCCAAAGACTATCTCTATCATATCGTATGGTCTGACCCGGCCGGTTCGGCCAACTATTATCGCGTCGGTGGCTACGTCTTTCAAACGCAGCGTGTTCAGAAAAGCCCCGGCACCTTTGAGGAAATCCCTAATATTCAGAACATCAATTTCAGGGAAAACAGCCGCTTAGGCGAGTTTGTCTCCGATGAGGGTAACGACGGCCTGTTGTTAGTATCGGGAGCAGGACGTTTTTATAATTACAATTCTTCGTCCGCCACCAACCCGTTTGTTCTTCGTTATGTAGAATTAACCCTGATTTCCTGTGAAAAAACGTATTACGATTATCACCGTGCCGTACAGAGCTTCGACCGAAACAACCCGTTTTCGGAACCGTCCCTGATTCCGTCCAATATCAAAAACGGCTTGGGGTGTTTTGCTGCGTATAATCGCAGTACGTATGTATTGAAAAAATAAAGCCAACGGTAAAGCAAAAGTTCAGTAATTATATCGGATAGAAGCTCTTAAAACCTTAAGTAACTTAACAGTAAACCAATTCAAAACGGTTCTTTTAGCATCATCAGAAACAGCGTTCTCAGACTATATCACACTCTATGCAAAAATTTTTACCCCGATTTTTTTCGTTTTTTTTGGTATGCTTTACCGCCTGCGGACAGACGGCGGAATCCGGCTCGGCAACTTCCAAAAACTCGCTTCCTTTAGACTTGTATCAGTCGGCTACGAGTCTATCACCTCATTTATACAACGGGGCTCGCTACCACATATACGACAGTCGTTCCAAAGACCATCAATTTTACGAGTCGGAAGAATGGAGCCCGGGGTCTGTTCTCTACGACAGTCAATCGTTTGAAGCGGTACCAATGCTGTACGACATTGTTAAAGACAAGGTAGTCATCAAATACCAAAACCGATCGGGATTGATTCAACTGCAAAGTGAACGAGTAGCTCGTTTTTCTTACCTCAACCACCGATTTATCCGCCTTGAACGCAATGAAGCGGCAGGAGTGGATATACCCACGGGCTTTTATGACCTTTTGTACGACGGAAAACTACAGGTGTTGGCGCGACGCGTAAAACAACGTCAGGAGCAAATCGAAAACAATAGAGTAAACGTCTATTTTCTGCCGAAAAATTTTTATTACATCAAAAAAGACGGAGTCTATCACCCCATTCCTTCTAAAAAAGCGGCACTTTCCCTTTTGGAAGAGCAGAAAAAAGCCCTGAAAAAGCACCTGCGCGACCAAGGGATCAAATACCGCAAAGCCCGCGAAAGTGCCATTGTACAAATGGCCACAAAATACGACCAACTCCTCCACCCATGAAAAAATCTGCGTTCTTTTTATTTTCTCTGTTGATGTTCTTTTGTTCGGTTTTGCAGGCGCAAACCAAACCGGAGAAGCGAATGACCGCCACGTTCAACGACAGTAGTTTTGAGCAGTTTGTGAAAGAAGCCGAAGCACAAACGGGCTGCTTTTTTTATTATGATGCCTCCCTTCTGGACAGCCTGAAAATAACCCTTGAGGTAAAAGACCAAGCCTTGTTAGGGGTGTTGGTACAGGTTTTCAAGGATACAGAATTCAAATTCGCCATAGATGACAACGGACGAGTTTTTGTCACCTCCGATCAGGCCTTAATCACACAACTTCCTGACAATCTGTTTGACCTTACCAATAAAGAGGAGGCTGACAAAAACCTCTACGTAGCTCCGACCACCGAAGAGCAGGACAAATTGCTCTCAACGGCCGAAAGTAAAGTGTACAACATCGGTGCGCAACGACAACGGATTACGGAAGGCAAATCAACGATTTCGGGCTATGTACGAAACAGTGTAACGGGTGAACCCGTCATCGGCGCGGCCGTGTACATTGAGTCGCCGTCTATCGGAATTACGACCGATGCTTTGGGTTTATTTTCCTTGACAATTCCCCGCGGAAAGCATACGCTCCGCATTAAAAGTGTGGGTATGAGAGACACCTACCGCCGCGTGGTATTGTACGGCGACGGGAAATTGGACATTGAAATGCAGGAAAGTGTAACAGCTTTGAAGGAAGTTTCTATTACGGCCGGACGGGATGTGAACGTAGCCGGTACGCAAATGGGTCAAATAAAGCTCAGCATTAAGACCATGAAACAGGTGCCGACTGCTTTCGGAGAAACCGATCTGCTGCGAACCGTCATGACCTTGCCGGGGGTAAAAGCAGCGGGTGAAAGCAGCGTGGGGCTTAACGTTCGCGGTGGCTCAACCGACCAAAATTTGATTCTTTTCAACGACGCTGTCATTTACAACCCTTCCCACCTTTTCGGTTTCTTTTCGGCATTCAACCCCGACGTGGTCAAAGATGTGGAATTGTATAAAAGTACCATTCCGTCCAAATACGGCGGGCGCTTATCATCGGTATTGGAAATTAACGGCCGCGACGGCAACAAGAAAAAGTTTGTCGGGTCGGGCGGCATCGGCCTGCTCACCGGGCGCTTTTCGGTAGAAGGCCCGATCATTAAAGAAAAATCTTCTTTTATTCTCGGCGGCCGTTCCACCTACTCTAATTGGATATTTCGTCGGTTGGAAAATGCTTCCTTCAACAAAAGTACCGCCTCTTTTTATGACATCAACCTGCACGTCAGCC
>JAXLVD010000021.1:0-148025 GCA_046329125.1 Spirosomataceae bacterium | reverse complement strand
TAAACACGTAGAGGGGAAAAAAATCCGTCCGTTCTTGACAAAAAACCACATTATCATCCCCCGAAATGTAGAAGAACAGTACTATCGACGATTTGTGGCTCCTTTGGTTTCTACTTATGAAGTGTATGCCAAAGGCTTTGATATAAAATACGAAACTGCCGAGTTGCTGCCCGTATTGAATATTTCGGAAAACGGGTCAGCCCCCTCTGCCGTACCTACGCTTTTTGACAGCCCGAAACCGGCGGACGAACCCGGTGAAAACGAGCAAACACAGGTTGTTTTTGAACTGATGTTTCGCTACGGAGATTTCAATTTTAAATTTGACAGTTTTGCCGCCCACGCCAATGTCAGTTTGGAGAAAAAGGGCGATCATTACCTGTTTCATAAAGTACGGCGTAACCTGAAAGTGGAAAAAGAAAAAATTCTTTTTTTGAAGGAATTAGGATTGAATATCGGCCAAGGACGCTGCATTTTGCCCAAAAACGAAGCTTTTGAATGGATACAGTCGCAACATTTCAAGTTGCAGGAAGCAGGCGTATTGTTGCAGCAAAATACCGAAAATCCCAAGCGGTATTTTTTGGGGTATTCGTCCATTGCTATTTCCGTTCAGGAAACCCATGATTGGTTTGATGTTTACGCTACCGTACGTTTCGGCAGTTTTGAAATTCCGTTTATCAAGCTTCGTAATCTTATATTAGCCCGAAAAAAAGAATTTACGCTGCCCAACGGCGAAATTGCCGTGATTCCGGAAACGTGGCTGACTAAGTACTCCGAACTGTTTGCTTTTGCCGAGTATGACCCGGACAGCCGACAACTCACCCTCCGGAAACATCACTTGGCTTTGGTACAGGAGTTTGCCGAAGACAGTTTGGCTACGGTGGTCATGAACCGAAAACTGGAAAATCTGCTGAATTTCAGCGAAATAGAAGAGCAGGCGCTGCCTTCGGGTTTTCAGGGAACGTTGCGGCCGTACCAAAAGGCAGGATACAATTGGCTCAATTTTTTGAGTAATTATCGTTTCGGCGGATGTTTGGCCGACGATATGGGTTTGGGAAAAACCGTGACTACTTTGGCGATGCTTCAGTACCAAAAAGAAACAGGAGTGACCCATCCCTCATTGTTGGTGATGCCCACATCACTGTTATATAACTGGGAATTGGAAGCCAAAAGATTTACGCCTCAACTGCGTGTACTGGTCTATACCGGCACTTATCGCGATAAAAATCTGAGCTATTTTGATCATTATGATC
Source organism: Spirosomataceae bacterium (assembly GCA_046329125.1). Taxonomy (GTDB): domain Bacteria; phylum Bacteroidota; class Bacteroidia; order Cytophagales; family Spirosomataceae; genus Runella. The sequence goes on along the minus strand of JAXLVD010000021.1, from coordinate 146,775 downwards.
TGATATTGACCTCCTACGGTATTGTACGTATTGATGTGGACTTGCTGAAGGTCTATCGTTTCAATTACATTATTTTGGATGAATCGCAGGCAATCAAAAACCCTTCGTCGCACATTACCAAGGCGGTTATGGAGTTGGAAGCACGACACCGATTGATCTTGACCGGGACACCTTTGGAAAATACCACGATGGACCTTTGGACCCAAATGACCTTTGTCAATCCCGGATTATTGGGAAGTCAATCCTACTTTCGGTCGCATTTTCAAATACCGATCGAAAAACAGCATGACGAACAGCGAACCAAGAAATTGTATGCCCTGATCAAACCGTTTTTGCTCCGTCGGCATAAATCACAGGTGGCCTTGGATCTGCCCCCGAAAGTAGAAAGTGTGCATTATTGCGAAATGGCTGAAGAACAGGAACAACGCTACGAAGAAACGAAGTCATATTACCGTAATTTTATTCTGGAAAGCATTGAAGAAGCAGGGGTGGCCAAGTCACAAATGGTCGTTTTGCAGGGTTTGACCAAACTGCGCCAATTGGCCAATCATCCGCGCATGATCGATGAAGGTTACGAAGGGGATTCCGGAAAGTTGGAAGAAGTACAATCAAAATTGGAAGAATTGTTGAGTGAAAAGCATAAAGTTTTGATTTTCAGTCAATTTGTGAGACACTTGAACATCATACGGCGGTATTTGGACGAACAAAAAATCAAATATGCTTATTTAGACGGCTCTACCACCGATCGGCAGGGCCAAGTGGAGCGGTTTCAACAAGACGACACGATTCAAATTTTCCTGATTTCTCTCAAAGCGGGGGGGCTTGGGCTCAATCTTACGGCAGCTGATTACGTCTTTATTTTAGACCCGTGGTGGAATCCGGCCATTGAGGCACAGGCGGTAGATCGCGCGCATCGCATCGGGCAGCAAAAGACCGTCATTACTTATAAATTTATCACAAAAAATTCGGTAGAAGAAAAGATCCTGGATTTGCAGCAGAGTAAACAACAGCTCTTTAATAACCTCATCACGACCGAGGAAAGCTTTGTAAAATCGCTGACCAAAGAAGATATTCTGGAACTGTTGGCGTAAAAACATCAACGCAGAAGCAGTAAGTGCCCCCGAAAAGAATGCCCCTGCGGCTGAAGACGAATCAGATAAGCATAACTTCCCGCAGGCAGGGCTGTGCCGTTGAAAGTGCCGTCAAAGGTGGTTTTGGTTTGCGGTGAGGATCGAAAAACGGCATGACCCCAGCGGTCATAAACCAATACTTCCGTTTCCGGATATTCCTCCAATCCCCGGATTTCCCACGTATCGTTGAGGCCATCGGCATTAGGCGTAAAAACATCGGGGATGTGTACCCCTTTGGCAATACCGACCGTGATCGTCGCTTCATTGGAGCACCCGGCAGCGTCTGTTACTTTCAGACGATAAACGGTAGTTTGTTCCGGACTTGCCGACGGTGAGGCAATCGTTGGATTATCCAAGCCGACGGGCGGTGTCCATTGATAGGTATAACCCGGTCCCAAATTGCCGTTTTGATTGAGTTTGACACTGCCGTTGCCCGTAATTTCCGCATCCGGGCCTAAGTTGACCGGCGGCACGGCCACTACTTCCGCCGTTTGCTTGGCTGTTCCGTTAATACAGGAACCCGGTTGATTCACGGTGTACGTGATTTCGTGTTTCCCCGGGCCGGCAGCTTTAGGGCTGAAAGCTTCGGCAGAGACCCCGAGCCCCGAAAAAATCCCCCCGGCAGGAGCCCCGATCAGTTTTATCCGGGCCGTATCATTGCTGCATCGGGCAGAAATCGGCTGAAGTGTAATGGCAGATTGAGCATAAGGTTTTACTTCAAACGGCGGGGAGGTACCGATACAACCGTTAGGGTCGGTGACCTGCACACTGTATTTGCCTATACTTTTAACTTCGTATCCGGCAGAGGAAGCGTTGGCGATGGGAAGACTGTCGAGCAGCCATTGGTATTTTAGGTTTTTGTCGGGAGAAGAGGCCGTTAATTGCATAGAGCTACCCGCACATAACAACCCGCTCGGCACCGACGACGAAGCGGTAACAGAAGGGTTGGGTACCACTTTAATGGCCAACGCGGGCGATTCGGAGGGATTGCAGGAGCCTTTTTTCTTTAAGATTACCTTATAACTTCCTTCCTCATTGACCAACAGGACCGAGTCTTTTTGGCCCGTAATCAGGACGCCTTCTTTAAACCATTCGTAGGTGATGCCGGCTTGATTGGCCCCCGCATTGAGCTGAACTGTTTTCCCTTTACAAAGAACGGGCGAAGCAGCTGTCGTGGGGCGATTTACTTCACTGATACGTATCACAGCCGGCGGGGGAGGTAAACAATCTTCCACCTGAATTTGGTATTCACGATAAGTTTCACTGAGTTTGACGCCCGCGCGGCTGTGTTGCAGCAAAAAACCGACCGAATAGACACCCGAACGAGTGGGTTTGGCAGAAATTACAATATTGGTTTGCCCATTTCCGCCAAAAATATTGGGAGGCAACGGAGGAATATTAAAATTACCTCCCGGTATCATTTGATTGTCTGAAAAACCCGGCTTCCAGTCCACTTTGCGGTAAGCGGGTGTTCCCGTACTTCCTGTGAGCGGAGTGGCATTGGTCAGTACTAAATTAAAAGTGGTACGGTTCAGGCCGGTTTTTAAGGGAACCGATACTACCTGCAAACTGAAATTGGTTTCAGCATTGGCACAAAAATAGTTAAACGAATCGGGTACCCACTGCGGTGTGGTTTTGCCGGTCTCGACCGGTTCAAAATATTCCCACAAATACTGCGGCGCAAACCAGTGATATAATACCATTTGAGAGGAGGCGACGTTGTCGGCCGGATTACGCGGCCCTACCGGGTCATTGATGATATAATAGCCTTCCGGGTCAGAAAAATCCTGAGGTTTGAGGGTTAAATTAAAGTTATATCGGACAAATAAATATTCGGTTTTTAGGCTTTTGTCACAGGAAACCGTAGAGTTACTGCCGCTGATGTCGTTGCTTTTATCGGCTACATGGTCTCGAATAAACTGATGGTCTTTTTTTCGATAAATACTGAAACGAAGTTTGGCCGGTAGAGCATCATAGCCGGCTTTATCGGCAAAAAAAGTACAACCGACCCCGTAAGAGTAAGGTTGGGTGATTTCAATAATACGACGGTCGATCTGCCCACCGTAAATACGCTGGGCTTTGGCTGAGATCAGGCAGCTTAAAAGCAAAAGAAGAAGCCCCGCGCCGGTACGCATTTGTTTGTTGGAGGTTTTACTGAAAATCAAAAGTAGTTAAAATTCTACCCGGTTTGTATTTTTGTCGAATAGCCAAAGGGAATATTCATGCCGCGTTTTCACCAAGATTTCTATTACCAATACGATACGTTGCTTCTTGCTCAAAAGTTGCTTGGTTGTACGTTGGTTCATGACAGCCCCGAAGGCCGAACAGCCGGCATCATTGTGGAAACGGAAGCCTATCTTACGGATGATCCCGCCTGTCATGCTTATCGAAAGAAAACGGCGCGAAATGCGGCGATGTTCGGAAAAGCCGGGACAGTCTATGTGTACCAAATCTACGGAATGCACTACTGCGTCAATATTGTCAGTGCCGAAGAGGGGCGGGGAGAAGCCGTGCTGATTCGTGCTTTGGAGCCCACCGAAGGTATCGAATTGATGAAAGCCCGAAGAATGGCGAAAATGCACGATAAACGACTTCGACCTTCGGCATTTGACATTCACCACCTATGTAACGGTCCCGCCAAATTGGTACAGGCGATGGGGATTTCGATCCCGGCGCACAACGAAAGTTCGCTCATGGATGGCTCGTTGTCTATTCTCCCCGGCCTGACGGGCGGTTTTGACATGGTGACCGCTACCCGTATCGGGATTACCCAAGGCGCAGATTTACCGTATCGGTTTTACATCAAAGGAAATGCCTTTGTGAGTCGGAAGTAAAACATGATTTCAACGAAAACTTACCTTTTGAAAAGAATCAAATTACAGGGCAGCCCTCACCAATTTGGCTCCGTCGCACATGGCTTTCAGTTTTTGTTTGGTGGCCCAGCGGGCGGTTTGACTCATGCCGCAGTCGGGGGCCACGGCGAGTTTTTCGGCCGGTACAAAAGGCAATACTTTACGGATGCGTTCGGCTACGTCTTCGGCGGTTTCGATGTAGTAGCTTTTTACGTCAATGACCCCCACGGCTACGTCCATTTTTTCGGCGAAACGCTCCAGTAAATGCACATCGGTAAAATTCAACACGGTCATTTCGGAGTGAAGTTCGTCCACGGTCATGTCCATAAAATCGGGAAGCATGGGCGCAATGGTCTTTTTGCCGACCGAGCGACCTTTGTAATTGCCGAAGCAGAGGTGCATGGAAAGACGCGTTTTGCCAACGCCGGGTGCGACAGTTCGGTTGAAAATATCCACAAAACGCTTCGTGTCTTCGCGGTAGGCGTAGCAACTCATGGAAGGCTCATCTACGCAAATTTCGGGCACTCCCAAAGCTACTAACTCTTCGATTTCTTTACGCACTAAGGGCAACAAGGCTTCCGTCACCTCCCAGCGGTCTTTGTAAATACTGCCGGGGTTAAGCCGACCGGAGAGGGTATAAGGGCCGGGAATCGACATTTTGATCATTTGCCCTTCGGGCGCCAGACGCTTGAGGCGTTTGTATTCTTCTACCACCCCCAAACCCTTAGGAGCCGTAAGCGGTTCAACAATGCTGTTTTTGCCGCGTTGGTCGTGGGCCGGAGGGCCGTATTTTCGCGTTTCGGAGGCGTCGTTTTGAATGCCTTTGATGAATCCGTAAAACGATAAATTAAAATCCAGCCGTGTTTGCTCACCGTCGGTAATGACATCCAATCCGGCCGATACTTGGTCGTGAATAGCGGCAATGACGGCGTCGTCGATCATTTCGGCAATGTCGGCCGCGCCGAACCGGTCGAGGTTCAGGCTCGCAAATTCGAGCCAACCGGGAAATGGCATAGAGCCTACGACGGTGGTTTTTATGGGGAGAGGTTGCATAGTCGTTTGAAAGTTTACAGTTTGGAGTTTACAGTTTGGAGTTTACAGTTTTAGGTTTTAGTGGGTTAGATGGTTGGTCCGGGTCAAACGTTTGTGAGACCTGTGTGCCGTTCTTACCTTATAGCCACTGATACATGACGTGGGCATCGACGAGGCCGAGCGTTTGGTGTTGGTATGCTTTGGGAAGGGTACCGATGATACTGAAACCGCATTTTTGCCAAAGTCGTACGGCTACTTCGTTGGTGGCAATGACACAGTTGAATTGCATGGCTTTGAATCCTAAACGCTTCGCTTCCGTTAACGAAAAACGACACAATTGTTCGGCAATACCGCGTCCGCGAAAATCGGGATGCACCATGTAGCCGGCATTGACCACGTGGCTTCCCAAGTCGGGTTGGTTGGCTTTCAGGAAAAAAGTGCCGACCGTTTTTCCTTCCCACTCTGCGACGTAGGTGTATTTGTCGGTATTAAACCACAACGTAAGCATTTTCTCGCGCGATGAGTCGGGGGCGTGCATATAGGTATCTCCCGCCCGAATGACCGGTGCAATGATTTCCCAAACCGCCTCTTGGTCAGAAAACTGAGCTTGTCGAATCGTAAGAGTCATAATGTCAAATCGTGTTTGGGTGGGAAACATAACTTGCTGCCCCTACTTTCTCGTACATTTTGGCGATGCGATGCGCGTGTTCGTCGTAGGCGGCTTCAAACAGCTCCACGGCTCGTTGGGAACCTACCACGACGGCAGCGCTCAATACTTTGGGCGGATGGCCGGCTTCGGTAAGCAGGCGGGCGGTTTCCGCTTTCAGACAATTGATGAGGGTGGCTCCTCCCACGGTAGAGCCGGGGGCTACGGGCGTGTCCAATTCCGGAACATACACCATGGCGTCTCCCACAGGCGCTCCGGTGTCGAGTATCAAATCGGCAAAATCGGTCAACTTTTTTCCGTCGGCCCGTTTGGAAGAACTGGCGGCCGAATGTTGGGACGTCACCAAAGCCACTACTTTGATACCGCGTTGTTGGAAAATTTCGGCCATTTCTACGGGAACGATATTGGTACCGGACGACGAAATGACCAACGCTGTATCGGAGTCAGACAGATCAAAATTGCGCAAAATACGTTCGGCTAAACCCGGAACATTCTCCAAAAACATGGCTTGGCGCTGACCGTTGGCCCCTACCACTAAATTATGAAAAGTAAGCGATAGCTCCACAATAGGATTGAACCCGGCAAAGGAGCCGTAACGAGGCCACATTTCTTCGACCATGATCCGACTGTGGCCGCTGCCGAAGACGTGGACCATGCGTCCTTTCAGGATAGAATCGGCAAACCATTGGGCCGCTGTTTGAATTTGAGGCTGTTGATTTTCAATGGTTTGTAAAATATTTTTACACTTTTTCAGGTACTCTTCAATGACAGTCATTTATTTGTTTTTTATAGAACGCGGATTGAACGGGTTTGACGGATTTGAACGGATTAGGGTTTGAAATTTGGTTTGAAGCGATTTTCAAAGATCTTTCGTTTAAACTCCGGTTTTTTGCCAAAATTAAGCAACAGTCCTACTTCTTTATCTGTTGCTCTGAGATAGTTTGTTAATTGTGCTTCATGTTCCATTGCTAACACTTCTGCTGCTTTTAACTCAATAATCACGGTATTTTCAACAATTAAATCAGCGTAGTAATCTCCCATTTCAAAACCTTTGTAATAGACTTTAATAGGTATTTGACTTTCGCACATCAACCCTCTGCTTCGTAATTCAAATAATAAGGCTCGTTCCTATACTTTTTCTAAAAAACCATATCCTAATTCATTATAAACCAAATAATAAGCTTTAATAATAGCATTCGTTATATCAGAATGTAACATATTTTTTATCCGTTTTTAATCTATTGAATCCGTTCCATCCGTGTTCTATTTCATTTTCGACAAAGCAAAACCGGCTGCGCCGATCGCACCCGCCATATCACCGAAATGCGCCTGGATGATAGGGGTTTGTTTGCCACCGGGTCGCCATTCATAAAATTCCATCAATTGATTTAAGGGACCGAAAAGGGCATCATCGGCAAAGGTGATACCGCCGGCCAAAACGATCAATTCGGGAGAAAAAGCATTGACCAACGAACTCAACGCCACGGCCAATTTTTGAACGGACGTTAGCCAAACCAGAGTAGCCCAAGCATCCCCTTTTCGATAAGCCTCCACCAACTCCCACGTAGATTCAAATTTATTTTTAGAACGTTTCCCAACGGAATAATTCCCGATGGCATATTCCAAACTGCCCGGCATACCGACAATACTCGTTTCGTCGTCGGTGGCATTGAGGGAAAGATGTCCTAAGTGGCCCGCCATTTGGCTCAATCCCTGATAGAGTTGACCATTGATAAGCAAACCGCCGCCTACGCCCGTGCCGAGAGTTAGTAAAACCACATTTTTGAAGCCTTTGGCGACTCCGAAACTCGCTTCAGCCATCAACGCCGAATGGGCATCATTAAGAAGGTACGTACGCTGCCCGAAATAAGTACTCCAGTCAAAATTTTCGAGGCCGTTGAGGCGATTGGGCAAAAAAGAGATGCAGGAGTTTTCCGAATCGGGCAAACCCGGAGACGACATTCCGATGGCATGAATAGGCTCCTGCCAATAATTTCTTAAATAGCGGACCATTTCCAAGACATTTTCGCGCCATTTTCCTTCGGGGTCGTCGTGGGTGGCCACGTAATGTTGTTTCAATATTTCCCCCGTTTCATTTACCAATATCCCTTTCACGTTGGTACCGCCAAGGTCTATGCCGATTGCTGTTTTCATAATTTAGGGTTTACTGTTTACTGTTTAGGGTTTACTTGAATTGGTTTACAAAGTTGTACCTATCGTTTTAACCCCTATCCCCGGCCCTTGCGGTCCGCCGCCGCGGCCCCTTTCAGGAGAAAGGGAGCTGCAAGAAGTCCCTCCACTGAAAGGGGAGGGATTTAGGGTGGGGTTGTGTATAACCTAACAAACCAATTCATTTACTGTTTAGGGTTTACTGTTTGGGGTTTAGGGTTTTTTGTATCGTCGGCCTTTAATTTCAGTTTTGAGCAAATAATTCCTCAAGGCATCAATCTGTTTTGCAATGACATTTGCCTTGTCGTACATTTTGTTGAATTTCTCCTCGTTTATATATCGTTGATCTAATGCTCGGTATAACTGCGACTTTACCTCACCTGTTGAACCTTTGGAAATAGTTAAAAACTGTTTAAATTCGTCTCTCCCGCCACGGTCAAAACCTTCTGCAATGTTATCCATGATTGAACCACTGGCAGCTCGTATTTGCCCTTTCATTTCAAAATCCTTTGCGAAATTGCCTGCTTTGGTTATTTCGTAAACCTCAATACTCAATTCGCGTGCTTTTTGCCAACATTGTAAATCTTCAAAACGCTCAATTGTAGCCATCTTCAAAACCTAAAAACCGTAAACTCCAAACCTAAAAACTGTAAACTCAATACTGTCCTTCCGTCACGCCCCAGCCTCCGTCTACGGCTAAGAGCTGACCGGTGGTGAAACGGGAGTAGTCTGACATAAAATAGACGGCAGCCCCGTCCAAGTCGGCAGGCAGGCCGTTGCGACCGCCGTCCAGGGGTTGTTTGGTTTTGACAAAATTCAGGATGACCTCGTTTTGAGAAGCCCGTTGGCTCATGGGTGTTTCTACGAGTGCAGAGGCTAATACGTTGATGCGGATATTGTCTTTGGCATAGTAAGCGGCAATGGATTTGGAGAAACCGATAATGGCCGATTTGGCGGCGGCATAAGCGTGAGTGGTAAAATAACCGGGGGAGGGGGAGTATCCTAAAACCGAGCCCATGTTGAGGATAGTGCCGGCCGTTTTTTGGCGCAAAAACTGTTGGACAGCGGCTTGGTTGGAGAGCATCAAAGAAGTGAGGTTCAGTTCAAAGGTTTGATTCCAGCCTTCTAAAGTAAGCTCGTGGAGCGGTCCGTCACCGAATTTTCGACCGCTGCCGCCTGCCACGTGGTAGACTCCGTCCAAACGGCCATAGGCACGGATTGCCTCCTGAATGGCTTTTTCGGCCGTATCGGGTTGGGAGGCGTCGCCCTGAATGACCGTCGCAACCGACGTGCCGAGTTGTGTTCGGGCTTCTTCACAACTGTCCGGATTTCGACCAACGACTACCACCTTGGCACCTTGAGTGACAAAAGCCTTCGCCGCTGACAATCCGAGCCCCGTCGTTCCGCCAATGACGACAATTGTTTTATCTTCGAGCCATTTTTCAGCAGCCATTATTCGTTTTGTCTTAGGGGTTTTGACGCTAAAATGGTCAAAAACGCCCATTTTTGAGAATTGTTTATCAACTTATTATAAAAAGTTAGGCAGTGATTTATCTAACGTACATTCGCTTGAAAAACATTTTATGGGTTTGAATCCGGTACCGGTTTTTGCGCAGGAAGTTGGGGATTTCCTTCGAGCGCTGTCCTCAGAAGTGAGGGGAAATGCCACCCTTGGTCTCCCTTTTCCCGCTTTTTATGCGGACGATCGAAAGTTGGTCATTCATTGTATCTCCCCAAGCACGTTGCCGACCAAGACCGAAATTTCCTGTTTTGCCGACATCTCCGATGTTATGGCTGAAAAAGGCCTGAAGATCATTCATTTGTGGGAAGATGTATGGCGTACTAAGCCGGCCGTGGTGCAATCGCGTTTGCGGGCGGCTTTCGGTCAAACCCAACGTATTCCCGCTCGATTGACCAAAGTAAGACGCATCGACAAACCCACCTTCGACCGGTTTATTCAAGACAACCACCTCCAAGTCACGACGACGGCCAAGTACAAGTACGGTCTTTTTTTGCCGAAACACTACGAAAGAATCATCCGGCAGGAAGGGCCGGCGGCGGCCTTGCGGTCGGCTTTTAACGGATCGGCCGAAGTATTGGTCGCAGCGGCCTCATTCAGCGGCGGCAAATCCATCCTTCGCGATGGGCGGTCGTATCGTTCTTTTGAATTGATCCGATTTGCCAATCGTGTCGATTGTACCGTGGTCGGAGGATTAGATAAACTGTTAAAAGCCTTTATCGGGGAAGTCAATCCTGACGACATCATGACCTACGCCGACCGTGATTGGTCGGATGGTCGCGGCTATGAACGGTTGGGTTTTGAACGAATAGGCACCACCCCGTCGCAAACGTTTTGGGTCAATCCGCAGACATGGGAGCGACATTATGCAGAGCGACTGACGGAGACACAGATCTCGAAGGATTGGCTCAAAATAGTGAATGCCGGAAATTGGAAGTTTTTGAAGAAAAGGAAGTGATTTGAGGTGATTTTAAAAGAAAACAGCGGCCAGATCAACCCCGGCAGTATTCTCAAATTCATGGTGGGTCGTGACTTAGCCAAGCAGGCTCGTCAATCTGCCGTTCAACCGGAGGTATTGTTGGAAGTCAGAGGGTTGTGACGCACGACCAAGCGGCATTTAAAGCGTGGGGAAAAGCCCGAGGAGTCAAAAAATTGGCTGCGGGTAAAAAAGGAAAAGTGGCCTGTGTCGGCATATTAGCCCAAAGCAACCAACAGGACAGGTTCAGAGGATGGCAGGAAGCGCTGAAAAAATACCCCAACCTTCAATTTCCGGGAAAATTCAAAACGCATAATTCCACCGAAGAAACGGCCCGCCTTACCTCTGATCTGATCAGCAGTTACCCGGATTTAATTGCTGTTGCGGGTTTTACGTCTGAAACGGGACCGGGAATTGGGCCGGGAATCAAGAAGAGGAACCGCATCGGGAAAGTCATCGGTACCAATGTGGATGCAAGTCCGATTTTGCTTAAATTGCTGAAAGAAGGGGTGTTGCAGTTTTTAGTAGAGCAAAAGCGGGAAACCTTCGTTTGGTACGGGGCGCAATTTCTGTTTGACATGGTGCACCACGTAAATGCATTTCCGAAAAATTACATTGAGGCAGGGAGCCACGCGTTACCTTATTCGGTCAATACCGGCCTGATTGAAATTGATAAAAACAACGTAGATGAATTTATAAAATAAGCCCGCCGAAGGGAGTTAGCGATTCTGCGCCCCATGAGCGATATTTGGCAGTTCTTATTTTTTTTTACCGATGACGACTGTATTCCTTATTCCAATTTGGTGGTTGATTTCCTTTACTGCGACTTCTTTCAAAAATATCCTGCCGGAAAACAATTATTTTGAACTGAGTAAAGGTTCAACTCTGTTGCGGTGCGACAGCGTTTTAACTGTCAATCTGCCCAAATTTAAAGGAAATCAATACAAATCCGCTACCAAAATCGCCCCCGTTGTATGTAAAAAATGCAGTAAAGACCAAGTGGCGGCATTACAAAAAACGCTGACCAATTGAGACTTGGAAAGTTGGTGAAAACTTTCCAAGTCTGCCCATAGACCGGTTATAACCATAAAATAGAACCATTATTGTATGAAGTACTTTTTATCCATAATCCTGCTCTCCATCATCCTTTCCACTAACGTTATTGCCCAAACAATGCTCAAAAAAATCAAAGTAGAAGGCAATAAATTCGTGACATCCGACGGAAAAACGGTAGTTTTTCGGGGAATGAACATTGCCGACCCCGACAACCTGCACACCAAAGGACATTGGAACAAAGCGTTTTTTCAGGAAATTAAAAATTGGGGAGCCAATATTGTGCGCTTTCCCGTGCATCCTACCGCTTGGCGGCAGCGAGGGAAAGCCGCGTATATCAAACTGCTGGATGAAGGGGTAGCTTGGGCGACCGAATTGGGAATGTACGTCATTATTGATTGGCATTCTATCGGTAACCTGCGAACAGAGATGTATCAAGCCGATATGTACGATACGACCCAAAAAGAGACCTTTGATTTTTGGCGGAGAATGGCCGAACATTTTAAGGGCAATACCACCGTCGCTTTTTTTGAATTGTTTAACGAACCTACCACATCCGGCGGGAAGTGGGGAACGTGTACGTGGGAGCAATGGAAAGAGCTGAACGAAGAAATGATCGGCATTATTCGAGCCCACGGCAACGAAGCCATTCCGCTGGTAGCGGGCTTCAATTGGGCGTATGATCTGACTCCCGTAAAAGAAAATCCGATCAATGCACCGGGCATTGCCTACGTGAGCCATCCTTATCCGATGAAAAAAGGAGGGAAGCCTTGGGAAGAAAAATGGCCGACCGATTGGGGATTTGTGGCAGAAAAATACCCATTGTTGCTTACAGAGATCGGTTATTGCGGAGCAGAAGAGCAAGGGGCTCATGTACCCGTCATCAGCGATGAGTCGTACGGTGATGCCATCACCAAATACACCGCCGAGCGAGGCATCAGTTGGGTAGTGTGGGTATTTGACAATCAATGGGCTCCGCGTATGTTTTCCGATTGGAATTTTACCCCTACAAGGCAAGGAAAATACTTTAAAAAAGTACTTTCAGAAGGTAATAAGTAGGGGAAAGGCGACTGCCGGAGCCGGACTTACCTATCTTATCGCTTCAAGTGTTAAATCAATAAACTGTTCATTTTTAATGAAAAGACTTCTGCTTTTTTGCTTTTTTCTGCTTCAAATCGAATGTTTGGCCCAACTCAAATTGGCCCGTTTGTTTTCGGATCACGTCGTATTGCAACGTCAAAAACCGGTACCCGTGTGGGGATGGGCCAAGTCGAAAGAAAAGGTAACGGTGACCTTGGCCGGGCAAAAGCAGATAGCTACGGCCGATGCTTCCGGTAAATGGATGGTCAAATTGGCACCGATGGAAGCGGGCGGACCTCACCAAATGGTCATCACGGCGAAGTCGGGTAAAGTGGAAGTCAACGATATTTTGATGGGCGAAGTGTGGCTTTGTTCGGGGCAATCCAACATGGAATGGCCGGTAAGGCAGGCCGATAATTTCAAAGTAGAAAAGAAAAATGCCGATTTTCCGCAAATACGCCACTTCTTTGTAGCGCACGAAGTTACTATGCTGCCGCAATCGGATTTGACTTCGGGCGAGTGGAAAATTTGCAACGAAGAAAATGTCGGCAATTTTACCGCCGTCGGGTTTTTCTTTGCCCGTGAATTATACCAAAAACTAAACGTGCCTATCGGGCTGTTGCATTCGTCGTGGGGTGGGTCGCAGGTGGAAGGTTGGATCAGCAAAGAGGCCATGGAGACCAACGAAGAATTGAACTCGTACGCCCAACATCTTCCCAAAACGTGGGAAGAAGCCGATGCCGCGCTCGACCTCAAAATGCGCAAGCAATTGCTGAAAAGTGAAAACCTGCCTACGCTTGCTGATGAAAAAAAATACACGGAAGCCGGTTATGATTTTTCCCGTTGGCTCCATACCGACAGCCCGTTGGGACAATGGGATTGGAAAGGGATTTGGATGTTTCGGGGAAAAGGTTTTATGGCCACTTCAGTAGAAATATCGCAGGAAATGGCCGAGCAAACTACGACGCTGGGGTTAGGAATTCAGGACAGTTTCAACGAGATCTACCTCAATGGGCAGTTGGTATCGCAGGGAACGATGGAAGGGGCGCGCAAAATCACGTTGCCCGCCAATACGTGGAAGGCGGGAAAAAATCAACTGGTGGTCAAATTCGGGAACATGGTGCAGTTTCCGTGGTACGGCCTTGGTGTGAACGGTACCCCTGATGATCTGTTTGTGAGTTCAAAAGACGGGAAAGTAAGCTTAGCCTCCGACTGGTATCTGATGCCTGCTTTTGCCGAACCGCATACCTATAACCACAGCAGCAATAACGTAGGTACCACCATCTATAACGGGATGATCGCGCCGCTGATACCGTTTGCCATTCGCGGCGCTTTATGGTATCAGGGCGAAGCCAATGCGGGACGGGCCTATCAGTATCGTCAAACCTTTCCGTTGATGATCCGGGATTGGCGAAAACGCTGGGATGATGATTTTTCCTTCTATTTTGTTCAATTGGCCAATTTCGGCAGTTTTCAAAACAGCAACCAAGGCAGCAATTGGGCCGAATTGCGCGAAGCGCAAGCCATGACACTGAGCCTTCCTAAAACGGGCATGGCCGTCATTACCGACATTGGCAACCCGAAAGACATTCACCCCACCAACAAACAGGACGTAGGCCACCGCTTGGCACTGAATGCCCTGAAGCTTGATTTTGAACAGGAGGTAGTGCATTCGGGGCCTATGTACAAATCGGTTGAGTTTGAAGAAGACCGCGCCGTAGTTACTTTTGATTTTGCCGGCGAAGAGTTGGTGGCTAAAGACAAATACGGCTACGTCAAAGGATTTGAGATAGCGGGTGAAGACAAAGTGTTTTATTATGCCAAAGCGGAGATCGTAGGCTACAAAGTGGAGGTCTATCATCCCAAAGGACAAAAACCGGTAGCCGTTCGCTATGCTTGGGCCGATTCGCCCGACGATGCCAATCTGTACAACAAAGAAGGATTACCTGCTTCTTCCTTCCGAACCGACGATTGGCCCGGCAAAACCGTAAAGCAGAAATTTGAATAGTCTAAAAAAAGCCAATCAGTACTCGATACTCGGAACTTTACACTCGGAACTCGGCACTTAGCACTCGGCACTCACAACTCATACAATTACTCCATGACCTATTTACCCCACTCCGCTCGTTATGAGCAAATGTCCTACCGTCGTTGCGGCAAAAGCGGCCTGAGATTACCCGCTGTTTCATTGGGATTGTGGCACAATTTCGGAGGCGTAGATACCTTTGAAAACTACCGAGCCATTCTCCGGGCAGCGTTTGACGCCGGCATCACGCATTTTGACTTAGCCAATAACTACGGTCCGCCGCCCGGCTCGGCCGAAGAAAATTTCGGGGTTTTGCTGAAAAAAGATTTTGCAGCCTACCGCGACGAACTCATTATTTCCTCCAAAGCCGGTTATCTGATGTGGCCCGGACCGTACGGGGAATGGGGTTCGCGGAAATACGTCATAGCCAGTTGTGACCAAAGCCTCAAACGCATGGGACTGGAGTACGTGGATATATTCTACTCGCACCGCCCGGACCCGAACACTCCTTTGGAAGAAACCATGGGGGCCTTGGACAGTATTGTTCGTCAGGGCAAAGCACTCTACGTGGGTATATCCAACTACTCAGCGGAAGATGCAGCCAAAGCCATTCAAATTTTAAAGGAACTCGGAACTCCCTGCCTGATTCATCAGCCCAAATATTCGATGTTTGAGCGTTGGGTAGAAGGCGGTTTGATGGACGTGCTGGAAGAAACGGGCGTGGGATGTATTCCTTTTTCACCGTTGGCACAGGGACTTCTGACGGATAAATACCTGAAAGGAATTCCGGGTGATTCGAGAGCGGCAAAAGAACACGGCTTCCTCAAAACGAGCCAAATCACGCCTGAGACGCTGCAAAAAATCGAAAAACTCAATGCGCTGGCTTTCGGACGCGGCCAAACCTTAGCGCAAATGGCGTTGGCGTGGCTGCTGAAAGATACGCGCGTTACCTCCGTGCTGATTGGAGCGAGTCGCGTTTCTCAATTGCATGATTCGTTGAAATGCCTGGATAATCAATTTTTCAGCCCCGAAGAGTTAGCGGAAATTGAGCAAATTCTGAACTGAACGTTTTTGAACGTCGGCGAGGCTCCAAGCCCACAATGGAATTGCTCGCCGACGTTGTTGTTTTAACGTTTGAAGGCTTTTTTAGATTAAAAAAACACGGTGTACGCAACCGGTGAGACTGATTCGCCGTACGTAATGTTTTTAATGAATGTTCCTCTATACCTTACTGCTTCATGAACAACGATTGCGACGAGCTGCTGAAAGTGCTGATTTATTATGACATGTTTCAGTACCCGCTTACCAAAGAAGAATTGTATGAAAGAAGCAAGTTGAGCAAAGAAGAGGTAGAAAGAGGGATAAAAGGCTTGTTGGCTGCCAACAAAATTTTTCGGTTTGGTCCGTTTTATAGTTTACAAAATAACTCTTCGATTGTAGCAGCTCGTATTCAAAGAAATCAATTAGCTGAAAAATCAATCCCCAAGGCGCGCTTCATTGCCAAGATCGTAGCCAATTTTCCGTATATCAGAGGCCTTTTTTTGTCCGGCTCTATCTCCAAAGACTGTATGGACAAAGACAGCGATATTGATTTTTTCATTGTTGCGGCTCCCAATCGCCTCTGGATTGCGCGTTTGGCCTGTATTTTATTCAAAAAGATTTTTTTGCTGAACAGTACTAAGTTCTTTTGTTTTAACTACATCATTGACAGCGATCATTTGACCTTTGAAGACCACAGCCTTTTTATTGCGACGGAAATCTCCACTTTGATCCCTGTTTACGGAGAGGAATATTATACTGCGATTCGGGATAAGAATGATTGGGTAGCCGATTTCTTTCCGAATTTTCCCAAGAGAAAAACGATAGAAGTGTATAAAAGCCGGCCCGTTATGCAAAAGGTGGCAGAAAGCCTTTTTAATAATTCTTTTGGTGATCGGTTAGATACTTGGTTGTTGAAAAAAACGCTGTCCATCAATAAAAAACGGCACGACCCCAAACTTTTTGATAACCCGAAATATTATCTTAATTTTCAAAAACACGTAGCCAAATCGCACACTACGGACAATTACCCCACTATTTTAAAAGGATACAGGGAGCGAGTGCAGGATTATACTCAAAAATGCGTTGTCGGACAAAATGCCTGAGTCAAAAAAAATACTTTTTGCCCATTCTTACTTTTATCGGCTTGATCCTAAGCAGTGGAAAGCGCAACAACCTTATCCGCCCTACAATACGATCTTAGCGGCCGGTATGATGCAGGCAGAGGGGTTTGACACCGTGTTGTTTGACAGCAGCCTCAAACACAGCCCTCGGGAAATAGAGCCGTATTTGCTGAAAGAGCAACCCAACTACTTGGTCATTTATGATGATTCCTTCAATTATCTGTCTAAGATGTGCCTCACGGCCATGCGGGAAGCCTGCTTTGAGATGATTCGCTTGGGCAGACAACAGGGGTGCATTGTGATGGTGAACAGCGCTGATGCTACCGATCATTTTGAGAAATATCTGGACGCCGGGGCTGATTTTGTCTTACTCGGTGAAGCAGAACTGACCCTGAAAGAATTGATTCAAACGATTGACGAACAAAAGCCTTTTGAGCAGTGTGAAGGTATTGCTTTTCGTAGCCAACATAAGACGGTTAGGAATAAAAAAAGAGCGGTTATGACAAGCTTGGATTCGCTGCCGAATCCGGCTTGGCATTTGATAGAGATAGCGAGTTATCGGGAGTTGTGGTTACAAAAACACGGCTATTTTTCGTTGAATATTGCCACTACCCGAGGGTGCCCGTACAAATGTAATTGGTGCGCCAAACCCATTTACGGCAATCGTTACAACAGCCGCTCACCGCAAAAAGTGGCGGATGAAATAGCGTTTTTAATGAAAACCTATCAGGTCAGTCATTTTTGGGTTTGTGATGATATTTTCGGGTTGAAACCCGGTTGGGTCAAAGAGTTTAAGGCAAGTTTGGGAGAGAAAAATGTAAAACCCAAATTGAAAATACAGTCTCGGGCCGATTTATTATTGAAAGAAGATACCCTTCAGGATTTGGTCGACGCCGGGCTGGATGAAGTATGGATGGGGGCCGAAAGCGGCTCGCAGAAGATCCTGGATGCGATGGACAAAGGAATCACAACGCAGGAAATTGAAAAAGCAACCCAATTGTTGAAGCGGAAAGGAGTGAAAGTGGCATTTTTTCTGCAATATGGCTACTCAGGAGAAGGTTGGGAAGACATCGAAAAGACGCTGGCAATGGTTAAGACCCTGTTGCCCGATGATCTGGGAATTTCGGTTTCCTATCCTTTACCGGGTACCGGATTTTACGAAAAAGTAAAAACAGAATTACAGGAGAAACAGAATTGGGAACATTCCGACGATTTGGCGATGATGTACCAAGCTGCTTTCTCACCGGAGTTTTATCGTCAATTGCACCAACACACGCACCGAGTTTATCGGAAAGAAAAAGCGAAAAAAAAATGGCGAAATACTCCGATGACCTCCCTCGTGAAAGTACCTTATTTGTGGCTGATGGAGCAACGAAGTCACCGCCGATTAATGGAGTTACGAAACCGATAACGTACAAGTGCATGAACCGCCTGTTGGATTATTTGGCCGAAACTCATCAACCTTACCTTCATGCCAAAGGTGAGGCTGCCACTGAGCTTTTGCTGAAATGGCTGGATTGTCGGCCGGGGGAAAACGTGTTGGAGTTTGGGGTCGGAACGGGCGGTACGTTGGTAAAAGTAGCCGCCGGCTATCGGCAAACGCGCCTGTGGGGGGTGGACATCTCCGACAAAATGCTCAGAAAAGCCGGAAAGCGACTCATGTTTTGCGGGTTGTTCAAAAAAGTGATATTGCAAAAAACGAACGGAAGGCATTTGGAAACATTTGCCGATAACTTCTTTGATAAAATTTATATCGAATCGGTACTGGGTATTCAGGAGGATGCAACCCTGACCGGGCTTTTGGCGGAGTTTGGCAGGATCTTAAAACCGAAAGGGAAATTGGTACTCAACGAAACCCTTTGGCTCGAAAGCACCGATGCGGAAACTATTGCTCGATTCAATGAATTTGTCAAACAAAATTTCGGGATTATCCAGGCCAATGCGGCGTATCCTTATTTAAAAGACTGGATGGCGCTTTTACGGGCGAGTCATTTTGAAGTAGTAAAAACGCAGGAAGCAGATACGGTTATCGCTGAAAGGCGCCCTTTGAACTTTCGGGAAAAACTGTCAACGTTGTTTACTTTATCAGGAAGTATTTACGGGAAAATGTTTCTCCGGCGCTCCTTTCGGCAATTTGCCGAAGCCACAGCCTCTACTCCGTTTAACCGACCCGTAATGGCAGGCTATTTAATCATGGCTTCCTGCACAAAACCTTAACTGAATTTCGAGGATGGATATGAATCTGATTTACGACGATGCGGCTCCGGCTTTTGACCGGCAATCGGCCATTTTTGATGAGTTGTACGGAAAAAATGCGATCATTGAGTACAAAAGACACAGGACCCGTTCGCATCTGGAAAAGTACCTCTTGCCGGGCAGTGAACTATTGGAACTGAATGCCGGAACGGGGCAGGATGCGGTTTACTTCGCGCAAAAAGGGCATCGGGTGGTTGCCACGGATATTTCGGCGGGGATGCTGGCGCAACTCAATCGGAAAGTCACTGAATTGAATTTGTCCGATTCTGTCTGCTCCGAGCAGGTTTCATTCACCGAATTAAGTACCCTCAAACACCAAGGGCCTTTTGATGCGATCTTCTCCAATTTCGGCGGACTGAATTGCACCTACCAATTGGATAAAATAACGGCGTCCTTTGCGGGTTTGTTAAAACCGAACGGAACCGTTACGTTGGTCATTATGCCTCCTTTTTGTTTGTGGGAATTGCTGACGTTGCTGAAAGGAAATACCCGCTTGGCGTTCCGCCGTTTCGGGGCCGGCAAAGGGGCGAAAGCCCATATCGAAGGCGTTAATTTTCTGTGTTGGTATTATAAACCCGCCCACATTATCGAATTTTTGAAAAAAGAGTTTGATTTGGTCAGTTTGGAAGGGCTTTGTACGCTGGTACCCCCGTCCTATTTAGAAACATTCCCCAACAAATACCCCCGCCTTTATTCCCTTTTACAAAAGTGGGAAGACCGTTGGAAAGGAACATTTCCCTTCAACTGCATCGGTGATTATTTTATCATCACGCTGAGAAAGAGAGAGATAGGTAATGCAGCTTAAAATGAATAGAAGAGCGCAAAATGCCTTATTGGTCTTTTTGAGCCTTAGTTTGACCGGCATTGCTTTGGAGTTGGTCGTTCGGTTTTTTCATTTGGCACCTCCCACTCCTAAGGTACTGTATGATGCATCTAATCGAATCGTTAAATTTCTGCCTAATCAAACGGGAGTCATTTCTTTCGGAAAACGGGGACAAAAACAAGTGAAGTATCGCATCAATAATGAGGGCTGGAACAGTGCCGCGGATTATGACAGCACCGATACCCGACCGCTGATTGCCGTGATCGGCGACTCTTATATCCAAGCGATGCAGGTAGGAGTGCGGGAGAGCTATCCGGCCGTCATGCAGCAAAAACTGGGAGAAAAATACCGAGTTTACAGTTTCGGTTTTTCGGGAGCGACCCTATGCCAATATGTGTCAATGAGTCGGTACGTTCGAAAGAGGTTTAAGCCCAAGGTGTTGATTTTGAACTTGGTGCACAACGATTTTGACGAAAGCCTGTGTCATCTCAAAGGAAACGGAATGGGATTTATGTGTGTAGATACGGCCACTTATCAAACCCGCTATTTGGATTTCTCAGCGCCAAAGACCTTACAAAGCCGAAGTCTGCATAAGATACTTTACAGCAGTGCCTTGGCTCGGTATTTAAGTATTTACGGAAATGTTACAAAGAGAAGAACGTCTCAAATACGATACAATCAAAATACGGATCCGGCCAAGCTGAAATCGGTACAACGCGAAATCGGAAAGGTAACAGAAATACTGTTGAATGCTGTTAAAACGGAAAATCCGGAGACACCCATTTTATTGGTTATGGACGGGTTGCGCGGGGATATTTATAACAATACGTTGCCCGTCAGCGATTTGGCTTGGTTGAATGACCTGGTCAGACAAAAAGCAGAGGCTCAAAAGTTGACCTTGATAGATTTGACCACGCCTTTTTTGGCCGATTTTCGGCAGCATAAGAGGCATTTTGAATCGGAAACGGATTTTCATTGGAATGAATACGGACACCGGAAAGTCGCAGAAGTGATTTTGGAAAAATTGGTACAAAACGGCATCGTTGAAAAATGAACCTGTTCAAACATACCCGTAAATGGTTAGGGAAATGGTTTTTGATTCCCTTGACTCACCATTATCTGTCGAAAGACAGAAACGTTAGGGTGGGGGAGATCTCGCTCATCGTTCCGACGGGAGTGTTTCACCCAACGCTGTTTTCAAGCACCTTATTTTTATTGGATTTTATACAAAAATACCCCTTTAAGACCAATGAGCGCGTATTGGAGTTGGGGGCGGGTTCGGGATTGTTGGCCGTAGCTGCGGCCAAGCGCGGGGCCTCGGTAACGGCCTCGGATGTGAACGAAAAAGCGTGTGCGGCTGTAGCGGAGAATGCCCTGCGCAATGACGCATCGGTGGAGGTGATTCACTCCGATCTGTTGGAGAAGTTGAAAGGCAGAACCTTTGACCTCCTTCTTATCAATCCGCCCTATTATCCCCGAAATCCGAAATCGGATGCTGAAAAGGCGTGGTTTTGCGGAGAAAATTTTGATTATTTTCAGAAATTGTTCGTGCAGTTGCGTGAAGGTATCGCTGAGGACGGAAAGGCGATCATGGTGCTTTCTGAAGACTGCGCCATAACTGCCATCAGGCAATTGGCGGAGCAGGCAGGCTTGAGTTGGCAACAAACAGCACAGAAAAAAAGCAAAGGTGAATGGAATTATTTATTTGAGATAAAAAAGCAGGCATAGGACCGGAAAATGATAACCGAACGATTGAAAATTTTAAACCGTACTTTGTATCCGCAGCACAATTTCTTTGCTCCGAAGTGGATCGTGTTGGGGGTAAATAACATTTGCAATCTGCATTGCAAAATGTGTGATGTCGGAACCGCAAGCCTCGATACTACCTTTGCCCAAAATTTAGTGGGGACGCATCCTGTCAATATGCCTTTGGATTTGATCAAAACCATCATTGATCAAACGGCCACCTATTTCCCAAAGTCGAAACTGGGATACGCTTTTACCGAACCTTTGGTTTATCCGTATTTGATTGAATCATTGACTTATGCAAAAAGCAAGGGGATTTATACAACAGTAACAACCAATGCCTTAACTCTCAAACAAAAAGCCGAAAAATTAGCAGAGACCGGTTTGGATGAAATCTTTATTTCTTTGGATGGAACAGCAGCGATTCATAACGAAATCAGGGGAAATACGAAGTCTTTTGAAAAAGCGGTGGAGGGTATTGAACTTTTAAAATCGTATCCCGGCAGCCCTCACATTACACTGATTTATGCCCTTACCGAATGGAACATTGATTGTATGATTCCGTTTTTGGAGTTTTTTAAAAGTTACCACATCGCCAAGATTGGTTTTATGCACACGCAGTTTACCGAAAACCACATTGCGGAGGCGCATAATTCCAAATACGGAGAGGTATACCCGGCTACCATCAGCAATGTTCAGGAGCTTGACTTTTCCAAAATGGATCTGAAAAAACTCTTATCGAATATTCAGACCATCAAAAAAGAACGGTATCCTTTCCGGGTGTTTTTCAGTCCGGAAATCACAACTGCCGAAGCATTAGATACCTACTACTTTCACCCTGAAACGATATTGGGAAAACATTGCCACGATGTATTCAGCAATATGATGATAAAATCAGACGGCAGCGTGATCCCTTCTCACGGGCGTTGCTATAACCTGACCGTGGGAAATATTTACGAAGACTCATTGGCAACTATCTGGAATTCACAAATTTTTAATAAATTCAGAAAAGACATTATGCAGGCGGGCGGGTACTTCGATGCGTGCAGCCGGTGTTGCAGCGGATTTAATGGTTATGGAGAAAAAAAATAAAGTCCTGCTTTTTAATCCGCTGGTGACCCAATACAAAGCCCGGATTCCGCTTTCGATTTTGCAGGTGGCCGCTTCCATTTACGGTAAATTTGATTTTGTTTTGGTGGATGGCAACCGGGAAGAAGACCCGTGGGAAACCATTAAAACCTACTTGGAGACGGGTGATTTTAAATATTTTGGCTGTACGGTCATGCCCGGGCCGCAACTGCGGCAGGCGATTCCGTTCACCAAAAAAATCAAAGAAGACTATCCCAACGTCATCATCATTTGGGGGGGATATTTTTCGTCCAATCAGTACAAGGTTTCTCTCGAATCGGGTTTTGTCGATTACATCATTAACGGCATCGGCGATTTGGCTTTCCCTGCTTTGTTGGAAGCTTTGGAAGCGGATTGCCCCCATCCCCAACCCTTCTCCCATTTAGGGGAAGGGAGTTTAAAAAGAATCAACAACCTCATTTTCAGAGAGAACGGTAAAATCATAAAGACGCATAAAATTACTTCGATTGATATGGATGCGTTGCCCGTATTGCCCTATCAGGAACTGGAGCGATTTTATCCCATTCAATCCTACTTTGGCAAAACCCACCTCGGCCAAAAAACATCGTTGTACCACAGCAGTTTCGGTTGCCCGTTTACGTGTTCGTTTTGCGGCATTGTCCCGGTTTTTGAAGCGCGTTGGAAAGGCGCGTCAGCCGAGCGTATCTATCGGGATGTCAAGTATTTGAAAGAGAATTACGGCGTAGATTCCGTTGAGTTTTGTGATAACAACTTCTTTGTCTCCGAAAAACGGGTACGGGCCTTTTGTGAACTGATCAAAAACGAGCAGATTTCGTGGTGGGGCGAAGCTCGGATTGATACCTTGGATAAGTTTTCGGACGATACGCTGACGCAAATGCGGGAGGCGGGTTGCAAAATGATTTTCTTAGGAGCCGAAACCGGCAACGAAGACACCCTCAAAGCCATTGACAAAGGCGGAACCCAAAACGCTGCTCAAATGATTCGATTTGCCGAACGAATGCGGCGTTTCGGCATCATTCCGGAATACTCGTTTGTGCTGGGTTTTCCGGGCGAAACGCCCGACAAAACAATGAAAATGATTGATGAAGACATTGAGTTTATCAAAAAAGTAAAACAGGCAAACCCCGATACGGAAATCATCATTTATGTGTACAGCCCCGTATTGACCGAAGGCAGCGAGTTGTACGAAAAAGTGAAGGCGTCGGGTTTTCAGTTTCCCGAAAAACTGGAAGATTGGTTGGAGCAGGAATGGAAAGGATTTGATTTGCGAAAAAACCCCCTGACGCCTTGGATTACGTCCGAAATGATTGATAAAATTCAGAATTTTGAGGTGGTGCTCAATGCCCGTTATCCTACTTCTCAGGATGTAAAACTGACCCGTTTTCAACGGAAAACCATTTCTTTGCTTTCAACACTCCGGTATCAAACCAATTTCTTTCATTTCCCTTACGAACTTAAATTTTTACAACGGTTTTGGCTTAAATATCGCCAACCGGAAACAGAAGGAGCCGAGATGATTTAATGAATGATTTGGAACACATACTGAAAAAGCCTCCATTCAGAAATGCCCAAGGGGTTTGGCTGCTTACAGAGCATATCCCCGTCCAAACCCACGAAGCGGCGTATTTGAAAGTCAGGGAAAAAGAAGGGCGAATTTTGCAGGATGAAGAAGTAAAACAGCTCCCGTCTTTGTCGGAAAAACACCCTAACTATCGCGAATGGCAGTTAAGAAAACAAACCGTTGACCGATTTATCTCTTTTCTGAAACAAGAAAGCAAGCCACTCCGAATACTGGATGTTGGCTGCGGGAATGGTTGGTTTACGGCAAAAATGACCTCTTTGGCTCCTACAAAAGCGGTTGGTTTAGATCTCAATTTACCCGAATTGGAACAAGCCCAACGTCTCTTTGGAAATTCAGTCACTTCTTTTTGCTACGGAGATATTTTTGAGGATGTGTTTGAAAAAGAGAGTTTTGATAAAGTAGTTTTAAGTGCTTCGATCCAGTATTTTCCGTCGCTTACTGCCTTGTTTTCGACCCTTTTTCCGCTGTTGAAACCCAACGGAGAGATTCATATTTTGGACAGTCCTTTTTATAAAGCGGATGAGCTGCAACCGGCAAAAGAAAGAACCGCCGCCTATTATCAATCCATGGGTTGCTCTGAGATGACGGCTTTTTATTACCATCACACGTTGGAAGAATTAGCCGAATTTTCACCCGTAATCACCTCATTGTCTTACTCGATTCGGCATCTGCTGCTGAGAAAGCCGAAAAGTCCTTTTCCATGGATAATGTTGAAGAAAAAACAGGCGTCGTAAAATCAGGCGGTTAACATACGTTGGTAAAGCGTGGTATATTTTTCACTTTGAGCGACCAAATTATGGGCCGTACTCCAGGCAATTCCTTTGGTGCGTCGTGCTTCATACAGCTCGGGGTTTCGGAGCAAATGAAGTACTTTTTCGGCTAATCCTTCGACATCTCCAACGGGTACAACGAGCGTAATCTCCTCTTTCAAGTCCGCCAAAAGCCCCACGTTTGTCCCGCATACGACTGTCCCGCAGGCCAATGCTTCATTGACCGCCACGGTTTGCGATTCCGAAAAGGAGGTATGCAACAAGATATGAGCTTGGGCATAGTAGGGAGGAAGGTAATAATGAGAAATACGAGGCAGAAAAGTGATTTTATGGCTAATCCCTAAATCGTTGGCCAATTGTTGGATTTTCCCGCCGAGGGTGTCTGTCCCGATAATCGTGAGATGAGCAGGTACCTGTTGACTGATCAATTGAAACGTTTGGAGCAGCATGGGTTGGTTTTTAACGAAATTCAAATCCGCTACATGTAAAAATTGATAAGGCGACCGGAGTTTTTTAAATAGAGGGACAAATAACGACGTATCAATCCCGAGGGGTATTTTATGGTACTTTTTTTGATGAGGAAGAGTCGCCTGAATTTGGGCGGCGGCGGTCGCCGTCAAAATCACTAATTCATCGGAACGATGTAGCGTATAGGTCAACACCGGACGAAGGTGCCAGTTTTTCCAGAGGCCGTAGCCAATGTTCGGCAGGTTGATATACTCGCCTCCCAATAAGGTAACCAATGATTTTCGACGGAGTATTTTTCCCAAAATTACGGCTAAAAAACCTGCCGGAAAGCCTCCTAATCCGTGAAATAGCCGAAAGGGACGGACCCAATGGTGCCTTAAAACGGTAAAGTACAGCCAAAACAGACGCAACCAGGCATTTTGCAGATGATGGAACGGTATATCAACCATTTGAAAAGGGAACTCTTTCCGGGAGTTGACTTTGACCAAAGAAAAAACGGTTAAGGGGTAGGTAGCGGCTATTTGACAAAGTAATTGAGTGATCACAGCATCGCCTTCCGAAAACTGCCCCGTGGCTACGCCGCCGTTGATAATGACTGCGATTGGTTGCTTATCAGATTCCATGGAGGGTTAGGTTAACTTTTAATTTCTTTTTCTATGCCGGACGCAATGGCTTTAAACGACAGATCATTCGTGAATTTACGGAGAACACGTTCCGTAGCAGCCGTTTTTTCGATAGACCCTAATCGGGCTAATACCGCATACAACTCTTCTGCGGACCCCGGAGCAAACAAAAAACCGCATTGGCCGTTGTCGGTCATTTTTCGAAAGGACGGAATATTAGTGACAATAGGAATACAGCCGCAGGCCATAGCTTCAAACAAAGCAAACCCCATGGATTCTCGGTGAGAGCCCAATAAGAAAAAATCGGCCGCTTGGTAGTATTTTTCGAGGTCAGCGTGGGGCAAGGTGCCTAACAAAATCACTTGTTCGGTCAATTGATGGTCAATGATCCATTGCTTGACCTCCTTGTATAGTTCGGCGGAGTTATAGAGCAAATATAAACAGGAAGCGGGCGATTGGACGGCATAGCGCCCGAAAGCCTTTAAAATCGTGAGCGGGTCTTTGTTCTCATTCAGGCCGCCGCACCAAAGAAAGAGGGTTTCTCCGCAAAACCCGATTTCCTTTTTACTTTCGGCTTTGTCTTTATAACGGAAAAAGGTAGAGCCGGCCCATTGCTCCTTCAGTTTGTTTTTTGACGAAAATACCTTTTTGTCCAGCCAAATGTCGGCCTGCTCCAACGAAGCAAAGAAATAGGCATCAATGCACCGGGCGGCTATGCGCTGAAGAAGAATTTTAGGAAATCGAAGAGGTTGTTCGGCATGATTCAGAACCAAGATTTTGGTTTTGGGGCCGACAAACAACCGCAGCAGAATGAGTTGTAGCGTAAACAAAAATCCATGAACCAAAACGGCATCAGGACGGTACTGTTTCAGAGCGTAGAACAACTTCCAACGTATCCCCCACTTTCGATTTTTCCCTTTTATAAATTCATAACGGACCCCCTGTTTTTCAAAGGAAGCATTAATGCCGCAATACCGAATGACCCGTTTCTCCATAGCAGGGTCGAGATAATCCAAATACAATAAACTTTGGAGCTGAGATCGGATAATTTCGTCCGGATCAGTCCTACTTTCTAAACTGTAAAGGGTTAAATCAATGTATTTAAGGGAGTTCATTTTCAGAAAGTGTCCAAGTCGGCATAAGTACATTTGAGTAAATGATACGGAACCTGCGGCTCAAAAGCCTTGTAAACCATAGGCATTGTCTCCGGTGCTTCGTATTTTTCAGCAAACAGCGACTCTTCAAAGCTGCCGGCTTGACTTTGGAACGTAATGTTTTTAAGACCTGAACGGAAACAAAGGGCTTTCAGTTGCGTCATAGCCTTATCAAAATGGGTTTCGGAAGGGGTTTTCAGATCGCCGATAAACAAATCTCCCAACCGTATTTTTATCCAGAAGGCCGTATCGGATAATTCAATAAAGAAGCTGCCCATTTGCATTTTGTAGGCCAGATACGCGGGAGTTCGGTAGACAATTAAATGCTCGTTTGGATCAAAGGAAGAAAAGGTAAAGGGAGGAATCTCATGTTTTTTTAAGTTTTTCTCGGCATATTGAATGAATGAATCATTGCATTTTAACTTATGACTGATTCTCCAAAAAGGAATGGTATGAATGGGAATGGTATAACTTCTGAACATTCCTGCCACGCTGTAACCTAATTTATTAAGCAACAAATGATACGAGTGTTGATTGGGCAATCCGATGATTCCCATTGTATTCTCAAGCGGTGCTTGATGAAACAGGTAGCGGTTGAGGGTAGCCCAAAGCTCTTTTTTACGGTAATCGGGGTGGGTGGCCGAGTCGCAGGATTGCAGGGAGAGGCAACTTTTTCCTTGATGAAGCAAAGGAAGGACCATTCCCATTTGGTGACTGACGGCCAAGTCGCCGTCGAAAGCGAGATAACCCACGTTGGAAGCGCCCAAAAACTCGGTGGCGTATTTTTTCTGTAAATGCTCAGCGGTAAAGGGAGTGTGGGTCGCGGTTCGGAGCAATTGAGCTAAAGCCGAATAATGCGAGGAATTGACTCGTTCAATGCGATATCCTTTCCAATACTCCGGCTCAGAGGTATTTTTCATTTAAAATACACCAAATTTGGTTTTTTAGTGATAAAAAAGGATTGTTGCCGAATCGTTTTTGAAGTTCGGGCCATTGAGCATCGGCTTCATTGTTCAACTCGCAGGGAAGCAGATAGCGATAACCTGCCGATTGGGCAGCCTTCACCGTTTCGGCAGTATACACTCCGTACGGAAAAGCGAAAGCCTCTATCTCTTTTTGGGTCGTATTCTCTAACCATTCTTTTGAAAACCGCATTTCTTCCATTGCCTCATCCATCGGCCTGACCGTCACATCGGCGTGCGTAGACGTATGCGAGCCAATGGTAGCAAAGGGCGATTGCGCCATGGTTTTAATTTGTTCAGCAGTCATCTGTAAATGGTAATCATCGGGAAAATCGGTCATTTTCAGTCCTGTTTTCAGCGTCGTTTCCCGAATAAAGTCTTCAATTTCATCGAACGAAAGTTGTCTTAATTGCCGGTTTAAAGGCTCTCCTGATTCTTGGGAAATGAAGTTTTTCAGATTGTTCTTCCGGTAGGTTTTCCCTTGGTATTCCAGTCTGTTTACCGAAAAGCGGAGCATATCATAATAATCAGTCCATAAATAGGCGTACCCTTTTGCACGAATAGCCGTGATGAAAAAGGTAGCCGGAACTTGGTGTTTTTCTAAAATAGGCAAAACGCGCGTAAAATTGTTGGCATAGCCATCATCGAAAGTCAGGCAAATCGTCAATTTATCGTTAGGGAGATTGCCTTCATAATATTGACTTAACGAAACAAGATGAAAGTTTTTTTTGAAGTAAATAACCTGCTGTTCCAACAAACGCTCGCTTATAAATCGAGTATTATAAGCCAACGAACCTACGGAATCCACCCCATGATAAACCATCATCCGCTTCCCTGTACGATTCATTTTTAAAGGCCAATCCAGCCCTGCATCAAAAAGCAGGTCATTGAAAGCATAATGAGCTTTTCGGTAGATTCGGCGTGAAAGGTTCATGGCTTATTCATGGCTAAATAATCAAACAAATGCTGCCAATCTTTGGCAAAGGGCGGCGGTGGGACAAAGGCCGTTGTGGCATGAAAGACCGGACGGTTTTTGATAAAGTCTTCCATCAGTTCAGCCAGTCGTTCCGGCTTGTTAGGGGGGAAAAAGACCGCTTTTTTGTAATTACCTACGGTTTCTCGGGCATAAGAAGTGTCAATGCATAGAATGGGTTTTTGAAAAGCCATACCCTCCGAAATGCCCATGCCCCAGGTTTCGGTTTTTGAAGAAAAAAGAACGACATCCGCTTTTTTGTGGTAGGCAAAGACCTGCTTTCGGCTCAATTCGCCCATAAATCGGAGTTGGGGAATGGCTTCGGCGTTTTGGCGGATGCGCCCGGCGTAGTTGTTTTCGGTGCCGTTGAACGTAAAAATAACTTCAAAATCGGAGATGTTTCGAAAGAGTAATAGTCGGACGGCTTCGGTGATCAGTTCAAAATTTTTAAATACCCGAGGAACCGAAGGGTAAAAAAAGGTGAAAGGCGCACCGGTCGTCGGCGCATTTTCCTTCGGCTGTTCCTCATCATACCGAGCCGCCACTTTCGGATAAGCGACCAACACATTGTTGATACGGAACATTCGTTCAAACTCCTCCCTTAGCCATTGCTGCTGAACAATGACAAACTTATTTTTGCGGATATTGATTCGATAGATGTATTTGAACAGGTAATGATACACCGCCAAGACCGGGTCAAAACGGGCGTCCTGTCGGGTGATTTGATAGAACGGGGCTAAATTGTGGCAATACACCGCCTGTATCGGGGCAATTACGCGGGGAGTCACATCGGCTAACGATAACCAGATGTCAGGTTGGAGTATTTTTGAAAGTCGGTAAAAATAAATATACTCATAATACAGCCGCCAATACCAATTGCTGCGTGCTTTGGGAAATTCCAAATACGTGATTCCTTCCACTCCAATCATGGATTTGTTGTAAACTAAGGCTGTAATTTCTATTTTGTCCCCATAGATAGCCATTATTTCCTGCAAACAATCCTGCACTACGGAAAGGACACCGCCGCCGAAAGAGTTAATGGCCGAAACAACTATTTTTTGCTTCATTTTCCGAGCTTATACTTTTCTGATGATCGCGATAATAATACGCACTTTTGCCTCTGCCGGTTGCTTTGCGGAACGCTGAAATAGCCGGAAGTCGGCCTAAAAAAAACATTTTTTTATGTGAAACGGCTTGTAATTTCGTTATTGAAAGATACCAATGTTTGATTTGATGTTTAGAAAACAACTTACTTATCCCGCCGTTTCAGTAATATTTGTTACCTTACTGCTTTCTTTTAAGGTTCACAGTCAGGCCATTCCGGTGGTTTCTCCGTCAAAATTTTTCGGAGACACATTGGCTGTCGAGTCGTTTCGAGGTATGTATGCTCAATTAGGGCGAACAGCCACTTTGACCGACTGCCGTACCGGAAAAAAGGTGCAGGTATTGCCCAAAGAGGGGTATTCAGAACTCAAAGAAATTTATAAAAAGGCCCGCAGTCAACGACTGAATCGAGTCTATGTAGAGGTAGACGGCTATTACGAAAAAGGAAGTAAAGATCGGATCATTGCTATCAATGTGGTGCTGTCGCAAAACACACAGGTATGTCCCTCTGAAACCAAATCATTTCTGGTGCGTATGAAAACGCAGTTTATTGAATATTCGGAAACATTGCTGGAATGGGGCATGAAATTCGGTATTGCTATGCTCATTCTGTTGCTCGGTTTTTGGCTGATCAACCGATTTGATAAACTTCTTTCCTCGTTTATTGACAATCGCTTGCGCATCGACCCTTCGGTAAAGAGTTTTATCAAAAGCCTTATTTTTATCAGTCTGCGTATCGGAATAGTGATGATAGCCGGGGCTTTTTTGGGGCTGAAAGTAACGGGCTTTGTGGCCTTGTTCAGTGCCGCCACGTTGGCTATCGGTTTTGCCTTGCAAGGCAGTTTGTCCAACTTTGCGGGCGGTTTTATCATTTTATTGATGAAGCAATTTAAGGTGGGGGAGAAAATTACGTCACAAAACTACACCGGTACTGTCCGGGATATATGGATGTTTAATACCGTATTGGATACCGGCGACGGGCGTCGGGTGATGATTCCTAACGGTCCCTTACTTAACAACACGATCATCAACCATACTCGTGCCGGCTACGAAAAGCGGGTGATTAAGATTTATACCTCTTTTGATACAGATTCCGAGCAGTTGAAATCCATTATATACGGAGAAATGACCAACTTGGACCTGGACGATGTCCAACTTGCTCCCGATGTGAAAATTACGGACTGGAACGGCGAACGGCTTGAGATTACGGTATCGTATCAAGTCCCTCCCTTATTGAGCGGTGAGGTATTTGAGAGAGTCGTACAACGTTTAAACAATCGCCTTCGTCGGGAAAATGTCAAGTTTTACCCGGCCATGACCTGACCCTAAATAAAAACAGCAGTCGTTCACATCCCTTGATGTCTTCAGCTCAGTTTCAGGGGTAATGTTCTCAAGTTTTTACCGGTCAAATCAAATACTGCGGCTGCAATCGCCGGGGCAACGGGCGCGAGCGGCGGCTCACCTACGCCGTAAGGTTCATCGTGTCCTTCCAGAATAATTACCTCAATTTCAGGCATATCCGATAACGTAGCTACGGGATACAGGTGAAAGTTGGTCGTCGTGATTTGTCCGTCTTTCACTTCCAGACCTTCGTACAAAGCGGCTGTAATCCCCATCATCGTGGCACCTTCTACCTGCTGACGGATGCCTTCGGGATTGATGGCCAAACCGGCATCAATGACCTGCGTTACCTTTTTTACCTGAATTTTATTGTCAACAATGGTAATTTCTGCCATGACGGCGGATATGGTTTTGCGGTCATTGCAAATCGCTGCGCCTCGACCCATTCCGGTGGCTTTAGCAGTCTTCCAGCCGCTTTTTTCTTTCAGCGTTTCCAACACTTTGACATAGCGTTCATTGATTTTTTCCTTTCCTTTGAGCAATTCCAGGCGTAAGTCAATCGCATCTTTTCCTGTTTTGTGGGCCAATTCGTTCATGAAACTTTCAATCGCGAAGGTGTTTGGAAACATTCCCACGCTTCGCCAAATTCCGGTCATTACCGGCAATTTATTTTGCCAAACGGCCGTAGATTTATTTTTGATGTTATACAGAATACTCGCTCCGTGCCCTGCCGAAATGAAATCGGAGCCAAAAAGCGACAGGGTCGTGGCTCCTCCCATGGATTCCAGAACCATATCCGGAGTCGCCTGATTGTGACTGATTGCCTCAATACTGCCGTCTTTACCAATTTTTGCTTCCAATACGTGGTGGGTATTAGGACGGTAAACGCTATTCTGAAATTCCTGCTGACGGGTATTGAACACGTGAACGGGCTTACCGACCGCCTTTGAAATAAGTGCTGCCTGCGAAGCATTATTAACCAACCCTCGGCGTCCGAACCCTCCGCCTATGTACGCAAGTTCCAGATTTAATTTGTCGTCGTCTATGTCCAGCGCTTTAGCCAACGAGCCCTTCAACATACTCGGCATTTGGGTGCCGATAGTGACGGTGGCTTTGTCTTTTTCCACGTGAGCAACGCTGCCGTTGGGTTCCATGTGAGCGTGAGCGGCCATGGGAGTACGGTATTCCTGTCTAAAAACGGTTGCTTTGTTCGTCTCCAGAATTCCCTCTGCGTCGCCCTCTTTCTGTACATTGACGGCATTTCCTTTGCCTACCGTTACGATTTCTTCAAAATCAGCCTGTTGCCATTTTTTCGGAATATTCCATTCTGCCTGTATTTTGCGTAAAGCAGTTTCGGCGGCATACCGATTTTTGGCGACTACGGCCACCAAGTCTTTTTCTTCAATGATTTTGACCACGTCGGTCGATTTGGCAGCTTCTTTGGTATTGATGCTTTTGATGGTCCCGCCAATGTAAGGTGATTGTAAGATTACGGCATACAGCATATCGGGCAGGCTTTTGTCAATGGCAAAAAGCGGTTTTCCCAGTACTTTCGCTTTTAAATCAACCCGTTTGGCTTCTTTTCCAACGTATTTGAAAGCGGACACAGGTTTTAAGGCAGGAGTTTTCGGAACATCCCATTGTTGGGTAGAACGAGCTACTTCGGCATACGTCATCTTTTTGGTGCCTGAACTCAGTACTCCATTTTGTGCAGTTACTGTACTTTCGGCTACGTTCCACTGTTTGGCGGCGGCATTTTTTAACATTTCCCGCATTGTGGCTGCTACTTCCCGAATGGGGACAAACAGGGAAGAGGTTGAATTACTTCCCCCGGTGGCCATATCAACCGGACCTGTCAAGGTGCTTGCGTGCTCTACACGAATCTGACTGAGAGGCACTTCCAATTCTTCTGCTGCCAGCATAGCAAATCCCGTAAAAACCCCTTGTCCCATTTCCACTTTGGGCGATTTCATCAGAATGGTATTATCCGGCAATACTTCAAACCAGAAATCGGGCTGAAAGGTAGAGATCATGGACGGGAAATCTAATTCTTCCACGGTTTGTGCCGCATAGCGCCGCATCATGCCGCGTCCCAAATAGGCTGTTACAATGGTACTGCCCAGTACAATTGCTCCGCGTTGTAAAAACTTGCGGCGTGAAAATGTCTTTTTCGTCGGTTTAGTTTCGGTTGCCATGGCTTAGATAGTGACGGTTTGTTTGATTTCAGCGGCTCTTTTGATAGCTTTCAGGATGCGCGGATGCGTGCCGCAACGGCAAAGGTTACTGATGTTGTTCTTGATGTCTTCGTCGGTTGGATTGGGGTTTTTGGCAAGCAAACCGGCCGCTGCCATCATAAATCCGGGCTGACAATAGCCGCATTGAGGAACGTTTTCTTCCATCCAGGCCTGTTGAATGGGGTGCAGGTTGTCTTCACTTTCTGATAATCCTTCGAGCGTCGTAACTTCTTTCCCGGCGGCAAAACTGACGGGAATGGAGCAGGAACGGTAGGCTTCGCCGTCGATGTGTAAGGTACAGGCTCCGCACAGCGCGGCACCGCAACCGAACTTGGTGGCTTTGAGGTTGAGTTCATCCCGAACGACCCAAAGCAAAGGCATAGACGGATCTACGTCCGGTTTGACTGCCTTTCCGTTTACTTTAAAGGTGATTTCCATTTGGTTAGGTTATATCAATTGAGTTTGGATTGACTAATCACTCTATTTGCAGGTAAAATTTTTTATTCCTTTTTGGTCAAGGGAACAAAATCTTTGATTTCCAATATATGCTTTTCGTAGCCTTTCGTAGCAACGTATATCATGGCCTGACCTAATTCGGCCAGCGTACTTACATAGTTTGGAAAAAATCTGCGCGCGAAAGGGTACAGCCAACTGATGTATTTGTAAGCAGGGAGGGTATTTTTCAACCCCGGTGTGGAGTGCATGTACCCCGGGCGGAAATTATACACGGCTTTGAAAGGTAACTTCATCAAATCGTTTTCAGTTTTGCCTTTTACCCGCGCCCACATGCTGCGCCCTTTTTCGGTGCTGTCGGTACCACTGCCGGATACATAACAGAAGGTCATGTCAGGGTTCAGCTTGCTCAACGTTTCGGCGACGTGCATCGTGAGGGTGTAGGTCATTTGGGTGTATTCCGCTTCTTTCATCCCGACGGAAGAAACGCCCAGGCAGAAAAAGCAGGCGTTGTATCCCTTCAATTGAGTTTGGATGGGAGAAATGTCAAAGAAATCTTTGTGTACGATTTCCTTTAATTTGGGGTGGGCAATGCCGGAAGGTTTGCGGTTGATGATCAAAACTTCTTCTACTTCCGGGCTTTGCAGGCATTCGTGTAATACGCCTTCGCCTACCATGCCGGTAGCGCCCGTGACGATAGCTCGTATTTTTTGGGTTTCTTTCATGGTTATTTTTGTTCGGTCAGCATATCCCACAGCATGTCAAAACCGGTTTCGATGATGGGTTTTTGTTGCTCGGAAGGTAAGTTGACAACGTAATTATAGATGCCCATTAAGTGGCTATTGGCCAAGGTATAAATCAAATCCGTAGGTAAATCTTTGATGGTTTTCGTGGTTTTGGCCTCTTCAATCAACTGAATGTGTTTTTGAGACTGCTCCCACAAGACCGATTCCGGTATTTGAGAAATATGGGGCGAAAAAAGCACCTGTTGGATGTAGTGATTCTTTTCGCGATTGTCTAATGCCCAGTAAATGAAATGAATAAACAGTTTTTTGAGAGCGGTCTCTATACTGTCTTCGGGGGTGATGTGGGAAAACAGATAATTGTTAAGGTCATTTTTGATAGAAATGTATAACTCTTTGATCAACTGCTCTTTGGTGGCGAAATAATGAAAAAGGGTTCCGTTGGATACGCCGGCTTCTTTGGCAATTTTACCGGTGGGCGTACCGTGAAACCCAAACTCCACAAACAGTGTCAACGCACTCGCCAGTATTTGTTCTCTTTTGTCCATTAACTGTAGATTGACTAATCACTCTACAAAGGTAAAGTCTGTTTTTGATTTTCCAAATTTGTTGTTGGGATTTTATTGGTGAAAGCCTGCAACGGCGTAAAATAGTCTGAATCCAGGGTAGGGATGTATAATCAATAACCTCCTTAACGATTTTCTTACTACTGACACTAACTGTTTTTACCATGCCTTTACTGAAACCCTTTTTGCTGTTGGGTTGCTTCCTTTTCCCCGGTTTCGCCTTTGCTCAGCCCGGCTCTGTTTACCGGCAGGATATAAAAACCGACATTACACTTCCCGCAGAAGTAGGGAAAAATGTAGTAAAGCTTTTTCAGTCAAAAGGCCAACTTATTTGTGTCACCTCAACGGGAGTTTTTCGTCACCAATCCGGAAAATGGGCAGGGCATAAACAATCATCGGACTTGACCGCCGCGGCTCTTGACCTTTCGGGAAATGTTTGGTACGCTTCCGCGCAAGCCATTGATGCAGAAAAGCCCGAAAAGAAATTCAGTCAACCGCCTTTTTCTCAAAAAGACACCATTTTGACGCTCTTTTGGGAAACTGCAACGAAACTGTTTGTCGGTACCAATAACGGCTTATTTACTTGGGATGGTCAATGGACTCCTTCGTCTCATGTCAAAGAATGCCGTGTGACCGGCATTGCCGCAGATGCGCAAGGTCAATTGTATGCAGCAACCAACCGAGGTCTTTGGCGGCGAACCGATAAGAGATGGACAAATCTGGACGAAAGCCTCATGGCCGTAGGTAACAAACAAACGTATTTTGCCCTGACAGCTAATCGCAATGGACAAGACATCGTTTATGCAAGCCCTTGGTCGGTAGGTTGCATCGCGGGGGATGGAAATCACTGGGTTTTAAAGGCAACCGATGGTTTGCCCTATGGCCCCGTGACGGTTTTAACACCTACTCAGAGTGGCTTTTGGATGGGGACCAAAAAGGGGGCCATCAAAAAAGATACCAATTGGCAGTATTATAATGGGAAACGGTGGCTGCCGGATAATCAGATAAACGACATTTTAGTCATTGACTCTCTGACGGTTTGGATAGCTACCCCTCAGGGAATTTCGCAGATCAAGCGTCAGTCTATGCTTTTGGAAGAAAAGGCGAACATTTTTGAAAATAGCATCAACCTGCGTCATAATCGCCGTGGACTGGTGAATCATTCCCAATTAAAAGTGCCGGGAGAGCTATCAAGCAGCTATTTGGACAAAGAGGACAACGACGGTCTGTGGACTGCCTGTTATTTGGTTGCCGAGTGTTTTCGGTATGCTTCCACGGGCGAGGCATCGGCGAAAAACAACGCGGTTCGTACGTTTGAAGCCTTAGAGAGATTGGAAAAAGTGTCCGGAATTTCAGGCTATCCCGCTCGTTCGTACGCCCTGGCAACCGACACGGTCACACCGTCTCGCTCACCCCATCCCAAAGTATGGCATCTTTCCCCCGATGGTCAGTGGCAATGGTTAGATGATACGAGTTCGGACGAAATTACGGGGCACTTGTTTGCTCTCCCCCTGTTTTATGATTTGGTGGCTAATGGCGAACAAAAAGAACGCGTTCGCCAATTGATTAAGCGAATAGTCAACCATATCGTTGATAACAATTATCATTTGATCGACTTTGACGGGAAACCAACGCGATGGGGTATTTGGCACCCCGATTCATTAAATCATTCCCCCAATTGGATGTACGAACGCGGGCTCAATTCGTTGCAAATTCTTTCTTTCCTCAAAACCGCTTATCATTTTACGGGTGATTCTAAATTTGAGAAACAGTATCACTATTTAGTCAATCAGCACGGGTACGCACAAAACGCCCTTCAAGCCAAGGTATATGGCCCTTTTGAAACCAGTCATTCAGATGATATTCTTACCTTTTTCCCCTATTATGGCCTCCTGAAATACACCCAAGGGGATCCAAATCGAGAGCTGTATTTCAAAAGCCTTGAGCGAAGTTGGAAGGCTGTTCGTTCTGACCACATGCCCGTTTGGAATGTGATGGCGAGTGTTTTGCTCAGTAAAGACTGCGATTTAAAAATAGCGTTGGAAGAAATTCAAAACTATCCCATTGACCTGATCAATTGGAGTATGCAAAACAGTCATCGTTGGGATTTGCCCAAAGATCCGTTACTAAGCCGATTTAAAAGACTTCAATCTACTCAACCCATTCCCACCCCCGAAAGCGGCATCTCCCGTTGGAACACTAATCCCAAAGAATTTGATGCCGGCAATGGCGGAAAAACGGAAGAAAGCGGCACTTATTTTCTATTTGCTTATTGGATGGGGCGCTACCACGGGTTTTGGAAATAAGAGTGTCTGAGAAATCACCGGAAAGTGTTGAGTTTCTGATCTATTATAGGGAAGATTATTGAGTGAGCTGAAAGATGGGTTGTTGGTGATAACACCAACAATGGCGTAAAAGGGTCAACGCACTCGCCGGTATCTGTTCTCTTTTATCGATTTATAATGGATTGACTAATCACTCTACAAAAGTAAGGCCTGTTTTTGATTTTCCAAATTTGTTTTTGGGATTTTGTTGGTGAAGGCCGACAACGGCGCAAAAAGAGATAGATTTAAAGTGCAACCAAAACCAAAACTAATAGCCCAATTCCGATAAATCCCATTACGATACTAAAAAATGATTTGCCTTGCCCTAAAGGTAAATCAGAAGCTTTAGGGTGGTTTTGGTAATTTTTTTTGATTAACCGTTTGCGCTGTACGAACCCGGAAACCCCAATCGTCAGTGCAAATAGCCCCACCAGTCCCCCGAAAAAAAGTGCCAGCCAAAATCCAAGAAGGCTACCAAGTGTGTCAAAAGTATGCAGATTCCTATTCCAACGACTTAGCACACTCATCCCTACTATATCTATAATCCCTGATACTCCCCCTATCCACAGAGCCCTATTGGCGGGAACATTTTTCTCAAACGTAGTTTTAGGACCAAGCGAATCAGCAGGAAAAATAGCCGCTTGCGAATAAATAAAAGTATCTGTTCTGTAATCACTTGCTGCTTGAATGGACAGGCTCATTAACAAAAAAAAGCCTGAGTAAAAGAGGAATAAAAGTTTCATCTTTTTTGGTTTAAGAAAATAGGCCTTTTTGATTTCGAAATGAAACTACATTAAATATCTCTTCATCTTGGTCTGGTCACCGTCATCCGGGTCTTCACAGACCTTCAAATCTATACAAAAAAGGTCTGTGAGGGGCACTGACCATGGTAAATACACCAAGATAAAGCGTCATACCTCTACACTTTCTGCAAAAGTGTCAGCAGTTTTCTATCCAATTTTTGGCCTTGGAAATTTTCGTAGTCAACGTCACTTCTTCCTGAATTAAGCAAACCGAAGGA
The DNA here is from genome assembly GCA_046329125.1 of Spirosomataceae bacterium. Classification (GTDB taxonomy): domain Bacteria; phylum Bacteroidota; class Bacteroidia; order Cytophagales; family Spirosomataceae; genus Runella. The sequence continues at coordinate 107,856 of JAXLVD010000021.1, read as the reverse complement.
GCCGTCAAATTCCCTATTGTCCAACATGTAGGTTCAAGTTCGGTAGTTCAATTTGTAATTTTACTTTTGCTTTTAATGCCGAAAAAACTCTCAACAAAGTGTCCATTGTGGCATTGTTGGCATTACTTTCAAGTCTTGATATTTGAGCTTTTTGTACACCAATAAGTTTTCCCAGCTCTTCTTGTGTCAAGTTTCGTTCTTTACGGGCCTGTTTAATTGCCTTTCCAATTAAGTCCATTTGAAGTTCATACTCAAATATGTCTCGTTCCGGAGTTCCAATTTCCCCGATAAGCTTATCTTGAACTTCGTCTAATGTGTATGTTTTCATTTCTTTGTGTTTTTTAATTTTTTGTCTTCAAAATAGTTGGCTCTACTATTTATTGCTTTCTGAATTTCGTTATCAGGAACTTTGCTGCGCTTTTTAATAAATCCGTGTGTCGAAATAACCAATGTTTCAGTCGAGGAAGTTTTGTCCCAAAACGCAAGTAGTCTATATTGGCAACCTTGAAATAAGGTTCTGAATTCCCAAATTTCGTTGGTTAGTTTTTTGAAAAGTTCAGGGTCATGTTCCGTTTGGGCTTTACGAATATTGTAAAGGATTTTCTCATAATGCTTTCTTTCAAGTCCGCTTAAAAATTCAAAGGCTTCCTCTAAAAATACAATTTCAAAAAGTTTGTCCATTCACTAATTATTTTGTCAGGGTAAAAATAAAGAAAGTTTCGTTATGACGAAACTTTTAGTCTGACTTTATTTGGAAGGTCGGTCGGAAAAAGGGCACAACAACGCTACACTTTCTGCAAAAGTGTCAGCAGCTTTCTATCCAGTTTTTGCCCCTGAAAATCTTCATAGGCCACATCTTTTCGCCCGGAGTTGACCAGACCGAACGAACCGTCAAATTCCCACAGGGCGAAACCGATTCCGTTGTCGCTCAGGATGCCTAACAAATCGCCGAACCACGCCAAAAACACATCGTGGGGTGTCTTGTTAAAACAGCCGCACTCGCCGCAGTGAACACCCGTACCACTGTTTTTCAGGTCGATCCACGGTTGAAAACGATCTTCCAGCATCTTTCGACTTAGGTTTTGGTCACCCACCTGTCCCGGCCAAACGGGTGTAGGCAGGCTTTCGGGGTCTTTGTACACCCAAGAAGCTTTGTAATGCGAGATAATAGACGGCGTATAGCCTCGGCAGCTTTGACCTACTTCCATATCGGAAATGCCTGTAATTACGTCGTTACCCACATTGTTGCCATCGGCTATGATCAAATGCTTTTTGTTGACTCCTTTGATGGTATCATAGGCCGCTACGATCAGCTTTCGATACATTTCCGGCGCTAATTTGGTCTTTTTGCCCAATTGGTCGTTCATGTCATCGCGCCAACTCGGTTCGTTGAGGAGGTCAAAACTGATCTTTTTGGAAGACGTATCTTTGAATTTTTTCGCCCAAAATTCCCAATGATAGCAGAAGTCGCTCAGGGCCTGCTCGTTGGTCCAAAGGTTGTAAGGCTCCACAAAGCCGGCATTGATGCAATAGCCCGGGGCGCGGTGGAGATTGAGTGAAACGTGATGGTTGTATTTCTGCGCCCAAATGACCAACTGCTCAATGCGGTCGGTCATTTGGGTGTCTATATTTCGGATATCCTCAATTCGGATGTTTTTGGAGCGGTCAAATTTCAGATAGGCCGGGTACGCCATCGGAATTCTTACAAAATCAAACCCCCAATCTTCCATCCATTTGAAATACATTTCGGGCGTTTGCGGGCGACTTTTGGCGGGGTCGGGTGAGAAGAAATCAAGGACATTAAAGCCTTTCCATTGGGGCAATTTGTTCTTTTTCTTACCTTCAAAACGCAACCCTTCACTCGTCAAAGCGGCTGTAGCCAATGAGCCGGTTTTAATAAAAGTACGGCGATTGATGCGGTTTTCCATACGAAGTAATAGCTGAAAAATGAGGCTGTCTTGCGATTATGTACTTCAAAAGTTTGGGGAACACAGAGTTTCACAGAGTTAAACACAGAGCTTCACTGAGGCAAGTAGGTAATTAAATGCTCTGTGAAACTCTGTGACAACCTCAGTGTTACTCTGTGTCCAAAAATTGTCAAAGAAACAACTCACTCGAACTGAAAAGCAAAATAAGTGCAGGAGCCTTTGCTCGTGTTTTGAAGGCCGTGGGGTACGTTGGAGTTGAGAAAAATAATGTCTCCGACGTTGGAATCATGCCATACCCCATCAATGGTTTCCTTGGCTTGACTGTCGGCTTCCCCTTCCTGACTGTTGACCAACAATAATATCTCGGCGGCCGGGTGGCGGTGCGCGGGGTGGCTCATCCAATTGCCCGTGAGAGTGGTGACGTGCATTTCAAACCGTTTACACATGCTCGTTGGGCGGTCAAAAAAGTTCCTTCGGCCGCCTTTGTCGTGGCCTTTGAATTCAGTTTCATCCCAATTGAGTAACAACGACCCGCCCGCCGTTTTGCCGCGCTCTATGTCAAGCGGTGTGACGGAATTGAGCTGAAACACATAATACGTGGCGGGTTTGTCGGTATTGTTGACCAAACTCCGCTTGTCACCCGACATAAGGAGGGCAATGCCTCCGGGCTTCAGTTCTTTGGTTTTACCTTCTACAGTGACGGTCATTACACCTTCTTTTACGATAATCAATTCTTCATTTTCCTGCGTGTATTCACTATCCCGCATTCGGCTTTTGGGATTCACGGTCGTGGCGTGGACTTTGAACAGCTTAAAATGAGGCGTAGTCCCTTCCAAAATGGGACGGGCTTCACCTTTCGGTCGTTTTACCACCTGTAAATCAGACCATTTGTACACTTTGGAAACAATTGGCTCACTGACTTGCGTAAAAACAAGTGAATTGACAAGAAACAGCGGGAAAAGCAGCTTTAGCATGGGGGTGTTGTTTTACGATTAAACACTACTTACGGTTTATTTACCTGCTCAATGTAGATGGTACGGATGAGGGCGTCGCCTTTGATAAATCCGCTGCCAAAGGTTGTATCGTAGTCCTTCGCCAAATTTTTGGCAATGATACCTTCCAAGGAAGTATTGGCTTTTACTTCTTTACGAACAGCATCACGCAGGCTCATCACCGCATCGCGGACATTCCGATAATCCTTTTTGGTGGCCAAATCACCATGGCCCGGAATAATGACCGTTTCGTCGTCAATGAGGGTAAGGGCCCGCGCTGCGGCATTGAGCCAACCGTCCACCGAACCGCCTGAATTGTTGTCAATAAACGGAAAGCGGTCTTTCATGAAGCAGTCGCCGGTGTGCAGCACATTGCTTTGTACCAGATAAAACATCACATCGCCATCAGTATGGGCATTGTCAACGTGGAAAAGGAGTACATCTTCCCCATTAAGGTGCAAGGTCATGCCTTCTTTGTAGGTAATCACGGGCCAAGCGGCTTCGGGAGTGGCTTTGGGCTTTTGTCGAAAACGAATTTTGGTCGTATCTACCGCCATACGGGCCCGTACATTTTCGTGGGCAAAGATAGTGGCGCCCATTTTGGCAAAGTTTTCGTTACCTCCCGAATGATCGCCGTGGTAGTGGGTATTGAACAAAAATTTAACCGGTCCTTTGCTGACAGCTTGGATGGCCGTATTGATTTTTTCGGAAAGGGGTGCAAATTGGTCGTCGATCAAAATATTTCCGTCTTTTCCCGAAAGCAACATCATATTACCTGCTCCCGTCCATTGGAGCAAATGGATATGGTTTTTGATTTTGATGGTGCTGATGGAGGCGGTTTCAATGTTGGGTTGAGCCATCGCCCTGATACTCAAAATGAGGATTAGTAGGAATAGAGATTTTTTCATGTTTGGTAATGGGTTGAAAGTTAATATGTTATTCCATTCGTCATCGTAGGTTTGCCACCTCGACGTAAGGAGGGGTCTGCAATTCCTTCTCCGGCAGACCCCTCCTGTGTCGGGGTGACAATAAACAAGTATCAGACCATTGTTCCTTTGATGGGTTCTCTTTTTTCGGGGCTGTTCTTATTGTTTTCAGAAACACTGCTGAGCAGGGCTACGGTCACGTTGTTTCCCTCAAATTTGACGGTGAGTTTATCGCCGTGTACCTGGTCCACAAACTTAAAATTGATCTGTAACGTGTTAACATCCAACCAAGTAGCGGTGCTTGCTATGCGCGAAGGAATCACAATCGGATTGGCAGAGAAAGGATTTTTGCGTTTGTTGGGATTCACTTTCCATTTTTCCCAACCAAAACCCACTTTTTCCATGCCGCTGCCATAGTTGACACGCAACACCCCCGCATCCTCAAACAGCCCGAAACCGATTTGGGTGAGGCCAAACGCATTTTTTTCTATGTTGAATACTTTGTCAGAATACTTACTCATGATTGGTGAAGACGTTTTACCCTTGGGAATGGGTAAAGACAGCGCCGATATATCCGATTTAAGAGCGGCCAATTCCGGTGGATTTTCGGTTAGTTTCTCCTTTTTCAAAGCGGGAAGAATGGTCTGATAGGCCACGTCCATGGTCTTTTGCAGATTAAAACTTTCGCAAGTCATTACCAAAACGGCGTCCTGCTCCGGCATCACCATGCAGAATTGCCCGTAGGCCCCGTCGCCGCGGTAAAAGCCGGGTTTGCAACGCCAAAACTGATACCCGTAGCCTTGTGACCAATCATTGTCACCGCCTTGTGAGGTGGTCCGTTTGCCCGTGGCTTCTTCGACCCAAGCGGCGGGCAACAACTGTTTGCCTTGCCATTGGCCTTTTTGGAGGTACAACTGCCCGAATTTGGCGATGTCTTCGGTACTGACGCGGAGACCATAGCCTGCGGTGTTGAGTCCCTGCGGTGATTTTTCCCAATCATAACCGATGATTCCCAACGGTTTGAAAAGTCGAGGCTCTAAGTATTCTTCCAGTGTTTGGCCCGTTACTTTATGTACAATGGCTCCGAGCATATAGGTGGCTCCGGTGTTGTACATAAAAAACGTACTCGGTTCGTGCTCAACGGGTTTTTCGAGAAATGATTTCACCCAATTTTGGTCGGGCTTGGCTCTGATGTCGGGCATGGAATCGGTATGATGCCCTGTATTCATGGTCAACAAATGTTTGACTTTCATGGCTTTCAGGTTGTCGCTCGCATTGGCGGGCGTATGTTCCGGAAAGAAGGAGATTACTTGGTCGTTGACGGTAATTTTTCCTTCCGTGACCAAAAAGCCGATGGCTGTACTCGTAAAGCTCTTGGAAAGGGAATACAGGGTATGTTTGTTGGCCGCTTCAAAAGGCTTCCACCAACCTTCGGCCACTATATTTCCGTGACGTACCAGCATAAAACTGTGCCATTCCAAACCCGATTCTTTGGTGGCTTTGAGAAAATTACGAATCCCCGACGATTCTACCCCCTGTGATTCAGGTGTTTGACGGGGAAGCGAAGAAATACTGTCTTTGCCAAACAGGTCAAGAGACGAAACTACTCCTAAACCCACGGCTCCGAAGCCCGTGGTTTTGATAAAATCGCGGCGATTTGTTTTCATGTTGAAGGTAGGTTAAAAGAGAATAATAGTTGAGCTACTGTAGTTCGTATAGAAGAAAATTGGAACGCAGATGACGCTGATCCCGAAAGCGTTCGGGAACGCGGATTTTCACTGATTTTATAAAATCCGCGTTACTTGTATCCGTGTCATCCGCGTTCCAAAAAAATGTATCTCATTGATGGTGAACAAGAAACAAATCAAAAAGTAAGCAAGCTTACTGCCCTACTCTTTCGTATTTCAGCAGCTTGCTTGCCCAGGGGATAAAGTGCTGAAAATTCGGTTGGTCGGTGTGGCCGCCGTCGTGCTGCCGCCATGCCAATTGCCCGTCGTGCATACTCGTGAGCATAGGTGGCATTTTTTCGTTCAAAGCATCGTTGGAAACGCCTAAATCTTTTGCTCCCAATAGTTTATAAACAGCACCGGCCGCAATGGTTGCCATGTAACTGCCTTGTTGGTCAAGCCATTTGGCATCGCCTTTTTCGGGAATTCCGTAACTTATGTAACACAGGCGTGGCGCACAAAGCGCAATCAATTCGTGCGAATCAACCGACAAATCACAACCTGTTTTTTTACCGAAACCCGATTCTTCCGTGCCGTATTTCAGGTAGTTTCCCGCCATCCAATGGTACTCACCGCTGCCCGTCAAACTTTCAACGGCTTCGCCAAATACCCGGCGGTGCAAAGTGGTACCCCCCTTACCCGATGAACCGATCAAACCGACCGCAAAGCGCGGCTCAAAAGCCAAGGTGACCAAAGCCGCTTTGCCGTAGCGCGAAACGCCTTCGATACCCACTTTTTTAGCATCTACCACGGGGTCGGTTTCTAAATAATCCAAGCCGCGCGCCGCGCCCCACGCCCACGCCCGAAGCGCTCCCCAATCGTCGGGTTTGCGGTAGTGGCCTTTATTGACTAAACCAATAATTCCTTTCGTTAATCCCGCACCGTTATCGGCCTGAATACTTGCCGGGTCAATGGTACAATAGCCCCAACCGGCGGCCAGCAACTGCTCGCTGCCCGGTGATTCGCCCGTGGGCAGCGGAGCAAAGAAATTGGGGAGCGACGCACGAGCTACGGGGCTGTAAGCCGGATATTTATCAAAAATGGCCTTCATTTCGGGGTTGCTTTTGATCAGTAACTCTTTGAACGCGGCATTGATTTTTTCAAAATCGTCGTTGTTGGGCTGGGCAGGAGAAGGAAAAGCCGGACGACCGAACATCATCAGCACCGGTACCGGGCCTTTTACGTTGGTGGGAACCACCAGCATCATGTTGATCTCTACCTTAACGGAAGGGTAAGCGCTGTTGTCGGCACGCCCTGTCAATTTTTTGGCCGTTACCGGAATTCGCCCTACAAATTCATTGTCCACAGCTTCTACTTTCCAAGTTACATTCGGAATATTTTTAGGCAGTCTGCCGTACATTTCCCGTTCAAATTCTTCGATAAGCTCCGGTCGGCGCTGTGACGACCATGCCTCGGCAGACGTTACTTTGTTGCCATTTTTCAGCGTCAAGATATCGGGTAAAGCAGGGCAGGGATTGGCCACTGATTCGTCGTAATTGGCGTGGTTGGGCGCCGATTCGTTGCCGCTTGGCCCGGGCCTTAGGGTTTTGATGCCCAGTTGTTGCTTCATATTGGCATGGTCGGCCGCCGTGAGTTTATTGAGGCTGTCACGTTGAGCCGCTGTCATCCCGAATTGCGCCAAGGACGAGTAACTGAGGCAAACAAAAAACATAAGGTGTTTTATGAAACCCCCACTAAATCTCCCCCAGTTAGGGGAGACTTTATTTGGTTGATAATCAAATGTTTGGTTGTATTTAAAATATTTGAAAATTTTTGTTAGATTATTTGAAGTTTTCATTGTCAGAGAGTTGGATTATGGGTTTTTAAAGGTTTTGATATGTTCAGCGACGCCGAGCATCGTATCTATATAAATTTCCTTTTCATTCTCTTTCAAGTAGCGGAGTAATTGGCGGTGCGCTTCAAGCGAAACATTGAGCGAATGCTCGCCACCTACGCCATGGAATAGAAAAACGAGCAATTTGCCTTCGCTTTGGGCTTGTTTTACCAGACGAATGAGTTGTTCCCCCGTTTCGCCGTTGATCATGTAGGAATCAAAACTGTACAGATCTATCTCATCGGGCTTGTGCATACTTGCCCGCACGGCCCGGGCACCGGTAAAGTCTTTTTTGAGGTCGTTCATGAACTCAGTACCACCTACTTTGGTGTCGCCGCAGGTGTACGCAAAGGTTCGGCTTTTCTTGCCGTCTACCGACTCTAACAAGGTGTTGGTCAGGCGGATCTCATCAGTGATACGTTTGAGGGAATACTTACTGAGATCGTTTTCGGGGTTGACCCAACTGCGTCCGGGCAGGGATGCATCGCAGGGATGAAACAGGGTGTGATTGCCCAGCTCGTGTCCGCGGTCGGCCGCTTTTTTCCATTCGTCCATTCGGGTTTTGAAACCGTCAAACGAGCCGGTAATGTAAAACGTACCTTTCAAACTGAGGGAATCGAGCAACGGGATCGCGTGATTGAGGTGAACATGCAGCGCATCGTCGTAGGTGAGTACTACAGCGCATTGTTTGCCTTTCCAAGGTTGGGTTTCGTCCAATGATTCTCCGTCGGTTCGGAAAGGTGATGCGGGCAAACCTGCCGAATTGTAGAAATTCACCCCCTCGGGATTGTCCTGCCAGGCATAACGTACGTAGCGGGGTGTTTTAACGGTTTCGTTCCATACCTCTATTTTGTCTTTTCCGACGATACGGGTTTTGGCCCAAACAAATTTCCGGTCGAAGTCAGCGATCGAAAACCAACGCAAGGCTTCGGCATCGTTGGACGTAATACCGTCGGCTACATTATTGAAAGTGAGTACTATTTTCCCGTTCTCAATAGTTTGCGATTGTAATGTCGGACCGGAATAAATCAGATTTGTTTCCCCGTAAGCCAAATTCCGGGCCGAAAGAGCCAGCCGTTTGCCGATGTCTTTTTTGTTCAAGGGGTGTATATCATTCCATTCGCCCAGGTCTATTGTAACGGCGACGGCCGTGTTCGGTAAGCTAAGGGCTTTATTTTGGGCTTCCCGCAGTCGTGCCCATTGGCTTTCAACGGGAGTGTAGTTTACTTCCTGAAAATTAGCCAATTGAACCCCTAAAAACGGAAGAGCCGGGTTGTTTCGGAGTCGTCGCCAATCATTGATCAGTGCGGGCATCCAAGCATCGTAAGGTTCGGGATTGTTGGCATTGGTTTCGCCTTGGTACCACAACACGCCTTTGATCTTGAAGGGAAGGGTAGGGGCAATCATGGCATTGTACAAGGCTGAGGGTTGGTTTTGACGTACCAACCCTCCGCCTGAACCGGCAAACCGGAGGGGTGCATAAACTTCCCCAACTTTATACTGCCACGTACCTTTGAGGTCTGTTTGCTGCCCGTTGGCGGTCATAAAATAAGGCTTGTCAGGAACGAAACCGCCCTTCCCGGCAGAATTGGTGACGCGAATAACAAAGGTATTTTTACCCGCTTTCAGCAAATCAGCAGGAATTTCGTAGCGGCGCGGCGGGTATTGATAGGTGACGTTCCCGATTTTTTTACCGTTGACGTACATTTCGTCGGCATCTACGATGCGACCCATGTACAATTTGACGGTTTGCCCTATCCAATTTTCAGGAATGTCTATTTCTCGACGATACCAGACTACCCCATTCAAGTCTTTCAGCCCCTGGTCTTCCCAAAAGCCCGGAATATTTATATTGCGCCAGCCTTTGGGTTGATAATCCGGGCTTTCCCAGTGTTCGATTTGCCCTGCATCCTGCGTTTGCGGACGCGGTGCGGTGATCGGCGGGCGTCTGTTAAATGAGTTCACATAGGCTGTATCTTTGTTCTTTTGGAGGATTTTTCGGATGTCGGGAAAGTTGGCGAAGCCTTCTTCGCTTATCCATGCTTCAATGGGTGTACCGCCTACGCTGCTGTTGATGATCCCGATGGGAACCTTGTATTTTTCGTAAATATCACGGGCAAAAAAGAACGTGACCGCCCCGAAGCTTAACACGTCTTTCGGGTTGGCCGTTTTCCATTCACCCTGCGGAAAATCGTCTTTAGGGGCTGTCAGTTCGGTAAGGGTTTGCACAAAAAAATTACGAATGTCGGGGTAATTGGCAGTGGCAATGTCGTCGGGGTACTTTTCTTTCACTCGCTCCATCGGCAAAACCATGTTCGACTGCCCCGAGCATAACCATACGTCGCCGAAAGCTACATTTTGCAGTTTGATTTCATTTTTTCCTTTCAACACCATTTCCACACCCGTTTGCGCTGATTGTGCCGGCAGTGAGATTTCCCATTTTCCATGGTCGGCAGCAGTAGTTTTGAAGGTTTTTTTGCTGAAACTGAGTTCAATTTTCTCTTTGGGGGAAGCCCATCCCCAAATTTTCAGGGGTTGATCGCGTTGCAAAACCATACCGTCGCTGATGAGGCGGGGTAAGCGGATTTGAGCGACGCAGAGTGCATGGCTCAACAGCAACCATCCGGCGGCTAATGTCAGTAGGCGCATGGTGAAATCTGAATTCTTTTACTGAAAATCTATTATTTAAACCTTTCTGTGAAAATAAACCGATCTATTTAACGGCTGTGAAAATTCGGGTTTGGGAAAGTTTGGCTTCCTCAACTTGATTTTTGTTGTGTGCACACACAAACAACCCAAGCAGCATCTCTTGGGGTAAATCGAAATCGGGGATTTCTACAGTCCAAAAGGGATCACCTATTTTGGCTACCGATACAAAAAAGCTGCGACCGCGACGCTCCAACTGCAAAATGTCGGGATGAACAATGGGCGTTTTGATTTCTTCAATATTGGTTCCCGATTTTTTACGATACTGAAAGGCGGTGAGACCATCGCCGTGAACGGTCAACGAAACCATGGCTGCACTTGTATCTAAACTGCTGCGGTACATCCATCCTGTCTTACGATGCGGGTCGGTACCTTTGCCGGAAAGGGTGGCTTGGGTAGTAGCGATAAAATCGCCAACAGTCTTGCGGTACAAGAAATGCATCTCATCTTTTTTGAACCAAATGTTCTCCCCTGAACCGGAAAGCAGGTACGATTGGGATGTTTTGTCATAAACGGCAGTACCCGCTTGCACCACCTTCCCGATGTCGGCGTGATTCTCAAAAATGCCGACGGCCGTTTGCGCCGTCGCCGCAAACGACAGCAAGCCGAACAACAACAGAGCAATGGATTTCATATCTAAAAGGGTTAGTAGCTTACCTCATTCGATCAATTTCAACAACTCTGTAAGTGTTTCGGGAGCACTGGGGCGGGTTGCATCTGCGGATACTATTTTGCCCGATTTGTCAATAATTACGTAACGCGGTATGCTGTTCACGGCTAATTTGCGCAAAATTGCGGCATTTTGCGCAGGTTTGACGTGCCCGTTTTCTCCCTGTAACTGCAATTGTTCCAGCGCTTTTTTCCACGCATCTTCGTTTTCATCAATGGAAGCATAGAGAAAAACGATCTTCTTTTTTTGCTTGTCCGTCAGCTTATCGTGCATGGCTTTAGAGTGGGGGAATTCTGCCCGACACGGCCCGCACCAACTTGCCCAAAAGTCGAGATAAACTACTTTGCCTTTAAAATCAGAGAGATAGAACGTTTTTCCGGTTATATCCTGTAAGGTAATGTCGTCTTCTTTTGCTTTTTTAGACGCCGTTTCTGCCGGTTTCTTTTCGTCCGGGCGGGTCATCACTTCGTTACATTTGGCCGAAGCAAGTGCGGTATATTTGCCGGCATTGGGCAGGCGGCTCAATTCTGCAAATGTATTGACCACCGCTGCTTTGGGGGCGTTGGCACAATTTTCCCGCATCAAACGACAGAGATAATAAGGAAAAACAGGGCCTGACAGGTATTTTTTGGCAAAGGCGGCTTTATCTTCCATGGCTTTGCCCAAGTCAGTGTATTTGTCAAAAGCGTGTTCGCGCGAATTGAAATAGGTGACAAACACCACTAAAAAATCACGATAAGAGGCGGTCAGGAAAGCTTCTTCGTCGTTGATTTTTTTAGGGTCGAGGGCTTCGGTCATTACCGAGGGCAGAGAAGCCATCTTCAGGTTTTTGGTGTCGGCATTGCTCCGTGCCACGGCGTGATTCAAAACCCAATACCAGTAATTCCAACGAGCGGTATTTTCAACGTAGCGTTTAAAGGAGTCGGACAGCTTGGCAACGTCGGGATGATTTTTTAAAAAATCCATTTGTTTGCGTCGCGCGTTGAACAACTCTATTTCACGGCTGTCGATGTTTTGCGAAAACAGCAGTTCTGTCTGTTTTTTTGGATCAAAATCAGCCGCAAATTTTTGCTGAAACTCATCCCAAACCACTTTATGAGTTGGATTCTGCCATAAAGCGGAATAGGCATCAACGGTTTTGGCGTCCGCGCCTTCCTGAAAAATAGCTACGGAGTCTTTTGAAATCAACTGCACCGCAGATTGCGCAAAAGCCTGATGAACGAGAAAAATACCACCGATAAACAACGTACGAAGTCCCATAGTCGGAAATAAGGTTGAAGATTTCTGACGAAAGTAATCAAAAAACGTTCCGGCTTAAAATCCGACCGAATTGCCGCCGTCGACCGGCAACGAAACCCCGGTAATATAACCCGCGGCTTCAGAGGCTAAGAAGACAGCTGCCCGGCCAATATCTTCAGGTTTTCCGAATTTGCCCATCGGTGTGCGATTAAGGGCTTTATTCATTCGGTCGGGGTCGCTGCTCATGGCGGTTTTCATCATGTTGGTCTCAATAAAGCCCGGTGCTATGGCATTGACCCGCACGTTGAATTTGGAAAATTCGGAAGCCAGTACTTTGACCATCCCTTCCACCCCCGATTTGGAGGCTGCATAGGCCACAACCCGGTCGATACCGTAATAGGCCGCCATGGAGGAAATCATCAAAATGGAGCCGCTGCGGCGCTCGATCATGCCTTTGGCACAAGCGCGTGTCAGGGCAAAAACAGCATTCAGATTGGTATGGACAATACGGTCAAAATCGGCATCAGTTACTTCCAAAGCAGGTTTTTTCATATTAATGCCGGCATTGTTGACCAAAATATCAATGGGACCGTAGGTATTTTCAATGGAGGCTACCAATCCTTCCAACGATTCCAACTCAGTGACATCATTTACCACATAATGAGCCGATTCGCCCAAAGTGGCGGTGGCTTCCTGAAGGGCATGTTCGCGCCGGCCGGTAATAATCACTGTGGCTCCGGCCAAAGTCATACACTGCGCAATATCGAATCCGATACCGCTGCCTCCCCCCGTAATAAGTGCAATTTTTCCTTCCAACGAAAAGACGTTCAGAAAATCGGCTTTTTCGGCTGTTTCCGTGCCGTTCAAGTGTTCTGTATGATTCATTATCTCAGATGATAGATGTTTACCAATTCTTTTACTTCTTCCAACGTTCGCGTTGGTTTGGTGTAGGGTACAGGGATTGGCCTGTCAGCATACTGTTGAAAATACAATACGCAGGCATCCCGCCACCACAACGCTTCTTTTTCCTGTATTTTGAGTCGGCCTTTTACATTATCAAAGGTTTCCGGGTCAAGGTCTGCTTTCAGGCTTTCCCAAGTTTTCTGTAATTGACTGACTTGGGCAGAACCCTCATAGTACCGCACGCATAATTCCTCCCAAAGACTTCGACCGGTACTTAGTTTTTTTGTCCATGGTACGTGATGAAACCAAAGTAAATAATCCAATGGGCATTGCTCCGGATTGCCCCATTGCCTTTGCACTTCGGGGGCGTACAGACTGAGTGCATCGCTGACCTTCCCGGTTCGGTCAAAACCTAATCCGACAGAATCAGCCCGGTGGTAGTAAACGGAAGTCCAATCGGGGCGGGCACTTTTGGCTAACCACGGCTCCGGGCCGTAGTGATGACCTTCTCCCATCATGTGGGCTGTACCCAACGGATAAGTATAACTTACATAAACAGGATGCGATTTCAACATTATATCGGTGATTTTCTGCTCCGCTGTTTTAGTGCGGGTTAATGTCATCCGAATCCATTCAGAGGCAATTTGCTCCGAAGAAAGGGTATGATCCCAAGCCAAGCGGCCAAAGGCATACCAGTTGCTTTGGTTGAACGGATGGCCGCACCAGTTGGCATCTGAGCCCGTATTGGCTACACCGGCCATCAGTGAAAGGGGAGCTTTGTACAAACTGCCGTCAATGACCTTGGCGACGGAAGAACCTTTGCCCTGCGCGTAAGTGTCTGAATCCAAGCACTCTTTGAACATGGGGGCTAAATAGGTCAAGTGAGTTGATTGGCCTAAGTACTCCTGCGTGATCTGAAATTCCATACCCAAGGTTGTTTTGGGGAAAGCCCCGAACATCGGGTGAAACGGCTCCCGCGGCATAAAATCAATCGGACCGTTTTTAACCTGAACGATTACTTTGGGGTCAAAAGCCCCGTCGAGCGGTTTAAATTGCGCATACCCTTCTTTGAATCGGTCTCCTTTGGGATCTGCATTATATACAAAAGCACGCCAGATAACGATGCCGCTGAAAGGCCGCATGGCTTCGGCCAGCATGTTGGCCCCGTCGGCGTGGGTACGGCCATAATCTTGCGGCCCCGGTTCACCTTCCGAATTGGCCTTGACCAAGTACCCGCCGAAATCAGGGATGTATCGGTGAATTTCCTTGGTCTTGTCATTCCACCATTTACGTACTTCCGGGTCGAGCGGGTCGGAGGTTTTAAGTCCGCCCAGGGTGCGCGGCGAACGAAAATTGACGGAAATGAAAACTTTGATACCGTAGGGACGAAGGACATCGGCCACAGCTTTGATCTTTTCCAGATATTCGGCCGTCAGAAACCGCGAACTCGCATTCACGTTGTTAATCGACGTGGCGTTGATGCCGATGGAGGCGTTGGCGCGGGCGTAGGTAATATAACGCGGATCGATACGATGAGGGAGTTCATTCCATTTCCACATGGATGAGCCGGCATAACCCCGCTCAACGGTACCGTTGGCGTTGTCCCAATGGTTTAACATCCGGATTTTGACCTTAGGACTGCTCGTGACGGAAAGTTTGGCGAGTGATTTACCGGTTTGGATGGCTCTTAAAAGTTCAAATGCCCCGTATAACACCCCCGTTTCGGATTTTGACGAAATGATGATATTACCTTTCTCCGCATAAATTTCGTAGCCTTCGTTGGAAAGGTCCGTAGTGGTCGGGGCATTTGTGTTCACATTTAACAAAATCCCGCCCGTTGAAGTCGCGGTTTTTACAATGGCCGTTTTCCTGCCTAACAAGCCCTGCAATCCCGTTTGAAGTTCTTCTGCGGCAATGCGAAGCGTGGGATTGTCGGAAGCAACGGCAATGAATTTGGTAAACGGAGCATAACTTTCCCGATGTCCGGCGTCTTTCAGTAAATCATACTTGAGCCAAAGTCGTGAGCCGTCGTCGGCCAAGGCGGCTGTGGAAAAAAACAGTAAAAGAAGCAGAAGCTGTTTTGTCATGGATTTCATTTGGCTAAAGCCCTTGTTGATTCTTTGTATTTGTTATCTCCTGCTTTAGCAGGAGGCAATTCATAAGCAGGAGGCAATTCATAAATAAATTTTTTCAAGCAATTCCTATTGGAAATAGGAAAATTAAAAACTGCATTGCCTCCTGCTTTAGCTGGAGGACAATAGAGAAATTCCATAGCATTTGGCTTTAGCCAAAATTTTATTTGTCCCTGAATTTTTCAAATCCATATCTTTCAATCAATTCATCATATTCCTGAGCGTATGTTTTTTTCTGATGATGTTCTTCTTGCTTTTTAATGTATTCTCGTACTCTGTCAACAATGGATTCAGAAACAGATACGGCGAAATATTCATCCTGCCATTCGAATTTGTCTTCACAAATAGCGTTTTTGTTGATCCAAAAGGAGGATTCTCCTTTTATCAATTGCATAATTTTGCTCATGCTTTGGTCCATACCAAGGGACACAAGACAATGAATATGGTCGGTGTAGCCATTGATAAAGTCAATATAAATGCCTTTTTCTTTGGCGTTTTCTCTGATGTGATTAAATATGATTTGTCGCATTTCGCGGGTTTTCATAAATGGAATTCTATGCTTGGTGGACCACACAAAATGAATCCAAACTTTCAGATAGGGCATATTTTTTTATTTTTTATCTCCTGCTAAAGCAGGAGGCAATGCATAAAGCAGGAGGCAATGCATAAAGCAGGAGGCAATGCATAAAGGCAATTTCATTTTTATTCAAAAATTCCGGTAGGGTGGCCGTCCAAACTCACTGTATTCTTGTTGTTCCAATATTCCTTTACACCTTCCTCTTCCTGCTTTTGAGCCCACTTTTTCAGCTCATCCCTTTCTCGGTTAAAATCCATAAAAGGCACCGCCATGCCGCAGGAAGTTTGTACCATTTCCACTTCAATGTCAATCAGTTGTCGGGCGCCCGGCAGGCTCGGGAACAAATCAATGTATTCGTTCCATTCCGGGTCGCGCGGGTGATAAGCTTTTCCTGTACCGTACAAGCGTAAGATCAACGGCTTTCCTTCAAAGGCGCAGAACATTACTGTAATACGGTCATTTTCCTGCAAATGGGCAGCCGTCTCGTTACCACTGCCCGTTACATTCAGCCACATAACCCGTTTCGGATCCAAAACCCGAAAAGAATCCATGCCTTTAGGAGACAGGTTGACCTTGCCCGTACTCATAGCGGTAGCTACGAAAAAAATTTTCTGTTTTTGGATAAACTCCTGCAAATCAGGAGAAATTTGGTCCAATTGTTTGCCCATCTTCTTTAGTAAGCGTGATTGTTTCTTTCAATGGCGAGTTCTAATCCCCTTAATTCCGCCAACCCTTTTAATCGGCCGATGGCAGAATAGCCGGGATAGGATTTATCTTTTCCCGTTTTGGGTAAATCATCCAACATCTGATGTCCGTGGTCAGGACGCATCGGAAACAGAAAGTCTTCTTGGCCTTTATCCTTGCGCTTTTTTGCTTCGATGACAAACGCTTTGACAACCTCGTACATATCCACATCCCCTGCCAAATGAGCCGCTTCGTGAAAGTTGAGCGGATTGAATTCGCGTTTGGTGGTACGTAAATGCACAAAATGAATGCGGTCTCCGAATCGTTTGACCATTTTAGGCAAATCATTGTCTTCCCGTACGCCCAATGAACCCGTGCAAAAGGTGATTCCGTTGGAACGCGTTTCACAGGCGTCCATCAGTTGGGCCAAATCAGCTTCCGTACTGACCACGCGCGGCAGGCCCAACAACGGTTTGGGTGGGTCGTCGGGGTGAATGCAGAGGCTTATGCCGACTTCTTCGGCTACGAGTGCTACCTGTTGAATAAAATAATACAGGTTCTGACGTAACTCCTTATCACCGATGTTTTTATAATTATCCAGCAATCCCTGAAACGTGGCCAATTCAAAGGCTTCGTTAGAACCGGGTAAGCCTAACAGCACCGTATTTTGAAGTATGGCGGCTTCGTCGGTCGTCATGCCGGCAAACTTTCGTTTGGCGGTTTCCCGAACTTCGGGTGTATAATCAGCTTCGGCGTTGGGGCGTTGAAGAATGCATAGGTCAAACACGGCGAAATCTTCCCACACAAATCTCAGGGCTAAGGAGCCGTCCGGCATTTCGTAGTGCAAATTGGTACGTGACCAATCCAAGACCGGCATGAAATTGTAACATACTGTTTTGATACCGCAAGCGGCTAAATTGCGCAACGATTCTTTGTAGTTTTGGATATACAGCTCGCGGCTCGGCAATCCTTTTTTGATGTCTTCGTGTACAGGTAAACTCTCCACTACTTCCCATTTCAGGGGAGTGTAGCGGTGGTTGTCCGCTTCAATCAATTGAATTCGTTGTTGGATCGCTTCGACAGTCCAAAGATCACCGACGGGAATCTGATGTAACGCGGAGACAACGCCGGTGCATCCCGCCTGACGAATGTCCATGAGCGAAACAGGGTCATTGGGACCGAACCAGCGCATTGTATGTATAAATGCCATAAAATTAGGGTTCAGCAACAGGCAGTCAGGAATACGTATTCTCACTCCCGGCTGCGCGCTCTTCTTTTACTCTTTTTTATATTTTTCAAACAGTTGTGCGACGTTGGCCGTTTGGTGGTTGCCGGTATGCACTAACACGCGGTAGCGCAGGGTCAATTTTTCTCCTTTTTTCATAGTGGTGGCTTTGTCATCCTGCGGCCAATACATGGGAGTCGGCGAAAAGAAGCCGTAATCGCGGGTAAACCAAGGGGAAGGGTACCAAGGATTGGAGGGATGTTGCATAATGGCCATTCCCTCTGTTTTCTCGCCTCGTTTACCGGAGCAATCAATCCAAGGTGACTTTACGCCGAAAGTGCCTTTTTCGGCCTGATTGCCTTCCGCATTGATCATAGTACCGCCGTTGATAACCGCCAAATCGGGGTCCATTCGCCCGCTGAACAGCGAGTGATTGGTTTTCAGGATGGTAACGTCAAGGAGCATTTCCATCGTTACTTCAAAATCAATCTGATACAGCTCTTTGCTCGGGGCAGTAATGGTGATGCGTCGCAGGTCTTTGACAGGAGCCTCTGCCTGAGGACGGCGCCAAATACACTCATTTTCGATCACGACTTTGTCGCCGCCTGACTCAAGAATATCGGCGCGCAAGGAGATAATTTGACCTTTATCTATGCCCTCCTGCCAATAATTGCCGCCGTTGACTTTGTCGCATCCAAAAAACAAGGAGCTGTGGTGCGGGTAGTTCCCGTTGCGCATGGACGTAACAGAGGCATTTGAGGGTCCGTTGACGGGAAAGAAAAAAGGATATTTTTCGTCCTCCGAAAAAATGTAGCTCGTAAAGAGATTGTTATTGATGTTGATGTCAATCTTCGAGGGGTACTTTACGGCAGTGACCTTGGTCTGTGTCCAACCTTTGACTGTCAGCAGTAAAGCCGCTGCGAAAAGAAAACGTTTGATAGAATGCATGAATGCCGGGTGAATGTAAATGGTGTAACGGAATTTTTAAAAGGGTTCGGGCTTGTGCGCCTGAACCCCTTGATAAGAGCAATGAAAAACGGCTTACGCTTTATTCAACGTAATTTTTTGTGCTTGTTTTTGCGCTTTGATGGCCAATTCCGTTGCCAATAAGCAATGGGTTTGTGACATAGCCGTTTCGGTACGGTTTACGACATCATCTACTAATTGACGACCGTAAGGCAAGTCTTGATCTTTGCAATCAATGTAGCGGGTTTCTTTTTGGTCCACTAAGAAAAGGTGATTGCCGCCGGTGCGTCCGCCGATATCGGTATTTTTTCGGATTTCGATAAAACCGTCCGTTCCCAAAATGGTAAGTCGGCCGTCGCCCCAAGTGTTCAGCCCGTCCGGCGTAAACCAGTCGACTCGGATGTAGCCCATGCCGCCGTTGCCGCGCAGCATCACATCCCCGAAATCCTCAAAGTTGGGATATTGCGGGTAATGGGTATTGCCGATTTGGGAGGCAACTACATCGGCTTGGGTGGAGTTCGTGAAAAATAGGTATTGGTCAAACTGATGAGAGGCAATGTCGCAAATGATCCCACCGAATTGTTCTTTATTAAAAAACCATTCGGGACGTGTTTTAGGATTCATACGGTGCGGCCCTAAGCCGATGGTTTGGATCACCTTGCCGATGGCACCTGCTTTGACCAACTCTCCGGCTTTCACCGTGGCTCTGTTTTCAAAGCGCTCGCTGTACATAATGGAGTAAATGCGCCCCGTCTGTTTCTGGACTTTGCGTACTTCGGCCAATTGTTCCAAAGTCGTGATGCCCGGTTTGTCTGACATGAAGTCTTTTCCGCTTTTCATCACCCGAATCCCTAAAGGGGCCCGTTCGTTGGCAATGGCCGAACTGAGTACCAATTGAATCGATTTGTCGTCCAATATTTCTTTTTCATTAGCGGCCTGCTTGGCATTCGGATAGCGTTTGGCAAAGGCCGCTACCAAATCGGGTTCTTTGGCATAATACGATACCAATTGCCCGCCGCCTCGAATCGTGGCTTCTGTCTGTCCGTAAATATGACCGTGATTCATACCGATAACAGCAAATTTGATGCGCGGCGTATCGTAATGAGGCACGATGGCAGGGGTTACTTTCTCGGTGATCACATTGCCGAATGACGGGACGGAAAGCGCCGGTAAAGTCATCAGTCCGGCAGCAGAGGCTACCGACTCTTTCAAAAAGGTACGACGCTGATTGTTTTGATTTTTCATGAATCATTAAGGGGATATACGCTGCGAATTCCTTTTTTGTACTGAACTCGCAGCGCATTTTTTACATTTTAATATAATTGGTACCGTAAGGTTTGCGTTGCGGACGGCTCAGCATGGCATTGGCTTCATTGTCGTTGACAAAACGTTCCGCTTTAGGATCCCATTGCAGTTTACGAGGCAATTTCATAGCAATGTGGCTGACCAGACACACGCTGCATGCCCGATGCCCGATCTCGACCGGAGATATCGGAGCTTTACGCGTTTTGATACACTCCAGCCAGTTGCCGTGCTGTTCGTCACTTTTGTATAAATGGATTTCGTTTTCGCCGATGACAGAGGTGAGGATTTTAGGATCGCCGGCGTCTAAGGCTTTGCTGCTGTTGGCTCTGGCTGTTGGGTCGCTGGCCGAGGCAACATAATTGCCGCGCGATACAAAAATCCACCCTTCGGTGCCTTCGTAGCGAATCCCGTTAGGGAAGCCGCCGCTGGTGTACATCGTGATACCGTTGGCATAGTCGGCTTTGACCATAAAGTCTCCGTGAACGTTCCACAGTCCGGATTTAGGGAATTCGGCAACTGCCTGCACATAAATCGGGCCGGTCAACTCAGTATCCATACCCCAAGCGGCAGAATCAAAATGGTGTTGACCCCAACCGGTAATCATACCGGCTCCAAATTGCTCAATACGCAACCAACCCGGGCGACCGTAGCCTTTCTGCGGGTGCACTCCAATCTCGGTATATGGTACTTCGGGTGTAGAACCCAGCCACATATCATAATTGAATCCTTTCGGCACGGGCATCGCCGGAGCCGACGGACCGGAAGGATCGCCCGGCAAACCGACTTTAACCGTATGCAGTTTTCCGATACGACCGTTACGGACCAATTCAGCGGCAATTCTGAACTGAGGCGAAGAACGTTGTTGTGTACCGACCTGTAAGATCGTTCCTTTTTTCTGAATAATGTTGCTTAACTGACGTCCTTCGGCAATGGTTAACGAGGTGGGTTTTTGAAGATATACATCTTTTCCTGCTAAGGCTGCCTCGATAGCCGGCTGCGAATGCCAGTGGTCGGGGGTACTGATGATAACCGCGTCAATGTCTTTATTGAGCAACATTTCGCGGTAGTCATCATACATTTTAGCTTCTACGTAATTGTCGTTGCCGGTTTTTTTGGCGTAATAGTTTTCGACCAGTTTTTTACCGTCTTCCAAGCGGTTTTTGTCCAAATCACAAACCGCGATCATGCGCGCCGCATCGTGTTGTAAAGTGCCCACCATATCGTGTTCGCGGCCGATACGCCCGCAGCCGATTTGCCCGATATTGATTTTGTTACTTGGTGCGTTTTTGCCGAACACCGATGCAGGAACGATGGTCGGTACGCCAATGACAGTAGAGGCTACTGCACCTTTGGCCGTCAGCGACAGAAATTCTCTTCTGGAAACGGAGGTTGGGGATGATTTTGACATAGAAATGTTCAGGATTTCTTTTGATTGAAATTTTTAGGAATAAGTGTCAACTTTTTTCAAAGCTGTTTTGAATATGACTGTATTGGAATTGTACAATTTCGGGTAGGTTCCTTAGTGTTGATTCCAAATGATGCTTTGACGCGTTATAACCAAAACATAGATAATGTTAGGAGAAGATGTCTAAGTTTCAAAAATATCCTTGAATTATTTTAGAAAAAATTAAAATGTATCTATCGGAAACGTTTTCGGAAACGCTGCCGATAGATGATTTAAACTGAAGTATTTTGTATATTTTTGTGAAATTATATAAAATGAAATTGGCTCATTTTAAGAGAGATAGCTGATCAGATAAAGAAAAACTTAGAAAAGTTAAATTTTATGGCAGTCTGTGAAAAATGCGGGAGCGATGAAAATATAATCAAATCAGGCTTTGTACGAGGCAGACAAAGACTGTTCTGTAAAGCATGCGGTGTGCATTTTGCGCTTGCTTTGCCACAACTGCAAAACCCAAAAGTCCCGCATCAAACTACGATTATCGATGTTGCTAAGGCGTTGGGAGTATCACCCTCAACCGTATCGCGGGCTCTGAACGGAAGCACAGAAATTAATTCAATCACACGCCGTGAAATCATTCGGGTAGCTGCCGAAATGGACTACCGACCCAACCTGTTGGCCCAAAGCCTGAACCGGGGCGAAACGCACACGATCGGTGTGGTGATTCCGAACATTGAGCGGCCTTTTTTTGCCGGTGTTTTAGCAGGTATTCAGAAAGTGGCTACGGAAGCGGGCTATCGGGTAATGATCTGTCAATCCAACGAATCACACTCTACCGAAATGCTCAATGTGCAAGCTTTGGTAGCAAGCCGGGT
Organism: Spirosomataceae bacterium; assembly: GCA_046329125.1. Taxonomy (GTDB): domain Bacteria; phylum Bacteroidota; class Bacteroidia; order Cytophagales; family Spirosomataceae; genus Runella. The sequence continues at coordinate 85,765 of JAXLVD010000021.1, read as the reverse complement.
AGATGGCTTATTGATTAGTCATTCCAAAGGAACAACCTCTTTTGAGCATATCAAATTGCAGTTAAAAAAAGGGCTTCCGATTGTCCATTTTGATCGCGTTTGCAATGAAGTAGATACGGCCAAGGTCGTTCAGGAAGATGTGGAGGGAAGTTTTTTACTGACGGAGCATTTGATTTTACAAGGGTGTCGGCGTATTGCCGTTTGTGCCGGCCCTCGGGAATTACTCATCAGTAATGCCCGCCTGAACGGATACAAAGCGGCTTTGGCCCGATATGATATTCCCTTGGCCGAAGAACTGATTTTTCACGGTGATTTTAAAAAAAGGGAATCGCTGTCGGCCTTAGAAGGGTGGTTGAATTTACCGCAACCGCCCGACGGGATTTTTGCGGTACACTACGGAAATGCCATTGAAATATTGACGGAGCTAAAAAGGCGGAATATTAAAGTGCCGTCGGAAATGGGGATCGTGGGGTTTGGAGATGAATTGATCGCTGAGTTAATCGAACCTTCGCTGACTGTCTTTCACCTGTTTCCGTTTCAGGTAGGCGAGACTGCGGCGGCCTTGTTGATTGACAACATCATTCATAAAGCCGATTTTCAGCCGGTAGTGCAGATTGTGAAAGGTGAGTTGATTGTGCGGCAGTCGTCGCAACGGCTTACATCCCTTTAGGCTCCACCATTACCACTTCTTCCTTATCCAAAATTACTTCTCCTTCGGGCAGCCCTTTCGGTTTGCGGACAAATTTTTTAGGAATGACAATCACGGGACAAAGTGTTTCAGTACGCCGTTTAGAATACCACGCGGCCAATTGGGCGGCACGCTCAATGACACTGTTCGGAAATTTTTTACCGGCTTTGTATTTCACCACCACGTGAGAGCCGGCCACATCGCGGGCGTGTAGCCACAGGTCATCTTTGTAGGTGTATTTTTTGGTAAGCAGGTCGTTGTTCTTGGCATTCTTACCGATCAAAATCACATATCCTTCAAACTCCGTATGCTTGAATAACTGCGTAGGCGATAGGACGGGTGCATCGCTCAGTAAGCGGTTATTTTTGAGGTACTTGCGCAACAGTTTTAATGACTCAAATTCCTCAATCGTCGCCACGTGGCTTCTGTATTCCTCCAATTCTCCCTCCCGTAAGGCAATATTTGACTGTAATTTTTCAATTTCTATCCGTTCATTTTTTGCTTTTCGGTAGTAAACCTCCGCATTTCGCTGAGGAGTCAGATCTGATTTCAGTTTTATGGTAATGTCCCGGTCGCGATAGAAGTCAAAAAGGGTAATTTTTTCGGCCCTTTCGGGAATCAGATGAAGATTGGCCATCAAAATATGCCCGATTTCTTCGTTTTTTACGTCGCCGTCAATAGTGACTAATTTCTGAAAAGCTTCTTCCAAATAGAGCTCCGTCCGCTGAATTTTCTTTTGTAACAGTCTTAGAGTTTCGGCTTTTTCGCGGCTAAGTACGCCAACGCGGTTATATGTCGTATAGAAATCGTTGAGGGCGGCTATCGGGTCACTGTATTCCCGAATCATATCACCCAACGGCACAAGCATCAATGTAGGTTGATGATTCCAAAAGCTGATTTTAAAGGAAGGATTTGTAAGAAGTGCTAAAGTATCTTGAATGACTTTCCAATAACCGTCGGTCGGTTTAGAACCGACTGACGGTTGCGTTTGTAAATTATCAACTAAAAACTGTTGGGTCAAATACGCATTTACTTCCTTCCCGAACGTGGGGAATACTTTACGATGATCAAAATCAGCGGCCTGATACGCCTCCCAAGTTTGCTCCAAGGGGCGGTCGAGTTGAGACAGGCGGAGGTTGTTGTCCGAAACCAATTTATTGTGAAACAAATCTGTTACTTCGTCATTTTGAAATAAAACCGCATTGGAACGATTGCCGAAAAGCTTGAAAACCAAGGTATAGTCATTTTCCAATACTAAGCCAAGGGCTCGCTCATTTAGAAATTGACGTACACCGACAACTTTCAGATCATACAACTGTTCAAAGACATCAGCGCTGTTCTGACGGGCACGACTGAAATCGTCAGGAAAATTGAGACAGGCAAAGTCAGGACGGAGCGTAGCTCGGATAAAAAAAGGACGATAATAGTTATTCTTTCCGCGGGCATGAGCCAAGATAATCACCAACTCGTCTTTTTCCTGACTGAAGCACTCCATAAAGGTCAAACCTGCTACTAACGGTTGAAGTGCTTCGGATAAATGCCGTAAAAAATGATAATTCTGATGCATGAGGCAAAGGTAGGTGTCAGGAGCGAGAAGTGAGGAGGAAGAAGCAAAAAAACAAAAGCATCAGTCGATTAAAACCGACCGATGCTTTCAATAAACTGTTGACTGTCAACCGTGGACTGTAATTATTTCTCGCGAGTCAATACTTCGTCGATCAAGCCGTATTCTTTGGCTTCTTCGGCGCGCATCCATTTGTCGCGATCTGAGTCTTTTTCGATTTGTTCGAGGGTTTGACCCGTGTGTTTTGCCAAAATATCGTACAACTCACCGCGCAATTTTACGATTTCACGGGCGGTAATTTCGATATCCACCGATTGTCCCTGTGCCCCGCCGGAAGGTTGGTGAATCATGATGCGGGCGTGAGGAAGAGCCGCCCGTTTGCCGGCTGCCCCGCCGGCCAAAAGGACGGCACCCATAGAGGCGGCCAAACTGGTACAAACCGTTGCCACGTCAGGGCGTACGTATTGCATGGTATCATAGATTCCCAAACCGGCATAAACCGAGCCACCCGGGCTGTTGATGTACATCAGAATGTCTTTTTTGGGGTCAGCCGATTCCAAAAATAATAATTGAGCCACAACGATATTGGCGATTTGGTCATCCACGGGCATACCGAAAAAGATGATACGATCGGCCATAAGGCGGGAAAATACATCTACTTCGCGGAAATTCATCGGACGTTCTTCGATGATTGCCCGTGTCATATTTTCGACTGTGTGATTCATGTATCCGTCAACGGTCAGGCCATTCATGCCCAAATGTTTTACTGCGTACTTTCTGAATTCTTGTCCGTGGTTCATTCGTGTATTTAATTTGATTTTGATGCTATTAACTCAAAGGGTCTATTTTGTTTAAACTTTGATTCGTTTCCGCTAATTCCCAATTTCTCAACAATTCTTCCTGATGTAATGAGGCCCATTCTACAACCAGTCCATGCACTTTGGCGGGCAGTTTGCCTTCCAATAAGGCAAAATCTTTTATTCCGATGAGTGCTTCCTGTTCTCCATATTTAGCATGAAAATGAGGAGGACTATGGTCATTAAAATACATTTGTATCAGAATACCAAAGAATCTGCTAATGGTAGGCATAAGTTGATTGGCTTTCTTTCCATTGGGTAAATGAAGTATTTTTTAACGTAAAATATAAGGCATCCGGACATAAATCAACTTCATCGTTCCAAGCAATGGCCTTAGTTTCTTTATCAATATATACGTTTTCAAATATGCCCTCTTTTTCCCAAAGAGAAAAAACTCCTTGATGAGCTAAATGAGATAAGTCCACCGTTCCTACTACTCCGTCGGAATACATCAGTTCAATCAGGTATTTTTTTATACTTTGAACTTTAATTGGCTTGGGTATCATTTATCTGATGAATTATTTTCAAGGGTTCAACGAAAAAAAATGTCTCTTGGTTCGTTGGACAAAATTGCAGAATTTAGCGTTTAATTGTTGTCTGTATAACCAACAAATTATCGGTGGAAGCGAGATTGGCAATGCGAAGTATTTTGGAAAGGCATGTCCCGGCTTGCGCTGTGGGTTATTGTTATGCATTGTGGGAGCGTTACCAGTTTGATTTTGTGGCATCTCGGCCGCGAAAAACCCGATTGGGTGATTTTACCGCGCAACCCTACCAACGAGAGCGTATTACGGTCAATATTAACCTCAACCCGTATAATTTTCTGGTAACTTACCTGCACGAGATCGCTCATTTGGAAGTATTCCGAAAATATAAACGCCGACAGCCTCCCCATGGCAAGGCGTGGAAAGCTCATTTTCGGTTGTTGTTGATTCCGGTCATGAACGAGGCCAATTTTCCTTTGTCTGTTTTGGTTCCTTTGCTGGACTATGCCCAAAATCCGACGGCTTCTACCGGTACTCACCTGCCTCTGATGCAGGCCCTTAAAAATATTGATGCGCCCCAAACTCATTTGGTGATGGTCAGTCAATTGTCGGAAGGACAGATTTTTCGGTTGAATCAAAAAGTATTTGTTCGAGGCACGCAACGCCGCACCCGCATCGTTTGTGTAGAGAAAGTGTCGCAAAAGAAATACTTAGTAGCGGCCCATGCGTGGGTAGAGAAAGTGTGAAAAATCTCGGCGGGACTCAAAATTCGGCAAAGGGTAACGGAATGTAGCGCAGACTATGGAATGAAATATTTTATCGTATACCATTACAAAAACAGAGAAAAGAATAAAAATGAGCGCAACAGTTATTTGTGCCTTTGTTTTCTGTGTCTCTGTTTTCTGTTTTTCGGGTTTTCGGTTCAAAGCCAAAATTCGGTTCTTTCTGAAGGGCGTTGGTTCAAAATCGGTGTTACTCAAACGGGCATGTATCGCATTGACGCGGCTTTTCTGAAACAACTGGGCGTCAATCCCGGCGAAGTCAATCCCCGAAATTTACGCCTTTTCGGTAACGGCGGGGCAATGTTGCCGCAGCGCAATGCCACCCCGCGCGCCAATGATTTGACGGAAAATGCCGTGTTGGTCAAAGGAGAAACCGACGGGCGCTTCGACGAGGGGGATGCGCTGTGGTTTTTTGGTCAAAGCCCCCACGAAATTCGCTACAATGCAGCAGAGAAACGCTTAGAGCACCAACTCAATCTTTACAGCGATACCACTTTTTATTTTTTACAGATCGGGACGCAAGTCGGATTGCGTATTCCATCACAAGCCGCGGGTATCGGCGGAACAACCCTGACAACTTTTGACGATTATGTCTTTCGCGAAAGTGAAACCTACAACCGAGTACAGTCGGGACGTGAGTGGTGGGGCGAATACTTCGGTACGCAAACTCGGCAGGAATTTAATGCCGATTTCAACGGACTGTTGGCCGACAGTCCCCTCAAGCTGACCGTAGCTACTGTAGCTGCAGCACAGGTAGTTACGAAATTTTCGGTGAGTGTCAACGGACAGGCCTTGGGTGAACAAACCATGGGTACAGTGACCGACTATCGGTATGATTCGAAAGGGCAGCGCACTCAAAAAACGTACGACGGAAAACTGACCAATGCTGCTAATCGAGTGACAACGACTTTCACCTTCGACAAAGCGGGACAAGCCAATGCGGATGCTTATTTGGATTTTTTCGGAGTACAAGTACAGCGAAGTCTGCGTTTGTATGATCGAACAACCATTTTTCAAACGATAAGCTCTTTATCCTCTGACTCTGTCCGGTACATGATCGGTCAGGCCCAAGCTTCTATGCAGCTATGGGATGTGACCAACCCGCTGCGTCCGGCAGCGCAAGCGTTCCGACTGAACGGTACGGAAGCCGTTTTCAGCAGTTCGGGGAAAGTGTTGAAACGATTTGCCGTATTTACGGAAAGTCAGCTGCTCATTCCGGCTTCTTACCAGCCCGTTTCCAATCAAAACCTTCGGGCTGTTGCTACGCCCGATTTACTCATTGTCACGCCTCCGGCTTGGCAGAAACAAGCGCTGAAGTTAGCCGATTTTCGTCGGGAGAACGATGGTTTGGAGGTAGCGGTTGCCACAACCCTTCAGATTTACAATGAATTTGGCTCCGGTCAGGCTGATCCTACCGCTATTCGTGATTGGGCAAAATACCTGAATGACCGCCAACCCGGAAAACTGAAGTATTTATTGCTGTTTGGCGACGCAAGTTATGATTATAAAAATAATCTGAAAGCCCTCTCACCGCTTGAAATGACTTATTTCGTGCCGACTTATGAAAGTCGGGAATCGGGCCACCCGGTGTTGAGTTTTGCCTCAGACGACTACTTCGGTTTTCTGAAACCGGAAGAGGGAGAATGGGCGGAAGATTACAGCGGCAATCATACATTGGACATTGGCGTAGGGCGGCTGCCGGTCAAGACGGTGGCGGAAGCCGAAACGGTCATCAACAAATTGATGCGTTACAATACCAAACGTTCTCGGGGCAATTGGCGGCAGAAAATCGCTTTTGTCGCCGACGATGGCGACGGAAATCTGCACCAAACAGATGCCGAAAATCTGTCAAAAATGGTGGCAAAAACGACGGCAGCGTATCATTTGGAAAAAGTCTTCGTGGATGCCTTTCCGCAAGTCGGAACACCCGTGCGGGCACCGCAAGTCAGCCAAACCATTGATCACTACGTGAATGAGGGCGTTTTGATCATGAATTATACGGGTCACGGCGGGTCATCTATTTGGGCTGATGAACAAATTGTGACTTTACAAAACCTGTTCAATTGGCGCAATTTAGACAATATGCCGCTCATCATTACGGCCACCTGTGAATTTGGCCGCTATGATAATCCGGCCGAAGTGTCGGGAGCCGAAGTGGCTGTATTGAGCCCGCGCGGAGGGGCGATAGCGATGCTTTCCACCGCGCGACCCGTGTATGCCAGTACTAATTTTTTATTGAACGAAGCTTTTTATAAAGCGGCCTTTGTGCCGCAAAACGGCCAAATGCCGCGTTTGGGGGATTTGATGCGCGTCACCAAAAACAACAGTTTTTCGGGGGTATTTAACCGAAATTTTACCCTCTTGGGCGACCCTTCGCTTCGTCTGAATTACTTTGATAATGAAGTAATTATTACCACTGCCGATACATTGAAAGCGGGACGTTCGGTCAAATTTTCGGGAGAAATACAGAAAGCGGGCAAAGGAATAGCTGATTTTAACGGAACGGCTACGGTGACGGTTTATGACAAGGAAAACCAACTCACTACCCTCGGAAGTGAAGGCACAAAAATGAACTACGGCCGTTACCAAAGTAAATTGTTTGAAGGAACCGTCAGCGTAAAACAGGGGAAATTTACCGTACAGTTTGTCGTACCTAAAGGAATTGATCCCAAAATAGGCAACGGGTTGGTGCAAGTGTATGCCGTACGAGCCGACAGTTTGGCCGATGCCGGCGGAGGGAATGACCGAATCATTGTGGGAGGAACGGAACCGGTGGCTAATGACATTAAACCTCCGACCCTTCGAATGTATCTAAACGAGGAAACCTTTACAGATGGCAGTCAAGTAGACGACAGCCCGCTGTTGGTGGCAAAACTGAGTGATGAAAACGGCCTGAATCTGCTCGGTGATATGACCCTGACCCTGAATGATACCTTTTCGGTAGCGGTCAATGACTATTTTTTGGCGGATAAAGACGATTTTAAAAACGGTACCGTTCAATTTCCTTTTCATAAACTTCCTGCGGGAGAATACTTGCTGAAGTTGAAAGTGACCGATGCCTATAATAATTTGACCGAAGGAACGTTGAAGTTTAGAGTCGGGGAGCAAATTGTCTTAGTAAAACAGGCGATTGCGTACCCCAATCCTTTTACCGACCGCTTGGCTATACAAACGGAATTGGTCAATGAGGGAGAAGATGTGGAGATAGAAACCAAAATTTTTGACCTAACCGGCCGACTGATGCATTCTGACAGTCAAACTATTTATAATTCAGATAAAATAATCCAAGTGCTGACGTGGGATGGAAATAGCTATGACAATCTTTTAATGAGCGCCGGCACGTATATCTATCGGTTGACGATTCATTCGCTGACCCGCCAACACACTCAGGTAGTGGGAGGTAAGTTAATAAAAGCGAAATAGATTTTGATTTGTAATTAGTATCTTTGTGCGTTCTAAAAAAATACCCCTTTTGACACAGTCCTATTTTTCCGATTTTCGTATGATAAGAAAAATCTCTCCCGTTTTTACAGTGGTGGGTCTTTGTACTTCTTTTATCGTATCAGCGCAAGGTACAACAACGGCCGGACAAGACAGTTCAGGAATCAATCCTGTGATTTCTTCGGTGCCTTTTGCGGCTTTTACGCCTGATGCCCGCAGTGCGGCATTGGGGGATGCCGGAGCCGCCTTGAGTCCGGATGCCAACGCAGTCTATTGGGGAGCTGCTAAATTAGCCCAAGCAACCAAAAGCTACGGAGTGGCTTTTTCTTATACGCCTTGGCTGCGCAATATCACCGAAGATATGTACTTTGCCTATTTGTCAGGTTTTAAAAAAATTGGTAAAAATCAGGCGGTAGGTGTCAGTTTAATGTACTTTGATCATGGTTTATTTCAAGCGCGTAATACCTTCGGCCAATTGTTGGGAGATTATTATTCCAACGAATTTTATGCCTCCATTGCCTATTCGCGCAAATTAACCGATAAGTTTTCTTTAGGATTGAACCTGAAATACATCAACTCCAACTTAGGAGGCGGGGTACAGGTGATGGGAGGCTCCGCGCTGAAAGCCGGACAAACCGCTGCCGGGGATATCAGTGCTTTTTATCAAACCGAAAACATTGACGAAGGTACCGGCAAAGGTTGGAAATATTCGGCCGGGTTGATGTTGCAAAATATCGGCGGTAAGGTCAATTACGGTGGGTTGGAAAACGGCTTTATCCCGACTACCTTCAAATTGGGCGGTGCCGCTACCCGTCACATAGACCTTTACAATAAAATCACCTTTACACTCGACCTGAATAAATTGATGGTGCCGACCCCGGGGGCTAAAAATGCAAAAACGCAGGGTAGCATTGCGGGTATGTTCAGTTCATTCGGAGATGCTCCGGGCGGAGCAAAAGAAGAACTTCGTGAATTTATGATCTCGACCGGTGCTGAGTATTGGTACAACGATGTATTTGCGGTGCGGTTAGGTTATTTTAACGAAGCTAAAACCAAGGGAAATCGTAAATATTTTACGGTAGGTTTCGGAGCACGTATCCAGCAGCGATATGGGATTGATTTTGCTTACCTAATGCCGCAAACACAAGGCAGCCCTTTGGCCAATACCTTTCGGGTTTCTTTAGTGGTGGATATGTTTAAGAAAGCCGCGGATATGGCCATAGACACCGAAGAATAAGACTTATTTCACGTATTTTATACACGAACAGGCAGGTAGCACTTAAAGCATAACCTGCCTGTTTTTTTGTATTTCCGTTCGGATATAGCGTTCAGAAGTAGTAAAAACCAAACGCTGAGCCGACTCTTTGATGCCGTATAAACCCGAATACCATCCTTCAGTAACGGCAACAGTAAGCTCGTTGCCGGTTTTATCATAAGCACGGATGGAAAAATCTTCAAAGAAAGCAAGGGATGGGTGCCAAATTTGATGAATCGGCAGATGATTCGGAGCATTATCGAGCCAATCTTCGATCAGCCATTGCGCTTGGTCAGCCGTTTTTGTCACGCGTCGCCGATGTAGGATGTTCTTTCCGACTTCGGCGTAAGCACTGATTTCGCCTTCCCAAACATATTCCTCGGGTGAGGTTTCCCAACGGCCCGAGGCCTTTTTAATCCAATTGTACCATACAAAACGCGGACCTTTTCGCATTTGATTGAAGGTGCCGAGCATAAGCGTATTGTGGGAGGCAGTGCCCGCAAAATAATTGACCCACTGTTCGTCGGTATTATAAAGATAGGAGCCGGCATCGCGCAGGAGATTCTCCCCGTTGACCCAAATATCCAAGTGTAAATTGTCGGCCTGAAACGGGCGGTCTTTGTAAGCACCGCAACGAATAAATGTCAGTGTACCTTGGTCTTTTAATGTATAGTAGCCTCCTTGCGAAAAATGCTGAGTACCGTCGTTTACCGTTTTTGAGGAAACTTCCCGGTCGGTTAAACCGTACCAAAATCGGTCTTCTGAAGCCTCACTTTCTAAGGCCAAGGCTGCCTCTAAAGCCGCCAATTGCGGGCGGTAATCGCGGTAGTGAGCCGCGCTGAGCGGAAAAAACAATGCCCCGTCGTTGTTGCCGTAGTTAGGAAGCCACCCCGTTTTTTCGTCTTGGCAGGCTCTCAAAAATCGAACAGACCGAAGCGCCCGTTCATACACCGATTCAGAAAAACGCTCTCCGTTGACTTCGGTCAAACGAATGCCCCACGTCAGCAGTTGAACCACGACCCGATGGTAATTCATGGAGAATTGTAGGAAAGTGCCGTCTTCGTAGATTTGATAGGCGATTTCCTCCTCAAAGCCTTGTTTGCCAAGGATTTTCCAGCGCTTGGACTCGGGAAAAAACGGATAAAGCAAGCCTGTCAAATACAACGTGAGGGTTTCGGTAATGGCATGATTGTTCCGGACGGCAATCCGCGAAAAATCCAGATTGGCTTCTACGTGCCGCATTTGCCAATAGATCACGTGAATGATCCGTTGGAAACGCTCTTCGGTCAGCGCGGGGGAGTTTTTATAATAATACAGGGCGAAAGTCCAGTTGAGAACACGCAGCGAGATTTCCTGACTGCATCGCCAATTGGGTCCGCAATTGATGGGGTTGGCGTTTATCCAACCGTCAATTTCTCCAAAAACCGTTTCGGCCAGGTCTTCGCCCGTTTGAAAGTCGTAGCGGATGAGCGGATATAAAAAAGCAAAACGGGATTTTTCCCAAACATATTTAATATCGCCGGCAGTAGGGGAAAGGTCCGGGATTTCGGTCCAATGCTTTTCGGCATCGTACCGATAGTGATTGGTCGGATTGGTCAACCAATCCGTAACCGAGTAGTATTTGGCGCTGAAAAAAAGGAGGTTTCCTTTTTTGTATTGCTCCACCTGTTCCGACAAAGCACTATCCGGGCCGGAAAGGGATACATTTTTGCTTTTCAGGGCTTCTCGGCTCTCAAAGAAAAAGCGAACCGGCAGGTGTTTCCAAGTGGGCAGTGCAGTAAACGAAAGAAAAGGCGGTTGGGTCGGAAATTTTGCTTTCAGCCACCCGGACCGCCGTCGCAATTCATAAAGCAATCGAAATCCCATATAACGGGACCCCATGTTTTGCCATATCTTGAAAAAGTCGGACATTCGATAAAAAACAAAAGCCGTGACAGGGTATCACGGCTTTTGGAGATTCGTTTCAAAGAGTTGAACTTAGTTGCTTTCTTTCTCTTCGGCCGGTTGGGTTTCTTCGGTTTGTGCTTCTTTAGCGGCCGGCTCTTCAAAAATTTCCGGAACTTGAGCCGTCAGAATGTTATACCAAGTAATCAGTTTCCGAATATCCGAAAGATAAACTTTATCGGTATCATAGCCGGGCAAAACTTCTCCCATAAAATCAACCAATTGGTAATCTGACATGGCTTTTACGTCTAAAGATTGACCTTGGTATTTGCTGTGAATGTTCATCAGCACGGTGGACAACGGGGTTGCTTTTTCGTCGTCAGCCATAAAAATTGAAATATCTTTCAACACCGACACTCTTGCCGAAGCCCCCATCATTGATTTTTCGCGCTTCCCGTCCAAACTTTCTACGATCACGCCTCCGCGTCCCGGTTTAAGGATGCGATACAAACCCGACTTACCCGAGAAGTTGGCAATTTCTTTCAACAATTCCATATTCAACTAATGATTTTTGCGATTTTATTTTTGAGAATCAGGCCGTAAAAGTAATGCTTTTTCCGCAAAGTATAAACTTGCCCGCGTGAAACCCTCACGTTATCACAGGAACGAAATGCCAAATAAAACCCGCAATCAAGGCAAGGAAGGAGCCTTTTCAAAGCCTTGATTGCGGAGAAGTAAGACCGAATTTATTTTCTTGTTTTAGTGACCGTTTTGCCGTCGGTCGTTAGGGTATAGGTACGGTCGCAGGTACCGTCGCCGTAGTCAATGACTGCTTTAGGTTTGTCGGGGCGTTCGATCTCGAGCGTTCCTGCCACGGGAAAACCGCCGCTGATGCCTCGACAGGCTACCTTGAGGATAAGGGCTTGGGTAATGGTTGATTTAAAGGTTTTACCGTCGCTGCCCGTCGCGGTTGTATTGCCGGTAATTACGATTTCGTCATCATTGCCATTAAGCGGAGTCCCTTTTGTGTCGGTTTTGCGGGTTTTTGTACTGTTAAAAACAATGGTTTTTCCGTTCTCGGTCGTAATGGTAGTGGCCGTAAAGTTTTCTTTGGTCACAAGGCGGCCGTTTTCGAGCGTCAAATTGACAGTATGTTTTCCGTTGATGATGCGCGGTCCGCGTTGGAAGTTTTCATACGTAATGGTTTGCGTAAATAATCCTGTGGCGTTGTCACCGGGTTTGAGAGGCATTTGAATGGTCATTTTGCCCCCGGTTTTCCGACCGTCACATTCTTTCACGGCTCCGTAATCTACCACGACAGTAATGATGCCGTTGGCTTCACTGCGGGTAACGGTCGCACATTTGTCGTTTTTAAGGGGGCGTTTGCCGGGATTTCCCAATCCGGCACTGTCGGTGCCGGTTTCGGCCGATTCGCGCAAATTGGAAAAGCCGCCGAAGAGTTCTTCGTTGTAAGTAAATACGGCTTCCGTTTCTTCCGCAATCAGTTGATTGTCTTCGTCAGCGGTTAATTCTTCTTGGGGTGTCAGCGAAGTATTGTCCTGATTACAGGCAACTGCGATTAACGCCATCAGAGCGATGGACAGGGCGCTTTTCCAATTAATTTTAGGTTTCATGGAACTTTTGTTTTAGGGTTTAACATTTGTTTTGTGACTGTTTTTCGCGGTAACTTTCTGCGATGGTTACGTGGCTTAGAAAAAAGAAGTGCCCGAAAGGTTTAACGTTGTATTAACAAATTTTAACAAATGACCTTATCTCCCGAAGAAATACGCCGATACAGCCGCCATTTGCTGATTCCCGAATTCGGTACAGAAGGGCAACTGCGTCTGAAAACAGCACGAGTGTTAGTGATTGGCTGCGGAGGCTTGGGAAGTCCGATCTTGCTGTATTTAGCCGCGGCGGGGGTAGGTACTTTGGGGATTGCAGACGGCGACCGAGTGGAGGAAAGTAATCTTCAGCGGCAGGTTTTGTACGGTACTGAATCGGTCGGAAAACCGAAGGTAGAAGAAACAGCCAAACGCTTACGTTCTTTGAATCCATACATTCAGGTGGAGGTTCATTTTGAGTTGCTTACTTCTGAAAATGCTTTGAGGATACTGACTGATTACGATTTGGTCATTGACGGTTCCGACAATTTTCCGACGCGCTATTTGGTCAATGATGCCTGTGTTTTGTTGAACAAACCGCTGGTCTATGGCGCCATCTATCGTTTTGAGGGACAGGTAGCGATCTTCAATTACCAAAACGGCCCCAACTACCGCGATCTTTTCCCAACGCCTCCTCCCCCCGAATTAGCCCCCAATTGTGCCGAAGCCGGGGTGTTGGGCGTATTGCCGGGCATTATCGGCAGTTTGCAGGCCAATGAAGCCATCAAGTTATTGGCCGGTCTCGGGGAGCCGCTCACGGGTAAGTTATTTGTCATGGATGCCCTCACACTTATCACCCGAACCATCCGAATTCCGCGCCTGCCTGAACGCTACAAAGTGACGGAATTAATTGACTATGAGGTGTTTTGCGGTGTAAAATCGGCAGAGGTAAACGAAGAGATTTCATCGGAAGAGTTAGCGTATTGGTGGCGGGCAGGAATTGATTTTCAGTTGATTGATGTGCGCGAACCGCACGAATATGCCTTGGATCATCTCAACGGAGAGTTAATGCCCCTATCGCAATTGGACGAATTTTTACCTCAAATCAGCCGCGAAAAGCCGGTCGTTGTTCATTGTCAGGGAGGAACACGCAGCCAAAAAGCCATTCGTTATTTGCGCGACCGATACGGTTTTACTAATCTGAGAAATCTGACGGGCGGTATTGCCGCTTTCCGCAAAACTGTACAATGAATACTCGCTTTTTTATTACGGCCGACGGTTCGCACACGTTGTATAACGAAGCCCTCAACGCACACTATCATTCCGTTCACGGGGCGTTGCAAGAGTCGCAGCATATTTTTATTGATCTGGGATTCAAAGAAGCGCTGCGTCGGCGGTCTGACCAACTGCCCGGGTTTGCAACTCCCCTGACTGTATTTGAGATGGGTTTCGGTACCGGTCTGAATGCCCTGCTCACCCTGCACGAAGCCGAAAAAGCAAAGATCCCGGTACACTATGCCGCCGTAGAAGCCTATCCTGTTACAGAAGCAGAAAGTTGGCAGTTAAATTATGACAGCCTGTTTCAAACCGAAGGGTTGGCTTTACTGCATCGCGCCGGGTGGGGGGAACCCGTGCCGCTTTCGCCTTACTTTACGTTAGAGAAACATCCTGCGACCTTACAGGATTTTACGACACCGCTTCGTTTTGATGCAGTGTATTACGATGCTTTTGCTCCCGAGGTGCAACCCGAACTTTGGACACGGGAAATCTTTGAAAAAATAGCATTATGGCTTAATCCGGGCGGAAATTTAACCACTTATTGTTCCAAAGGATACGTGCAGCGTCATTTAAAAGCAGCCGGCTTTACCGTAGAAAAACATCCCGGCCCGGCATGGAAGCGGGAAGTCTTGCGGGCGATTCGGCCATAAAGAAGGTTCTTAGCGGAGTACCTCTATTTGTTGACGAAAAACATGGGTAGTACCGTCTTCAAAAGCCGCTTCTGCAACCACCACATAGTTTCCAAGGGTAGGAGGTTTGCCGTTAAACAGACCGTCCCACAAGGTATCTCCGCTTTTTAAAATTATATTTTCGGCCCCGTATACAGCGTTTCCCCATCGATTAAACACGCTGATGGATTTAAAGGTAAGACTTGAGAACGGAAAATAGGCCGACAGTTGGTCATTAAGACCATCGCCGTTGGGTGAAAAACCGGTAGGAATAAAAACCAACTTTTGGCAATCAGCCCGCAGGGTTACTTTTTGGCTTATAGTACAGTTGGCTCCATCCTTGATCAAGACGACATAATCGCCTGCCGGCAATTTGTCAAATGAATTGGCGGTGCGGAGTGTTCCCGCATTAAGCGAGTATTCTAAGTTATTACCCGTTGCCTGAATTATGATTTTTCCGTCAGTTTCACTGCACGTGACGGGCGTAGTGGACATATTTACCAGCGCAGGCCCGGTACTGGGGGCAACGGTCACCGATTGGGTATCTGTACACCCGGCGGCATCTTTTAAGCTAACGGTATAAGTACCCGATTTTACATTTTTGAAAGTAGTGCTTGCCTGATAAGTTACCCCATCAATACTGAATTGGGCATTAGCAGTGTTTGTTTTAACGATAATTTCGCCGTTATCCTTACTGCAGGAGGTAGGCGATGCCTGAACGGAAGTGATTTTGGGAATACTTGATTTGGCCAAAGCGGCTGTTTTAGTAGCGGTGCATCCGCTGTTATCTTTCACAGAAACCGTATAATTTCCGTCGGCCAATTTATCAAAACTATTGCCGTTTTGGTAGGTAGTACCATCTATGGAATATTGCAGCGCTCCATTTCCTCCGGTAGCAGTCATCGTCAATTTTCCGTTGGACAGGCCGCAGGTCGGTTCCTGAATTTTTACGTCTGTAATGGCCGGTGCTGATGCCTCCTTTACTTCGGTTGATTGGTCAATACTGCAGCCGAAATCATCTTTGATTTTAATTTTATAGGTATTTGCCGCCAAATTGCTGAACTGAGGGGAATTTTGAAAGGTTGCCCCGCCATCAGCGCTGTATTGCAAACCGGTGCTCCCTGAAACGGTAAGGGCAATGGCCCCGTCTTTTTTGCCGCAGGTAGGGGAAGTAATTTTCGTATCACTGACCACGATGTTAACAATTTCCACTTTCAGAGGAATCGGCGGACTTTCGGAGTTATAAAGTGTTTGTGTGATGTAAAACGTAGTTGTCTGACTGATTTGCGGTGTGAACGTATTTCCGGTCCCGAGCAGTTTGGTTTTTTTGTCCGAATCGTACCATTTGATATTTTTACCCGTAACCCTCAGATTGACAGGGCTGCCTTTACAAAACTTAGCCCCTGATTTCAATACAATCCGGTAGAGTTCTACCTTCCCGCCGCCGGGTTCATCACAATAGGGGGCATTGAGAATATTGGTGTAGGTGCCTTTCAGGCTTTCTTCCACCGAGTCATAGGTCAGATCAATATCCCAATAACAAACGTCTTTGGTATTGATACTGCCTTTGTCATCTGATTCTTTAAAACGAACTTTCGTGGCAGAGGTTGTTCCTTTGACATAAGCTACGCCGCCGAAAGGGACGTTGGGGTTGGCAGTTTGTGAAGTACCGCCGAGAGTAGTACCGGTTTGGGTAAAATTGGCAAAATAGTTATAAACGACTTGATTAGGGTTGGAAGGATAGGTAACTCCTAACCAATATCCCGAAAAATCCTGAGCAAAAGCGGTATTCAATCCTGCTAAAGCCCAAATAAACAGTCGATTCAGATAACGGATAGCTGTGCTGATACGCATATGGGGTAGTGGTTCTTTGCGTTTGCCAAAATTACAAAAAGCTGCAAAGAAAAACTTCCCGCTAACTAAAAACCTATTTTACGTATAGGCACTTATGTAACTTTGGATAGTGCCGAAATATTTGTGAGGTAAAGCAATACTGATACCGTCTATATTACATTTCACCGCATGCTGAAAAAACGAATGGACCTCTCTCCAGTCTTTCAGTTGTGACCAAGGCAATAAAAGAGGAGGATGGCCTATCTTAAAAAGGGGCATGACGTGCAGATACATTCCTTTTTCGGTAAAGGCTACCCGCAGCACTCCGTTGTAATTGGCCATGCCAATGCGCCCGTACACCCCTCGATAGAAGCCCTCCTTCATCGGTTCCGCTTGGTAGCGGCCCGCTAAAAAGTGCCAACCGCTGAAGTGAGAAACTATGTAAATGATTCCCAACCACAGGAGGGGAAAGAATACAAGGAATAAGCCAACAATTCCAACTATCATCAAAACCTCTTTCATAGCTTTAGCCGGCAAGGCGTTGAGTTTTGTGAAACAAATTGAATTTTTGACAGAATAATTTACGCTTACGACGGGCTATCGGTAAGCATACTCCGTTAGACAGTTGGATTTCATACTCGGCAAAATTACAATAGTCAATGGCTTCCAAATTTACCAAATACGATTTATGAATACGGGCAAACAAATGTCCTTCCAATTGTTGATGATATTCTTTCAGGGTTTTGGCGATCAGAATCTTACGTCCGTCTTTCAGATACACATAGCAGTAATTGACATCACTTTGGATATAAAGTATTTCGTTGACCGTAACGGTAATGAACCGATTCATCACCGGAAGAGTGATTTTCAGAACATTCGTTTTAGAACGATAAACATTGGCAAAGGCAGGGGTAATCGGAGCATTCATAACAGCAACGGAGTTTCGATTTTGGTTGATGATTCAAAACTACAGCGAGCCTGAATCCCGAAAAACTACCGATGAATAACCGGCGGCTTTAATAAAAAGCCGGCGGGCTTGGATGTATTTTCGGTAATTCGTTACTTTGACATGTTAGCTTTCCGATATGATTTGGCCGAATAGATTCCGGTATTGGTTGTTTGTCCTGTGCTGCCTTGGGGCAGGGCGGTTGGCAGCGCAGGTATTTCAAAATGTATGGGTAGAAAATTTTGACAACCGCAACGGCCTTACCCAAAATACGGTTTGGAGCATTACTCAAGATAACCGAGGACTCTTATGGATCGGAACAGACGACGGATTGTTGCGTTATGACGGGTATCAATTTAAAGTATATCGTTCGACGGTTGGAAAAAACGGCGGGCTGGCCGGCAATGGCATCCGTTATCTGTATTCCGACAATACACCTTATCTGTGGGTTTCTACCTCAGGCGGCCTCTGCCGACTCAACTTATTGACTGACTCGGTCAAAACCGTTTTGCCAAATGTACGCGTTCGTCATATTCTCCGGCGCGATAACCACAGCCTTTGGTTGGCTACTAACAAAGGGCTGTGGTATTATGACACCCAAAAAGGCCGAGCCTTTATTAAGGTACCCAATCAAAATGTGCTCAAAGTGGTTGATTTAGGGGACAATAAATTACTTTTTACGACCTATGAGAAATGCCGGGTACTGGATACGAAGCGTAACCGGTATTATGCGATATTGACTCAGCTTTCATCCGAGGACGGGTTGTGGAATGTTATTCGACGGGGCAATTCCTTATGGATTGGGATAGACAATTTCGGTTTATATCAGGCGGACAGTAAAACATTACGGGTAACTCGTAAATATGATCTCAAAAAACAACTTCCCGCCTTAGGCAATTTCCCCATTCGGAGTATTTATGAAACACGCAGCGGTAAAATATGGCTAAGTACGCATGTGGGATTGTTGTGTTTTGATCCTGTTACCGAAAAAGCGGAACTTCTGCCCTCTGATGTGGAATACCGGCGCCTGAACAGCCTAAAAGGCTCTCCGCTGAATCAAATTTTTGAGGATGCCTCGGGTTTGTTATGGGTAGGAAGCAACAATAGCGGTGTCAACAAAATTAATTTACGTTTGGATAAATTTCACACCATCAATCAAGACAATGGTCTCAATTATAACTTTATCCTCTCATTTGCCGAGTCAGGCAATAAGTTATTGATCGGCACTGACGGCAAAGGGCTGAACGTGTGGAATCGGGAAACGAATCAATTCAGCGTGGCAGAAGTTCAGGAAAAACAACAAAATCGAATATTTTCGATGACCGAAGTCCAACCCGGCTTGTTTTGGTGTGCTACCTTTCAAGGGTTACTTCAATTCGACAGTCGGCTGCAACAATTTACAGCTCCTGCCCTCCAACACCGTTTTCTTTTTGACTCGTTACAACGGCTCCCGATTCGAAAAATTTATGCTGACAGCCGCCAACGTATTTGGGTGAGTTCTGAGCAGGGAATGTTCTCCTATGATTTGAACACGCATCAGTTTATCCATTGGAGTAAGGAGATCGAACAGGGCGATATGGTGAGTGTATTTCAGGAAGATAAAAATGGGAATGTATGGATAGGTAAAAGGGGCGGTTTACAGCAGTATTCTTATCAAACCAACCGTTTTCGCTCCGTTCGACTGTTGATCCCGAAAACGACTGCGGCCTTTGAAGATATCAGTGACATCAATGGCATCGGTGACTCTCTGCTGTGGCTGAGCAGTTATCAGTTCGGAATCGGCAGATATAATCTTAAAACGAATCAATTCAAGCTTTATACGACAACCGACGGACTGCCGAACAGCATTGTGTACGGTTCGTTGACTGACGAACGCGGCAATCTTTGGATCAGTACCAATATGGGGCTTGCCCGTTTGGACCCCAAACGCGAAATTTTTACCAATTTTGATATTTATGACGGCCTCCAAAACAATGAATTTAACGGAGGCTCTTATCTGAAATTACGTTCGGGTGAAATGGTGTTTGGCGGGGTAAACGGGTTTAATATCTTTCGACCCGGAGGAATACAGCGTAAAGGAAATCAATCTAAAGTGGCTATTACCGATGTTAAAATCATGAACCAATCGGTAAATTTTGCGGCTCAGTCTGCTTTGGAAATCAGTCACAAACAAAATTTCGTTTCTTTTGATTTTGCCGCTCTCGACTTTACCGCCCCTCAAAAAAACCAATACGCGTATCAGTTGGAAGGAGTCGACAAAAATTGGATTTACAGCGGTAATCGGCACTTTGTGAGCTATTCTCAAATTCCCCCCGGTGAATATACTTTCAAAGTAAAAGCCGGCAACTCGGATGGCGTGTGGAACGAACAACCGGCAGCCATTCGCCTCGTGGTGACTGCCCCCTTTTGGGCCAATGATTGGTTTCGGTACATAACTATCGGCTTGGGGGTAGCGGGACTGATCGTATTTTTTACAAGCCGTATTCGGACCATTCAGGAGAGAGAGAAAGAAAAAGTCAACCTTAATCGTCAAATCGCTGCGTTGGAAATGAAAGCCCTGCGCGCTCAGATGAACCCTCATTTTATCTTTAATTGCCTCAATTCCATCAATAATTTTATTTTACACGACCAAAATCGACAGGCCTCCAAATACCTCACCAAATTCTCAAAGCTGATTCGTCAAATATTGGACAATACGGATACCCCGCTCGCTCCGATAGAGCGAATTGTGGTTTTTATGAATCTTTACGTCGAACTGGAGCAAATGCGATTCAGCAATAATCGCTTTGATTTTGACATTGTGATCGACCCGGATATTGACGCTCACGAGACGGTTTTTCCCACCATGATGATTCAACCGCACGTTGAAAACGCCATTTGGCACGGTCTGATGAATAAGCCTGAAAAAGGAAGAATATCCATGACGTTTCGCCGAGAAGGGCCGCAAAATGTGGCCTGTATTGTGGAAGATGACGGTATCGGTCGGGTAAAATCGCGCGAGATGCAGGATTCCCTCTCGCCGAGTCGGAAGTCAAAAGGGACCCAAAACGTGCTGGAAAGTATTGAAACGTTCAATCGGCAATACAATACCGCCGGGGCTAAAATTATCATTGATGATTTATACGATGCTCAAAACCGAGCTGTCGGAACCCGTGTAAAGATCATTTTGCCGGATTTGGCGCAAACGAAAAATGAAATAACAAAGAACTAACGGGCGTAATATCGCCGCTGAAATATGCTGAAAGCGCTGATTGTTGACGACGAATTGATGGGGTGTCAGGCACTCAAAAAAATGTTGGAGCCATACGAGGATCAGATCTATGTACTGCCTTTTTGCCACTCGGCCGATGAGGCCCTTCGAGCCATTCAGGCTTTGTCCCCCGATTTGGTATTTTTGGACATTCAAATGCCGGGTAAAAGCGGGTTTGATCTGCTCAACAGCTTAAAAAAAGTTGATTTTGAAGTCATATTTACCACAGGTTTTGACCATTATGCAGTTAAAGCCTTCAAGATCGGCGCTGTGGATTATTTATTGAAGCCCGTGGATATGGATGAGTTGGAGGTCGCCATTCAACGAGCTGCGGAACGTATTCAAAATAAAAAGTCGTCAGCCCCGGGGATAGAGGTATTGTTGCAAAATTTGCGCGGAGGTTCGACCGAAAGCATGCAAATAGCGCTTCCAACGCAGGAAGGAGTTTTTTACGTGCCGATCAAAGATATTTTACGCTGCGAATCGGATGCCAACTATACCTTATTTTATTTTGTGGGACGCAAAAAGATCATGGTCTCCAAAAATTTAAAAGAATACGAAGAATTGCTTTCTCCCTACCATTTCGTACGGGTGCATAATCAATACCTGATTAATCTGCGTCACGTCAAAAAATACATCAAAGGTGAAGGCGGTACGGTAGTCATGAATGATGATGCCCAAATTGAAGTGGCGCGCCGCCGTAAAGATGATTTTCTGGCAGAATTGGCAAAACTCACTATTCGGTAATTCGTTCAATAACCGGCCTCGTCCGGTTTTACTTTTCCGCGGAAAGTCCAAAAAACGAACGATGTATAAACCGCCACCAAAGGCACTCCGACGGCGGCAAAGGTCAGCATGATCTTGAGCGATTTCTCCGTAGAGGAGCCGTTATAGACCGTAATATGTAAAGCGGGGTCGATCGTAGAAAGAATAATGTTCGGAAAAAGGCCTACCGCTACCAATATCATCAACATTGCCGTAACGAATCCGGAAGACAAAAACGCAAAAAAAGGCTTTCGACTTTCTTCTTTTTTGGAAAACAAATGCAGCACTTTACGCCCAATTCCCATCGGAGGCCGTAACACATTCCAACATCTAAAATCTTATGTAATTGAATTGGCATATCTTTACTTTTTAGTACAAAAATGCACATTTCAATCCATCAGCCTAATTTAAGGGCAGAGTCAAGAACTTTTTGAGGGTATTCTTGCTTACGTACAATTTTATAATAACGAAAGAAAACATAAATCATTACAATAGACTTACTATAAGCTGATTATCAGTAGATAAAAAAAGGAACAAGGATTTTACGAATGCCGGCAGCACGAACGGTTCGCTCCTGTGATTTGCATTGATTTTGAGTAGATTGTGTATTTATCCGTGAAAATCCGCGTTGGCACATCCGTTCCATCCGTGTTCTATTGTAATTAAAAATCATAAGTCATTGACAGTCAGTATATAGTATCTCTACTATTTAACACTTGGTCAAGTTTTCAATCAGAGAATACAGTTATCTAAAAATAGTACAACTTTAGTCAAACAATAGTACACTTGTAAAATAACAGATGTCGTGTCCAAACAATGGGGTACACCTCACTTCTCAATTTCCAACATAAAATAACCCTCCGCAGAAACAGAGGGCTATTTTATGTTGATCCAAGAACTAATTACTTTATTTAATCAAAGGATTATTGGTTAACTCTATATCAGGTAGATAATACGTGAATCTAGTGATACTTCCACCGGTGGGAGTTTTGCCGGCAGCTTTGGCCACGGCATCAGCCCTCCCTGTACGTACCATATCAAACCAACGTTTACATTCGTACATAAATTCATAGCCCCGCTCTTGGAAAATCAAATCGTCGAAAGCCGCCTTTGACAAACCTGCGGGGAAGTCAGCCACCGCACTGGCTTTGGTGAAATCTACCCCATAAGCTCGGCGTCTTACTTGGTTTACGGCATCATAGGCAGCGGGGGTAGGACCATTTACTTGGTTTTCACATTCGGCAAAAATCAAATAGGCTTCAGCAAAACGATACAAGTAGAAGTCGTTGCCGGCAGCTGTTTCTTCGGGGGCAGCACCATCGCGGTATTTGCCAAACATATAGGACGCACCTGATATTAAGCTAGCCTTAGTTTTGACACCTCCAATAGTAATAGTGTCTATTAAGTTCCAGGATCTACGCAAGTCTTTTTTGTCCCAATCTCTTACCAATGGGGCATTTCTGACCATCAAAGCAGCAATTCCACGAGCAGCAAGGCCCGCCTGTAAGGCCCGTGCCTCAAAAGCATAAGTAGGTAAAAAGGAACCTAAGGCTGTTTGTTGAGTAAACTTAATGGCAAATATCTCCTCAGAGTTGGTAGGTGCCGAAGGAGAGAAGAGCGTTTCAAGCGATTTAACCAAATCATAACCATATTTGGCTTTATTATCAATTACCTCCTTGGCTTTGGCACGGGCATTGGTATAGTCTTTGTTCCAAAGATAAATTTCGGCTAACATCATTTTAGCAGCTCCTTGGGTAGCACGTCCGGCGTTTGATTCAGGTACTTTAACCGGTAGATTAGTTTCACAAAAAGCTAAATCTTTGATTATTTGGTCAATAATCACTTTCGAGTCTGACAAAGGAAGTGCGGTATCATTTGAATTTGGGATGGGGGTAAGCCGCAAGGGTACAGCGCCAAGCATACGAGTGAGCCACCAGTAGCAAGTAGCACGGATAAATAGCGCTTCGGCTTTAAAAGGTGCTTTAATCTCAGTTGCCAACGTTTTGTCGTCATCAATGGTCTTGATGAGTAGGTTTGCCTTGCCTATGGCTTCATAAAAAGTAGTCCAACGAGGCCCATTGTCATTTCTTCGAGGTTCAAAATTATAATTCATATAGTCGGTACCACCCCCTGCTGGCAGTTGGCAATATTCCGCGCAACCTTCTATGTCGCGCGTCATGGTAGATTCCCAAAGCCGCCCACGAGAGCGAGCAAGTGGCTCATAAGCTCCTATCACGAAGGCATCTAACAAAGGTTTGTTGAGCGTTGAAATCTGATATCTGGAGGGTGGGATTTCCTCCAATAGTTTTTCGCAGCCTGTCAATGTACCCATTAAAAGGGTTAAAAGGATCGGTATAATATGTATTTTTTTCATTGTCTGATTTGATTTAAAATTAAAGACTGATTGATAAACCCAAAGTGACTGATTTTACTCCTGGGTAAACACCATTATCAACACCTTGTTGGAGTGAGTTTCCGCTAAATGCGTTTACCTCTGGGTCGAAGCCCTTGTATTTTGTAAACGTGAGCAAGTTCTGTCCTGACAAATAAACGTTTGCGGCTTTGAAAGTTTTATTTTTACCCAAAGGGATTCTATAATCCAGTCGGACATTGCGCAGACGAATGTAAGAACCGTCCTCCAAATATAATTCAGACCTTCTATGAACAATCCCAGCCTTAGGGTTTGGATAATAGTCATAAATATTGGCAATTCGGTTAAATTCTAAGGTGGGTTCTGACAAAGTATAAAATATCTGATTGTCAATGATATTGCCCTGAACACTCGACCAAGTCATAACGAAGTTAAACTGCTTATAACGAATACTATTGGTAAGACCAATAATCGAGGTGGGGTAGGGACTGCCAAGGAGTTGGTTGTCGCGTCCATCAATGATTCCATCACCATTTACATCTACAAAAGCCAATTCACCTTTGGCATCTGTTCCATTGGTTTTGGGGCCATAAAAAGCAGAAAGAGGATCGCCGGGCGTAACTCTCGAGTTCCCTGAGGAAAGAGGTAAGTTATTTTTAGTAGCTATTACTTTGTTTTTATTGATAGATAAATTGGCATCTATCATCCACCGAAGCTCATCTGTGTTTAGAATGTCAGTTCCCAATTCAAACTCGAAGCCTTTGTTTTCAACCTCACCCACGTTATCAATAATGGTACTATAACCTGTTGAAGTGGGTAATTGAACAGTTGCCAACAGTGAAGTTGTATTTTTAATATAATAGTCAAACGATGCACGGTATTTATCATTAGCCAACCCTAAATCAAGCCCCAAGTTGGTTTGGGTTGTAGTTTCCCAAGTAAGATTGTCGTTTGGTAAGGTTGGCGAAAGACCAACAGCCAAACCCGAACCTGCTCCTTGTGCGGTGTTGACGATGTTTCCGAGCAGCAAAGACTGATAAGGCTGAATGGCAGGATTCCCCGATTGCCCCCAACTTCCACGAATTTTTAAGTTAGAAATAATACTTAATCTCTTTATAAACTCTTCTTCGGAAGCTCTCCAAGCCAATCCCACGGATGGGAATAAGCCGTATTTGTGGTTTTTACTAAATACAGACGCTCCATCCCGACGAAAACTAGCCGAAAACAAATAGCGATCTTTGTAATTTAAACGCAAACGACCAAATGCCGACACCAAGTTATTTTTAATAATGTCCGTAACGGGTTTTGATACACTTCCTGCTGCCGAAAAGCTATAGTTTTTTAGGTCATCATTAATGTACTTTGAGCCTGACAATTGGATAATGTCTTGTTGAGACGATTGTACAGAAGCACCCACTACGCCTTCAAAATCTAAGTAGCCAAATTTCTTTTTATACTCTAAGTAATCTTCGCCCACGACATTGATGGAATTGGTGGTCGTTAGTCGGCCAATACCAACGCCCGAACTCAGCTGTGCCAGCACAATAGGGAAATACAAGTCGGCACGAGCGGCATAATAATCTGTACCAAAGCGGGCGGTGTTGGTTAGGCCCTCAATCAATTTTACACTAAAATCCATTCCACCTTGAAAACGGGTCACGGTATTTCTATCTAACGATTCTTTGGTAAATGCTATGGGGTTTTCTACGTCAATTCCACTGAACGAAAACGGGCGAGGATTGCCATAAGTACCATCGGCCTTATAAGGTGCTATTATGGGTGCAGACAGCAGCATTGCACCAACGCCATTTTTGCCTTTATAACGGGTAGGAGAGTTGTCAGAAGGCGAAAAACCATTTGATTGTGTTCTGGCCACGGTCATATAAGTACGAAGGCTTATTCTCGAATTCAATTGTGTATTTAAATTGAAACGAAGTGAGCCTCTAAAAAAATCGGTGGCCAACACAACGCCCGGCTGAGTCAAATAATTGCCCGATACATAATACTGTGTTTTATCGGTTCCACCCGAAAAACTCAGCGTGTGGTTTTGCTGCAATGCTGACCTTAGTACTAAGTCTTGCCAGTCGGTATTGGCATTGGTGGCATTGGTTACTTCGGCAGGAATTGCCAAATTTGAGTTAGTATAGTATTTTTTTACATAATCAAGATATTGATCTCCATTCATGAGATTCAGCTTTCGTTGAATAGTCTGGTTGGTAAAACTCGCATCATAGGTGATTCTGTTTTGTCCTGCTTTACCTTTTTTGGTTGTAATTTGTACGACCCCATTTGCACCTCTCGACCCGTAAATGGCCGTTGCAGAGGCATCTTTCAATACTTCGATACTTTCAATATCGCTCGAATTGAAAGAGGATAAACCATTCAATGCCCTGTTGTCATTATTGAATTGAGGGATACCGTCAATGACGAACAAAGGCTCATTACCACCAGCAATAGATGTAACCCCACGCACACGGATAGAAACTCCTGCCCCCGGTTGACCCGAGCTTTGTTGTACTTGTACGCCCGTCATGCGGCCTTGCATGGCACTTTCTACACTGGTAACAGGCATTTCTTGAATAGTAGCGGCCTTAATTGCGGCCGATGAACCCACAAATTCTGCCTTTTTCTGGTTACCATAGCCTGTTACCACTACCTCTTCAAGTGCTTTAGTGTCTAATTTTAAGCTGATGTTTAGTACAGTTTGGGTTGAAATCTGGACTTCTTCTTTGAGGTAGCCCACAAACGAAAACACCAACACGTCACCTGAATTTACCTCTATGCTGAATTTTCCATCAACGTCGGTATTGACACCCGAATTAGTGCCTTTTTTTAAAATACTTACGCCAGGAAGTCCCGACCCGCCTTCATCTGTAACCGTACCGGACAGTTTTTGTACGACCAAGCGAGTGGAATTCTTCGATTGCTTCTTAGCAAAGGAATTTTGAGACGGTAAACAAAATACCATCAATAACAAAATTCCCAAAAAGGCTATTTTGTTTCTGAGTTGTAAAGCGTTAATCATAAAATAAAATTGGGTTTAAGTTTAAAACTAAGTAGATAAATAATACAGATTAAGTCGATAAAAAATCGGTAATATTACTTTTTTGAGACGTTTAAGCAAGTAGATTTTTACCTCATTTTGTAAGCGTAGACAATATTAAACTAATTAGTTGGTACATTACCAATAAAAAAGTAGATTTTTTTACGCAAACGTTTTCGGAAACGTTATCAACGTTAAATTATTCACAGATTTTATTGTTTTTTTTCAACAATAGTCCGCTAGGAATTTTAATGGGCAACCTAACACAACCCCCAAACTGATGCTCAAGGGAGGATAGATGTAGTGAAAAGCGATAGTGAAAGCAAACTGTATGCGAGAGAGAATTTCTGTATTCATAAGCAGGCCGAGAATGGTGCTTAAAAATACAAAAAAGCCGCAGTTCGTTCAGATTGCGGCTCTAAGCTTTTTCTTTACTTATTTGACGTCAGTGAAGTACGGAATCTCTCAGCCGCCCGTACACCCATGTGCCGGCAATGGCACTGCTCAATGTGACGATCACGGCTAAATACCCTGCTCCGATTTGGGCGTATAACGGCCCGGGGCAAGCCCCCGTGATGGCCCATCCTAAACCGAATAAAAGCCCGCCGTAGATTTGTCCTTTGTGGAATTTCTTAGGATGTAAGCGCACTTCTTCACCGTTAAGCGTTTTAATGTTGAATTTTTTAATAAGAAATACCGAAACAGCACCGACGACTACCGCCGAACCGATGACACCGTACATGTGAAAACTATGCAAACGAAACATTTCCTGAATGCGGAACCAGGAAATAATTTCTGCCTTTATAAAGACAACGCCGAACATGATGCCTACGATAAGGTATTTGAGCAAGGCTGCCCCGCTTTCGGTTTGTGCCATCTCGTTGGGAGCGTCACATACAAATTCCTCATCAATCGCGAGGGGTGAATTATTTTGTGAATTTTTCATTGACAGATTCAAGATTACAATTAAGTATTAATGCAAAAATGATTTGAGTAGATTTTAGGTTGATTAATTGAAAATCAAATACTTAAATCAACTTAAAATCTATATTAAATCTGCTTATATACGTAAGTCAGAAGGTAAATGTAGAATAGATTTTAAGTGGATTTTGTTGTTTGTCATTTATTTAAAACAACTTGAATCCATAAAAATCAACAAAATCTAAATGGGCTTTACTGCTTAAAACAATTTAAACAGCAGGGGTAAAAATAGATGGGTGGTAATAAAACCTCCCGCCATAAAACAACAGGTTGCTACCAGAGATGGCCATTGTAAGTTGGACAATCCCATGATCGAATGGCCTGACGTGCAGCCACCTGCCCAACGGGTACCAAATCCTACCATAAAACCGCCCAAAACAAAGAAAATGAGCCCTTTGACGGTAAACAGATTCTGCGTACCGAACAAATCCGAAGGCATTAATCCTGAAAAATCCTGCACACCCAACGCTTTTAATTCGCTGACCGTTTGTTCCGAAATCAGAATTTGGTTGGGATCGGCTAAGAAGTAATTAGCCAAAAATCCCCCCACCAATACCCCCGTAACAAACACTAAATTCCAGCTTTCTTTTTTCCAATTGTAGTTGAAATAAGAAATATCAGCCGGAAAACAGGCAGCACAAATATGCCGCAATGAAGAAGATATGCCGAACGATTTATTGCCGATCAACAGTAATATCGGTACGGTAAGTCCCAATAAGGGCCCCGCTACGTACCAAGGCCACGGTTTTTTTAATAATTCAATAAATTCCATCTGTATAATAGGGCTTGAAAGTAAAACTTAACGGTCTCTTTCACAAAATAACAGCCTTAAGCGGAAAAACATTACTTTTCGGGATATAATTGTTTGAGAGTCAATGAATGACGGTTGTGTTGAAGAATAAAGATGCCTTTTTTATAACATTTGACAGAGAAACAAAGGCAAACGGCTAACAGAAAGCCCATCTCAAGTTGCTGAGACGGGCTTTTTATTAGGGTAATAATCGGCTTGTTTAATAACTGTCATTCTGTTTTAAATAGCCGGGGAGGTTGGATGCTCCGTCGATAGCCGTTTGCGGAATCGGGAAGATACGTTTTTTAGGATCGGTATTGGTTTTTTCGGTCCATGTACCTTCATACTTACCGAAGCGGATCAAATCGGTACGGCGAATGGATTCCCAATACAGTTCGAAGCCGCGTTCGCGCAAAAGCAGGTCAAGAGTCATGCTTGTCAAAGCAGGCGCGGGAGTTCCCACCGCCGTACGCGAAGCACGTACTAAGTTGACGTCGGCCAAAGCGGCGGCGGCATCGTTGCTCTTGCGAAGTTTGGCTTCAGCGCGCATCAGATACACATCAGCCAAACGCAAAATGACGAGATCAGCATCACCAAGGTTACGACCGGACGACGATTTTTTACTGAATTCATATTTTAATACGCGATAACCGGTGTTATAATCGCTGCCCGCTACGGTATAATTAATTTGTTCGGTAAAGTTGACCGGTAAAGTCGGACGGTTACGCGTTACGTTAAACAGTTTACCAACCCGATAGTTGTTGCCGCAACGGACAAAGGCGCCATTGACACGCAACAGACCGTACTGTTGGCCTCTCAAAATACCGCGATTCATTTCAAACTTATCGGCTGCAATACAGGAGTCAGCAGGCATGGTCCAGTTTTGTTTGAAGAAACGAGGATCAAGGCCTGCGGGGTCTTTAGAGCCATTAGCCTGTACCCAGGATTGATAAAATTCCGGAGTGATGGCCGGGCCGTCGGTGCCGTTGGCGGCCGGGAAAGCCGGCAGCGGGAATTGGTCCCCCGACAGAGAGAAATAAGCCATACGATTGTGTCCGTTGAGTTCGGCACGTTGTTCGCCCACAAAGATCAACTCTTTATTACTGTTGTTGTCTGAGTTAAAAAGCGAGAAATAATCAGCCGACAGGCGATACTGACCGGAATTTATGATTTTATCACAGTATTCAACCGCCTTATCCATATCTTCCGGCTTAAACTGGAAGGTGGCAGCGTAACGGTCGCGATACACCGCAGCGTTCAGATACAAACGCGCCAACAAACCCCAAGCCGCTCCTTTGGTAAGGCGGCCGGGGCCAACGGTTGTCAGAAGATCAGGCTCGGCGGCCAAAAGTTCCGCTTTCAGGTATTCAACGGCCTGATCACCGCGCAAAATTTCAGAGATACCTTGCGGATTATCTTTTGAAAACACCAATCCGAATAAATCAAGCAGCAATAAATTATAATAGGCTCTCATGCCGCGTGCTTCGGCAATGTACGTTTTTACGTTGGGGTCGTTGACCGTAGGTAAGGCATTAATGGCGGTGATTGCCCGTGAGATACCTTGCGTCAACAGCAACCACGTACTGCGAATATTTGGATCCGTACTTGTATGGGTATGCTGGTGCATGGCAATATAGATTCCGTTATCACCCCAGTCAGTTCCGCCGCGATAAGGAAGAATGGCTTCATCGCTTGAGATTTCCTGCATGGTAAAATAGTTGGTGTGCAGAAAAATATTCGGCAATTGAGCATATACGGGGGCAAGGTTCCCGTCAGCGGCTTGTTTGTCGGTCAGGCCTGTGGCAGAAGATTCGTCCAATACTTGCTCGACCAAATCAGTACAACTGTTCAGGGTCAATAAAGCAAAGGAAATAAAGGATATAAGGACTATTTTTTTCATGGTTTTAGAAAGTTAAATTCAAGCTGAAAATGAATGAACGGGCTTTGGGATAGCTCAGATAATCAATACCGTACGACGAAATACCGTTGACGGTGCGGTCGGTGTTTACTTCCGGATCGTAGCCGTTGTATTTCGTAATGAGCCACAGATTTTGCCCGGTAACGGACAAACGCGCTCCCGAAATCCACTTATTCATACCGATTTTCTTGGTATCCAAGTTATAGCCCAATGTCAGGTTGTTCAGGCGGAAAAAGGCACCGTCTTTCAGGAAGCGGGTGGATACCGGTGCTGCGTTATTGATCGATTCATTGGTTTCCCCGGCCGCTTCGGCAATACCGTTCAGGTTTTTCACCAAACGGGCTTTGTAGAAGTAGGCATTGGCGGTGTTGTCGTACAGTTTATTGCCGGATACCCCGTTGAAATTGGCTGCCAAATCAAACCCTTTGTAAGCAATGCTTCCATTTAGGTTGAACTGACGGGTTGGCAGCGCACTGCCGGCTGCGATACGGTCTTTGTCAGTGCCTCCGATGCCGTCGCCGTCAAGGTCGGCATATTTGCTTACGCCTTTATCATCAATGCCGATGTACTGACGCAAATAGAAAGTGCCGATAGGTTGCCCGTTCACATAACCGTTGACGGTGGCTGAAGTCAAGCCCGGACCCGTAGCCGAACCCGAGGTAATTACCGTATACGGAGAGTTTTCTACGACGTTTTTGATAAAGGTGATGTTACCCCCAAGGTCAAAACGTAAGCCGCCTTTAGCGACGTAGCGGTAATTAAGGTCTAATTCCAACCCTTGGTTCGTAATGGTCATATTCGGCACGTTGGTCCAGTAAGTGGAAGCCGGTTGAATCGGATCGGAAGGAATCACTTCCAACAGGATTTTATTAGATACTTTACGGAAATAATCAATGGTACCCGTCAATGCTCCTTTGAAGAGCCCGAAATCAAGACCGATGTCGGTTTGGGTAGATACCTCCCACTGAATGTCAGGGTTGGCTAAACGAACATAGGTAGTTCCTGCCGGATAGTTCGTGGAAGGATCCAATGGATAACTTGTTGTCGCCGAGGCACTGGATGTAAAGAGCGCTTGCGTAATTTTCGACGGAATTTCTTGGTTACCTGTTTGTCCCCAACCGGCCCGCAGTTTCAAATCAGAGAAAGGCCCTGACTGCAGGAACGATTCTTCAGACAAACGCCAACCTGCTGAAAACGAAGGAAATATCCCGTATTTGTTGTTTGCTCCGAATTTACTGGAACCGTCGGCCCGAACCGTGGCCGTAAATAAATAGCGGTCTTTGAAAGTGTAGTTCAGACGGGAGAAAAATGATTGGAGTTCATTGATAACCGCAAAACCGCCGGGGCGGTTGGTGGCCAATGCCAACTCTTGACCCAAGCCGGGGTTGTTGGCGGGTTCAATAGGCGATACTGAAAATTTATTGATGCTCCAGTTACGACCGTCCAAAGTAAACTTCTGATAGGAGTGACCTGCCAACGCATTGATGCTGTGATCGCCGAAGCTTTCGTTAAACGTGAAATAGTTTTCAATCAACACATTACGGTTATTCAGATACGTTGCCTCCAAACGTCCGTCTTGCTGAGGCACTGTGCTTGGGAACGATTGTACATCGCGTGTCGAACTTGAATTATCTACGGCAAGGTTAAGCTTGTACGTCAGATTTTTAAGGATTTTAAACGAAGGCGAGATACTTCCTACGATACGGTTGATGGTGGTTACATCTTTGTTCAGATCCAACGCCAAAAGAGGGTTAGTAAATGCTTGATAGCGCGCGGGCTGACCGTTGGCATCACGAGCCGGATAGGTAGGATTGGCGGAAAGGGCCGACCCAAGAACACTTTCGATCGGCGGACGATTGTTCACGGTTTGTGAGGCTGTCAGGTTCATATCTACCGTCAAACGTCCGTCCAACATTTTTTGAGAAGCGTTGAAGCGGCCTGTATAGCGTTTCAATGAACTGTTTTTCATTACCCCTTCCTGATTCTGAACCCCTACTGAGCCATAATAGGTGAGTTTGTCGGTACCCCCGCTAAAGGCCAGATTGTGGTCTTGGGTAGTGGCTTGGCGTGTGACTTCTTTTTGCCAATCGGTATTGGCCTTTTGGTCATCCAGTGTACCGCCAACCGCTACTACCTGCTTACGGAACTCGTCAGCCGTAAACAAAGGTAACGCTCTGGCTACGTTTGAGATACCTATGTTTGACGAAACCGAGAGATTGACGGCACCGGCTTTGCCTTTTTTAGTGGTGATCAATACCACACCGTTAGCGCCGCGCGCGCCGTAAATGGCAGTGGCTGAGGCATCTTTAAGTACGTCGATGGCTTCGATATCCTGTGGGTTAAGGAAGTTCATCGGATTGGTCGAACCGCCGGTACTTGAATTATCCAACGGAATTCCGTCCAATACAAACAACGGGGTACTTCCGGTACGTACCCCACCCGGACCGCGGATGGTGATGCTTTGGCGTCCGCCCGGTTCGCCGCTGGCAGAGGTCACGTTCACACCGGCTACCCGCCCCTGAAGCAATTGTTCGGGAGAGTTGACAATCCCACGATTGAAATCAGTACTTTTTATGGTTTTAAGGGCTCCCGTTGCGTCTTTTTTGGTAGTAGTACCATAACCGATAACTACGACTTGCGAGAGCTCAGAAGCCGACGATTGAAGACTTACTTCAATCGAAGTACGGTTTCCTACCACAATTTCCTGTTTTTCAAAGCCGATAAAGCCAATCACCAATACTGCTTTTTCGTCAGGAACGGCAAGGGTGAAATTACCGTTAGCGTCAGTGTTAGTTCCCTTTTGAGTACCTTTTAAGACAACGCTGCAACCGACAAGCGGCTCTTTCGTCGCGGCATCGGTTACCCGACCTTTGACGGTAATATCCACTGTCGAGGCAGATTTTGTGCGGGCAGAAGCAAAAGCGTCATTTTGCGCGTAACCCCTCAAATGACCGGCCCAAAGCGCCGTAATCAGAAAGGCACTGAAAATGAGTTTTAAAGGAGGGGGAGAATAGGAAATGTGTTTCATAGGTGTACAGATAGTTAAAATTTCAAAAACAGTTGGGTAAGCGGATAAAGATTTTGTTTAAGTAGCACTGCAAAGGTGAATAATAATCGTAATGCTGCGAGTTATTCTGAAATTATCAAATCTTTAAATTACATGAAGCAGAACAAAACAACGACAGCAATATAAACGGTAAGTTCTTGGTCTTTAATTGCTTAAGAGGTTTTGTCCGATTCGACAGGTGTAATCTTTTAAGAGAAATGGAGTGTGAGAGTAACAAACTTCTGATTTTTAATTATCGGCAGTCAGCGGCATGTTAATAGTCAGGGTTGATGAAGTAAATTAACGGAATGGGTTTTCTTATTTTATGCTTGTTGAAATAAACGGTTCGGCTTAGTTTCAGGCATAAAACACTGCAATACTATAATAATATTTTTTATTTAAAAAGTATTAAAATTTTACGACCCTATGCAAACGTTTGCAATTTTTGTTCCTGATTGTAAATGAAGGAGCCCTCGTCCGGTCGGGTGATTTGATAAGCGAGGGCTATGGGTATCGGTAGTTCATCGTAACAAATTTTGTAAGTTGGCCGATTGAGAAATAGCCGCAAACCCACCGGCTATATCTGCCACCTTATCATATCCGCGAGACTTGAGGATAGAGGCGGCGATCATGGAGCGATAACCGGCTGCGCAATGAATATACAGAGTTTGATTTTTGGGAAGTTCGGACATCAGCGTGTTGAGCGACTCTAAGGGGATGTTTTTAGCCCCTTCCAGGTGTTTTTCAGCAAATTCCCCGGGACGACGAACATCAATCACTAAAGCAGCTTTATTGTTTAACTTTTGCCATAATTCAGCAACGAAAACGGAAGCAACAGTATCCATTTCTCGTCCTGCCTCCTGCCACGCCATTATCCCGCCTTCAAGATAACCAATGACATGATCATACCCTACCCGTGCCAACCGAAGGATGCTTTCTTCTTCTTCGCCCGGCTCAGTAACCAGCAGAATGGGTTGACGGACATCGGGAAGTAAAGCTCCCACCCACGGCGCAAAATCCCCCTTTAAGCCAATATTGACGGCATTAGGGATAAATCCCTTGTGAAATACTTGAGCTTTGCGAGTGTCCAAAATAACGGCTCCGGTGGCATTCGCAGCAGTTTCAAAAGCTTCCGGACTCAATGCCTGTTCACCGCGGGCCATGACAACGTCGAGGCTTTCGTAGCCGTCTTTGTTCATTTTTACGTTTTGCGGGAAATACTGCGGCGGCTTGGTTAAACCGGCGGTAACTTCTCTAATAAATTCTTCCTTGGTCATATCGGCCCGAAGAGCATAATTAAACCGCTTTTGATTGCCAAGAGTATCGGTCGTTTCTTTGCTCATGTTTTTGCCGCAGGCCGAACCGGCCCCGTGAGCCGGATAAACAATGACATCGTCGGGCAAAGGCATGATTTTGCGGCGGAGTGAATCGTAGAGATAGCCCGCCAGATCGTTCATGGTCAAGTTGGACTTTTGAGCCAAATCGGGACGGCCTACATCTCCGATAAACAGGGTGTCGCCGCTGAAGAGCGCCGCTTCTTTTCCGTTCTCGTCCAGTAGTAAATAACAGGTTGATTCTAAAGTATGTCCGGGTGTATGTAAGACCCGAATGGTGACTTTTCCCAGACGAAACTCTTGGCCGTCTGTTGCCATTAAGGCATCGAAGCCTGTTTGGGCATGAGGGCCGTAAATGATAGGAGCACCCGTTTTTTGAGACAGGTCTAAATGCCCCGACACAAAATCGGCGTGAAAGTGCGTCTCAAAAACATACTTGATATTGGCACCGTCTTTGGCGGCTCTTTCGAGGTAAGGACCTACTTCGCGAAGCGGGTCAATAACGGCCGCTTCGCCTTCACTTAAAATATAGTAGGCGCCCTGTGCCAGACAGCCGGTATAGATCTGTTCGATTTTCATAACCACTTTTCTTTTACCTCTTAATCGAATTCCGGCAGTCGTAGTTCCGTTTCGGGCAGAATTTACATGGAGGCAGCTTTGACAGAAGCATCAAAAATTCCGGTCAGTACTTGTCCGTTGCGCTTGATTTGCAAGAAAATACGGTATTGACCCGCTTTGGGAAAAGCGTAGGGAAAAACGATACGATTTTCGTGCTTCATCCCTGCCATATTTTGAGTGTCCATTCCTGTCATGTTGGCCATGAGCAAACGATCGCGCTCGTCGGGAGGCAAGGCTTTTAAGCCGGCAAGGTAGCGGTCAATGCTGTCGCGAAAGGCTTTGGTATCGTTCGAGAAACGATAAATGCGCGTTGTATCGGCTATTCGACTTTGCATGGATTGCTGCGCCGCCATAGAATACGTCCCGACCGGGTGAAGGTGAATGTAAACCGAGCCGTCTGATTTTATGATGGCAGCGTGGCCGTTCATCCCTAAGTAGGGTTCGAGTTCCGCCGGTTTACCGCTTGGGTCAACTACCTCAAACGCGAGTTGGTAGGGGACTCCCGCTTCAAAAGCGGTATTGGGCTTACCTTCCCACACTACCGCTGAACCGTCCTTCAATTTGGTTTTTGTGCCCGGTTTGCCGCAAATCACTACATTCTCGTCAATAGGAATTCGGTTGGGATTATTGAGCGCATCCGTCACTGCATACGTGTCTTCCGGGTCGGTTTTTAATTGAGCCTTTCCGTAACCGGCAGGGATGTCGAGCGTATCTGTAATGGTTTCTGTAAACCCTGAACGCTGTACGATGTCGGCATATACCAAATATTTACCTGCGGGAAGTTTGGGTAAATACGCTTCAAACGTAGTCGAATCGCGACGTTCGGGGTGAAGGTGGGCAAAGGCATCCAGGGTATGTTGGCGCACCAAAAACAAGTGCATCAGTTTGCCGTGGTCCGGAATCAGGTAACTTAGCGCCGTACGCCGTTGCCGACTTTGTACTAACGACAACGTATCAATTTTCAGTTGAAAAACCCGTTCGTCGTTTTGACTGACAATAGTTGCGTTTCCGGAAAGAGGTTTGTACATATACTGCCGATAATCATCGGTCCAACTGTTCCACCAACTGCTGCCTCCGTATAAGATCAACGTACAGGCAATGGCGGCAATACCCATGTTGACCCAACGAACCCGTTTTTGTTTGGCCGTGAGCGCAACCCCGGCTTTCAACAAACCGTCGCTTGTCCCGGCTCCAATGGCCGTAATCAATAGCACCACTAAAAGTAAGCCTAAAATACTCAGGAGAACTCCCAAGCCTGCCGGCATCTCCCGCTGTGCGGTAGCCAATGCCATCACAGGAACCACAATTTCGCTTTGGCCGTCGTCGCCGGTGAGCGTCAGCTGTACACTTGAAGCACCGCTTGCCATTAACCACACAATGCCTTGGAATTGTCCCGGTTGGTTAGGAACCGCTTTTAATTCATCGGCCGACGGCGCTCCTTCATCGCCGGTACGAAAGTAGATAGGACGGGCCATCACTGTTCGGACATTGCCGGTTTCAACATAAACAGTTACTTGGGCCGTACCGGGAATGACATCCGGCGGTTGAAGACTGACCAATACTCGGTATTTGCCCGCCTCTCCTTGAAACAATACCCCTGAACTGCCGATGTGAGCCAAAGAGAATAGCGAGGTAAGAATGTAAAGTGTCGAAAAAAAGAATACTGTTTTCAATTTGAAAAGTTTCATGGGAAAGAAATTGCAGCCCTTGAGGTACAACGGGCACTTTGTGAATGAGCTGATTACTATGAATCGGAAATTACCGCTGTATTTTCCGCATCCATTTTCCCCAAGCCAGACCGATGCGTGAAGAGATGTAGCCGAATCCCAAGGCATAAGCTACTCCTATGCTGAAATCTGTGGCGTTTTGAATCGTCCAAGGGCCAAATTTGTAGCGATACTCCCAATTCGGATCGTTGCCGAAGTAGTAGTAATGACTGCCGAAAAACCAATTGCGTGCATAAGGTGATTCGCGTAAAAAGCCGCCGAACGGCCATTGAACCGCCAACATCAGTACCACAAACACAACACTCATAATGGCTGCCATGACCCAATCATTGACGGAAGGATACCGATTCAGGAGCCAATCCATGGCCATAGCGGGAATGATCAGCAGCAGCGGAAAAGCAAACCCCTGATAGTGATCAATATGATTCCAGATAGGGCCCAGCTTAGGTTCCGCCGGAAATAAAGGAATGATCCAAAGGGTAAGACACATCAGGGCAGTATAAACGGCTGTCACGGAGGTCATGCTCCATCGTCCGCCGGCGCCTCGCCCGAAAGCCAACAGGAAAATAGGAAAGGCCGCAGCGGCCATTTTGTAAAAGCCGGAACTGTGCATTGACCAAGTATCTAACTCCTCGGAAAGCAAGGTGTACCACATGGTCATCAAAAAACCGCCTGAAAGGGCAAAGAGCAGATGGAGCCGGCGAAGGCGGTGTTGGGTAAGTTCACTTGAAAACGGCTGAGCGGTCAATTGATTTTTGGTAGAGAGTACACTGACAATGGCCCCGAATTGTACGCCGATAATACCCAAGGCCAAGACCGTATGCGGTGGAGAAAGGATTTGAACATCCAGGCCATACGTATTGTGCCACCAATCATCAAAAGGAGCGGAGGTGAGCATCATCAACGCCCCCCAAATACAAAATAAAGCACCTAAGGAACTGTAAAAAAAGCCCCAAACTTTTACGCTTTGCGCTTTTTGAACCGGATTGCCTTTGAACGTAGTATAAAGCACCTGAAAACCCGAAAAAAGTCCGGCTACTACGGCACCAACATAAATAACCAAATGAGGCGGAGAAAAAAGACCGTCGCGACCGATGCTCATGTGCCAGCAAATATCCCAAATCAGTCCTACAATAACACAGAGAGAGGAAAAAACAACAGCATAGAGGTACGGCGGAATACCTAATAAATAATCGTTGGTTGCAACTTGCTTGTAATCAGCGGAATTCTCCAAGGAAGGAGAAAACGAATCGGCCATGACTGCTTGAGATTTTAGGGTTGTTGAGAGCTATTATTTATATACCCAAACGAAAAAGAAACGGGCTATTAAAATTACTAAAAACCCATGACAATCCAAATCGGCTATTCCCCCATCCAATGACGAAATTCTCCGGCTTTATCACGACTGATAAAAACATCCTCTGTGGCCAAAGGTTTCAGATCGAGTTTGAGGCGGCTATTGAAATGAAGATGGACCTTATCTACCGATTTAGCGCAAAGAATGATCTGTCGATTGGCCCGAAAAAAATGCTTGGGATTGAGCAGGCATTCCAGTTCGTCTAAGGTATAATCAACCACATACGAGCGCTCATCCCAAGTCTTGACAAAACTCAACCGCTCCTGACTGTAGAAATAAGCGATCTCATCCACTTCGATTGGAACAAGGCGTGACCCCTGTTTGAGCAGAAATCGCTCGCGGTATTCGTTGGAGTGGGGCTTGGTTTGTTTGATCAGCGTGACAAGTTCATGAATGTTCACTTGGTGGTCGGTGGTTGTACCGTAGAGTTTTTTCAACTCTCTGAATTTGTTCAAACTGCGTCGCAGGGCTTCTTCATCAATCGGTTTGAGCAAATAATCAATGCTGTTGACCCGAAAAGCCTGAATCGCATATTCGTTGTAAGCCGTTGTAAAAATGACCGGACTTTTTACTTCGACTTGATTAAAGATCTCAAAACTTTGTCCGTCAACCAATTCAATATCCATCAACAACAAGTCAGGACGTTCATGAGTACGCAGCCAATCAACCGACGCTTCCACGCTGTCGAGCATGGTCAAAATTTCAATACTTTCGTCACAGTCCTGTACCATAGATTTGAGCTGACGTGCCGCCAACGCCTCATCTTCGATAATGATTACTTTCATTTTCTGTTTCTGACCTGATTAGCTTTTCACGGGTGTTTCTTTCAATCCCCACTCGCCGATAAGCGGTACTCGTACCTCAAACATATCTTCTCTCTGATAAATCTGTACATGAGGCTGACGCAGCAGTGCATATTTTGAGGCAATGTTCATCAACCCTTTTTTGCTCGAAGGCATCGAATTGTTGGGTTTGCATTGCAGGTTATTCTGTATGATCAGATCGCCGCCTTTGGTAGTAAAAATCTTAATGTTCAAGGGTTTGGAAATAGAAACCACATTATGTTTTACCGCATTTTCGACCAACAACTGCAACGTTAAGGGAGGGATTTGGGCGTGGCGAAAGTAGGGGTCCACGTTTACTTCCAACGAGATACCGTCTTCAAAACGGGTTTTGAGCAGGCTGAAATAAGCATGGGTAAACTCCAATTCTTTTTCGAGCGAGATCAGTTGTTGCTCATTGCTTTGCAGCAGATACCGATACACCTGCGACAAATCGCCGATGAAGCGAACGGCCGTTTTGTTTTCATTGGATTTGACCAACGCCTGAAGGGTATTGAGACTGTTAAATAAAAAATGCGGTTGGACCTGATTTTTCAGGGAATCCAACTGCATTTCCAAATTGGCCCGACTGAGTTCTTCCGTTTGTCGTTTGCTGATCAGCCATTGCCGAAAAAAGTAACGGCTCTCGTAAACCGCAAAAATAATGGCCAAATAAAACAGATTCAGCCCTACCATGAAGAGAGTTTCCGGGTGAAACCAGTCAAATTTAGGGCCGTAGTTATAAACGAAATAATCAAAAAACAGCAGTCGTTGTACCACCAGGACTACTACTACAGGAAGGCTGATGAGTGCTAAACTGAAAAGTCGTTGGCGTATTTTTTCCAGCCCCGGGTATCTCTGCCGTACCCCGATGATCATCCAACGCCCCACAAACCACGAAAAATACACTGAGACCAAACCCGACACCAAGAATTTGGCCGCGGTAAAATTATCCTTGCAGAGGGTGGGCAAATTGAAAAAAACAGTAGCTACCGCCCAAAGGATAAAGGGGCCGATAAGCAGCAGTTTTTTATCATTAAGTGTTACGTTCATTCCGAAGGCCGAAAACAGTCAATGACAAAAATAAACGGATGAATAAAAAACGAAAAGATGTCAGCGCACGAAAGCGCTAAATTAGGAACTGAATCGTCGTAAAATGAAATCAAAAGGTTAGATGATAGGGCGTGTTTTGGGACAACGTTCTGCGCCCTTCTTACAACAAAGCATCTCACTCTCTTTGCATTTTGAGGAAGCCTTTAATGAATTCTGACCGAAAAATGTCTTCAAGGACAATGACTCAGAACTCAGGCTGCAACTGCTGATAAAAAGAACATTAAGAAAGAGCAGAAGACTTCGACGTAAAGGTAGTTTTCGGGACATGGCTGTAGCGTTTTATGACAGTCCGCCGTTGCGGGTTTAAGTAACTTATATATAAACGTACGTACAAGACCCAAAATTATAGGAATACCCTGATAATTCCATAAAATCGCTCATAAATCGCTATTGCGTCAGTTCGAGCATTTTTAAAAAGTCAAACGAAGTATCGTAGCAGGAATACTTCTTCAGAAGGGCTGCGAGCTCTTTTTCGACGGCGTGATTGTCGGCGATATTGGAGAAATACACAAACAGATAATTTTGGGAAGGAACGGCCAACACGCCGTTGCTGAAGCCGCAACTGCTGCCGGTATGATAGAGGGCCAACGGACTTGACTCATTTCGTGCATAAAACCATCCCAATCCATAATTGCCGGATGCATTTTCAGGAAGAGAGATATGCACTTTTTCCAACTCTTTTTCTAAGTTGAGCAGCCGGCTGGTACGTAGTGCTTCATACCATTTTTGATAATCGTTAAGTGAAGTATAAACGCACCCGTCGCCCTTGGTGGCACTGGTAATACTTTGGTCGGAGTCAATTAATTTACCGTCTTTGGTACGCGCAAAACCCATGGCACGGTGCGGAATGAATACGTCGGTTTCGTATATACGAGTATCGGTCATTTTCAAGGGTTTAAAGATGTGTTTTGTGATAAAGTCGGTAAAAGATTGCCCCGAAACTTTTTCGACGATTTGCTCCAATACACAAAAACCCGAATTGCTGTACCGAAACCTGCTTCCCGGTTCAAAATAGGTGTTGGTTTGCTGACGAAGAAGGTTCAGAACATCTTTGTCCGAAACTTGGGTCTTTTGCGTATCGGGTATCAAATTTTCATAGTCCACGATTCCGGATGAATGTGTCAACAAGTGCCTTACTTTGATTTTTGCACCAACAGTCGGTGAAAAATTAGGGAAAAACTTGAGCAGATTATCTTCATAAGTCATTTGGCCGTTTTTGACCAAAAGCATGATACACATAGCCGTAAATTGCTTCGATACCGAGGCCATCCGAAAGGTGGTTTGCGCAGTAATGGCTTCCGTCGCCGAAGCTCTTCCGAAACCCTTCCGATAGAGAACTTGCCCACCTTTTATCACCATAACGGCAATACCGGCTTGGGAAGGCGTATATTTTTTATTCAGAAGCATATCCAACTCTTTTTGTATCGGCATTTGAGAAAAAGCGCTGAAAGGAAAAAATAATGATTTAAAAAGAAAGACAGTAAGTAAACGCATGGTAGGATACTGCTTAAAGCAAGTAATAGATTGAAATCGAAAAATACAGTTTTTTGATGGAAATTTACCATTCTTTCTAAACCTTTTCCTTCCCTATGCATTCTTCTTCCAACCTTCGCTATGCTTGGTACGTTGTAGCCGTATTGATGTTAGCTTACATCTCTTCGTTTATTGACAGGCAAGTGCTTACCTTGCTGGTGAAGCCGCTTAAACGGGATTTTGGCATCACCGATACCCAAGTAGGGCTGCTGATCGGCTTCAGTTTTGCCATTTTTTACACCTTTTTAGGAATCCCCATCGGTCGAATGGCCGATCGACGGAATCGTAAACGCATTATCGTGTGGGGGATTGCCGTTTGGAGTTTAATGACGGCTTTGTGCGGAGTAACCAATACCTACAATCAATTATTTATAGCCCGCATCGGAGTGGGTATCGGCGAAGCAGCCCTGTCACCGGCAGCCTATTCGCTCATTACAGATTTGTTTCCGCGTCACAAACTCGGCACAGCCCTGGGCGTGTATAACGTGGGCGTTTACCTCGGTTCGGGGCTTTCTATTTTGCTGGTGGCACTGATTCTTAAACTGATCAACGTAGAGGGCACTTGGACTCTTCCTTTCTTCGG
This sequence comes from Spirosomataceae bacterium, assembly GCA_046329125.1. GTDB lineage: Bacteria > Bacteroidota > Bacteroidia > Cytophagales > Spirosomataceae > Runella. The sequence goes on along the minus strand of JAXLVD010000021.1, from coordinate 43,230 downwards.
AGAAATTTATCCTTGGCAAAGTGTTTTCTTTATTGTCGGAGTGCCGGGTTTGTTGATTGTCGCTTTGATTGTTCTGACAGTTCGTGAACCTGAACGCAGCCACACAACGAAAGAGGCAGTGACTGTGTCACAGGTAAAAGCTTACTTTGCCGCCAACCGTCAAGCTATTTTGTGTTTGTTTTTCGGGATTGCCTTTATGGCCTTCGGTTCTTATGCCACTACTTCGTGGGTGCCTACGCTGTTGGTACGGCATTACGGTTTAGCCGAATCGCAGGCGGGATTGATCTTGGGAGGTATAGTTACTGTTTTTGCTACCGCCGGGGTATTGTTCGGGGGACGCTACGGCGATCATCTTACCAAGCGGGGATACGCGGATGCCAAAATGCGGGTGGGCTTTATCGGCATGTCGGCCGGTGTGCTGACAGCGATGGTGATGCTTGTACTTTTTGTGCTGAATGAGGCACCGCTGCAACTATTTGGAGTACTTTTGGCATTGAGTTCATTTGTTACTTCTATCCCTTATGGGGCAGCTACGGCGGCTGTTCAGGAAATGATTCCGGCGGCGATGCGGGCTACTTTTTCTGCCTTATTTTTATTTGTGGTTAATTTGCTGGGATTAGGCGGCGGGCCCTTGATGGTAGGTTTTCTTAACGATCGCCTTTTTCACGATCCCAATATGGTACATTTTTCAGTCAGTATTACTTTGGTATTTGCGTTCGGAATGTCTTGTTTATTGCTCTACAACGGATTGAAACCTTTTATTCAAAGCACGGAGAATGCAAAATTGAGCCAACAAAGTTAAAATAAGTTGTTGTCTGTCTAACTGCTTAAATCCGCTTAAAAGCTATACGGAATCACTTAAATTTTAATGAAAAATAGATTTTTAGACTGTATAGGGATTTAACCGATTGTAAGCCAATTAAATCCATTAAAATCAATTAAATCCAAAATCTGCATAACTGCCTAAACTGCTTTTCCGAAACAAACAACCATGGCAGCCAAGGCATAATGATAGGTATCGGTAGGGTTAAGAGGAAGGTGATTCGTTGTGACTTTGGTGGCTAATCCAATGATCATAATGCCGACAACGATCCAAATGGCTTTGTGATATTTTCTCAGTAATCCGAATACTGCGATCAGCATCGCCAAAAGCATCGCAAAAGATTGTATAACGGAGGAAAATACCTGAAAAGAAGGGTACAATAAGAAAACAAATAGCGAAAGCCCGATGACAATGGTGAGGACTAAAGCAGAACGCGTAATAGTTTGGCGCATCACCAACCCCCAAATCGCCACTACAACGCACGATAAACCGACGCTTCCGGCTAAGGTAACTAAGGAGTGATGGGTGTCTTTGATGGAGGCAAAACCTGAAAAAAGGAATACCCCGGCGGCAGCCGATAAGGCGGTAGTGACTAAGAATATCCCCCAAAGGAGTCGATTATGGAAAGTGAGCCGGGCAAAAAAACGAAAAAACACAGCAATACATACAGTGGCTAACACCGCGTCGGAAATAGCGTTGGATAGTTGCATCATAGAAAAAGTTGAAACTAAGGGTTAAGGGGATAAAGGCTATGGTTAAGACCCATATACTTTTCTTACCTGCGATTTGTGGCTTAAAAATGTCTCGGCAAGGTACCGGAATTTCGCTTCCGGCGACAGCAGGCAGGCCGTTTTTTTGCATATACGAAATTTTTCTTGAAGCAGGGCTTTTGTACTTTCTCTATTTAGACCTACTTTTACCGGAAAATTTTTAGCTTCCACCTTGAATAAAATAAAGTTAACCATCCGGAATACCACAATTTATACTAACCACCAATGAGCGTATTAGTCAATAAAAACTCCAAGATAATCGTACAGGGCTTTACGGGTTCTGAAGGTACCTTTCATGCCCAACAGATGATCGAGTACGGCACCAACGTTGTGGGGGGAGTTACTCCCGGCAAAGGCGGACAAAGCCACCTTGATCGCCCTGTTTTCAATACTGTAGCAGAAGCTGTCACTGAGACCGGGGCGGATGTATCTATTATTTTTGTTCCGCCCGCTTTTGCGGGGGATGCTATCATGGAAGCTGCTGATGCAGGTATTAAAGTCATTGTTTGTATTACGGAGGGTATTCCTACCAAAGATATGATGATGGCAAAACAATATTTGAGTACGAAAAACTGTCGTTTGATTGGACCTAACTGCCCCGGTGTGATGACAGCCGATGAATGTAAAGTCGGGATTATGCCCGGTTTTATTTTCAAAAAAGGCACTATCGGTATCGTTTCTAAATCCGGAACATTGACTTACGAGGCGGTAGATCAATTATCCCGTGCCGGACTTGGACAAACTACGGCCATCGGTATCGGCGGAGATCCTATTATCGGTACTACGACAAAAGAAGCCGTTGAGTTGTTGATGAACGATCCTGAAACAGAAGGTATTGTCATGATCGGTGAGATCGGAGGAAGTATGGAAGCCGATGCTGCCCACTGGATAAAAGAGCACGGTACTAAACCTGTTGTTGGCTTTATTGCCGGTCAAACTGCTCCCAAAGGACGTCGGATGGGACACGCCGGTGCAATTATCGGTGGGGCCGACGATACTGCCGCTGCCAAAATGCGTATCATGCGTGAATGTGGTATTCACGTAGTAGAGTCGCCGGCTTTGATCGGAGAAACTATGGTGAAAGCCTTAGGCAAAGCCTGAGAAATACTGTTGAAATCAGTAATTTTGCAGGCAGCTGACCCAACGGGCAGCTGCCTGTTTGTTTTTTAAATTTCATTGTAGGTGAAAAACCGAATCCCTGTCCTTTATTTTTTGCTGTTTGTTTCTCACCTTCTGTGGCTTTCAATTAAAGCGTATGCTGAAGTGGGACCGGATAAGCAATACTTCTTGGTAAAAGAGGTAAGTCAGGAATGGTTGGTTTATGAGCAGCGACAAAAGGAGTATGTACCCTATGTTGCGGAGCAACACAACTCGCAATTGGCTGTTAATTCTATTATAGATATTGAAAGCAATCGCCACTACGAGTTGCTTATCTACGTAGAAAAAGATAATTATTTATTTCTCAACGGAGCGTTGCGGGAGAATTTAAAGGGTGGTGCTTGGCGAGTGATGCGCATAGACAGTCTGTATCGAGTATACAAAAGCCCTCAGCTCATGATCACGATTTACGGTTCGCCGGGGCAGGCAGGTAAGACCGTCCTGATCGGTCATCGGAAAGCCTCTGTTGAAAAATTGATTACTATTGAAGAAGAATCTTTTCTGAATCTTAAACCTCGGGAAGAGGCAGTCATGTCTGACTTTTTCGTCTTAGGGATGTTACTGTTGATCATATTTGCAGTATTTTTGTTTAATGGATATCCACGAGCTTTCGAACGTATTTACAGTGTATCCGATCTATTCCAAGTCAATATTCGCGATGAATCTTTTCTGATCAATAAGCCCTTCAGTCGTGTTAATCTCCTCTTTATCGGATTCTTAAGCTTACAATTAGGTTATCTGTATCTATTCACTCAGGATAAACAGTACAACTTATTTTTTTCTAAAGAATTACTGCTGACCGGGCAAACGCTTTCGGATACTTGGTTTAATTTCTTTAAAATTTCACTTATCTGTTTTGTGCTTCTGATAAGCAAATTTTTCAGTTTGTACATTTTGGGTACTTTGTATCGTTTGGAAGGGGTCGCTAATATTCACTATTTCAAAATTATACAATCCTCGGTATTGTTCTATTCCGCTCTTATTGTGGCCGCCTCTTTGGCTTCTTTTTACGTATTTGATTGGTCATCGTTGGTACGTACTTTTTTAATTATTCCCGGAATAATTTTCTATGTACTAAGAGTGATTCTTATCTTCTTTACAATTAGCAACAGTACAACAGTTAAAAATTTATATTTAATTTCGTACCTTTGCATCGTCGAATTAATCCCCCTCATCATCGGGGTAAGGTATGCCCTGTAGAAAGTGGGGGCTCCCCACTAAATGTCTGATATGAGCGAAACTATTTTGATGCAGCAAGACCGATTGAACAAAGTAGAGAGTATTTTGGTGAGCCAAGCTCGACCTGCGGACGATAAATCCCCTTATTTTGAATTGGCAAGAAGATACAATCTCAAAGTTGATTTCCGACCTTTTATTGAGGTTCAGGGTATATCTTTCAAAGATTTTCGTAAACAACGGATTAATATAATGGACCATACGGCTATTATTTTTACAAGCCGTAATGCTGTGGATCACTTCTTCCGTATTTGCAAAGAAGCGAAGTTGGAAATGCCTGCTGAAATGAAGTATTTTTGTGTGACTGAGCAGACAGCCAATTACTTACAGAAATATATTCAGATTCGGAAAAGGAAGATTTTTGCCGGACAGAAAACAGCCGCTGATTTATTGGATTTAATTAAGAAACACAAAAATGAAAAATTTTTGTTTCCGTGTTCTGATAAACGGCGAAATGACATCCCCGAATTCATGGGTAACTATGAACTGCATTTAACGGAAGCAGTAATGTACGAAACCGTCTCTTCTGATTTATCAGATTTGACGGAAGTCTTTTATGATATCATTTGTTTTTTCAGCCCGTCAGGAATTACGTCGTTGTTTCATAATTTTCCTGATTTTAAACAAAACAAAACGCGCATTGCCGCTTTTGGTCCAACCACCGCCAAAGCAGTGGCCGATGCCGGATTGATTTTGGATATTGAAGCCCCAATGCCTAATGCCCCTTCGATGACGGGCGCTCTGGAGATTTATATCAAGAAAGCAAACAATATTTAAACATTTATTGCAGTAATTCCGTATTCAGCATTGTGTCGGCTCTGCAACATTCAAACCGTTTTATGCGTTAAGATAAGGGTTGAGATTTCAACCCTTTTTTTATATCAAATTTTTTTCGCTACTTGTCGTTTGTATTGCAAATACCCCGTAATTATATGAAATACCCACGGCTACTTCTATTATGTGTATTAGGTTGGCTAAGCCAATTGTCGGCTGTTCAGGCGCAGCAAGACGCCCAGTTCAGTATGTTTATGTATAATCAATTGTATCTTAATCCGGCCACTGCCGGTTCAGACGGTACTACTCGGTTTCAGATCATAAACCGTATGCAGTGGCAAGGGTACCAGACCACATCAGGCGATGCGGGAGCACCCAATACTTTGATGGTGTCCGGAAGTATTCCTCTCAACTTTGCCAAAAGTGCGGTAGGAGTTCATTATGTAAATGACCGTATCGGGGCTACGGGAAGTCAGGAAGTACAGTTTTCCTATGCCTATCGTATGAATATTAATGATAACTTATTATCGTTGGGAGCACGTGTAGGATTTCAAAATCGTTACATTGATTTCAGCAAATTGATTGCCCGAGAGCCCGGGGATCCGCTCATTCCGACGGGGCGTTTGGGGCAAACCCAACCGGATATTTCACTGGGTGCTTTTTACGATGCTTCGTCTTTTTACATCGGAGCCAGTGTCAATCACCTGAATCGACCAAAATTCAGCCTGAGCGGTGATGCTGAAAATGCACTCTCTCCCAATGCTTATATCACCGCAGGTTACCGATTGGAGCCTATTTACGGCTTGGAAGTACAGCCTTTAGTACTTCTCAAAACGCCGTTGGGTTTCAGTAGTAAAACCTTTTCGGTAGAAGGGGGAATCATGGCGACTTGGGATGAGTGGATATTCGGGGGAGTCACCTATCGTCTGCAGGATTCTTACAATATCATAGCCGGGATCAATCTTTTGGAAAACCGGGCACTAAGAATTGGCGGAGCGGTCGATTTGATAGGGCGCAGTAAAGATATTAAAGCCCCGGCCTCTTATGAGATCTTATTGTCTTATGCACTGCCTGCTTTGACTAAGGGGAAAAGGACCCCGGTACGTACTCCCAGATTCAGATATTGACCGTTTTTGCCGAATACTTGCTATGTTCTTTAAAAACTTTGATATAAAACTTCAATTTTTTTCAAAACGGCAGATTGTTTGGCAAAATTATTGTTAGACCACAAATGACCGTTTAATAAAAAGTTGTGATTTTTTATTAATTTTGGGCAGTTTTTGGCATTTTTGAAGGCAGAAAGAGCCTTAAACGGGCAAAGAATAGAGAAATTTAAAAAAAAGCACACAATAAACACATAGAACTTCGTTTCTATACTGAAAATTAGAATTTAAAGGGAATCACCATGAGCAAAAGGGTATTTTTCGGCTATGCCACCAATGGAGCTTGGATTGTAATGGTAGCGGTGATGCTGCAAAGTTGCGGTTTTATCAAGGACAAATTCGGCGGTAAAAACAGCAAAGGAGGCGGTAAAAAGGGAGCCAAGCAGGAAGTAGGCGTTCGTAATGGGGAGGTGATTGCGACCGGTCGTAAAGACTATAAGCAAGATACTCCTTATGGAATGGTATTGATTCCTTCAGGTTCATTTATGATGGGTCAGGCTGATGAGGATGTAGCGGCCACTCAAGTTAATTTCAACCGTCGTGTGACGATTACTTCGTTCTACATGGATGATACAGAAGTGACCAATCATGAGTATCGTCAGTTTGTAAGTTCACTGATGACCGATTCACTGTCGGTATTGGGGGAAGAAGAAATTATGGCAAAGTACCATCCGGATACCACCGTTTGGAAAAAAGATTTTACGTATCATAACGGTGATCCGATGTTGGAGTACTACTATTCACATCCTGCCTTTGATACGTATCCTGTAGTAGGAGTAAGCTGGAAAGCGGCTCGCTATTTTTCTGAGTGGCGTTCAAACTTGTACAACGATTATCGGGCGAAAGAAGGAAAATATCGCTCTCCTAAGTTCCGTTTGCCTACCGAAGCCGAATGGGAATGGGCAGCACGCGGTGGCCGGGCTTCAGCCAAATACCCTTGGGGTAACCCTTATGTAGCCAACGGGAAAGGATGCTTTCTGGCTAACTTTAAACCGCAACGCGGTAATTATGACGCAGATGGGTACCCCTATACTGCCCCTGCCAATGCTTATAATGCCAATGATTACGGTCTTTATAATATGGCGGGTAACGTAGCGGAATGGACACTTGACGCTTACGCGGATAACGCTACAATTGTTAACTGGGATATGAACCCAATGAATGACAATCCGGATGAGCCGCGCAAAATTGTACGCGGAGGTTCTTGGAAAGATGTGGCCTACTTCCTTGAAACAGGTACGAGAGGTTGGGAATACGAAGACAACAAGCGTTCGTTTATCGGATTCCGTTGTGTAGTTGAGAACTTAGCCGGTCGGGCAGCGACTTCTCGTGGAAAGAAAAGATAAACTCTGAATTTCTGAAAATGAAGCGGGGTGCTGCCCAACAAGCGGCACCTCACTTTTTGTACGACCTTAAATAATTGTAATAGATTCTGTAAACCAATAATTCTTATTTTTTTATCATGGCAGCACAAAAGCAAGGTGTTTTCTGGAGTAAAATAGTCCCTACTGCTTATGCACTTGGAGCAGCCGTCGTTATCATCGGTGCTTGGGCGAAAATTACGCACGTTGAAGGCGGAAGTGAAATTTTAACAGTTGGTCTTTTGACCGAAGCATTTATTTTTGTTTTGTATGCAGTTCAAAGCTTTTTGTATCCTGCCGCTGAAGAGTATGCTTGGGAAAAAGTATATCCGGAATTGGCAGATGATGCCGCCCCCGTTCCGTCTCGCAAAGACGAGAAAAAAGGAGCAGGACTCACGGCCAATATGGATAAGATGCTTGCTGAGGCCAATGTAACCCCTGAAATTTTCAATAATTTGGGTAAAGGCTTCAAAAGCCTTACAGACACTGTTTCAAAAATTGGGGATTTGACCGAAGCCACTGTAGCGACTAATGACTACGCTAAAAATGTGAAAAGTGCATCGGGTGCTATCGGTGAGATGAACAAGTCGTACGGTGTTGCTATCAATGCCATGTCTTCTATGGCAGATGCCACGAAAGATGCGCAGCAATACCGCGACCAATTCCAAACCATTACTAAAAATATGGGGGCTCTCAATGCCGTATATGAATTGGAACTGCAGGATACTACGAAACATTTGAAAGCCATGAATGCGTTCTACGGCAACCTTACTTCCGCAATGGCCAATATGGCAGATGCTACCAAAGAGTCTCAGCAGTTTAAAGCAGAAATGTCGAAGTTAACGACGAACATCAACGCTTTAAACAACGTATATGGTAACATGTTGACTGCAATGCGAGGATAATTAAGCAGACAGTGAGCCATTCACGGAGAATAGTTCGTGAATAAAGCTCTGTAAACCGCACGGGCGGCCCCGTGTCAACCTAAAAACTATAAATAAAAAAATGGCAGGAGCAAAAGAGACACCCCGTCAGAAGATGATTGGGATGATGTATCTGGTACTTACAGCGATGTTGGCCTTGCAGGTAAGTTCGGCTTTATTGGAAAAATTCCAATTGTTGAACAATAGCATGGAAGTATCATCAAACGCTGCTAATAAAATTAACCAAAGAACGGTTGATAATATTCGGGAAAAAGTAGAGAAATCCGGTAACCGTGCCTTTGAAGTCGCTATTGTAAAGCAGGCAGAAGATGTTCGCAAAATGGCAAGCGCAATGGTAGCGGATATAGACGGAATCAAAAACCAACTGATCAATGAAGCCGGCGGCGGTATTGATCCCGAAACCGGGAAAGTAAAAAACCCAAATGAAGAAGATAAAGTAGCTATATACATGATTGGGGCCACCAAAAATGGAAAAGCGTACGAATTGAAAAGCAAACTCAATGGGTTTGTTGACCAAATGAATAAATTGGCCGGGACAAATTTCGCTCCTTTAGCATTGGATGGTAAAGATGATCCTCTCGCCAAACGGGATAAAGATCAACGAAATAAGGATTTTGCTTCGGTTAACTTTGAACAAACGCCTGTTCCGGCTGCCTTGGCCGTTTTGAGCCAAAGACAATCAGAAATTCGGCGCTTGGAAGCGGAAGTATTGGACGCTTTAGCAGCAAAAGTCGGGGCCAAGGATATTAAGTTTGATAAGATTTTGGCAATGATCAGTGCCGAATCTAAAGTAGTAGTCGCCGGTACGAAGTTTAAAGGCGAGATGTTTATTGCTGCCTCCTCCAGTGCACTTACCCCTCGTATGAGTCTGGGTGGCGCTCCTTTGCGTGTACAGGATGGAAAAGGAATCATTGAATTTACCGCACAGGGCGGTGCCTATGACAAAGAAGGTTTGGCGGCCAAAACACTGACCGGGGTTATTTCCTTTCCGACGCCCAGCGGCCGAGATACTTCGATCACAATGAAGTATGATTATAAAGTGGCAAGACCTACGTATCAAATTGAGACCGGTACTTTGCCTCCTTTGTATTTAGCCTGTAAAAACGTACTGAGTGTACAAAGTGCAGCGCTTGGTGCGCTTTGGAATCCTTCCTTCGGAGGAAGCGGGGCCGAATTTATCAACAATGGGAAAGGAAAAGTCATCATTGTGCCTAATAACCGAAATGTTACCTTGAATATCTCAAACCAAGGAACATTGATGGGTAGCGAGCCTTTCCGGGTTTCTCGCGTGCCTCGTCCAAGGTTAGAGTTTTATATCAATGGTGCTTTGGTAGATGATAAGCGTCCTGTAGCGGCCGGTATGGCGCGCAGTATTTCGGTAAAAGCCGTGCCGGATGAAGGATTTGCTAACTTCTCTCCGGAAGATGCCAACTTCCGTGTTGAACAAATTACGATCCGATTGGCGAGTGGTAGCCGTCCTAAAGGACAACCTGTCATTATTTCCGGTCAAAGCGGCTCTATTGCTTCGTTGGCCGCTCAAGCCGCGCCGGGAGATCGTTTGGTAGTGGAAGTTTCGGGAGTTAAACGTCGGAATTTCAAAGGAGATATTGTAGATGCCGGTGTACCGGCCGAAACGCGTACTATCCCTCTGAACTAACATTTTGTGAACTTGGTATGCAATTTGCAAGCAATTGTTCGTTAATGATTTAGTGATTTAAACAGTAGAATCAAATGACAAGATTAAGCAGCTTATTGGGAAGTGTGGCCTTGGTAACCTTGTGCGTCAGCGTGCATGCTCAGGAAAAAGATACGAAGGGGGTTAATCCGCTGTCGGTACGCGAAATCAGCGATGCCGATATTATGATGAAGCGTACACTGTGGCGTCGGTTGGACTTACGTGAAAAACAAAACCAACCCATGTTCTCCGTAAATAATGAGATCACAAAGTATATTATGGATGCGGTCAAAGCCGGTCTTTTAGATGCTTATGTAGATCCCGATATGACCAAGAAAATGGCAACGGGCGATTTCAGTAAGGCGCTTCAAATGCCGAATCAGGGTCAAACTCTTACGGAAGATGAGTTAAAAGCCGGTTTCGGTAATGAAAACGCAACCCAAACCGGTGATGGTTGGGGAGACACCAAGAAGGATGCAAAAGCAGGAGCTAAACCTGCCGACGACGGATGGGGAGCGCCCGCTCCTAAAAAAGAAACTCAGCCGGTAGATGACGGTTGGGGAACGCCGGCTCCTAAGAAGAAAACCACAACAAAAGGCAAAAAAGGTATAGCTGCGGTACCTCCTAAGCCACAAATTGATTCTACCGAGATCAAAAAGAAAATGGCAGAAGAGGCTGCTGCCGCTGCTGCTGCTGCCGCCGCTAAAATGGAAGAGAATCAGTGGTTTCCGAAAGATATCGCTATTCTTGAAATGAAAGAAGATTGGATTTTTGATCGCAAACGCTCACGTTTGGTATATGATATTCAGACCATTACGTTGGTGTTGCCTGCCGAATTGAACCCCGGAGGTATCGAAAAGCCGGTTGCGACTTTCAAATACAAAGATTTGGATAAACTGTTTCGCAGTGACCCGAAGAAATTTATTTGGTTTAATGAATACAATACGGCTCAGCATAAAAACTTAGCAGATGCCTTTGACCTCCGTTTGTTCAACGGACGTATCATTAAAACTTCCAACCCAATGGATCGTGATTTGATTCAGATCTATGGCGGTGAAAAAGAGGCGCTTTGGAAATCGGTTCAGTTGGAAAACGAATTGATGGAATTAGAACACGGCTTGTGGGAATATTAATTTCCAATGAAAAGAATACGGATAAGGCGGTCAAGATTGACCGCCTTTTTTATTGATGTTTTGGAGTTAAGGTTAAAAATAAGTCTACGATGGGTATTCAATAGCAGCGCCGGTTTCACGATGCGTTTTAGATTCAAAAAGCCGTTTTTGCCCTTCCTGTAAAAATCCGATACCGTAACCGAACAATTGCACAAAGGCCGCAATAATGCTCAAAAAAGCTACTTTCAAATGGCGGGATTGACGGAAGGCATCTATAAAAAGTAAAAAAATGTAGAGCAGCAAAAAACTGATTCCTATATAAAACAGTCCGGGATGAATGAGGCCTAGAAAAGGAATACTCAAACACCCCAAGGTGAAAAGGAGAGGAAAGGTGTGTACAAGCTTCAGTTCGTTAGGATAAAAACGGGCAATATTAATGCGGGCACGACCGAAAAAACGGAGTTGGCGAAAAAAGGCACCGAAGTCTGTGCGACGCTTGTGATAAATGAAAGCCTCCGGTATCAACGCAGATGCAAATCCAAGCCGCAACGCTGTAATACTGAATATGATGTCTTCGCCCATGCGACTGATTTGAAATCCTCCGGTGCGTTTCCAAACTTCTCGTGATAAGCCCATATTGAAACTTCGGGGGTGAAATGTTCCCCCCAAATTGCTTTTTTTTCCTCTGATTCCGCCCGTGGTGAAAACAGAGGTCATGGAGTAACTGATGGCTTTTTGAATCGAGGTGAAACTTGGATGATCGGTATCCGGGCCGCCGTAGAGGTCAACATAGTTTGTGTTTAACCGATTTTCAACGATCCCCAAGTAATTAGGTTCAATTAACGCGTCAGAGTCGAATAAAATAAAATAATCGCCTTTCGCCCGCTCAAAGCCATAATTGCGGGCAAATCCTTGTCCGCCGTTCTCTTTGTAGAAATAGTAAATTTCCAATTGGGATTGAAATGCTCGTACTATGTGCTCACACTTTATCTGTGAACCGTCTTCCACAATAATCACTTCAAAGTTTCTAAAAGTTTGTCGTGCCAGACATCCCAATAATTCCGCCAGTTCATCGGGGCGGTTATAGACAGGAATAATAATGCTGTATTTGCGCATAATCACTGTTATTTCAACGGCAAGTTAGTATTTTTACCACGAACCACTCTTAAACCTTGATGAATAACAATGATTATAGCGATACCCGGCGTATTTTAAGCTGGGCTGAAGAGGACCGCCCTCGTGAAAAATTGCTCTTGAAAGGGAAAGCCGCCCTGTCGGACGCAGAGCTGATTGCCATTTTGATCGGGTCGGGGACCCGCGAACTGTCAGCAGTAGATCTATCAAAGATAATTCTTCAAAAAGCAAGTAATAACCTCAATGAATTGGCCAAGCTTACCATCAAAGACCTGATGAAAATCAAGGGAATCGGCGAAGCAAAAGCGATTTCTATTGCCGCTGCTTTGGAATTGGGACGGCGTCGCAAAGAAAGCGAACCGGTGCGCCGGCCTCGTATTTCTTCTTCAAGAGATGCTTATGAGCAAATTCAACCTTATCTGTTGGACTTACCGCACGAGGAGTTTTGGCTGTTGTTGCTCAATCGTGCTAATGAAGTCATCCGGCCTGTTCAAATAAGTCAGGGCGGAGTATCGGGGACGGTGGCTGACCCTAAAATTATCTTTAAAGTAGCTATCGAGCATTTGGCAAGTGCCGTTATTTTAGTGCATAATCATCCGTCCGGAAATTTAAGACCCAGTGAAGCCGATAAAGAGTTGACACGTCGGCTTTTGGCGGCGGGGAAAATGTTGGAGATTCCTATTTTAGATCACCTTATTTTTACCGATAAAAACTATTTGAGTTTTGCGGATGAAGGATTACTGTAAAAGTTTCAGCTTTGAGGTGAGAGTCCCGGACTCCCATCCGTACCGCTTGCAGAATACTGTCCTTTTAAATTTCCATTCCGACTGATTATTGCCTACTTTTGAGGTAGCTTTGGTGTTATGAGGCTTCAAGAGATTTGTTTCTGTTGAATCATACTCGTATTTCCGACGTTGTTTAATAAGTACTGTATGAAGCGCGTTGCGGAATACTTAAAATCAAATGATTTACAATAATGAATAAAGAAACCTACATTCTTGAAGTGGTAAAATGGCTTAAAAAACGCGGTTTTGAGGATATCAGAGCGAATGCAGAAGGGTATGACCCCCCCGTCGGATATGCCCTTCAATCGGATGAAGAAAAATATATTCCGGATGTAACCGGGAAATTATTTTCCGAGAGTTCTTACTTTGAGGTGGTGCTCAAAACCGATAAAATCAATCGAACTGTCTCAAAACTGCGGTTATTGAGTACATTGGCTGCCGCAAAAGGCGGGAAGTTGTTTCTGATGGCCCCGCGCGGGCATTTTAATTTTGCCAAAGATATTACGGTACAGCACCAAATTCATGCAGAAGTCATAAAGATTGCTTAACGGCAATCATTTTAATTAGGCGGCCACTGAGTATTCGGATGGCTGCCTTTTTTGTTTTTCTTCGATTTCGATTTTTTGAACGGTTTTATGGAAAATTCTATGTCGAGTCCGGCAATGTAATTGGTGAGGGTATATTTTTTGTGGGAATAGTCAGGTTGCCAAATGAAATACGGATTGAGCTTTTGATTTTTAGCGAATTCGTATTTGAAACCGATCGAATTTTGCCAGTTATCTATTTGAGTTTTGTTATTGCCTATGGCAAAAAAGGGTTCTGCATAAACATAGGCATCCCATTTCTTCGTCAATTTGTATTTTACCGTAAATCGGGGCCTTAGATAAGTATCGGCATCTAAACGGACCTCGTCGTCTCCCGTAAACCGTTGGCTTTGGTATTGGATAGCCGGGCGAAGTACAAAACCGAAATCACCCCATTTCGCTTTGGCTGCAATGCCGAGAAAATAACGATGGTAGATACCCACATCCACTATGGCTAAGCGATAATTGGCAATAGCTTCCAAGTGTTTGTGAAATTCGTACTCTGTCGAGGCAAATACATAAGAACCTTTGTAATAGGTTGCATTATCAATAAGACGCGTTCGGTATTGAACCGTGAACGTCCATTTTTTGGGTAAATCCAACTTAAGAGATACTCCCGGCCAAGCCTGAACATCGGTACGATTTTGGGCGAAATTCGGGTATGGCAGAACACTGACAACAAAAAACCACATAAAAAAGGGTAGTTTGCGTGTGTCCAAAAATAGATTCATGAATACGGTCTCTGTTAAGGGTATAATTTGCCTGAATGTACAAATTTACTAACAATTATTATTCCAAATCTTTTATTGTATGCACATTATGACGATAGAAAAAGCGATAAATAATGGGGAAAATGAACAGTGTCAGGACAGTAGCGGTGATCAAACCGCCAATGACAACGATGGCCAACGGTTTTTGAGTCTCAGAACCGATACCGGTCGAAACCGCCGCCGGAAGCAGGCCGATAGCTGCCATCAGGGCGGTCATCACAACCGGACGGATGCGCGATTTGACCCCTTCCCGAATAGCCGTGTCGAGCGACATCCGGGAGGATAGGTTTTTGTTAAAGACAGAAATCAAAATTACTCCGTTTTGGATGCAAATGCCGAACAACGCAATAAACCCTACCCCTGCCGAAATTCCGAAATTGATTCCTGTAAAATGGATGGCCAAAATTCCGCCCATGATCGCGAAGGGTACATTGGCTAATACCAAACCCGCATCTTTGGCATTACCGAACATGATAAATAAAATAATGAAAATGGCAACCAAACAGACAGGTACGACTTGCCCCAATTGTTTCGTAGCTCGAACCTGATTCTCAAATTCGCCCGTCCAATTGATTGAATATCCCTTGGGTAAGTTTTTCAGAATGGGTTCGACTTTACTTTGCGCTTCGGCAATGGTGCTGCCCAAGTCTCTTTCCCGTACGGAGAATTTGACCCCGATGAATCGTTTGTTGTTATCGCGATACACAAAAGCCGGACCGGTTACTTTGCGAAGGGCAGCGATCTCTTTCAGGGGAATTTTGCTTCCTTTGAGGGTGGGTACCATCAGACGCTGAATATCGTCTTCAGTACGACGATATGATTCCTGATAACGAAGTCGAATTTCAAATTTTCTTTCGCCTTCGTAAAGAATAGAGGCTGTTTTTCCGCCAATCGCCATTTCAATCACAGCTTGGGCATCAGCGGTACTTACCCCGTAGAGCGCCATTTTTTGTTCATCAAACAAGACACTCATTTCGGGTTGACCTATGTTGCGCAAAATACCCACATCTTTGACGCCCGGTACATTTTTAATGGCCTCAATGACTTTATTAGCGTTTTGGTTGAGGAGTTCCAGGTCATCGCCGAATATCTTCACGGCATTGCTGGCATTCATCCCCGCCACGGCTTCGGCTACGTTGTCAATGATCGGCTGTGAATAGTTATAATTAATTCCCTGAAACTGTTTGAGTTTGGTATCCATCTCTTCTACCAGTTCGTCAGTGGTAATTTTTCGCTTCCATTCCTCTTTGGGTTTGAGATTGACCTGCATTTGTACGTAATAAAAGCCGGAAGGATCGGTACCGTCGTTGGAGCGACCGGTTTGGGAAAGTACACCGTTAACTTCGGGAAACTCCATTAATTTCTTCCGTAATACAGTCACCATTTTAACGGTTTCGTTCAGTGAACTGCTCATGGGTAATTTGGCTTCCACCCACAAGGCACCTTCGTTCAGTTGGGGAAGAAATTCGGTTCCTAATAGGGAAGCTGAAAACAAAGTGACTCCTAAGAAAACAGACGCGGCCAGCATACTGATTTTTTTATTTCGGTAACACCATTCAAAACCTGATGAAACGATACGGTCGAAGAAGTTAACAATCGGATTGTTCTTTTCACGGACGTTCTTCCGCAACAAAAACGAACACAGTACGGGCACGAGTGTCAGAGTGTACAGCAGAGCTCCTAACAGGGCAAATCCCAAGGTATAGGCCAGTGGGCTGAACATTTTGCCCTCCACTTTCTGAAAACTGAAAATAGGGATAAGAGCCGTAATGATAATGAGTTTAGAGAAGAAAACGGCTTTCCCCAGCTCTCCTCCGGTTTTTCGGAGAAGACCCAATTTGGCCAATTTATTAAACCGTTCCATACCCGTTTTATGCGCCAAGTGGTCGAGCGCTACAAACATACCTTCCACCATGACTACGGCCCCGTCGATGATGATTCCGAAGTCAACGGCTCCCATCGAAAGTAAGTTGGCCGACATGCCCTTGAGCCGCAAACACATAAAGGCAAACAGCAAAGCCAGAGGGATGATAATGGATACAATGACGGTCGTTCGCCAATCGGCCATAAATAAAAACACAATGACCGTAACGAACAGAATCCCTTCAAAGAGGTTATGCAACACCGTTTTCGTACAAAAGGCTATCAAGTTGTCACGGTCGTAGAAAGTGACCATTTTGACATCCGGAGGTAGGATTTTGGTGTTCAATTCCTCAATTTTGGCCTTGACACGTGCCAAAACCTCGCTCGGATTTTCTCCTTTTCGTTGTACTACGATTCCTTCCACTACATCGTCGTTTCCGTTGAGGCCTGCCTGACCCACTCGCGGTAAGTTCGATTCTTTGACCTCGGCTACATTTTTTACTAAAACGGGGTTGTCGTTGACGTATTCTACAATGATATTTTGAATGTCTGAAATAGTGTTCAACAAGCCGATTCCGCGTACGACGTAGGCTTGGCCGTTGCGCTCAATGACGTCGCCCCCTACGTTAATGTTGCTTTTGGTCACGGCCTGATACACTTCCAGCGGGGTAATGTCGTATTTGGCCAATTGGGTAGGGTTGACCTGTATCTCATACATTTTTTCCCGACCGCCGAAGGCCACCACATCGGCTACGCCCGGAA
This sequence comes from Spirosomataceae bacterium, assembly GCA_046329125.1. Lineage (GTDB taxonomy): Bacteria > Bacteroidota > Bacteroidia > Cytophagales > Spirosomataceae > Runella. The sequence continues at coordinate 26,316 of JAXLVD010000021.1, read as the reverse complement.
CGCTGCGCAATTGCCGATCAATGACCCAATTGTGCAACGTCAGCAATTCGCGGCTGTCTCGGTCTTTACTTTCCAAAGTAAATCGGAAAATTTCACCCGTAGGGCCATAGGGAGGTTGTACATCAGGTTCGACTCCCTCAGGCAGCGATACGGTTCGGAGTTGGTTATTGACCTGTTGTCGGGCAAAGAAGTCTTCTACGTCATCCTCAAAGATGATTTTAATGATACTCAGCCCAAACATCGTAATGCTCCGCACGTTGGTTTTGCGCTGTACGGAATTCATGGAAACTTCAATAGGTACCGTGACGAAGCGCTCAATCTCTTCGGCGCTGCGCCCGTTCCATTCTGTCACTACAATGATTTGCGTGTTGGTGACGTCGGGAAAGGCTTCCAAAGGAGTATTTAAATAACTGACGACTCCTGAAGTGACCAAAATGGCGGTCATAAAGAAGACAAAAAAGCGGTTTTTTAACGAAAAACCGACAATCCCTCTGATAAACTTATTCATATAGTAAAGCCCCCTGTCCCCAAGGGGGAGTCAAAACCCAACTCTTATTAAGAGGTTTGGAGGATATTTAGTCGTTTAAAGCGTCGTAAACCAAAAGTTGATTTTTTGCGATAACCTGTTCATTGTCTTTTAAGCCGGTACGGATATACGCAATATCGTTGAGCATTTTATAGACCGTTACTTCTCGGGTTTCGATCGAAGAGCGATTCTTAAATACCATGACCCAATTTTTACTGCGGTCAAAAATAACGGCACTTGCCGGGATGGCCGTCATGGAGCCGCCTTCATCGAATTTGAGCGAAACAGTAGCGTGCATTTCGGGTTTGAGTTTAAATCCGGCGTTGTTAAGTCGAATCCTGACTTTCATAGTTTTGGTTTCGGGATCGAGTACGTTGTAGATTTTATCCACGCTGCCTCGGAATAATTCACCACCATAACTGATGGTTTGTATATCGGCGACCATGCCGGTTTTTACCCGAGGAATATCACTTTCGTTGACGTTGGCCATCACCCATACTTCACTGATTTGCCCAACGGTAAAGATCTGCTCGGTGTTATCGGAGCGTAGCTGCATACCGGGGTTGATATTCTTACTGATGACAAAACCGTCAATGGGAGATTTGACGACATAATTGGTGTTTTTTCCCAAGCCGTAGATTCGAAAAACTTCCTTGATACGATTAAGTTCGGCTTGGGCATTTTCCACTTCCTTTTTGGCCACCGTTACCTCCCGCTGCGAATTAAGTTTGCTTTCAAAAAGGTCTTCTGCTGTTTTGAGGTTCTTTTCCGCGACTAATACTTCTGATTGGGCCTGAATCATTTGCCGTTCAAAATCTGCCACTTCGCCCGAACGAATCGTGGCTAAGACCTGTCCTTTGCGCACGTGGTCTCCCAATTCTACGTTAACATCTTCCACATTGCCGCCTACCAACGGATATACTTTAATAACCCGATTTTCATCGGCCGTGATTTTGCCGACCAACGTAAGTTCACTGCGCACGGGTTCGGTGCTGACCTTGGCCAATTCAATGCGTTTCATCATGGTATCGGAAAGCATAAAAGCCTTTAGTTCTTCTGAAACCGCTTGTTTTTTTTCACAAGAAGCCAACAGTCCGCTGCCGAAGAGAAGTAAAAAAATCAATCCTTTGTTCATTGTTTTATCTGAAAAGTTCTTGTCCTACCGTAAAATTCAGTTCTTCATAAGCCCCCACTCGGTCGGCTTTGAGGCGATTGAGTTCTTTGATGCTTTCGCTGTAAGTCTCGATGAGGTCAATAAATTCGAGCAAAGACAGATTGCGCTTCTGAAAATTCTCTACGACCCCTTTATTGAGTTGCTCAAACTGTTCCGAAAACCTGCTGTCTACACTTTGTACCATGTTTTCTACGTACTGTACTTTTTGAAAAGCCGCCGCTACCTCATTGGTGACCACATTGACCTTTTGATTTTGCAGGCCTTTTTGGTAATCAATTTGACTTCGGGCTACTTTAATATTTCCCTGATTTTTGTTAAAAAACGGCAGATCGGCTGAAAGAGTCAAGCCGGTATAGTTATTGACATAGCTACCGGACTGGTCGTAAGTGGCTCCTATCTTCAAATTAGGAACTGCCAGCGATTTTTGCAGATTATAATTCAGTTCGGCCTGGCGGGTAAGAGACTCGGTCACTTTTACGTCACCTCGGTTTTGCAGCGCCAATTGGCCCAGTGCCGGAGCATCGTAGCTGTTGAGACGATAGCGGTTCAGTTCGGATTCGTTTACAACGGGAATGAGAGGGCCGTCAAGGTTCAATAAAATTTTGAGGACTTTTTCTTTCTCCGCAATTTGAAAAAGGATTTCCGTTTTGTCGTTATTAAGCTGAAAAAGCAGCGCTTTTAAGCGCAGTAATTCCCGTAAAGAGACATTATTTTTTTCGTATTGACTTTCAAAGGCTGTAACAGTATTTTGTAAATTGTTGATTTGCAGTTGATAACGGTTCAGTGTATTTTGAAGAAAGAAAATGTCAAAGAAATTGCTGCGCAGTTCAAATTTCAATATTCTTAATAAGTCCGTAAACTCGTATTCGGTCATGCGGGCATTTTCGGTGGCGAGGGCTACCTGTTTGCTGCGTTTGCCGGCCGTGACCAATACTTGCTCAATAGAAATGATTTTTTCGCCGCCCCGCGCTACATCCAGTACACGACGTTTGTCGGGGTTGAAGGCATTCCATTCCGTAGAAAGCGTTGGATTGTCCCACAACCGAGCTTGAATAATAGCGGCCTGAGTGGATTCAATTCTGAAACGTTCGGCCAAAAGCGAGAGGTTGTTTCTTAGAAAAAGACTGTCAGATTGCCGAAGTGACAGTCGTAACGAATCTTGAGCTTGAATTAAATAATGGGATGATAATAGAATTGCCGTCAGAAAAAGAAGTCGCATTGGTACAGGAACACATTTTTTGCAAAGGTTGTAAATTGGGATTAACGTAAGATTAAGGCCACATTAAAAAAACCTTAATGAAGTAAGAGAATAAAGCAGGGTCTCTATCTTTAGGTTGAAATAGATGAACAGAATCCAATGATGGAAAAGGAAACCATACCGCAAAAGATATTGATCATAGAAGATGACCGGCGTATTGCTCAACTGCTCACACGGGGGTTAACCAATAAAGGATTTGAGATTGAAGTGGCTTATACCGGTTTGTTAGGATTGCGGCGAGCTGAAGCGGTGGGGTTTGATTTGGTGATTTTAGACATCAACCTGCCCGAAATGAGCGGTTATGAAGTCTGTAAACGTATTCGTAGTGTTAAACCGACTTTGCCCATCCTGATGTTGACGGCCATGAGCGAAATCGAAGATAAAATCGAAGGGTTTGAGGCGGGAACCGACGACTATATCGTCAAACCTTTTGATTTTCGGGAGCTTTATCATCGCGTCATAGTGGGATTACGGCGTAATAATCCGACTTTGGAACCTTCCGGGAAAGTGCTTCGTATTGCCGATTTAGAGGTTTTTTTAGAAAGCAAACTGGTCAAACGGGCCGGCCGGGAAATTAATTTAACAGCGCGTGAGTACGAATTTTTGATCTATTTGGTGAAAAATAAAGGGAAGGTGATTTCAAAAAACGATATAGCGGCCAACGTATGGGACGTTCATTTTGATACGGGTACCAATGTGATTGAGGTCTATATCAATATTTTACGACGGAAAATAGATCGCGATTTTGAACCGAAATTAATTCACACCCGCCCGGGCTTGGGCTACTTGCTTCGCGAAAACCCATGAAAATTCAAACTAAAATTTCGATTCAATTTTCATTGATCGTAGCCGGACTGCTCACGGTATTTTCGTTTGTCATTTATCAGTTGTTTGCTGAATTCAGAGAGCAGGAGTATTACGATCGACTGAAAAGTAAGGCGGTGACAACGGCCCAACTGTTGATCAAAGTCGATGAAATAGACCGTGACTTACTGAAAATCATTGACAAAAACACCTTAAGTGCATTAGTGGACGAGAAGGTGTTGGTGTTTGATCAACAAAATAAGCTGTTTTACAGCAGTTTGGATGATCATGTCATTCATTTTGGGAAAGACTTGTTGGATCGGGTAAGAAAGGAAAAATACGTAGAAACGCAAGATGATGACAATGAAGTGGTGGGGCTGTTATACGAGTTGAACGGGCAACAATACGTTATTTTAGCCTCGGCTTATGATAAGTTCGGTCGGAGCAAAATGAATAATTTGCAGGATACCTTGGTGGGAGGACTTATTTTCGGCATCGGTATCACTGTTTTGTTAGGCATTTTTTTTGCCGGCAATGCGCTTCGACCGGTAAATCGATTCATTACTCAAATAAGCGCCATTACGGCCAACAACCTTCGGGAACGCTTGGATGAACGCAACGGCAAAGACGAAATCGGACGATTGGCGTCGGCATTTAACAAAATGCTTTTTCGTTTGGAACAGTCATTTGAGCTTCAAAAAAGCTTTGTCTCTCACGCTTCTCATGAATTGAGAACCCCCTTAGCGGCTTTAAAATCAGAGGTGGAAATCAGCTTAGAGGAAAAATTGACGGTGGCACAGCACCGCGGTATTTTGCGTAATATCAGTAAAGATATTGATCGCCTGACTGCGCTTTCCAACAGTTTATTACAGATCGTAAAGCCGCTGAAAACCTCAATCAATAATGCGGCAGAAATTCGGATCGATGATTTAATCTTTCAGGTCCAAACCGAACTCATGCAGGGAAAACCGGAATACCATATTGCGGTAGAATACGTGCAGGAACCGGAGAATGAGCAGAAAATTACGGTAGTTGGGGAAGAAGTCTTGCTCAAAACTATTTTTATAAATCTTCTGGATAATGCCTGTAAATATTCGCCCGACCACCATGCGTTGGTTATGATTGATTTTACGGATAGCAAGGCTGTTGTCAGTATTCGGGACGCCGGTATCGGTATTCCGTCGGATGATTTGCAGCGTATTTTTGAGCCCTTTTACCGCTCCAAAAATGCCTTGACCAAGGCAGGGTTTGGGGTGGGCTTGTCGATTTGTCGTAAAATTGCAGAATTACATCAAGGTCGTATTCAGGTAAAGAGTAAACTCTCCGAAGGCAGTACCTTTGTGGTAGAGTTACCAAACAGTTTTCATCACAAAAGTACGCTCAAAATATCCTAAACCGCCAATCTATCACCAACCCATGTCTAACCAACTCAAAAAACAAATCAGTCTTTTCAGCCTCACCATGATTGCGGTAGGGTCAAGTATCGGTTCCGGGGTGTTTCGTACCCCTTCTGAAATTGCGGGGTACCTGCCCGCTACGGGTTGGATGCTGGGCGTTTGGGTAGCGGGAGGATTGGTAGCGCTCTGCGGGGCATTGACCTTTGCTGAGATCGCCTCCATTTTTCAAAAAGCGGGAGGCTTTTATGTGTTTTTGAAAGAAGCTTTCGGTGAGTTGCCTGCCTTTCTGTACGGGTGGTCTATGTTGTTGGTTATCAATACGGGATCGTTAGCCGCCTTGACGTTGGTGTTTACCTCTTACCTCAACGAATTGATTCCGATGTCTGACAAGGTGCAGTTGGCGGTGGCGGTGGTAACCATCGCTTTGCTTACGCTCATGAACGTGTTGGGGGTAAAGTGGGGCGGCGTATTTGCCTCCGTTTTTACTTCCGCTAAATTATTGGGAATCGCTATCGTGGTTATTATCGGATTTTTGGCGGGAATGTACGCCGTTACCTATACGGATTTTGCATGGACGTCCAATGTCCATCAATTGCCGTTGGTGTCTTCCTTCGGATTGGCTCTCATCGGGGTTTCGTTTTCTTACGGAGGCTACCAACACGCCACGTTCATTGCGGCTGAAGTAAAAGATGCGGATCGTATTGTGCCCAAGGCCATGCTTTTGGGCATCGGTATTGTGTGTTTGGCGTATCTGAGCATCAACGTAGCCTATCTGAAACTGCTGCCGATGGAAAAGATCGCGGCCTCGACAGGAGTAGCGTCTGAAGCGGTTTCCACCGTGTGGACGTTAGGAGCGAAGTTTATCTCTTTTCTGATTGTACTGTCAGTATTAGGAACCATCGGTATTTATATCCTGACGGCGCCGCGTATTTATTTTGCTATGGCCAAAGACGGACTGTTTTTTAAACAATTTGCCCAAATTCATCCCCGCTATCAAACGCCTTTTCATGCCATTATCTTTCAATCGTTCTGGACCGTCCTGTTATTGATCTTTTGGAAAACCTTTTCCAATCTGATTACCTACGTGGTATTTGTAGATACTGCCTTTTTCTTTTTAACGGCGGCGGCAATTTTTCAATTCAGAAAACGAAAACTGACTCGGAATTACAGCACGTTAGGTTATCCGTTTACGCCGTTGGTATTTATGGGAATGTCGGCTTTCATTGTGGTGAATACGCTGATCGAGAAACCGGAACAGGCCATTGCCGGGCTTTTTTTCTTGGGATTGGGCGGCTTGGCTTTTATCTACTTCAAGCGGAAGTAATTGCGTTTTTTGCCCGAATACCTTTATTTTTGTGTAAAATAGGAAGTTATGGTACAGATCAGTCAACAGGCAAAACAAATACTCAACCGCCCCAATGCGCTTGAGCAGGTACGTGCCATGCAGGCGATTTTGGAAGAGGAGGCGCGTAAAAGACACGAATTTCGGGAATGGCTTGATGAAAATGTAAAAGCAGAATTTATTAATGGGGAGATAGTGATGCACTCGCCGTTGAAGAAGCGACATTGGCAAGCGTCAATGCTACTTTCACGCTTACTCAGTTTTTACGTTGACATTCATGATTTAGGGCAAGTAGGGGTCGAGAAAGTAATGATTGAATTGACCCGTAACGATTATGAGCCGGACATTTGTTTCTTTTCCAAAGAAAAAGCTTCTCATTTTGCCGATGATCAAATGCTGTTTCCTGCTCCCGATTTGGTGGTAGAGACTTTATCTAAAAAAACAGCAAAAAATGATCGGGGAATTAAGAAAGAAGACTACGCGGCGCATGGTATTCGAGAATATTGGATTGTTGACCCGATCAAGCAAATGGTAGAGCAATACTTTTTGCTTGACCTTCATTCAGAAGTTTACTTCCAACCTTATATTCATCGGATTGACAATGACATAAGCAGCCGCGTTTTGGAAGGGTTTACAATTCCCGTTCGGGCGATTTTTGAACAGAAAGCCAACGTAGAAACATTGAAAAAATTAGTATAGCATGTTGACCTCTACCCTCATTGCCCTTTTTGACAGGGATCTGACCAAACTGAAAAACGAACTGCTGTCCTACCAATCCGAAGAGGCGATCTGGAAGACACAAGCGGCTATTCCCAATTCGGCCGGGAATTTGGCATTGCACCTCATCGGCAACCTGAACGCATTCATTGGGGCAGAAATCGGCAAAACGGGGTATGTTCGAAATCGCCCGTTGGAGTTCAGTGCTTCTTTCGTTCCTCGTACTCAATTGGTCAACGACATTGAAGCTACTATTCAAATCATCAAAGAAGCCTTACCGCATTTGACGGAGGAAGACTATCTGGCCGAATACCCCCTGCTTGTTTTCGAAGAAAAAACTTCCACCGGCTATTTTCTGATTCATTTGGCTGTCCACTTGGGCTACCATTTAGGGCAAATCAATTACCATCGACGTCTGTTGGATATTCAGTAAGGGCAGGGGGAAATCTAAACCCTGCCTTACTTTTCTATTGCTTCATGACTTTCTGCCGAACCGTTCCTTTATTGGTCGGAATGGAAAGGATATAATGCCCCGTTGGTAAAGACTTCAGATCCAACACGGTTTCTTGCGCAGACTCGCCGGAGACTTTCGGAGTGAAAACACGCCCGTTCATATCTGACAACTCGGCGGGACCGGCTTCCAATGACTTAGCAACCCGAACGTGCAGTTCATTTTGCACCGGATTGGGAAATATCTGCACCTCCTCCCCTAAATTAGGAGCCGTACTCAAAATAGGGATCACCTGAAAGCTGCGTTCCGCAGTTATGACCGGGAAAAAGGGACGCTCGGAATTGGTATAGGCCCGAATGGTGACCGTTCCCGAACCGGTCAGCGTAATACGATTGCCGCTGATTTGGGCCGGGCCTGATACTACCATAAAGGCTATCGCATCACCGTTGGAAGCCGTGGCACTCACGGTAAAAGGAGCGGCGTCCTGAAACTTGTCGGCAATGGTCGGGAAATTAAGCGTGGGCAGGGAGCGTGTTCCCTGAGATATCCACAAAGGCCAAGTGGCATTGAGCAGGAGCGCCGAAGGAGTGCCTTTACCCGTGATTTTATCGGCATTGAGGCCGATAACGTTCACGTTTTTGTTGGTGCCTGTTCCTTTGGTGACGTACACGATACGGTCATCCAATCGGGAATAATCAGGATAACCGATAGCCGTATTGGTCGTAATGACCTCTACATCCCCTTTTTCCAGATTTACACCCAAAATAGCGAAGGTGTTGTCGGGATCATACAGATAATCAAAAGATAAAGTAGCTGTTGAATTTTTGGCAAACGACGGATTCCCTACACTTTCGCCTTCTTCCAGGTCATTGAACAACTTTTGGATGGTACCGTCGGCAAAATTACTTTGAACGGCATCCCATACACGCATAAAGCCTACATCCCAATAATCCAACGATTGCCCCGTAGCTGTTTTGAGTTGATTGTAGGCGTCATAGACCAAATACTCGCCCGAAGCATCCCACTCCAGTCCGTCGGCGTATTGTACATCGCCCGTACTGACCCCGCCGGTATAGGTAGGATTATAGAGTTTGAATTTATTCCATTTTTTCAGGTCAAAGCTGTAAACATAGATGCTTTTGTCGGATTGATTGGTGAGGGCTGCCAATTTGCGCCCGTCTTTGGAGATAGCTACTTTGTTCCAAATCGTTTCGTCCGACACCAGCGTTTCGTCAGGGTTGCCTACTAAGCTGATAGCGCGAATGCGGCGGTCATCACTGACAAAATAGACAAACTTGCCGTCGTCGGTTACGCTCGGGCGGTTGAGGATAGCTCGGTTGGATTTGACCGTGATATTCGTTCCGGTGGTAGAGGTTGAATACAGTTTTTTATCGGCTCCGTAAACCAACAAAAATTCCGTGCCGGTATTGGTAGGTAAGGTGGTCGGATTGGCCGGAGGGGTATTGCCTCCTGATTCTACGATTCCCACTTGATCAAAGGCACTGCGGGCAGCAGTGACCTCAGCAGAGTTGGCCCCGAAAATATCCGTTGCTGCTTTGATAACTGCCAAACGTAAATCAATGAATTTGGAAAAACGGGTCAGGTAGTTGGTCATGGCGCGGTAATAAACTTTTTCGGCTTTGTCTTTTCCAACGTTGGCATTGTTGGTGAAGAGAAAAAAAGCGTAATTCGGAATACCGCTGTTGATGTGGACACCGCCGTTGTCTTTGGTGGTGCTGACATACTGAGCCATGGTGCGCGGCTGATAACCGGGGTCGTTGGTGCCGCCTTGGTTAGGATTGGCCATGTCGCGCAAAGCGCCGGAGGGGTATATCGCTTTTTTAACCACCGATTCGCCTATGGTCCAGTTGGCGCGGTCCACCAGTACACCGAATACATCCGCTAATGATTCGTTGATGGCTCCCGATTGGCCTTGGTATTCTAAACCGGCCGTACTTTCAATCACTCCGTGGGTCATTTCGTGCGCCGCTACATCCAAACCGCCTGCCAAAGGCCCAAAAGCGGTAGCCCCGTTACCGTAGGCCATGATTTGCCCGTTCCAAAAAGCATTATCCATCTCTTTGCCGTCTTCGTCACGTACATTTACCACCGAAATGACATTTCCCCCTTTGCCGTCCAGTGAGTTACGCTTATGGATCTGATCGTAATAAAGGTAGGCAGCAGAGGCGTTGGTATGAGCCGAAACAGCTAAAGGAGTCCAAGAGTTATTAGCAGAGGTCACTTGCCATACGGATATGTCATCGGCTTTTGAGTTGCGGGCATCAATCGTCCAAATACCGCCCAAAGGATTATCAGGTAGGGTAGAGGTAGCACTTTTGTACATAGGGCGAGTGATGTCCAACAAATAGTAGGTCGTTCCTTTCAAATAGGCATTCACACTTTGGTTGGCTCCGTTGAGATCGCGGGCAGTGGCTTTCACCGGCCCGTCCAGCGCACAGGTGTGATTGGTTTTTGAAAGGATCTCACCCGTGGAAGCATCCACAAAATAATTCCAACGCTCCATGAAATTGGGACGTACCACCATGCGCCAAGCCAAACGGGCGATTTCGGGGCTGTTTTCCGGGTAATAGACGACCAATTCCGTTTCAGGTACTTGCTTTTTCAGAAGTTGCAGTTCGCCGGCGTTCAATTCCCGTACAACGGTTTCTTTTTTCAAATCCGTTAATGCGCTTTGGACAGCCATCACTTCTGTCAGGACAGGCGTAACGCTCGCGAGCACAGGCGTTTTAAAATGACGGCCGTTGAGGGCAGTAAAACGGTTGTTCTCCAGATGGACGATTAACTCACCTCCGTATACGGGTACACCTTTGAAATGTTGTTGTAATCGAATGTGGGTTTGTTTCAGCTCATCTTCTTCAATGGTAGTTACCTCCAACTCTTCCGTCGGTTGGGTCAGTTGCAGATAGGGTTTCAGTTGGGCTACGTAATCTAATGCCGCCGCGCTCATCGAGGCACGTCCGCGATTGGCCGTTTTGAGGGTACGGCGATAATCAATAAAAACCGGCACACCTGCCGAATCACGAATAACTCTTGCCGTTAAGGCCCGAGAGCGGGCTAATTGCTGCGATGTCGTTTTGTCAATATTTCGACTCCCGTCGGTTTCCGGGATATTCTGAAGAGAAGGGGGCAGCGGTTGGGAGGCTTCTTTACGAGGCTTTTCTGAAAAACGATTGTTTTGGGCAATTACCAACCCACCTATCAACAAGCAACCAATGAGAATCGGAAATATCGCAGTTAATTTCATCGGGATAAAGGTTTTAGGGTAGAAATATAGAAGATTTTTCGCCAAAAATCGGTAATTCTTTAGTTTACGGTCAGTTCTTTTTCTTTTGTTCGAATTTTTTGAATTAAGACGACAAAAAACCATTGTTTGCCGTTTTATGGTTCGCCAATTCAACGTAGCGGTCAGTTAATCAGGGATATTCGCCAAAAAGGCATTTATTTATTACTCCCGAATATACAAACTTTGCGAAAAAACCGTTTAGGAAAGGTGAAAATTGGACAATTCTCACGTATTTTTACACCTGCCCAATAAAATAGGTATTAAACTAACCTGAAAATAATTATGAACCGCAGAGATGCATTATCCCGGGTGGCCCTGTTGATGGGGGGCTCCCTCTCAGCGCCTACCTTGTTGGCCTTCGGCGAAGGAACTCCCCTTCCGAAGCAGGCTATGAGTGCTGATTTCAGTTTAAGCGCGGCACAGCGGGCATTGGTGGCTGAAGTCGCTGAGCACATTATCCCGCGTACGGCCACTCCCGGTGCCAAAGACGCAGGAGTAGGACCGTTTATCGAACTGATGTTGAAAGATTGTTATAAAGCACAAGAACAACAGAATTTCCTGGAAGGCTTGGCAGATATAGATGCTAAAGCCATGAAAGTGCACAGTAAGAAGTTTTTGGAAACCGCTTCAAGCGAGCAGGTCGCGCTTTTAAAAGTAGTTGAGAAAGAAACTATCGAATTGATGAAAAGTGCCAATGTGCAGCAGGTAAAAGTCGGTGATAATGTGGACAAAGAGGTGATTTCCTCTAAAAAACTAAAAGGGACTCCTTTTTGGCGTTTGATGAAAGAACTGACCCTGTTCGGCTACTTTACTTCGGAGCAAGGTGCTACCCAAGCCCTTGATTACGTGCCGATTCCGGGGCGTTATGAAGGATGTATTCCTTTAAAGCCGGGGCAAAAAGCATACGCGCTTTAGCCCCCGGTCGCTGCGGCTTACCGTCTCAATAGGAAGTAACTGTTTTTCACCTTACAATCAGCAAAAGAAATGTATTTAAATATAGATGCTCAAAAAGAAATGACCTACGACGCGATTGTCGTCGGGTCAGGAATCAGTGGCGGATGGGCCGCCAAAGAATTGACGGAGAGAGGGTTGCGCGTGTTGTGTTTGGAGCGCGGTCGTGACATCAAACACATTGAAGGCTACGAAACGGCCATGAAAGGTCCATGGGAGTTTCCGCACCGCGGTCGCCCCGACAACATGGCGGCGGAGGAATACTGGGCCGGGATGCGTACCGGTTATACGCCCAATGAAGATCATCGGTACTTGTTTGAGAACGACAGCAAAAACCCCTATATCGAAACCCGCCCTTTTGACTGGATTCGGGCGTATCATACAGGGGGGCGTTCGTTGTTGTGGGGTCGTCAGAGTTATCGTTTCAACGAAGAAGATTTTATGGCCAATGCGAAAGAAGGCATCGGGGTTGATTGGCCTATTCGATATAAAGACATTGCCCCGTGGTATGATTATGCCGAGCGTTTTGCGGGTATCAGCGGTTCAAAAGACGGTCTTTCGGTATTGCCCGACGGACAGTTTCAGCCCGCCATGGAACTTAACTGTTTGGAAAAGCATGTGAAATCGGAGATGATGCGGAAAATGGGACGAACCCTCACTATTGGCCGGGTAGCTCACTTGACCAAACCGCAGAGTTTTCAGACTGCCCTCGGGCGGGCAGCGTGCCAATACCGTAATTTGTGTATGCGCGGTTGTCCGTTTGGTGCTTATTTCAGCACACAGTCGGCTACGTTACCGGCGGCAATGAAAACCAAACGTTTGACACTGACCAATAATAAGATCGTATCGGAGGTATTGTACGACGAGAAAAAAGGCCGTGCGACGGGGGTTCGTACCATTGACCAAAACACCATGGAGGTCAAAGATTATTTTGCCAAGATCATCTTCCTGAATGCCTCGGCAATTCCTTCGGCGTCTATTTTATTGAACTCCAAATCAAGCCGTTTTCCAAACGGTTTGGGTAATGACAGCGATCAGGTGGGGCGCAACATCATGGACCACCACTTAGGCGTGGGGGCTTCCGGTGAATATGACGGATTTCAAGACCAATACTATTTCGGTCGCCGTGCCAATGGGGTGTATATTCCTCGTTATCGCAACTGGGGTAATGACAAACGTGACTACCTGCGCGGTTTCGGTTACCAAGGCGGGGCCAGCCGCAGCAGTTGGGGACGCGGTGTCGGCATGGAAGGTTTTGGAGCTTCTTTCAAAGAAGAGATGAGTCAAGTCGGTGGCTGGAACATGGGGATTGGCGGTTTCGGCGAAGTATTGCCTAATGAAAGCAACCGCTTCACCTTACACCCTACCAAAAAAGACAAGTGGGGAATGCCGATTGTTGTATTTGATGCTGCCTACGGCGAAAACGAGCTTAAAATGCGTAAAGACATGGCTAATGATGCTGCCGAAATGTTGGAGGCGGCCGGATTGAAAAATGTGCGTAGTTACGACGATACCGGCAAACACCTCGGCAATGGAATCCACGAAATGGGCACTGCCCGCATGGGCAAAGACCCCAAAACCTCGGTGCTGAACAAAAACAACCAACTGCACGCAGTGAAGAATGTCTTTATGACTGACGGTGCTTTTATGACTTCGGCTTCTTGTGTTAACCCATCACTTACGTATATGGCCATGACGGCGCGTGCGGCAGCGTTCGCAGTTTCTGAGATGAAGAAAATGAATTTGAAATAATACTTAAGGATTTATAAAAGCAGGGGCAATACGAATATCCGTGTTGTCCCTGCTTTTTTTTGTAAAAGAATAGTAGAAATAGAGGGCTTAACCATTTCAAAATCAGAATTTACTAATTGATGGTTATATTGTTGTTTCTTTTTTCTTCTTATGAACTTCAAAGACAATATTCCCTATGATGCCATCGTCATAGGTTCGGGCATCAGTGGCGGGTGGGCGGCCAAAGAACTGACCGAAAGAGGGTTAAAAACATTGATGTTGGAGCGGGGGCGTGATGTAAAGCACGTGGTAGATTACACAACCGCCATGAAAGACCCGTGGGATTTTCCGCATCGCGGTCGGGTCAGCCTGACCAACCCGGAGGAAGATGCCGTGCGAGTCAATAAACTGGCCCTCAGTGAGCCCGGCTATGAGTATATAGAAGAAAGATCCTTTCGTTGGGCACGCGCCTACGGCGCGGGCGGGCGTTCGCTGTTGTGGGGGCGGCAGAGCTATCGTTTCAATGAAGAAGATTTTTTGGCCAATGCAAAAGAAGGTATCGGGGTGGATTGGCCCATTCGTTACCAAGATTTGGCTCCCTGGTATAGCCATGCAGAAAAATTTGCGGGCATCAGTGGCCGCAAAGACGGGTTGGAGGTACTGCCGGACGGGGAGTTTTTGCCGCCGCACGATTTTACCTGCGTGGAAAAACACTTCAAAGAGCAGATTGAGAAGAAAATGGCCCGGCCTATCCTTATCGGGCGGGTAGCCCATTTGACCAAACCCACCGCCGAACATACTGCCTTGGGCCGGGCGCAATGTCAGGCGCGAAATCGGTGCGAGCGAGGCTGTCCTTACGGCGCGTATTTCAGTACGCAGGCGGCTACGCTTCCGGCAGCACAACGGACCAAACGCCTTACGTTTTTAACCGATAAAATTGTTTCGGAAATCCTGTATGATGCAACCAAACAACGGGCAACGGGTGTGCGGGTCATTGACCGAACTACCAAAGAAGTGCAGGAGTTTTACGCCAAGCTCATTTTCCTGAATGCCGGCTCGGTGGCTTCTGCGGCTCTCTTATTGAATTCCAAATCAAACCGTTTTCCGACCGGATTGGGGAACGACAGTGGCGAGCTTGGTCATAATATGATGGATCATCACTTGGGGGCCGGAGCCAATGCGTCGGTAGAAGGGTTTGAAGACAGTTACTATTTAGGAAGGCGCCCCAACGGGATTTATATTCCCCGTTACCGCAATTGGGGGAAAGATAAGCGCGATTATCTGCGCGGTTTCGGCTATCAAGGATGGTCGGGCAGAAGTGAATGGCACCGGGAAAACCATACCAATGATTTTGGGGCTGATTTTAAACAACGAATGACCGAACCCGGCAGTTGGTGGATGGGCATGGGCGGTTTTGGTGAAATCCTGCCGCGTCATGAAAACCGAATGTATCTGCATCCTACCCAACGCGATCAATGGGGACTGCCGTTGGTGGTTTTTGATGCGGCGATTACGGACAATGAACACAAAATGCGGTTGGACATGGCCAATGATGCCGCGGAAATGATGGAAGCGGCCGGTTTTAAAAATGTAAGCAGTTACAATAACAAATTTGCGATGGGAGGTGCGGTTCATGAAATGGGTACGGCACGGATGGGCAAAGATCCTAAAACATCGGTATTGAACAAGTGGAACCAAGTACATACCTGCAAAAACGTATTTGTCACCGACGGGGCCTGTATGACATCTTCCTCCTGCGTCAATCCTTCGCTGACTTACATGGCCTTGACGGCACGAGCCGCTGCCTTTGCGGTGGAAGAGGTAAAGCGAAAGAATCTGTAAATCCGTTTTATCCGTACAATCCGCGTTCTGTTTTACATCGTTTTATAGAACGCGGATAAAACGGATGCAAGCAACACGGATCATGCTGATTTGTTACAAAACCTTAAATCCATCCTTTTCTCTTTCCCCATTTATAGCCCTCAAACCAAATCACCGTAACAAAACCGGTCAGAATGACGATGCCCGATTGGGCTGCGGAAAGAGGAGACAATTTGAAAAACGAAGCAAACACGGGCACGTACACCAACAGAGCCAATATCAAAATCGTGATCACAATGACTCCCGACAACAGATTGTTTTTATAGGTAAAACTCGTAAGAACGGAATAATAAAACGAGCGATTGACCAACGTTAGAAAGATATTTGCCACAACCAACGTAGTGAAAACCATCGTTCGGGTCAGGTCTTCGCCGTATCCCTGACGGACGGCATACTGATACGAAAACAGCGTTCCCAAGGTAATCATCAGACCTTGCAGAATACTGACCGACAGTTCCTTTAGGTTTAAAAACGTATTACTCATCGGGCGCGGGGGGCGGTGCATGGCATTTTTCTCCAAAGGCTCGTTTTCATAGACAATAGAGCAGGTAGGCCCCATGATAATTTCCAGAAAAATCACGTGGACGGGCGTAAAAACAGCAGGGTAAACCCAACCCAAAATCAGCGGTAAAGCCACCGTCAGGATAATGGGGATGTGAATGGAAATGATGTATTGAATGGCTTTTTTGAGATTGTTGTAAATCTTACGTCCCATCGCTACGGCCTCTACCATTTTTCCGAAATCATCATCCACCAAAATCAAAGACGAGGCTTGTTTGGCGATTTCCGAACCCCGCTTTCCCATCGCAATGCCGATGTGGGCGGCTTTGAGGGCCGGTCCGTCATTGACGCCGTCGCCCGTCATACCCACAATTTGATGATTGGTTTTTAAAGCGTTAATAATCTTCAGTTTAGCTTCCGGAAACATTCGGGTGAACAGATTGGTCGCTTTGACTTTATCAGCTATTTCCTGATCACTGAGTTTTAGTAATTCGTCACCCGTGAGCGGGGGGGCATTGTTTTTAAAATGAGCCCGGTTCGCAATGGACAACGCGGTAAGCGAGTTGTCGCCCGTAATGATTTTGACTTGAATACCTGCCTCGTAAAATTGCTTAAATACCCGTTCAATATTATGTTTGGGCGGGTCATAAAATCCAACCAAGCCTAAAAATCGGAACGTAAATTCTTCCTGAGTTTCGGGAAAAGAACCTTCGGTGGAATCGGCAATTCCGACCCCCAATACCCGCAAACCTTCAGCGGCAAAATCCGCAATTTGTTGATGAATATGGCCCTTTTCTTCGTGGCTGAGTTTTGAATGTTGAAGCAGGGCTTCGGGGGCGCCTTTGCAGGCAATGATGCGCTTACCGGTTTTATTTTCAAAAACGTGCGTCATCATGGGCGGTTTACCCGCTAACGGATACTCATGTACCAATTGAAAATCAGATCGTTCGTCGGTTGTTACCAAGTGGTGATAGGCTTTATGGAGTGCTTTTTCCATGGGATCGAAAGGGGTCGGTTCGCTGGCCCACATAGCCGTGCTGATGAGTTCAACGGCTGTTGGTTGGGTCCATTCCGGTTCGTGTAAAACGGCATTGGTTTTGAAAACGAAAATTCGATGGAGTTCCATCTTGTTTTCGGTGATTGTCCCGGTTTTGTCAGTACAAATGACTGTTGCCGACCCCAAAGCTTCTACGGTTTGGGTTTGTTTGACAATAATCCCCTGTTGCATGAGCCGCCACGCGCCCAAGGCCATAAACGTAGCGAAAGCCACGGGAATCTCCTCGGGCAATACCGACATCGCAATCGTTAGCCCTTTAAGCAGGCTTCCCAAGAGGTCATGGGATTGGTCATAATTAATTCCCCAGATAGTCAGGAAAATAAGCGCTCCGATACCCGCCATTTTCTTTACAAAACGGTCAATCTGTACTTGAAGCGGGGTTTTTTCGCTTTCGATTTGCGCCATCGAAGTCCCGATTTTGCCCAAGCGGGTCTGAGAACCAACGGCTGTGATTTCAAAAACCCCCTGTCCCGATTGTACCAAAGAGCCTTGAAAAATCCGGTTGTTGTCAGCCGAGTCCACTTCTTTGTACACCACAAAGGCTTCTCCCGTCAGAATGGATTCATTGACCGAAAAATCGTGGATTTGCAGCAATTTGCCATCAGCAGGAACCAATTCGCCTTCCGATACCACCACCACATCTCCTACGACAAGTTCTTCTGACGGAAGCTCGACGACCTCGTTGTTACGTATCACCGTGGCAGAGGCTTGGGTAAATGCTTTGAGAGCAGCGAGGGCTTTTTTGCTGCGAGAGTCTTGGTAGAAAGAGATAGCCGAAACCAGCAGGATTGCCCCTAACATGAAAAAGCCCTCCGATAACTCATTGAGCAGAAAATAAATAACTGTACAAGCGGTCAGCAACAAAAACATGGGCTCTGTTACCGTCTCTTTTAATGCTTCCCACCAAGCGCTGTTGCTTGGTAGTCCGGGAGCATTACTGCCGTTTCTTTGACGGGATACTTCTGCTTCTTCGGCAGAAAGTCCTCGAAAAGGGTAGGGGTTAGATGCCATAAAGTAAATTATTGTTTTTGTTGTCTGAGGGCTGCTTTAAATTTACGAAATAAAGTTTCGACTGAATGGACAGGTGCAGCAAATCGGCTACGTAATGCGTATAAAGTAATAAGTAGTACCGAGTATTTAATTAATAGTATTCAGTATAACTCTTTTAACTCACAAAAAGCTCATAATCAGTATATTATCAAATTACTATATACTTAATACTAAAATCTTTGTACTACTTAAACGTTTTTCAGTTTATATTTTTTACCTCAACTATTCCGCACCGAATCAGAATCGCTTTCAATATAAGAATGAAAACAAAACTACTCATCTTCTTTTTAATTGTTTCCACCCGTCTGTCAGCACAGGTTAAAATTAACGAAATCATGGCTGCGAACAGGAGTACAGTGGCTGATGAATCAGGTGATTATTCAGATTGGATCGAACTGTACAACACAGGAAATACAGCAGTTGACTTGGCCGGGTATTATTTGACAGATACTTATGCTTCCCTTACCAAATTTCGTTTTACTGCCTCTCCCAATGAATTAGTAATACCCGCGAACGGGTATCTGTTGATTTGGGCAAGCAGCACAGTAACGAAGGGAATCAAACATGCCGGCTTCTCATTATCCGCATCCGGCGAACAGGTAGCATTGGTGTTACCCAACGGGGTAGATATTGTGGACAGCTTATCCTTCGGGCCACAACGAACAGATGTTTCTTATGGTCGGTTGCCTAACGGAGGCAATGCATTGAAGTATTTTGCCTCTCCCACTCCGAGCGCTGCTAATGTAGCAGCACTTAGTTATGACGAGTGGCTGAGTCCGCCCGTTTTTTCGCATAAGGGAGGGTTTTACGGAAGCCCGTTTTCACTTACCCTAACACATCCTGACTCGGCAGTGTCTGTTTATTATACCACGGATGGCTCGGAGCCAAACCCGCTGCATTTAAGTCCTCAAAGTTATCCATACCGAAATGAATACCCGGCAGGAGATACGTTGACCATGCAATACCGGTCACAGACGTACGCGGGTGCCTTGGTCATGGAGGATGCTTCTGATACCCCTAATAAAATCAGCACCATTGCAACAACCCATTCGCAGGTTTTGGATTATTTACCGACCGCGCCTCTCTATAAAGGACGTATTATCCGAGCCATTGCCGTCAAAGCAGGGGCAATGGCGAGTGAGATAGAATCAAATACCTACTTTTTTTCGGAAACCGGTAAAAATAAATATTCATTACCTGTCATTTCTGTGATGACGCAGGAGGATGGTTTTTTTTCTTACGAAAACGGGATTTACGTACCGGGAGTAGATTTTGTTGATTGGCGAAATGCCAATCCCGGCGAAGTTCCCAATGAAGGAAGTCCGGCCAATTACCTGCGCGAAGGAGACACTGCTGAGCGCGCTGCGCATTTTGAAATCATAGAAGCCGATACCGTCACGTACAAACAAAATATAGGCGTCCGTATCCACGGCTCATGGTCGAGAGGATTCCGGTTTAAAACATTGCGATTCTATGGCACCAACCGATACCCAACCATTGAGAGGGCGCTGTTTCCGAATTTGCCCTATACCGATTACAAAACGTTTTTACTGAGAAATGCCGGAAATGATTATAACGGTACGTTTTTCAGAGATGCGTTTATTCATGAGTCCGTAGCTCATTTGAAAACCGATATTCAGGCCTACCGACCGGCAGTTCTTTTTTTGAACGGTGAATATTGGGGGATTCATAACCTGCGTCAACGCCAGGATAAACACTATTATAAGCAAAAATACGGAGTGGACTCCGACAGTTTGGCAATTATTGAAAACGGGGAGGTGCAGGAGGGAAGTCGGCAGCATTATGATGCTATGATTGCCTACGTTGATATGAACGATATGTCCGTTGTTGCGAATTATGACTATGTCAAAACACAGATGGATGTAGAGAATTTTACCGATTATCAAATTGCCGAAATCTATTATAATAATGTTGATTGGGGAATTAAAAACATCAGATACTGGAGATTGGAGGTGCCTTACCGAGAAAATGCCCCTTACGGTCTGGACGGACGATGGCGGTGGAGTTTGTATGATACGGATGCTTCGTTGAGTGAGTGGACGGAGAATACCCTTGCAAGTGCCTCAGCTATCGGTAATTGGTGGGAACATGGTTATCTGCTGGGTAAGCTATTGCAGAATCAAACGTTTCAAGTCAATTTTATCAATCGCTTTGCTGATTTACTTAATACTGCTTTTTTGCCGTCTCGTCTGACTTCCATGATTGAACTGAAACGAGATAAAATACGGGCTGAAATCCCGGCTCAACTTGACCGGTGGAAAACCTGGGCAGATACGTTGGAATGGATCTATTCGATCAACAACTGTATTTCATTTGTTCAGCAAAGACCTGCCTATCAAACTATGCATTTGTTGAGTAAGTTCGGGCTCAGCGGTTCCTATTCACTCACGGTCAATGTTTCGGATACTTCCCGTGGCTACGTGAAAATCAATACAATAGCTATTTTACCCACCACTCCGGGCGTTGGAGCCATCCCTTATCCTTGGACGGGTCAATATTTCAAAAACATACCCGTTCAGCTTCAGGCTCATGCCAAATCAGGGTATCAATTCAAACATTGGTCATATAATTCCCTGACGATTACAGACAGTACACTGACTGTCAACCCGGATAGTTCGGTGTTTTACACGGCGGTTTTTGAGCAAAAATTGACATCATCCAATCCGGTACCTACGGCCGCAATCTTAGGCGTTTGCGGGTACAGTTTCGCTTCCTGGAGTTCAACGGCAATCGCCGGAACCTCGCCACCCAACATGAAATTTGTTTACATGACCGATTCGGATCCGGGAGTCAGCTCGACCGTTGCGGGCTTTACCAACGGAGCTTATGACTTAACAAGCGGTACTCGAATCAATGGCTTGGGCAGCAACGGAATTTCGTTTGTTAATACCGGAGGCGGTACGGCTTATCCGGGCACTAAGCTGGGCGGGGCTATTTTGGCATTAAATACGGAGGGAAAAGAGGAAATTACGATAAAATGGACCGGCAGAACAAGGGCCGTAGGAGCACGTCAATACGGGATTCGATTACAGTATCGGATTGGGGATCTTCTGCCCTTTGCGGATTTGCCGGACACTAACAATGAGGTGATTGAATACAACCGAGGTATTGTCGGTGACAGTGCAGTGATTGAAATAAAACTGCCAAGTACTTTGCTGAATAAGCCCTACATTCAACTGCTGTGGCGGTATTATTGGAAAAACGGCACAAGCGGTAATCGAGATGAATTGGCGATTGACGACATTGTGGTAACAGGCCAACGGACGTTGAGCGGCACAACGACAGGCACCGGATCAGAAAAAGAAGGAAGGCTGATTTCAACCGCTATCATTGACGAAAATGCCGACATAGTATATGAAGCTAAGACCTCTATAGAATTGAAGCCGGGTTTTGTAACTCGGCCTAACAGTCTGTTTAAAGCGCAAATAAACGGCTGTCCATAGCCGATGAGCTATGAATTGCAAAACAGACAGCCATTCATTTTGTGCTTGCCGAAGGAATTGATAAGTTTGCTGAAACTACAAAATAAGCTTGGTATTCCCACTGACCCTGATTCATCAACCAATCCGTTATTCATCGTATGAAACCCGTTATTCTGCTTTTTCTGCTTCCCTTCTCGGTTTTTGCTCAAAAATTCACTCCTGCTGAAATCAATCGCTATGAGCAGCAGGCCAAACGAGTCACTATTATTCGCGATCATTGGGGCATTCCGCACATTTACGGCAAGTCAGATGCCGATGCGGTGTTCGGATTGTTGTATGCCCAATGCGAAGATGATTTCAAGCGGGTCGAGTTGAATTATATTGAAAAACTGGGCCGCACCGCCGAGTTGAGAGGAGAAGCGGCATTGTACAATGATTTGCAAATCAAGTTGTTGATCGATACCACCGAAGCGATTGCGGATTATAACAAAGCGGAGCCTTGGTTGAAAAAACTGCTGAATGCCTATGCCGACGGCATCAATTATTACTTATACAAAAACCCGCAGGTGAAACCGGCGCTTTTGACCAAATTTCAGCCTTGGTATCAACTGTTGTGGACCGACGGCAGTATCGGAGCCATCAGTACGGCCGATTTGAACGTGGCCGAATTGAAAAATTTCTACTCCGGCGAAGCCACCGCGGCCATTGCCGAGCCGAAAGACCCCGAATACCAAACAGGTTCCAACGGCTTCGCGTTTGCGCCTTCCAAAACGGCTTCCGGCAACGCCATTTTGTACATTAATCCGCACGTTACCTTTTATTTTCGTCCCGAAGTGCAGGTGGTGAGCGAAGAAGGGTTGCACGCCTACGGGGCCGTGACCTGGGGGCAGTTTTTTGTCTATCAGGGCTTTAACCCATACTGCGGCTGGATGCATACCTCGTGCAACGTAGACGTGGCAGATATGTACGCTGAAAAAGTGGTGAAGAAAGACGGTAAGTTTTTTTACGAGTACGAACAAAAACTGAAGCCCGTTACCGAAAAGAAAATTACCTTGAAATACTTGGACGGAGGCCGTTTGCAAAGCAAAACGTTTACCACCTATTTTACCCACCACGGCCCGGTAATGGCCAAACGCGACGGAAAATGGATTAGTCTGCGGTCGTTCAATCGTTCCGTGACGAGTCTGATTCAGAGTTGGAAACGAACCAAAGCCAAAGGATTTGAAGAGTATAAAAAAGTGATGGATTTGAAAGCCAACACGTCCAACAGCACGGTTTTTGCTGATTACAAAGGAAACATCGCCTATTGGCACGGCAACTATGTGCCGATTCGCGACAAGTCCATGAACTGGTCGAAAGTCATGGACGGTACCACCGCCGCTACTGAATGGAAAGGCTTACACCCCGTAGCGGAAGCGGTGCATATTTACAATCCTGTGAACGGTTGGCTGCAAAACTGCAACTCCACGCCTTTTTCGGCTGCCGGGGTAAACAGTCCTAAAAAGTCAGATTATCCGGCTTACATGGCCCCTGACGGAGAGAATTTCAGAGGAGTGAATGCCGTGCGGGTGTTGAGCCAAGGGTCGGGATATACGCTCGATAAAGTGATTGCTTCGGGTTATGACACTTATCTTTCGGCTTTTGAAGTATTGGTACCGGCGTTGGTCAGTTCGTTTGAAAAAAATGTCAAACCTACCGATTCGTTGTATGCGCAACTGGGCGAGGCGGTTGCCTTGTTGAAAAAGTGGGATTACCATACGGCGGAAAACTCCGTAGCTACCACAGTGGCTATTGAATGGGCCCAAAGATTAACGCCAACCATTACCCGCCTCTACATCGACGAAGGTGAATTGGATCAGGTAGAGAGTACCAAACGCTTTGCCGCGACGGCCACGTTGACACAATTGACAAATCCGTTGGCAACGGCTCTAAGCGATTTGAAAATGAAATTCGGCAAATGGCAAATGCAGTGGGGAGAGATCAACCGTTTTCAGCGATTGACAGGCGACATTCAATCGAAATATGACGACAATCAGCCGAGTTTTCCCGTAGCTTATGCCTCGGCGATGTGGGGGATGTTGCCTTCGTACAACAGCCGCCCCTACTCCGGCACCAACAAACGCTACGGCGTGAGCGGCAACAGCTTTATTTGTGCCGTGGAATTTGGCCCCCGCATCAAAGCCAAGTCGTTGTTGGCAGGTGGAGAAAGCGGTGACCCTGCTTCCAGGCATTTCAATGACCAAGGATTGATGTACTCCCAAGGTAAGTTTAAAGAGGTGCTATTTTACAAAGAAGATGTCGTGAAAAACGCCGAGAAAACGTATCATCCGGGCGAGAAATAAAAGCCTCACCCCGCCCTCAGGGCGACCCTCTCCATTTTGGAGAGGGTATGAATATAAGATGGTTTGCGTCTGTGACGCGAACCATCGAAGCGTGCGTTTTAAACGCAAACCAATAACTTAGCACAATAGGATGACCGATTTTGACCCTAATTACTTACGGGACTTAGTGACGATAAAAATGCCGTTCGGCAAATACAAAGGCACGCTGCTCTGCGATTTGCCTGAGCCGTATTTAGTTTGGTTTCATACCCAAGGCTTCCCCAACGGGAAATTGGGCGATTTACTGGCCACTATCTACGAAATCAAAGTGAATGGCTTGGAGTATTTGTTGAAACCCTTGCGGGAGAAGGGGTAATTGAAACGCCTCGGCCGAAAGGCCGGGGCGTTTCAATTATAGGCTTGTTTTTGATTTAAAATGTAGCCTTGTCTGCCGCCACTTTCGGCGGGAAATTGGATAAACAGCGCCGTTGGTAAGTTTGAGTTGTTTGTCGGCAAGCAGACAGGCTACAAAACGGGGATTGATGAGATAGCTTTTATGAATTCGGAGAAATGAATTTTCGGGTACATGTTGTTCTAAACACTCCAAACACTTGGAAACCACCAAAATACGCCCATTATTTAGGTAAATCAATGAATAGTTGCCATCGGCTACAAAACAGACAATCTCCCTGAAATCAGCAAACTGTCCCGTTTCAAAAGTAGATAAGCGAAAAAGTGAGGGATTCATACCATCAGCCGTTAGAGGAGGAAATTATTTTTTAGCGGAAGCACGAAGGCTGTTCGGGGTACTTTTTTCTTCCAAAACGGCTACTCTTTTTACCAGTGCTTTTAGTACCTCGTTTTCTTTCTTCAACTCTTCAATTTGACTTTGCTGCTCCTTTACGGCATTGACCAATGGCATCACAAAATCAGAATAGGCCAAAGAATACATGCCATCTTCCGATTTTTTTACGCCACTGAAGGGCAAATTGAGGTCTTTCATTACTTTTTCAATGTCTTGGGCAATGAAACCATCGTGACGAACCTTGGTTTTGTCGGAGATATAATTGTAACTCACGGGTTGCAATTGTGTGATAAAATTGAGCCCCAGGCGATTATTGACGACTATATTTTCTTTCAAGCGTCTATCGGAGGGAAAACTCCAAGCTACCTGACCTTCAATCACCGTAACGGCTGCATTTCCGATTCGTACTTTATTGCTGGCATCGACCGTTGCCCCATTGCCAATGGCGGTAGCGTTATTAAAATTAGCAGTAGATGTAGCATAGTTTCCTAAAAAAGTATTTTCACTTCCTGCTGTAATACCATTACCTGCACTGGCTCCTAAAGCTACATTACCATTACCATTCGTATTAAAAAGCGACTGATCTCCAACAGCAACATTATTATTGCCCGTTGAATGATTAGCGAGAGACAGAAATCCAATAGCGATATTATTTGATCCTGTGGTATTACTAATAAGTGCATTATAACCATTCGCGGTGTTTCGAATGCCTGTTGTGTTATTATAAAGAGCTGCTCTTCCAGTAGCAATGTTTTGAGAACCCGTTGTGTTAGACCAGAGAGCATCCTTTCCAGTAGCTGTATTTTCATACCCAGTCGTATTATTTTTAAGTGCCTCATAACCGGCAGCTGTGTTATGGCTACCCGTTGTGTTACTTGTAAGGGCAAAAGCTCCGTTGGAAGTGTTATTATTGCCTGTTGTATTAGCAATAAGCGCATTTTCACCGGTTGCGGTATTAAAGTTACCCGATGTATTTAAATACAGAGCTGAAGAACCAATAGCTGTATTAGCATATCCTGTGATATTATTTCCTAACGCATTGAATCCGGTAGCAGTATTATCGTATCCTGTGGTGTTAGAAAAAAGAGTCTGAACTCCAATAGAAGTATTCTGATTACCTGATGTGTTGGAAAAAAGTGCCAAAGGGCCTATTGCCACGTTATTACCTGTTCCGCTGTTTGTACTGCCTTTTAGGCCCTTAGGTGTAATCGTAACGGAACCATTGGTAGAGTTTTGAGTAAAAATTTGCGCATTGGCAATCGTTGCGCTAAGTAGGAATAGAATAAAGGTATATTTTTTCATAATAGTTTTGCCTTCTTACTCCCTCCGAAGGGCTTGGGGTTTTGGGGTTGGTTCATGCTTTGGGGAGTTGGAAAAAGCATGAATTGAGGAAAGTCAAAAGTAGTTTTACCTCCCAACTAAGGCTTTCACTCAGCTTGCAAATGTTTGCACTGAGATTGCACGGCAAAAAAAATACCAGCACCCAGTTTGGAGGAGTAAAAAAGAAAAAATAGTAAGATGTTGATAGATAGTTACTTACGAATATCGCTCGGTGCTTTGCCAAATTCTTCGTGAAAGGCCCGTGAAAAATAGCTGAGGCTTG
>JAXLVD010000020.1:0-164224 GCA_046329125.1 Spirosomataceae bacterium | reverse complement strand
TTGGTAAAATAACAATACATACCGTTCATCGCTGACGCCCACCTCCGCATCGTTGGATACCAATCCAAAGTCGGTTGTACCAAACGCATTACCGGCTTTACCATGACTTGAAAAGAACAGGATAAGTACATCTTCTTCGCTGAAATTTTGATACCGTAAATCCGAAAGTGTTTGACCTAATTTCGAGAACCGAGTATCTTGATCACATACTAAAACCTGCCCTTCCACTTTGTTGAATAAATGGCCTGCCTGGGTCTTAAATTTTGAAAAAATAGCCTCCGCATCATGTTGTGTGTATTTAAGATTATAAGGAACCCCTACGCATACAAGGTATAGGTTAGGCTTACCCGTCTTTCGTACAATTCTCAAGGGTTTACTGCGTAAAATGATTCCCTGTAAGGATTTGATCTCCACTTCCCAACGATTCTCGCCTTCGTCCAATGCCACCTCTTCAGACAGTGCCATAGCAGCGGTTTCCGTATTTTTGAGCAATTTGACTTCTCCCATTTTTTTATTAGGGGGAAGATAAACTGCTCCGTTTCGAAAAAGTTGTACTTTCCATTGCTCCGGCGACTGATCGAGCGGGATACCGATCTCCAGTTTGATCGCAATCCGAGAACGGTGGGTATAAATTGTCTGTTGCGATTGCGTTTCTTCGGGAAGGACCCATCGAACGGGGATGTTGTCTTGGGCTTTTAACGAGAGTACATTACCTATCAGAAGCAGAATGGCATACTTCATAATCTTATTCAGCAATCAGTTAGTGGGAATGGATTACGTCTATTGTTTGGCAGGGGTGGCAGGAGGCCCCAACACGTTAATGATCGTTTCCTGTCTACGGGTATCTTTCATCGCTTGTGTTTCTCTTTTTTGACCTTCCATCACTGTTTCCAGCATATCTCTACCCGCCTTTTCGCGTTCTCTCAGTACCTGAATCTCCTGCTTGAGATCTTTATCGGTAGCTCGTTCCTGGTAGCTATCCATTTGTCGCAGCAATTCATTCACTTCGGCACGGCATGTTTGAGAGGGCGGAATTTTGTTCAGATAGGCTACGGCAATGTCCACCTGTCGGGCGGCCCAATGATTTTTTGCACGTCCCAAGTATAATTGACACGAAAATTCATCGTATCTGTTTAAGATCTGATTAATTTTTTCGATAGACGATTGATAACAACTGTAGTTGGCACTTCGAATATTGTACAGAAGACTGATGGCTCGGGAAAACTGGTTTTCGGCGGTGATGGCCTTGTCATTGATAGGTCCCCGGTTAATGGAAAGCATGGCTTCGCGGCCCATCAGTTCCGCTTCGCCGATGATCGCCTCGCAGTTTACAGCAAAGTATCGAACAATGGTCTGACGGCTTTTTTGGATAAACGCCTGCAATTTGGCGTCATCAGGGCGCAAGCTGCGGGCGGCTTCCATCATCGCTCGCTCTTCCGATTTACCTACCCCTTTAAGGGAGAATGTTTCACTGTTAAAAATAATGCTTTTGCTTTGATAGCCATTAGCGACAATCAGTGTCATTTCCAAATTGATCACCGTAAGCGTAGGAGCGGTAGCGGTTAAGTCGTGGCTCAGTACATTGATTTTCGGGTACAATACAAAGTTATAGCTTTCGTATTCACTCATGCCTGTTTTGCTAACGGCTTGCTGTAAACGCGTTACCAAGAGTTTCCCAAAGCTTGTGGTATCATCTACCGGCAGAACCGATATCGGTATTTTTACATCCTGCTCTTGGGAGGGATCCTGCGCGCCGGCAGAAAAAAATAAAATCGTTGATAAGAACGCTGAACCACACAGCTTTTGAACATACTTTTTCATATTATTTTTTTTAGATGTGTCTTAAAGAACCCTATCTGCTCAAGATCATACGGGCATCTCCCAGGCCCTGCGAAATATTTTTGGCTTTGACGCCGCACGTCTTCTGAATATCCTTGATGACATAATTGGTCCAATCCCGTGCAGAGAGCCCTCTTTTTTTGACAGGATCAATATAATCAATTCGGATGTTACTGATCTGTACGCGTTTGCCCGTAGGTGTGCCGGGATTGGGGGTTTCGGATTCTTTCTTTTTATGAACTTCTACGACGTCGGTAATGACATCAATAAAAGCTTTACCGGTACTGCCGCAGTCATCTTCCAGATCAAAATCGGCATTACCATCCACCAATACGGAAAGCCGGAGCGTCCGTCCGTTGGCCTGCACATCTGCCCCGTGTCTGTTGAGCGCATCTGTGAAGTTTTTCAGGTTGTTTTCCACCTGTTCCGCTAACATTGTCGGCACGTCAGTTTCGGTAGTTTGGCTACCCGGATTCGAGATCGTAGCAATCACTTTAGTAGTGTACGGATCTTTGGCTACCAACAGAAAGGTCAGCCGATTGGAGACAGCACCTTGCTGAAGCTGATACGACAACTCCAGAATCACATCAGGTCGAACATTGTTCAATACCTGGGTAATGGCATCGGTTTGTACTCCTCTAATGTCATTTTGGATGCCTTCGTCGGTGATATTTTTGAGCGCTTGCTCTAAGTCTTCCAGCGGGGGAAAACCCGCGTCTACAAATTTTTGAGCAATGGCCGCATTGACAAACCGTAATTCAATCAAATCGGAATAGGCTTTCAAATAATCTCTTTCGGCCACTTTTTGCCCCTGCACTACTTTTTCATTGTAGCATTTGAGACGTTTCAACAAGTCGTCAGCAGGGATGATCATCAAACGTGATCGAGTTCCCTGTTGGGCACAAGCTACCCGCAACAAGCCAAGACAGGCGATAACCATTAAGAAGTACTTTTTCATAAAATCAGTTTTTGAGTTCATCAGAAAGTCGGGATTTAAAAGGCATTTATTTTGACGAGGCCTTCTTCTATCAGCCGTTGGTTGAGGCGTTGGTAGTTTACTTTGGCATTAATACCCACCCGTACTCCTCCTTTGATAGTATAAACCTCATTGGGTTCTATTTCTGCTTGGTCAAGGTATTTGAGGTATTCTCCCTGATCGAAGAACCCCTGAATCCAGCGGGCATGCCGTTCTTGGTCGGCCAAAGCGATCAACGGATTTTTGGTGGAACTGTGCTGACCGGAGACTCCCCGCAGCAGGACGGCCGCTACGGCATATTTTTTGGCTAACCCAAAAGCTTTGTCGCGGTTACTGTGGTTTGCTGATACCCGAAGGCATTGGATGCCCGTATCCCGTGAGCCGGTACGTCCGCAAATACTGTTCATATCCTGTACTTCAAATTTGCCGTCAATGCCTTCGTTGAATTTAGGGGCAGAAGCACAGTTGCAGAGAAACAGGGGAAGTCCTAACAAGAGAGAGAAAACGAAATTTTTCATCGGGGTTTGTGTTTAAAATTCAAATCGTAAGTTTATGTTGGTTTGATACGTATAGCCCATAACGTAAGAGATCTCGGGAGCTAATTTCACTTTGGTGTTACTGTTTTTGCCAATCACATTCAGATAACCGGCCATGCCCAACAGCAGATGATATTTATCGTTGAAAGTGCTCACCCCGGCAAAAGGTTTCAGGTCAAATTTGGGGGAGAGATACAGTTCGCGGGCTAGGTATAAATCAAGTACCATGGCCTTGTCTTCGGCAATATCCCACTTGTCAGCTACTTTCTTTTTATTGGGCAGTCCGATATTGATCCCTATTTTTAATCCTGAAAGAGGCATTCGACTCTTCAGCAGATCGGCCATTCGATAATCCATTCCCAACACGGGTGCCGGCAGTCCCAGTCTTGAGCCATAGCCCACTTGAATTCCCAATCCGCTGTCTTCATTTTGAATCACCAAGTCTTTTTCTTGGATCTGTCCGCCGTCGATCTGTTTAAAGACCGACATCGTTTGGAGGTCTTGCCGCATCAGACTGTCTTTTGTTTTTGCCTGCATGGCGCGGACCGAAGGCGGTTTTGGCGCCGTTTTTGCAGTCGGAGGTCTATTGTTTGAAGTTGAAGTCAAAGCGATTCCCGCGGATTGAATCGCCGCAGAAACCGGGGTTTTCCCTGCCGGTGCTTCTTTTGCGTATTCTTTAAACTTATCCGTATTGTCGGCTACTTTTACCGCCCTCAGCGTAGCGACGCGCTGTCGTCCCTCTTTTCCCTCTTTTGACAGGGTTTTTCGGTATACTAAGAAACGTTGATCGGTATAGACACCTTCCTTTTTCCCGATCTCAACGGTGATATAGGGTTTCACTTTATAAATAAACGATTTTACTCCAAACTCCTCCGACAGTTCGGTTTCTACTTCTTTCAATACATCATTGGTCGCCGATTGGGCATATACCCAGTCTTCATAAGCGGAAGTTTCGTTGACCAGGCAAGTCTTATCGTCGGTAATTGCTTTTGTTTTGGTGATCTGTCGTTTACATTCCTCCAGCAGGGCTTTCAGGGCAGGGGTATCTGAATCTTTTAATCCGGCGGCCAGTGCGTATTCATAGTAGTTTTTGGCGCAGGCGTAAGCCTTATTTTTATAAAAATAGTGAGCTTGCTCACGAACACCGGAGACGATCAGGGTATTGATCTTTTCCCGCAACTGCTCCTTGGTACCGCCGCCCAGCGCCTCAACAATGACTTCGCTTCGAGGGTCACATTTTTGGGAGCCCAGTGAGAAGCGTTTGACAAACTGCAACGGATGTTTGTTTCGGATGTTGTTACCCTCTAAATGGGTCGTATCTACCCGATACAAAAAACCCTCTATTTCAGCACTGAACAATTCGGTGGTGTATCCCTCATGCTGTTCCGTCTTTTTTTCGGGATTGATGATTGCCACCACCAAGACATAATTTTTGCGGAGAAGCTTTTCAAAGACGGCCAATTTTTTCGGATCCACCCGTTCGCGTTTATCCGCTTCGCTCTGTGAATAATAAATCCGGCTCATCAGGATACTTTTGTTGGTCCATATTTTCAGAATATCCGTTCCTACGTTACTATTCTCTAAATAACGACGGATCTTATCACTGAACTCATCCGGAGCTACAGTTCCCTGAGGAGCCGCTTTTTTGGAGGAAGCACTCGATTTGAGTGCCGTCAGGGAAAAAAAATCGGTAGAGTCCTGTAAGAGTTCTGTAAACATTTTGTGCGTATTGAACCGTACCTTATTATAAAAATACTTCTCACTTGTGAGGACATCACCCACATGGTTTTTCAGGCGTCGGGCTTCAAAAAGTTGTTTGGGAGTGTAGATAGGTTTATACGTTTCTTTGTTTACCTCCCGCAGCCCCGGTACGAACAAATGAACGGGCAATACCGTTATACTGCTGCGATCCATTCGATAGTAAGCCGCCTCTTGGCCATTTTTAGCCAATTCTGCCTGATTTTTCGCCTCTATTTTCTTTAAATCGGTTTCATTGTCTTCAGCAGGCGGAGTAGGAGCAGCTACCGTTTCTAACGGAACTTCCGCAGGAGAGTTCCGGTTAGGCTCTTTCGGTTTAGCAACCGCAGGATTTTTGACAGGAGCACCCGGCTGTTTTTTGGGGGAAACACTGTTTTTCTTGACGGCTGCCGGTTTGGGTGGTTTTTGTTGAGCAGAGCAACAAAGGCACATCAATACACAAAAGCAGACAAAGCCCATTCGCTTTTTCATAATTTGTCAGGGGTTGGATGATTTTTAACTGCCTGACAAAGTTCATGAGTAGCAAGTCCGATTCATACCCCCTTTTACAGGGGAGCGAGCATTATATGGGTAATAAATGTGCTTTAATGATGACGACCGTTCCTTTAGAACTGCTGTCTACCCGAAAAGTTCCTTTTAGATTTTTGAGCACTCGTCGTTCAATTTGGCAGAGTCCGCCGCTTTTCTTATCAAGGTTGGCTTTAACATCAAAACCGGTTCCATCGTCTTCCACAATCACGGTGAAGGACGGCTTTTCGTAGTTAACCTGCACATTGACCGTATGGCATCGGGAATGTTTAATGGCATTGGTGATCACTTCCGAAATAATGCTGAATAACAATGCCTCTGTCTCGGAGTTGAAACGAAAGCGCTCCAGACCCTCAAACGAAAAATCGATCATATCCACTCGTTTATACCGATCGGTCAGGAGCGACATTAAATGCGCATCTTCCTCAGTCCGCAGTCGGTGCGAAATATCCCGAACCTTGCGATAGATATCACTAAGCTGGACTTCTATTTCCTCTAATGCCTTCGAAGCGGCAGTTTGGCTGAGTAATTGAAGTTTTAACTTTGTCACCATCAGTAATCCCCCCAAATCATTGTGCATTTCATCAGCGATTTGGTTTCTTTCCTTTCGTTGGGTATTAAACTCTATATGGAGAATTTCATTTTGCAGTTGGTATTTTTCACGCTCATTGTTTTTAAAACGATACACAATGCCGCTCGTCAGTACCAATAATTCAATGAACGTTGTCGCATAATAAGAGTTGTGGATTTGTTGAACCGGCCATTGATGAATATCTGACGTAGTTTCTATCAATACAGTGACGGTCACAGGGAGGGTAGCGAAGATAAAAAGTTTGGCTTGAGGAGAAGGCCAACTATATACCAAATAGATCAGAGTGATGCTGCTTAATCCTCCCATGAACAGATAAAACAAAAGTTTATATTCAAAAAGAGTCTGTTGAGCCGCCATCAACACCAGCATACAGCCATATTGTAATCCAATGACGGCACGGCTCCATCGGATTGTTTTGGAAAATTGAAGCGGATTGATCTCCAAAAATTGCTCGGCAAACAGCAAATAAAAAACAGGAACTGTGGCGCTCAAGATACCTAAGATGTCTTTATTGCGTACAACAGCGGGTAAATGGTCTGCCAACAAATAGGTAAAATCATTGTAAATCATCATGATGCTCAGGGCACATACCACGCAACCGAAGTAATACCAATAAATTTTTTCTTTGAAAAAATAGCCCAGAAAAAGTCCCAACAGCAGGAACAGAAACATACTTCCGATAAAAATACTGTAGAAAAAATACTGGGTATAGAGATACTGTTGGCCTTCGGGCTGACTGAAAAGTGTAAAAGGGGAGGCTGCCAAGCGATAGTGGACATTGCGTATTCGGGCCCATATCCAATAAGTGGAATCAGGCGGCACCTCAAAGGATACGGAGAGAAAAGGGCCGACAACGGAACGATGTGCCATAGGGTAATGACTGCCGCTTTGAAACACATGAAGTATATTGAGGTTTGTATCGGTGACAACTACCTGCAAGCTGTCAATGCTTTTGGTAATGAGGGAAATACGCTGCACTTGGGTTGCGGTATTCCGTACTCCGAAACGCAGCCAATGCGGATGCGGCGAATCTCCAAAGTTCGGCTCACTTGATACCACCGGTTTGCCCTTGAAATGCCTGCTTACCTGTTCAAAAGGGCGAGTATCCGTGTAGTCTGTCTCGAAATACAGCTGGCCGCTCAAAGATACTTTGTCAAAATGAGGGCTCAACGGGATAATTGATTGGGCCATGACCGGACCGGAGAAGTGTACTCCTACGGTAAAGCAGAACAGATACAAACAACGATGATACATTTCATGGGAAAGGTTAGTCGGGTGTTCTCAAATAAATTTTTGGTCACAAGCGATCTTGATAAGGTGAGTAGCGTTTTTTGCTTTAAATTTTTTGAGAAGATTGGAACGATATTCCTCGATCGTATATTTAACTAAGCCCAGCCTTTCGGCAATCTCCTCCCCTTTCAGTCCTTCCGCGAG
The DNA here is from genome assembly GCA_046329125.1 of Spirosomataceae bacterium. GTDB lineage: Bacteria > Bacteroidota > Bacteroidia > Cytophagales > Spirosomataceae > Runella. The sequence continues at coordinate 156,561 of JAXLVD010000020.1, read as the reverse complement.
CAATTGCAGTATCTCTTTTTCTCGGGGGCTGACCTTAATTCCGTCGCCTGCCATTCGGCTTTCATCCTCCTGCTTCGATTGAAGAATAGCCTTGATCTCTTTTTGAAAATAGGTTTTACCTTGGTTCACTTCCCGAATTGCTTCCATCAGTTCTTTAATATCCGCATTTTTGAATAAATAGCCTTTTGCTCCCAAGGCAATTGCGTTTTTGATGATCTGATAATCGCGGTGGGTAGAAGCCACCAGCACTTTTACAGGCAGTTTCCCTTTCTTAATATACTCCAAAATATCCAAGCCCGAAAGACGTGTTTGGTGGTTGCTGAAAGCCACAGGCATGCTTAGATCCAGCAGTAATACATCCGTAACTGTTGATTGGAGTTTGTGGATGATGTCGTAGTAATTGGACGCCGTTGCTACAATACTTATATCTTCATAATTAGACAGTAATTGTTCATACCCTTGTAAAACGAGTTTATGATCCTCGGCAATGAGCAGCCGTATTGGCGTGATATTCATGAAAATACCGGTTCTGTTTTGTTTCAGCAAAGATAAGGGTTGATTTGTCTATTATTTACCCCTGAAAAGAGGGGTTAAATTCGGCAAACGTAATTGAGGTAAATTGAATGAGAAAGAAAACGTTAAAAATAATAGCTTAACTGCGAAAAGTTTACTTGAATCGGTAAAAATTCAGTTTAGAGTTTGAAAATAAATATGCGGGGGTTTGGGAGTTACATGCAACTTTCAGATGGCCGTCATTAAAACAAAACTTTTTCTGATAATCAAGTATGAGTATTTTTTAACAATGAAAATAGTCGGATTAATTACAAGTGAAAGTAAAATCAACCTATTAATCCACAAAGACTATTGGTTTTTTTTGAAAATAACAAAACAAAGTAATGATGTTTCGACAGTGGCTACGAAATAATAATTGTAAACCAATTAATTTCAAAAACCATGAAAACAGAAAACAAATTACTTTTTGGGGGACGTTTTTTTATTGAAAGTGCCCAGGTAATCACCCTCGTCATTACACTTCTGACAGGAGGCTGTAATCAATCCAATCAAGATGCACAGCCCCGGGAAGCAGCAATTGAGCAGGTAGATGCCGAGTTTGAGAATTTGTTATCACAACAAATAAATGTTACACTACCGCTGAATACTTTCATTTTGCCCAATGGGCAAAACGCCCAAGCTTTTTACGATAGCAAAATCAAATCAAAAAATGGACGTATCGCTGCCTCTATGGCTGTGTCGGGACCGCAAGAAAAGAAAAACATTTTGATAACGGCTATGATTCAAAAGGGCAATCAAATGGCTGATAGAAAGAGTAACGTTTTTACTGATGTAAGCCCTGTTCAAACAGGTATTGCTTATTCACTCGGTTCGAAAGACTATAGGAATCTACAATCACCTACTCAAGGTGTCTGTAACAGAAATATTAAGTTTCACGGTATTGATTGTTCGGGTTTTGTTTATCAAATGGCCGGTGCTGCGGGCATTGAATTAGGCAATAAATTAAACCTTAATGCAGCAGCTCTCTCCAACCCTACACTTTGGCAAAATGCCATTCAAGCCAAAGGAGAAGAATACAAGAAAATAAGGGTGGAAGATGTTACTAAAGAATTAGCAGGGCAAGACAGTAAATTGGAGACCGGTGATATCATCTACTTTTACGATAAGTCCGGTGTTAATATTCATCACATAGGGGTAATTACCAAAGATGCTGCCGGGAGAATCTATTTTTTGAACTCCTATGGCAATCCCGACCAATATTGTGAAACCCACTTTACAAAAAAAGGGCCCGCAGCCCTTGCCATTGCAAACAAAACGTGGTTTGGATATAAATACGGTGTTCTGCGTTTTATAACTGACATTTCAGGGAAATGGGATATTTATCTTCGTTGCAACGGGCAAACTTACGATGCTGTAAAGTATACCATAAGTTTTACAGCCTCAAAAAATGACGACAATGTAACAGGCTTGGGAACGGGGACAGATTATGACGGTGAAACACAAGTAAATGTTCAATTTACAGGGCAATACATCCGTGGAGAAAACCTGTTGAAAGGGAAGATGCTCATTACTGCCCCATCTAAGCCGAGTAACAACAGAGAAGATTCTTTTGAGATCAAGCTTAAAGATGATGATACCGGTTACTTTAACGCTAATAAAGTGCTGGATAACGGCGGATGCTATATTCAACTCAGGCTGGTAAATTTAGAGAAATAAGAGAGTGATTGCATAATAAAATTCAAGAGTCTAAAAGGAAGAAGTCAATTCCTTTTAGACTCTTGAACTTTATTTACAAATCATTTCTATAACTTGATTGTTGGGTGATGCATCAATAAAGAGAACTGATTGACGATTCGCATCGTAGGTAAGGCAAGAAATTGATGCAAATGAAGCACCACCGGGCACGAGATCACCATTATTATAAGAACTTAGTTGCTTTACGTCATAAACAATTTGTACTCTATCGTTCTCTGAACGAGAATTATCTAAATAGATCCGATATATTCTATAATTAAATCCGTTTCTATCAATAATATAAGCACACTTATTTTCGGGATCAACCACCATTCCTTTGGGGTAATTGGTATTTTCAGGAGTTAAATTGGGGCTGGAAATACCTAATTCACGTGCAGGTGTTACCGGTTTGCGGCCCAGCAATGTGGTGGGTCTTCGATTTAATTCCCATTTTTTTGAAATTTTTTCCGAATTCAAGTCTAAATCAAGACTATAAATGTCATTACCGTCAAAATCAAGAAAAACACTTAGCCCTTGGTATACATCGCTCGAAGGTACTTCCATTTGTCTTCCAAGATCGTATTCATGAAAATAGCCATCAGTATATAAAATAGAACCATTTTTAGGAATATATAAAAGGTCATGAGTAAACTCTTCTTCAATCAATGGTTTGCGAACCAATGTTGAGAACACCCCATTCGATGAAATCTTGCGAAGGTTGGTATATCCGGCCGTTTTTAACTGATCGATGATGTATAGGTCATTATTAACGGCAATAATTTTGGTTGGGTTGACCATTTGAGCCTCCCCAAGATTTCCATCCTTATAACCTGCTTCTCGCTCGAAATATTTTTCCGGTATTCCACTACCCTTACGGAGCTTGTAAATAACCGTTTTTTTATTGGCAACTGCATTATTTGCTGTGATACCGCAAAAATAAACAGTACCATCGGGAGCAGTGGTAATATCATTTATATAGTACTCAAAGCTTGTTGCAGCAATTTGGTTTACTACACATTTTAACTCATAGATAAACGGCTTTGTGGTTTCAATTTCATCCAAACCGACTTTTTTTATTTTTATGGTCCCTGTTTTTGCCCCAACGGGCACCAGTACCCTTAGTTCCGTTGAGGTAGCCGGCGTTTTGATCAGTGCCTTTTTTCCATTAAAAGTAACGGCGATTTTAGAGGTATCGGTGTCAAAATTTTGCCCGCTGATGACTACCTCTGTATTATAGGGCCCTGCCTCAGGAAAAAATCTGTCAATAATGGGGCGAGGCGATACAGGGGGTGGGCTTTTTCTAACAATGACATTGTAATCTATCGCACCTTTAATTTGTGGATCTTTGTTGGACTCATAAGCTACTTTTATTTTAAATTGCTTTTCTTCCAACAGTATATTCCTATTAATACTGATGGCAATCGTTTTACCCAAATTTTGTTCAATAACCCCTACGTTTTTCTCGGGACTTATCTTGAGCCATTCCTGTTGGGTATAGGAAATCGTCACAGTTAAATCACCGCTGTTGGCTGTATTATAAATAGCAAGATTCTTACCGGTTTCACTTGTTTCAATGATAAGTGTAGATTGGTCGAATCTAAGAATAGGAATCAAAGAAATCTTTTGGTTCTCTATTGTATCCGAAGAAACCCTCGAAATTGGTTCCAAAAGATTATTTGTTATTAAATATCCTTCTTTTGATACTTTATATTCGTACTTTATATCGGCATCTATTTCAATAAAATAGTTTCCTTCCGCATCAGTAAATGACGTGGGTTTTCCTTTAATTTCTAATTGAGCCCTTTCAATAGGTTTATTCGTTCCGACTTCAAAAACTTTACCTCTGAGCACTTTCAACGGAATTATATCTTTTAAGGCCAAATAACTGCATGAGTTAAATAATATTATTATAATGCTAAATAATAGCATTCCTATCCCTGAATTGATACATTTTTTCATAGAATTGAAGATTGTTGAAGTAGCCACCTTATAGTTTTTTAATTGTTCCAACACTTTGGGAACTGCCATTTCCAAAAATATGAAGAACATGCGAATCAGTGCTGCGGTAGTAATGTGTATCGGATTCTTTTTGTATACCGGATTTAAAAATCGTGCCGTAGTTTTCATTGAAATTGGGGAAGAAATGAACAATATTATTATTTGCACTATACAGAGAATTCGTCATTTGAAAATAATGTGCGTTCATCATTGCAGCCCCAACCCAAGCTATAGCAAATTTGTCAGAAGTACCAAAATCAGCCGCAACAGTTTCGCCTCCCGTGGCTACACACACTATTTTTATACCTTTTTCTTTCATATAGCTATAGCAGATATCTGCCTTTTTCTTCCAAGCGGTCAAATCAATATATTTGTCATGTCCTACTAAATATGATTCGGCCAAATAATAGTCTTGGTCATTAAGAATGCAATTAGGTTCGGCTAATACGTCGTCTGGGTTCCAAGCGTTCATCATGACTCTTAAATTGAGTTGGCGACAATACTGAACAACCCTATTTTGGCGTTCACGCGTGACTTTGTAGTCATAGCCTGCATCGTCGAACATAATACCCGATATACCTACGTTTTTCCAATCATCTATTTGTTGCCGAAGTAGGGTTTCAGAGTAGTTGTTAGTACTTACACCTAAGTCCACATAGCCGAATGTCAAGCGTTTTTTGGCAGTTAAATTGCCAACGATGGTTCTGGTATTTGCATGGTCCGGATGAGAGGTTTGTTGCAGGCCCTCTCCGAAAACAATAAGATTGAATTTACTGAATTCTGTAGAGGCTATGTTCAAATCCCCCTTGGAGTTGTTTATCAAAGAAGGATAGCCGTAATAAATGCATAAATGGCCAGGAGTTTTGGACGTATTGAGGTCAGCGGCAGTCCGCTCAGTAAATTCTGTACCTGTATCAATGGCGGGTACCGTAGGCTGAGTGGAAGTACAGCTACTGAATAGTACTAACATTATACATAATTTTGGGATTATTTGCATGGTCAGATTTTTTTTTCCAAGCGTTTGAGTGCTTCTATTGCTTCAGCATCACCTTGACGGGCAGCTCTACGATACCAATTCACTGCTTCATTAATATTAATATCAATCCCACCAAACCCATACTCATAACAAGCTCCGTAGAGCCTTTGCCCTATAGCGTAACCTTGTATTGCGGCTTCACCGAACCACCAAACGGCATGTTTTTCACTTGCTTTAATCATATACCCTTTTAAATACATTAACCCCAGCACTGTTTTTGCATGATAGTTGTCATTAAGCGCTGATATTGTGATCCAATCTTTTGCTTTTGAAGTATCAGGCATAATAATAGTCTTTGTTGGGTTGCTGCTGCCATCATATAAACCTTCTAAATACCACTTTCCCATTTTGAGTTGAGCACCATCATGCCCTTCATTTGCTGCTTTTTTATACCATTCTAATGCTTTGGAGAAATCACGCGGGGGGAGATAGCCTATTTCGTAAAACTCCCCCATTCGATAAGCTGCTAAGACTAACCCTTTATCATACGCCTTTTCGAAATATCGGGCGGCTTGTTCGTATTTTTCAGGTTTGACAGAGTCTAAAAGGATCTTTTCTCCTTTTTGATAGATTGCTAAGGCGTCGTTTTGCGATAAGGAATTATCCAAGAATAAATCTGCCTTCAGTTTATCAATAATCTCAGGGATTTGAATTGACTCAATGACTTTTTCTGCTGAAAGTCTTTTGCTGCGTTGATGAAGGCCTGAAGCCGTTTTCTGAAAAATACGATTCAACGATAAGTGCGTCGATAAATGTACAAAAAACTCATCCAAAAAGAGAGAATTTGGCCTCTTGGAATTATCGCTTGACTTCTTAAAAGGTTGTGTTGCCATTACCAAAATTCCTTTTTTGACCAATGGAGCCAGATTCACATCTATAGGAATCGGTTCAATACTATCCCGACAAGCATCAATAATGGTTACTCCGTTTTTAACGGTATTCATTACTGCTATGATTTGTTCTAAGTCGACAAGGGTGGTAACGATTTTGTTCTCTCCGTTAGTAGGAACCAAATATTGATGACCTAACCAACTCATTCCGTGTCCGGAATAGTAAAAAATACCGATACTGCACCCAAGAAATATTTTGGGTAATTCACGAACAAGACTATCAAAACTTTTTTTGGATAAGTCTTTGAAAATAAATGATTGTACACCTTTCTTTCCTAAACTATCGGCTAAGTCATTCACATCATAATGGGGATTAGTAAGTGGGCTAAATCTAGTATAATTCTTACTGCCCACCAGCACAGCAATACATTTGTTGCCTGCTATTATCTGCGGTCTTTGCAAGTCAGACTCAATCAAGCTTTTAAATTCTTGGGAGAAGAGCAGGGAATAAGGGAATATCCAAAACCATAGCAGGAACCCCAATATTTTGAAGGTGTTTTTCATTTTTTTACAGTTAAGAATTTACTTGCTTTCAAAAATCTTTTGTAAATAATCGGTAGTATCTTTAAAAACAGAAGATCAATTCAAATGCCAAATCATCGACGCTCCAATTTGATTGAACGCCCAGTAGGGTTTGATTTCTAATTGCTTCGGCATGTTGGTTGCCAATTGAATTTCCCCTTTACTAAATGCAGCGTCAATTACTGACGTTACAACGAGAACTGCACCTATTCCGATAGAAACGTTTCTGCATTTCGCAGCGTTAGAATACTTCTTATAATTTTCCTCTCGAGTCTTATTAATATTGCGATATTTATTGGCCTCTTTGTATGCTTTCTTAGAGATATCATCACAAACTAGAGCCAATCCACCTGAAACAATGAAAGTGCCCAGTAAAAGGCCACCACTTCTATATTGATGTTTTATAAATAATTGCCCAAGTCCTGGAAAAATTGATAAAAATACTGGCTTGATGCCATATTTTGTTGTTGGTTGGCAACTATCAGAAGGCATAAGCACCCAATAGGTGTATATGCCATTATTATATCTATATGTTTTGTCAACTACTTGAGTATTCTTTAGCACTGTACCCGAAATCATGCTTACATCTATATTATGCTCTGAACTGTATTTTATTATAAAAGCACTATCTAACATCTTAGTTTTTATATTCTCACCAACTCTAACTGATATTTCATAAAATTGAGCTAAGGACGTCCTTGCCTTCGCTACTGCTTTATTATAGGCAACTGTAGAATCTGCGTCTCTACCGGCCTCTCTAATATAACAACAATAAGGCTTCGTTTTTGGCCATGCTTCTTTTCCATTGACCCAATGAGGCATCTTATTAAAGAATTGTGCATGAGTTTTGAATGTGGTTAAAACCAATGCCACATTCAGTGTAATCAGGATTGGAAATTTCATGTTAGTATGATTCTTTAATTTTTGCGTAATTCATTTCGAAAGTATCTATTAAAAAAATCTGCCTTTGTTTTTTCTCTAATGTTATCAGGAAGCGATCGGTAAATCGTTTCTATCTGAGTATCATTTAATTGAATCCTTGGGCATTCTAAAACCATCCAAATATCCCAAATGTCATTGCGAAAGTCTGGGCGTTTTTCTACAAACTCTTTATACTCCATAATTCGGGAACCTCTCAATAACTGTTGAGTTGTTTGTTTAATTGTTTCATTTATTATGGTATTAGAGGTTATATCATAATTTGTATTAAGTGAATTGAATACACCATCAAGCGTCCTATTCAATTTCACTTTAATTTCTTCTGCCATTTCCTGTCGCATTTCTGGTAATGCAACTTTTCTTATTACATCAGGCGGGGTTCCAGTTCTTATAAAATGATTAGTAATTCGTATAAAAGCAGTATCAGATTTATATTTAGGATCATTAAAGGGGGATGGATTTTCTATAAATGTTCCATCTACTTGTCCAAAAGCAAAACAGGCAACTAACACTAAAGTAATTGTCAGAAAGATTTTCATGAGGAAAGAGTATTAATGTAGTTTAGTAAATTTATAAATTTTAAGATTTCCGTGAATTTTTACCCTGCGCACGATATTAAAACCGTGCGCAGGGTAAAAGTTAATCAATTTTGACTACGATAGGCACTACATACCCTTTGCTGCTGTGGGCAGTGTATTGGATGCTGTGGGCATTTTGTTTGGCCGTAGGAGGAGCGATGTATTTAGTACCAAGAGCTAATTTTAACTTTGCCACCAACTCTGTTGAGTTATATTGCCCTTTGAGTGAAGCGGCAATTTGGACAAGTTCCTCGTCGACAAGTTCTTTACTTGAATGAAGTACCAACAAATAATCGGTTCCTGCAGCCTCTTTAATAAAGGCGCGTTGCTGCCAAATCAGTTTATTGTTTTCCTCCACGGGGCGGGGACGCGGCAACACGAAAGCAGTGCTTTTGTCAGAAACATAAGCGGAATAAGGTGTGGAAACGAGATTGCCGAGGCCGGCTTTTTGCGGCCAATGGATACTGATTTTTCCCATAGGATCAATACTAAATAAATAAAAATAACTTTCCGGAGTGAGTTGATTGACCACCAATTGAAACTGCTGCCCTACAGGCCAAACGGTAGAATGTGCACTTTGAAAAATGCCGTTTTGATTGGTATGACTAAGGTCTTCAAATAGAACTTTACCGTCCTCGGTTTTTCCCACGGGAATACGCAGGCGAAGTGTACCTTGCAAATCAATTAAAGCCGGTTGGGGCATGGGAGGCTCCACGGGTTTGTCATGTGCAGGCCGAACAGGCGATGTTTGTGCAATCGGTCGAGCATTGCTTTCAGCAGAAACAGGTTCAGATACAATAGGTTTAGAAACAGTACGGTTTCTTTTCGCAATAATCCGATCGGTTGTTTTGCTTATTTGATACAGCTGGCGGAAGCGGTAGAGGTCTTTGTATTTGATACGTCCAAAGCCCTCGTCACCCCAGGTTTTCCCCCAGCAATTGGCTACTTCCACTTCCTGAGTTTTATCATCATACCCTACGATGACCACCGCATGCGTAAACAAATCAATACTATTGATTTCGGGTTTCCAAATATCGTTGCTTAAACGTCGAAAATCAGTGTCTGCTTTCATCAGGCCGATGACAGGAATACCCTCATCCAAGCGGCGGCGGATGGCATACAAAACGGTATTCCAGTGTAAGACCTCCCTTTTTTCGGCAGCGAGCAATTTATGGAGGGTAATACGATAGCGCTCCAAGTGTTGATATTGAGCAGGGGTAAGCCGGTCTTTGCAATTGCGACGGGGTTGATAATCTCTGTTACGGGGGCAGCCTATATCTTTCAACGCCCTTTCAAGCTCTACCATATAATTGGAAGGCGGAAGATGGCACTTTTCGTTGGCGAGCAGATCAAAAATAAAATAAGGGGATGGCATATCTGCCGGGTTGAGTCGAAAGGTCAAAGTGGCAGCATAACAGATAACCCATCCCAAAGCTTGTCCTGCCGGGGCATTGCCCATATTTCCAATGGGAGGAAAAAGGGTACGCAAGTTGGCTTTTTTGAGTGTTTCATCTTTTAATTCAGGGACTCCATACAATTCAACGGCCTCAAGGTAAGTGCTGACAGAGTCGTCAATGGGGAAAGGATCTTCTTCCGGTACTTGTTGTGCCCAAGAGAACGTATAGAGCAATAACCAAGTGACAGTAACTAAAATCAGATTGCGTTTCATAGCCTTTTTAAGTTTTGGTGATTTCCTATTCACTTTTCGTGATTTAATAGGTATTTATCATCGTTTTGAGGAAATTACTTTTGGGGCAGGATTGAGAACAATAGGTATCCAACCCTCAGGAGGCAGATTTTTAACCTCAAAGCATTTCCCATCGTCACTGACGTTGACTTTCAGTTTACTGCCAAAAGAAGTAGGATATTGTTCTGACAACGATTCAGCAGGATTGTCGGGAACAAGACTGTCGGCAGCATACGCATCACTGTCGAGTAATAACCGTACCGGAACGGCATAAGGACGACCGGCAATGAGCAAGATGTATCGGGAAGCGTAAAACGATACCTCCAGACTATCACAACTGCCTAAATGAATCCAACCTTTTTCATGCCACTGACCGTCTTCGTCAGTGCGTGAAAGCAAGTAAGCATAGCCCTCCCCAACACATTGATTGAAATGGATAAAGCCAATCTCAGGCGGACTTGCGGGAAGTTGATAGGTCACGGGTACATCTGTTATCGGTTTAATCACAATAGGTTTGCCAACGGCATCAGTCAGTCTCAAACTAAATTGCAGATGCGTGGCTTCCTTTTCTGTAGACAGCGTTTGTCGAGTAGGCTGCAGCCATACTGTACCATCCGAGCGGTTGTAAGCAATAAGCCATTTGTCCTGCCAAGCACTTTGGTTCAAAAGTGATATTGGGCGATATTTTTCGGTAATTATACTGTCCGTTAACCACCGTTGCTTACTCATCGTATAATTCTGATTGAGTTCGAGTAAACGAAAACGGCGGTCCTGTTTAGCCAAAACCATTAACTGTCCATTAGGTCGTTCAGTTACGGAAATACACCGATCATGTGCAGTATCGCTGCCATAAGTACGAAACCAAACAAATTGTTTCGAGAGCGGACGCACAGCCATGAGATAGGCGTCCTCGTTGAGGGGGCCAAACATTTGTGCAGTTTGCCGTCCGAAAAACAGTATTTCGCCGTTGTTCCGTTGGCAGACCCCCTGCCATTGGGCAGTTTTGTCATGATATTCCCAAAAAGTATGCCCGAAAGGATCCAACGCCAGTCCGTGGCTTCCGTAACTAAGTACTAAATACCCCTCACGAGCGGCTAAAAGGCTGCTTTTTGCTTTGGCAATATTGCTGAATTTGCGTCTCCAATTAAATTTACCTTTGGAATTCAGGCAATTGACGGAAAGTTGATTATCTTTTTCCACTGCTATAATAAACCGCCCGTCCGGCATAACTTTGACTGAGCGTGCTATGCCACTATCTAAGTCCATGCTCCATTTTATGTCACCCCGGCTTTTGGAGTCTATACTCCAAAGTTTAGCAATCCCGTTTTGTACACCCGTTACCAATATCTGTTGGCTATCAGCGGCAGTAACGCCATAGCCCGCTACGAGCCCTTTCAATTGCGGATAGGTGCGTGTCCAATGGGTATTTCCCGCGGAGTCGGTGCTGATCACTACTAAACGGGTGCGATTAAGGGATATACCCTGATGCCCTACCATCATAAACCCCGCGGGCGTTTCAGAAGCGACATTGACTTGCCAATTTTTGAGGGTTGGCACAATTGCCATAGGTTTAGGCAGATGTGCTGAAGCAAGAATACTATCTAATGATAGCAGAAGAGCGAAAAAAAAGCGTTGTATTTTCATTTTGTTTCTGATTTACTCCTTTGACCGTAATGTCAAAGGAGTAAGGCTGTTATTAGGTGTGGATTTATTTGGATTTTACTTCGAGGATCAGAGGAATTATATCGCCTTGTTTGGGAGTGACCCTAAACTCCATTTTGTCAGGAGCGTAGGTTATCCCTGATTTAACCAAACGGCTTCCCAAAGCGTTTTGAACCCGTTGAAGGATACTTCCTGACGATGCCTGCAAGCGTTGTAGAATATTTTGGAGCTCAGGCTTGATTGGATTACTGCTATAAAAGATACACAGATAATCTGTTCCTGTTTCGTCGATGATCAGAGCTGAATCAGAGCCGGGGATAATAATTTTAGCATTTTGACCCAACAAATCGCTCTCGCCCAGTCCATAGCCGGCTTCATTATACTTCATATCGCGCGGCCAATGAATAAATATCTGATTCTTATTATTGATACTGAATACTCCCATGTGTTCACCGTTGTTGGAATTTTCAGCGTGTAATTGGAATTGTTGTCCTCTTCTCCAGTCTTTTTTGGGAAGTTCATAATATCCCGAATAAATATGTTTCGGTACCTCGGTTTTCGAAATAAGCTGATTACCGGAGGATAAAAAACTGATAAAATCAAACTTTCCTGCCTGTTGATTAGCCATATTTTTAGAATTGTCATTGGTTTCGGGGTACAGATGCATGACAAAACCGGCATGACAATAGGCCGTAAAATCATTGTAGTACATCCGAAAAAAACCATCTTTTCCCCATTGCGTACCATAACTGTTGGCTATTTTGAAGGATTGGTCATTCTCATCATACCCTACTACTGTGACAGCGTGCCCGATGTTGCTTTGCAAATTTCCCTTCGGAATGTAATAAGGATTTTCCCATGAAACTCTTCTAAAATTTTCATCAATGGGCAGTCCCACAACGACAGGCCGTTTCTCACTCAACTGTTTTTTAACATCATAGATAATATCAAATTCGGAAGATTTATCCTTTATAAATACCCATTGCACTTCTCTGATCTTTATCAATCGAGAAGGCTTTACTACCGGACCGATTGTTTGGCAATCTATTTTATCCGAGAGCGTAAACGGAACTCCGCCTTGTTCTTTTAAAAATATAGCTGCTTCAGCAAGTCGAGAAGTAGTATTGCAGTTGCTGTTTTTCTTTTCAATTACATAATGTAAAGGAGAAAATGCCCTCAAGCGGCTTTCCTGCGGATTTGAAATACCGGCGGCGGCAGCTCGTTGGGTTCCGATAGCATATACAGTTGTAGCGATTGGGACACATATCTGATAGGCTCCCTGATCAAGGATGGGTGGCATATGAGGGGAAAGATCCATATACTTGGGTAATACGCCAATACTTTTAGAACCGTCCCCGGTTGGAGCTTGGGGAATTTTACTGAATTCTGCAGGATCAAAAATCATCCCCTGACCAAGGCCTAAAAAAGGCAATAGGGTTGTCAGACAAAAAATGATGAACTTTTTCATGGTATTTGTTTCGTTTGGTTTATTACCTATTATTCGCAGGAAAGCTATTTTTATCATCATTTTTTAAAGGATAAGTCGTAAATAAACTATACAAAGACATTCTAATTGAGATAAAACAATCATAATCAAACACTTAACTTTTAAAATAATTCAACCTTTAATAAAAGTAATTGCCGTGCTCAGCTCAAATCGCTTATATATCACTTCCAGTACGCTAAAGAAAATGACCATTTGTGAGACTGCCTAACCGAACCATAAAAACTTATCCAATGAACGTACAAGCTATTATTGTACTGTATTACTTTGCAGCTCAAGCATTATGGTGAGGATTTTGTGAGAATATGTGTCAAGCAGCAAATGTCTTCATTAGCGTAAGAGAATTTTTTTTGAGCAAATGATGATATTTTTAATTGGGTTACGAATTGTCAATGTAGCAGTAAGGTAAAGTGACATAGTAAGCCTGATCTGTATTAAAACCAAACCTTAAACAGTAAAATATATGATGACTAAAGAGTGTGCCGTTTATGTTGACAATGAGTTGCTTTTTCAACATCTCAAATCCGCCGCTGAGAAAATCTCAAACCGCGCTTTCACATGCCTTATAAAATGTGCTAAGAGCGCAATGAAAGTCTCCCGCTGGCGTATTGAGAGTGACCCAGCACAAGAAGATATAGATATTATGCAGGATGCTGCTATTAAATTGTGGTTAGATATTCAAAAAGGCAAGTACGATAATCCTTTGAAACGGATATATCACTTTTGCCATCTACTTAAAAATACGTATCGAAGTCTTTGTATAGACGTATATCGAAAAAATAAAAATTTTACAAAAGCAGAGTTAGATGAACTTGAGAACACAAGAATGTATCTGCCTGATTTTTTAGAGGTCATTATCCTGAATGAAGAATTTGGAAACGGGTCGAATAAATTACGGAAACGAGTAAAACAAGCTTTTGACTTATATATGCAGGGTCATTCAACTTATGAAATAGCAGAAATAATGGAGATTGGAGTACTATCAGTAAGAAATCTGATTGCAGAAGCCAGAAGAGAATTGCGAGGTGTATTGGATAATGAAGAGGAGTAAATTTTAAAAAATTATGATAACAAAAACATTTTAAACTGTTAAAGCAATGAAAGAGATAAATGATGAGGAGTTTTTCGAAATAATGGATAACCTCAACGGTCATACCACAGCAGAAGAACATAAACAATTTATGTTGAAGCTACAAACGGACCCTATTTGGGAGGATAAAGTAAAATCGGTAGAAAAAATGCAATTTAAGCATCGCTATATCGAAGCAAAAATGAAATTACAACCTATCATTGAAGAGGTATTTCGTGAACAAGTGCCAACTGAAGAAACCAAAGTCATTCCTATTTGGAAACGCCCCCCAATATGGTTAGCGGCAGCGTCGGTGGTAGGTTTGATTATTCTTGGTACCATAAAATACGAACCTATCAGAAGTTATGTTTCAGGACTTTTTCCGAAAGATACGATCACTTATCCCCCTAATCCTTCTGATACTAATACCATCTCTCCACCTCTTCCGATTAAAATTAACATTGCCGGCGCCTTACGCGTTCATATCGATGAGCCGGCCAAACTAAACTCAGTACCCAAACGTTTGACAGGAGCTTATGAAGCCATAAATGGTGAAGCAGGGCGTAAAAATGCCATTAAAAGATTGGAAGATTTTTCCGCCCCTGATGACCCTCGCGAATTACAGCACGGCAGCAGTCAGGAACCAACTGAAGATAGGTCCGTAAGTGCTACAGCGCTCAATGCTAAAGAAGAATCCTATCGAAAACTGCTCTTGGGGATAGGATATATAAAAACAAAAAAAGGCCAAAAAGCTTTAACTGTTCTGAACCAAGTGGTTAATAAGGATTTATCGCAGGATGTCAGTTGGTACAAGGCATTAGCTTACTTACAATCAGGAAAAAACAAAGAGGCCCGTGCGGAATTAGTAAAAATAACCGACAACCGGTATTTAAAAAATGCCAACGAATTGTTAGCGGCCTTGCCACAGTAAGTCTTCCTAAAGCAGCTTAAACAGCTCTCGTATTTGTCAAATCTCCCTCTTCATACCAAAGAGGGAGATTTTCAACTCACACGTAGAAAAAAAGGGTTTCCCCCTTATCGACGCTTTGCGTTTATCTCCTTTTCTAAAAATTCTCTTCTTTTTTGATGATGTTTTGATGGATTCTACGAAATACCCGTAGAATCAGGCCGGTACTGTGTTCATTCGATAAGTATTTGTAGAATAACGCCCGTCCCGACCCTAAATTTTTTATTTTTAGCCAAAACATCAATCCGAACCGACAAATGCAAAATAACATTACTCAGGCCCAACGAGAAAACTTAACAAAAGCGCTGCGTATTTTTATTGAGGAGGCAAGAAAGTACATCGTAATTTTACTCTCACGCCAATTTGGTGATGAACAGTGGCCGCAAAAATACAAAGCAGCACTTAGTCCCGATCAGCAGGTCAACTGGAGTAAAGAGCAAGCCAAAGGTCGTGAACCACACGACTTGATAGACTATCCGCACCTATCTTTTGTCTCCATTCATTTTAAAGAATTATGGAGGGTTGATTTTCAGAAAGAAGTCACGCAATTGCCGACACGGTTTAGTCAAATGTATGCCGTTCGTAACCGTATCAGTCATTTTGAGGAAACGATTGAAAGCGATGAGTACCACTCTTTTTGGATTAATGCCCGGGCCATTGCCAAAGGCATCAAAAACCAAGTGCTGCTGGAAGCATTGAATGAATTGGAGAAATCAGTGGCGTTGTCAAAAGAAACAGTTCCAATTTCTGCTTCTCCTGTTTTGGGAGAAGAGAGCGAACCGGAGTCTTCCACAGCCCACGAACGGATAGAGGAATTTGCCAACGACACGTATTTTTTGCCGATGCTGATTCGCGGGCAAAAGTTCCATACCGTACACCTCGGCGCAGAAGGCAAAGCTAATCCTGCTTTTATACGCAGTTTTATTTTTGAACAAAATGCCGATCAAATCCTTCTGTTTAGCCTGATAGAAGGAGCCTATCAAGGGCGTACCACTGCCGACCGTAACCAAACCTGTCAAATCAGTGCAGTAGAAGTGCAAGACAAAGCGTTGGTCATCACGCTTCAAACAGTGGAGCAGTTGAGCAATCCCTTGGCAGAAACTCCCCTGCACTGCACCGTGAGATACGATGCCGTTCGCAAGATGCAAACCTTGCTGGTAAGTATCAATCTGACTTTTGAGTGTTTGATTTTCCGCCTGCAACGTCAGGATAAATTCTATGAGGGTATGATCAAAACGGCCTTTGCGCCTTCTCAAAAGATTTTTGACATCGCTCTGGATTTTGGCTCGGAGGCGAGTCAGGCCGTGGAGCAGAATCGAAACACGCGGGGGCTTAACCGCAAAAAACTGTTGAATCTCATCAATGAGTACTATTTCCCAACATTAGAAGGCCCCTTTCATCAAAAAGATGCCGACAACGAACTTTTCCGCTCGCAGGTATTTGTGCTCAAAAACGGAGCAGTATTGCAACTCGAAAGCCCCCCAAACCAACACGAGGGACAAGACGCGATTCGGACGCTTACTGCCATTAACGACACCGACCAACTGAAAACTACCCACACGCTGATTCCTAATCCCAAACTGGCGCATTTGGGAGCCTATAATTTCAGGGTGAGCTATAAAGACAGCAGCTCGAATCCATACGATGCCGAAGAAAGTGAGTTTAGCCGCATTGTGCCCGACATTCAGCAGCTGGCCATTCACCACATTCTGCACACACTTTTGAAAAATATTCACAAGCAAAAAGGCATAAAAAACAAGTTATACGTAAACATTAAGTTTTTGGTACCCAACATCCTCGAACAGGCCTTGCTGACGCGGCTTATTAATCAAACGTACCGTTTTTTGGCGCATCCGAGCGTTGTGAAGGCATACAACATAGGTGGTGTGGAGGTGAATACGCTATCGGAGAGTGACGCGGCTTTTCTGGGGCATTGGAATACTCCCGGTATTCCGAAAAAGGGCGCTAACTATCTGATTGTGGATGCGGGAAAAGGCACCATTGATTTTTCCATTATCAAAAGCGGTGACGATTACGGCCTTAGTTCAGAATACCGGTCGGGGTTCATTGGCGCCGGTAACGTCATTACGTACGCGTTTATCGAAACCATCCTGACCGCCATGGTGGGAGGAGAAGACTCTACCTGGGCCGAGCGGAAGCGATTGTTGAAAATCATTGCCTCCTCACAGACCGATATTTCGACCAAGTATGAATTTTTGGAGCTGGTGGAGCAAATCAAGCGTAATTTCCAGCCTTTCAGCAAAACTCATAAGCCCCTCAGCGAACTGCTGCCCACCACAGACGTGGAGGATCTGCGCAAAGGTTTGGCCACGCAAAAGGCAAACTCAACGCTTTTGTCCGAGGTTAATCGGGTGCTTAAAAACAGTCTCCAACTCAAAGACCCTAATCGAACAGACGAACAAAACAGCCCAACGCCCAAACCGGACAGTATTCGCGATGATTTTGGTTTTATCAACAATGCCATTCAAAAATTGGTACGCCGCTTGAAAAAGCAGGTGGTTGTTTCCGATATTGACGCGGTAGGAAAGCAGTTGGAGAAACTCAACAAAGTAGTATTGACCGGACGGGGTTTTCTGTTTGGCATGTTGGTGGAAGAAATACGGAAAGAAATGGGTAAAGATGCGAATGGGGAAGATAGAATTATCGTCCATAACACCTCGCCCGAACTGCGTAACGAACTCAAAAAGATCTGTTTAAGCGGGGCATTCAGCGAGCGTACCATCAACTACGATGCTAATTTGGTAGGTATCCCGCACCTGCATACGCTTACGCAGGTAATGACCCCGCAAGGTGCTGCTTCCTACACCAAAATCAACAAAGGTCCCGGCACTACCTCCGCCCGGGTCAAATCAGATTGGTTTGGCGAAAAAGTATTCAGTACGATCTTTAAAGACGATGACTACTATGATGATGAGCCCAAACCAAGTCAAAAATCTATCCTTGAACCGATAGCGACAACGTCGTCGTTGTTGGATTTTTTGACCAAGGGCGTTCTATTCGATGAGGGTTACAATCCTAATATTCATTCGGTTCACATCAGTGGCGTCAAGTACCTGTGCAGTGGGTTGCATTCGGGAGAGCGCATTGATTTGATGTTTGACGGAGAACAGTTTTGGCTACGTACCGAAAACGGTTTACGGGCTATTACCTATCCGCGTGAGTTTGTGCGCAACCACGCGATGGTTTGGCAAACGCTCTTTCCGTTTTTCGATGCGGCAGCGGAGTACCATACCCCCATTGATGGAACCCTGTCGGATGCTGCTGATGAACTCTAATCCCCGTCTCACTGCCATGAAAATAAACCGATGGATGGCCGTTTTGGTACTGCTGCTGGGCTTGGGCGGGACTGTATGTTTCATCCTTGGACGCCAACAGACAGCCAATGATGTGGCACTTACCAAAATGTTAAACCCCCGACTCCCTGCGCTGCTGGGCAAAAAACCGGGCGATACTACCTGGCTGTGGTTGCCCAAGCGCAGTACCCAACTCGTAGTGCTGAAAACCACCTCTCAAGCCTTGCTCGACGACTTTGCCGATGTTCCTTTGGTGAGCTATCGTGTTGATACCGTTTTGGGAATCAATAAAGTGACTGACCTCTACGTAGGGAAACGCCGTTTGGCGCAGCTTTTGGCCGACTCTTTGCGGGGAGATACCACCCAACAGTGGCAACAGACCCTGATTAAGTTAGAACGTTTTGTCGCCGACGAGGCCGCCACCGATGATTTAGCGAAGAAAATCAAAAACACCGACGCCTTGTTGCTGCATCGGGTTTGGAGTAAAATCAATTCGCTGCAAAATCGCCACCGACTTACCTACGTATTGGAGCGAAGTATCAACACCGAGCCGTTGGAAAAAATCATGCTATCAAAAGATCAACGATTGCAATTGGCCTTGGTTCCTGCCACCGCACCCTATTCCCCAGTCTGGTCTTGGCTGGCTTTGGGGTTAGGTTTGGCTGCCAGTTTTTTGGGCGTTTGGGGGTGGATGGTAGCGGAGCGGTCGCCGTTGCCTGAAAGAAATCCCAAGGAGGAAAAAGTGGAGGTGGAAATTCCCTTCACCCCACAAGGGGAAAGTGAAGAGCAGGCTACGCAAGAGGAAAATAGTTTATCAATGCTTCTATCTACTGAAACGATGGCACAAGAGAGTAATTATGAGGCGGAGTGGAACCTGATAAATCGCTATGCGAAGCAATTGTACGAGCGATACGGGGATTTGTTTGAGAAGCTACAGGAAGGAAACATGCCGCCCACCGAAACTGAGCGCGAGAATATCTTGCGGAAGTTGGTAGAATTGGCCTTACACGCCCATACCTTCGCCCACTTTGGTATGATGGACAAATTGGGGCGTTTGGAAGAAAGCCCCAACGTGCGGTTGTTGCTGGAGAATATAAATGTATCTCAACTCCCCGAAGATCAACGCGAGATTTTTACGACACGCCCCGATAAAACCGGCGTGAAATACCGCGCCCTTTATGAAGTACTTAAAAGTTTGAATATCAAACAATTAAATGTATTAACCGAAGACCGCATCTACATTTCGGAGGAATTTTGGGAGAAAAAATAAAAATTGTAGTAGAGAATGATGATGCGGGGGAGATGTTGACGAATACGTAAGAAATTGCTTAACCTACTTTGAGATATGAAACCCACTGTATTAACATTATGCTTATGTTGGAGTTTGGGCGTGGCCCTTGCCCAAGACCCCGAAGGTGCCAAGCGATTCACCAATCAGATGGTACATGCTGCTTCCGTTAGATCGGTGGCCTTCAGTCCCAATGGGAAAAGCGCCCTGAGCGGAAGTGACGATCACACCCTCAAATTGTGGGATTTGGCCACGAGGAAAGAAATCAAAACCTTGACCGGACATTCCGCTTCCGTTAGATCGGTGGCCTTCAGTCCCGATGGGAAAACCGCCTTGAGCGGAAGTGACGATCACACCCTCAAACTCTGGGACATAGTCACGGGGAAAGAAATCAGAACTTTAATCGGACATACCGATGACGTTGAATCCGTGGCCTTCAGTCCCGATGGAAAAACTGCCTTGAGCGCGAGTTGGGATCAAACCCTTAAACTCTGGGATATTTCTACGGGGAAAACAATCAAAAGCTTTATAGGCCATTCCAAGCTCGTTCTCTGCGTTGTCTTCAGTCCCGATGGGAAAACAGTCCTGAGCGGCAGTCATGATAATACCCTCAAATTGTGGGACATAGCCACGGGAAAAGAACTCAAAACATTGACAGGTCATGCCGCTTACGTTTACTCCGTAGCCTTCAGTCCCGATGGAAAAACCGCCCTGAGCGGCAGTTATGATAATACCCTCAAATTGTGGGACACAACCACGGGGAAAGAAATCAAAACATTGACAGGTCATGCCGCTTACGTTAGATCGTTGGCCTTTAGTCCCGATGGAAAAATGGCCTTGAGCGGAAGTGAGGATAAGGCCCTCAAATTGTGGGATACAACCACGGGAAAAGAACTCAAAACATTGACAGGACATTCCTCTCGGGTTACCTCGGTGGCCTTCAGTCCCGATGGAAAAACCGCCCTGAGCGGCAGTTATGATAATACCCTCAAATTGTGGGACATAGCCACGGGGAAAGCAATCAAAACATTGACAGGTCATGCCGCTTACGTTTACTCCGTAGCCTTCAGTCCCGATGGGAAAACCGCCTTGAGCGGAAGTTGGGATCATACCCTCAAACTCTGGGATATTTCTACGGGGAAAGCAATCAAAACCTTGACAGGCCATTCCGATGCCGTTTACTTGGTGGCCTTCAGTCCCGATGGGAAAACCGCCTTGAGCGGAAGTATGTATAACCTCAAATTGTGGGACATAACCACGGGAAAAGAACTCAAAACATTGACAGGACATTCCTCTCGGGTTACCTCGGTGGCCTTCAGTCCCGATGGAAAAACCACCCTGAGCGGCAGTTATGATAATACCCTCAAATTGTGGGACATAGCCACGGGAAAAGAAATCAAAACATTGACCGGACATGCCTCTTCCGTTGAATCCGTAGCCTTCAGTCCCGATGGGAAAACCGCCCTGAGCGGGAGTGAGGATAAGACCCTCAAATTGTGGGATTTGGCCACGGGGAAAGTACAATCATCCAAATCAATAAATTTCCCTTTAATTCATATTTCCTTTAGTTCAGATGGTAAAGTCATTAGGGCCGGCACGGCAGCTTATTGGATTACGTCTTCTTTTCAAGAAGGGTCGGAACTACCCATTGACAGCACTGTCGCTGATATGCCCGCGAGCCCGCCCGCAGTTACTCAACCTACCGTTCAACCCCAAGCTCCTTTTACCCAGGTCATCTGGAAAACGGAAGAGAGCAGCACAGCCCAAACGCAATTTCAACTGAAAGCCGCCGTAGTAAGCAGTGTGCCCGTGCACAAAGAAGCGGTAAGACTCTACCAAAACGGGCAATGGTTGAGCGGGCAAAAAATGGGAGAAGTATTGCTCACGGCCAAAAGCCCGTATCAGTTCAGTCAAACTGTGCAACTCAACGAGGGCATCAACCGATTTGAGTTGGGAGTCACGCATCCCAACCAAGCGGAACTGCGCAGTGAGCCGCTCTTCATCAACTACTTACCTCCTACCAAGCCTGATCTGTACATGGTGTCCATCGGTGTCAATGGGATGGGGCTGGAATATCCCGCCACCGATGCCCAAAGCGTGATCGAGGTTTTTAACCAACAGCAGGGCAAACTTTTTCGTCAGGTGCGTTCGGATATCTACAATCAAACTCAATACACCACGGCCGATAACCTTCGCAATTCGGTGGGGGTTTTAAGCAGTTTGGGCATCACCCCCAACGACGTATTAGTGATTTTTGTATCGGCTCATGGTAAAAAATTCAATAACCAAAAGGGTAAAACTGATTTTGCGATATTGGCCTCCAATTATAAGTCTACCAATATCATTACAGAAGAAAATACCAGCCTGCTCTACGAGGCACATTTGTTAGAGTATTTGAAGCCAATCACCTGCAAAAAACTGATTTTTTTCGACGCCTGTCATTCAGGGCAGGCAGGTATGGCCGAGGGAGCCAAAGCCCGTTACCTGATGGATCTTCTGGAAGCCCAAGAAGTGGTAAAGCGTACACCGGCAGGGATTGTCACCATCGCCAGCAGCGGCGACGGGCAACTATCCTACGAGGATGCCGTGTGGCAGCACGGCGCCTTTACCAAGGCATTGGTAGAGGGACTCAGAGGAGCCGCCGATGCCGACAAAGACGGCTATGTGTTTGTGAGCGAACTGTTTTCCTACATTGCCAAGGTCGTACCGCCGATGGTAAAACAAGTAAAACAGCAGGAACAAACCCCGCAGATGTACCCCAAGAAGATAAGTACCGAACAGGATTTCCCCATTGTACAGTATTAATGAAATAGAGAATAGAAACGCCTGCTCAAGAACGATTTTGATACGTTACCCTTTCTTAATCTGATCAAGATATGAGACCTGCTTTGTTAGTAATCACTTTACTGCTATTTTTTAAATACGTCCATGCCCAAGACAAAACCCTGGGCACGACCCAACTCCCCGCAGGCACGGAGAAACGCGCAGCGGTCATTTTTGCTAATCAAAACTACGACGACCCGCGCTACGACCTGCAAAAGACCCACAACGACGCCGACGACATGAAGGATGTACTCGAAGACATGGGTTTTAAGGTGATTGTATTTGAAAAAGACCTTAATCGCACGGCTTTTTACCGTGCGATTAATGCACTGCGCGACAAGCTTAAAGGCTACCAAATGGTATTTTTTTACTACTCCGGCCACGGCTCGGAGTACGAAGGCCTAAACTACCTCATCCCAACTGATATCAAGTTGGAATACGACAGCGACATCAAAGCCAATGGCGTAGAAATGGACTTAGTTTATAAGGTCTTGCGCCAAGCACAGGTCAAAACCGGCATTGTGGCCTTGGATGCTTGCCGTAGCTTGCCCGTGGGCAAAGGTGAAGTAGCCACGGGGCTAAACATCCCGCGCAACAACCCCTCAGGTACATTTACGATGTACGCCACCGAGGCGGGACGTGTGGCCAAAGAAAACCGTAGCCCCAACGGGCGCAACAGCTTTTTTACGCAAGAACTGCTCAAACACCTGCCCATACCCAACTTAACCATTAACGAAATACACTATAACACCCGCAATGCCGTAGGAGACGCCACCAACCAAGAACAATTACCCGACGTAGCCGACAAATTGGGTGGCAAGCTCTATCTGCTCACCAAAGAAGTGATAGACCCCGAAAAAGAAGCCATGCGAGCTGAGATAGAGCGGCTTAAGGCTGAGCAAAAAAATACCACTCCCGCCGACAATACGCGTGTAACGCCACCGACTGCTATTGTGTCCAACTCCACCACCAAAGCAGCCAAGTTTTTGGACCTGCCTTTTGCCGACATGGCCTACATTGAAGGAGGTACGTTTCAAATGGGCGACACCGGGAATGAGGGCGAAAATGACGAAAAACCGGTACATACCGTAACAGTGAGCAGCTTTTGGATGAGTAAGTACGAAGTAACCCAACGCCAATGGACCCAAATCATGGGCAATAACCCGAGCTATTTTAAAAACTGTGACGATTGTCCCGTAGAAAATGTAAGCTGGAACGACACGCAGGAATTTCTGAAAAAACTCAATGCTCGCACAGGCGGAAACTACCGCCTGCCTACCGAAGCCGAATGGGAATATGCCGCAGGGGGCGGTGCCACCACGCGGGCTCGTTTTGGCAATAGCAAGGATATTTTAGCCCCCAAAGAGGCCAATTTTGATGCCACAGCGGGGTCTAAAAAGGAGTACTCGGTGGTAGGCGAGTATAGAAGCAAAACGCTCCGAGTAGGTAGTTTTGAGCCAAATACCCTGGGACTGTACGATATGAGCGGTAACGTGTGGGAGTGGTGCGCCGATTGGTTCGGCACTTATCCAAGCTCTTCACAGGCCAATCCCAAAGGCCCCGGCAGTGGTCCCTATCGGGTGTTGCGGGGCGGCTCGTGGAACTCCGCGCCTCTCAACGCGCGCGTAGCGAATCGCCACAGCGGCACGCCCGGCCCCCGCGGCGGCCGCGTCGGGTTTCGGGTAGTTTCCCCCAGTCAGTAGGAGGGCCTGCCGTTTTTGCACCTCCTGCGGTGTGAGTGATGAAGTGGAGAGCCAAACGAGCGAGTGGAACGAGTGAAGTAAGGCTCGTAACGCAATCACGAACTTTTTTAATTACCGCCTTCGGCGGTCGAAATTTTAAAAAAATGCAGATAAAACTATTTACCGTATCCATTGGTGACGAAGGCTCGCAACAAGACGAGCTAAACGCTTTTTTGCGTGGACATAAAGTGTTGGACGTATCGCAGCACATTGTCCAAAACGAGCGAGGGGCTTATTGGTGTTTCTGTGTACGGTACATCGAGGGTACTCCTGCAGTTACACCAACGCGCAACCTCCAATTCAAGGAAAAAGTGGACTACAAGCAAGTCTTGGACGAGGCAACTTTCAAGATTTTTGCCCGCATGCGCGAAATACGCAAGCAAATAGCCGCCGATGAGGCCATTCCGGCCTTTGCGATTTTTACGGACGAAGAACTTTCGGCCTTGGCCCAATTGCCGGAGCTAACCGCCAAGACCATGCAAAGCGTGAAAGGCATTGGCGAAAAGAAAACAGAACGCTACGCCGAACGCTTCCTTAAAGCCTTGAATACATGAAAAGAGCAGGATACTTATTGGAATCGGCAGCCGATATGGACAACCTACGACTGGCCTACCGGAAAGCCCAACGGGGTAAATCGGGCAAAGCCGAGGTGCTGGCTTTTGCCCAAGACCTTGATAAGCATTTGCTCAGCCTGCGAGAGCAGATTCTTTCGGAACAAGTCTCGGTGGGCAACTACCGGTATTTCAAAGTCTATGACCCCAAAGAGCGGCAGATTTGCGCGGCGGCGTTTTCGGAGCGAGTACTGCACCATGCCCTGATGAACGTTTGCCACCCACATTTTGAGCGTATACAAATTTACGATAGCTACGCCAGCCGTATTGGCAAAGGTACTTATAAAGGCATTGAGCGAGCGCAACAAATGATTAAGCGTTATGAATGGTATTTAAAATTAGACTTTCGGAAATATTTTGACAGTATCAGCCATTCGATTCTGAAAAGTCAATTAGCTCGACTTTTTAAAGACCAACGGCTTTTACGAATTTTATACCAAATCATAGACACCTACCAAACTGCTCCGGGGCGAGGCGTACCTATCGGCAACCTGACGAGTCAGTATTTTGCTAACCATTACCTGGCCGTAGCCGACCACTACGCCAAAGAGGTTCTGCACGTACCTGCTTACACTCGCTACATGGACGATATGGTGCTGTGGCACAACGACAAAGCCGAATTGCTCGAAATAGGCAAGCGTTTTGATGACTTTACAACTTCTACGCTCCGGCTTGAGCTAAAACCCGTTTGCCTCAATGGCTCGTCGAAGGGTTTACCTTTTTTGGGGTATTTGGTGTTTCCCGGCCGTATTCATTTGGCGCAGCGAAGCCGCAGTCGTTTTACGCAAAAACTAAAAAAATACCAATCACTTTATGACCAACAACAATGGGACGACAAAACCTTTCAAAACCACCTGATGCCCCTACTGGCTTTTACCGAAAAGGCCGATGCAGTGGCGTTTAGGCGGCAAGTTTTACGGGCAGTAAGTGCAGGGTACCAATCGGGTGTTGCGGGGCGGCTCGTGGAACAACACGCCTAACAACGCGCGCGTAGCGAATCGCAACAACAACACGCCCGACAACCGCAACAACAACGTCGGGTTTCGGGTAGTTTCCCCCAGCTCAACAAAGACCCGCAGGAGTGCAAAGACGGAGGTCTGATTGCTGAACCGCTTACTGACCCGTACCCCACACTGGGGTGCAATAGAGTGCTTTTTCAGCCTGAGTAGCCAATGATTGGTCGAAAGGGCTGAGAAAAAAAGAACACAAAATTGATGATAAAAGACCCATTTAAATGAATAGGATATATACCTTGAGAAGACTTCTAAACCGGATTGAACGATGAAACCTACTTTATGGATACTTTGCTTAGGTTGGTGTTTGGGTACAGCCCTTGCCCAAGAAAAAACCATTGGTACGGCCCAACTCACCACAGGTACGGAGCGGCGCATGGCACTAATCATTGGTATGGACAAATACCAACATGCAAACCCACTCAAAAACCCATCAAATGATGTTGACTCTATGGTGGTAGCTCTTCAAAAACTGGGCTTTAAAAAAGAAAACATAAGCGTAATTAAAAACAAGGGTCTTGGCTATGTACAAGCCGAAATAGATGAATTTATAGACAATTTACAACCCAATGACTTGGTTTTTTTCTACTTCTCCGGCCATGGCATTGGCTACAAAGGCGACAACTATCTCCTTCCCATTGATGCCCGTATTCAATGCTTAAATGAAATTCCAAAGTTTGGCTTCTCGGTCAATACCCTTCAGGTATCGTTTAGAAGCCGACAAGTACGCAACAACTTCTTGATCTTGGACGCCTGCCGTTCGTTGAACCAAAAAATTTATAATTGCAAATCCACGACCAAAAACGCAGTATCAACCAAAGGGTTTGTTTTTCCACAAGACCAGCTCGAAGGCGATGCGATTGCCTATGCTACCCAAAACGGTGAAGATGCCCAAGATAACCCAAATGGTAAAAATAGCCTTTTTACCCAAGAACTACTCAAGTTCATTGTGTTACCCGACCTCAATTTCTATCAGATATTAACCAAAACCACTCAAAATGTACTGGCAGAAAGCCGTAGGCAAGTAAAGTTGGGACAAATTGAAAATGAACAGCTTCCAAGCATGTATGGCAATTTAGGTCTGGACTATGTCTTTATCAAGACCGATGATACATACCGCCAACAACAGGAAAAACTAAGACGGGATGAAGAACGCCAAAAAGCCGAAGAAGCTCAACGTCTGCAACAGGCAAAAGATGCAGAAATAGCGATATTGAAGGCAAAAATTGAAGAATTTGAAAAGAAAAACACCACCGCCCAACCCGACAATACCCGCGTAACGCCATCGAAACGGACGAATGATTTACCTCCCTTTGTGACCATGGTACCCGTACAGGGGGGAACATTTAAACGGGGCGATTACGATATTACGGTGAGTAGTTTTTCCATGGGCAAGCATGAAGTAACCGTAGGCCAATACCTGCAATTTTGTAAAGAAACCAACGGCCATTGGCCGGAGTGGAAAGAGAAAGGCAGCAATTACAACATAGAAACGGGTAAAAATGATCTCTACAAAAAAATGGGAAAGGCCCTGACGAGTCCTGAGCATCCCATTGTGGGAGTGAGTTGGCACGATGCGGTGGCTTTTTGTGATTGGTTGGGCAAAAAAGAAGGGAAGGTGTATCGCCTGCCCACCGAAGCCGAATGGGAATATGCTGCCGGAGGAGGCAGTGGTGGGCGCACTGTTTGGGCAGGGACGGACACGGAGAGTGCTGTCAACAAATACGGGAATGTTGACGGCAAAGCAGATGGCTACGAATACACCTCCCCCGTGGGGATTTTTACGGCCAACCGCTTGGGCCTGCATGACTTGAGCGGCAACGTGTGGGAATGGTGCAGCGATTGGTACGGCGACTATCCTAAGCAATCAGAGACTAACCCCAAAGGCGCTGCCACCGGTTCCCCTCGGGTGTTGCGGGGCGGCTCGTGGGGCGACACGCCTCACTACGCGCGCGTAGCGCTTCGCGACTACACCCCGCCCGTCAACCGCATCTACGGCGTCGGGTTTCGGGTAGTTTCCCCCAGTCAGTTATGAAGACCTGCCGCTCTTGCACCTCCTGCAAAACCGTCGGAACGCCGAACCGATGTGAGCCGTGTCCACGCAGTGAGCGAGTGAGGGGAGGGGGAGCCCCCGAACAAGCGAACGGAGCGGGCATGGCGAACTAACTACCGCCGAAGGCGGTCGCGCAGACCTTTTTTTTGTCACCCCGAGGTACGAGGGGTCTGAGGCCAATGAGGGAGCGGGGGAAGAGAAGCGGATGTAGATTCCTGCAAGGGCAGCCCCGTCCTGCCGTCGGAATGACAAATTGCGTGAGCATGACAAAAAAATAACGGGAAAACCGATGATGATTTAGGGATTTGAGCGAAGTATCAATAAAAAATAACTATAAAAAGAAGGTATATGAACAAACAAACACTTTACCGTATCGGGGGCGTGGGGTTGGGGGTGTTGGTGATCATTTTATTGTTTTCCTACATGAGTCTGGCCGTGTTTTTGGCGGTGTGCGTGGGCTTGGTGGGGCGCATGGCCTTGATAGACTTTCGCGTAACGGAAGCACCGTTGCGTGAGCAAAACAGCCGCTATTATACCCAAAAAGTACTGCACTACCTCAGCGTCACAGTAGCGGGGGTAGCGGCGGCCTGTACGCTTTACAATTACTGGGGCGCACCCGAGCGTATTTTCAAAAACGCCGACCACCACGCCTTGGCGCATTTGGGCTATCAGTTTGGGCGCACGCTCACACTGGCCGATGAACAAAAACCCCGGTTGGCCCTCTGGGACAAAAAACACGGTCAGTTGCGTGTAGAATCCTCCCCTACCGAAAAACGATTTACGCTGACGGGGCAGCGATTTTACGAGCCTATCTTCCTGAGAAACGATGCCGGTTATACGTTGTCCAACGCTCCCGTCGAAGAAACCTTCGACAGCACCCTTACCGTAGAGTTCAGCCGCGGGCGGCGGCTCACGCTTTCCGTGCAACACCTCAACGCCGAAAACGTGAGCTATCACTACCGCTACGCCGAAGCCGACAGCACCTACGCGCCTCTGAAAATCGCCTTTAAAACAATTCGTACCGGTATTTCTCTTCGCGATCTGATCAGTCGCAACCCCGAAGGTATGCCGGGTTTTGAGGAAGTGTTAGCGTTATTGGACAGTACTTATCTGCTGCGGCAGTCGTATTTTATCGAAGGCAACGACCGTCAAAACACCTCACCGATGCGACTGTTCCCATCGCGGCTATGGGCTGATTCCGTAGTGGCGTTAAGCTTGGATGGTGTTCCGGTGGCATTAGACCGTCGGTTTGGGTTTGATATTCCCGTCAATGCGGGGCAATCCTTTTTTGTCGGGTTGCGCACCAAACGCACCAAAACCTACTCGTTGCAGCCAACCGGCGACCATACTGCCGCACTGTATTTGGGTTTTCCCGAACGCAAGTACCTCCGCAGTTCAGAGGCTGATCAGGAAACCTTGTTTCTCACCTCCTCAGCCGGGCGCGTAGCTGACAACCCGCTCATGACCGGGCTGTTGTTTGACGGCCCGGAACGCGAAGAAAACTTCCACCACTTGGCCGCCAACCTCAGTTATCGCACGGGCCGCACCACCGAAAAAATGCATTTTCGGGTCGTCAACGAAGTGCAGGAACGCGATTTAAGTGACGAATCAGCCGCCAAAATCGTGTCTGCGGGTGATACCCTGCGCTTGGCCACTACGGGCGCAGCCACCAATCCCCAACACGAAGTGTATTGGATACTATCGGTCATTGACCTCAAAGCCACCAACGGCCTGCCGTGGTGGGCATTGGTGGGATTTGTCTTTGGATTTACCATACTGGCATTGGTGTCCATTTTTCTGACTCCCCTCCCACGCATCAACAACTCGTTCAAAGTTGAAGTAGCCGTGTACGTTACCCTATTGGCCTTTATGGTGGTCAGAACGGTGATTTTGTGGCGAGCAGTCACCTTTGTCCCTTTAGACGACATTGCTCCCATTGACTACGAAACCCTGCGGGGACTAAAGAAATACTTTTGGTTACAAACCTACTTTACGCTCGGCTTTTTTGCGCTGATTATCGGCAGCAAAATGTGGATTTTTCGTTTGGGTCGTTCTTTGCCGTCAATACCTCGTTGGCAATGGCTCAACCAATCTTGGGTGCCTTACTCGCTGTTTGTACTTTACGGATTAGTCGCTTTAAAAGGTATTGGCAGTTTGGAGCGTTTGGTAAGTGTGTTAGTGCCGGTAAGTGTGTATTTTCTAATCGATTTTGTGTTTCAACGGCGGGCTGTTGCCCTGAAAGGGTACGCCACCAAATCAGCTGAATACCGATTGGTAAGGAAAATCAACGGGTTGGCTGCCTTGGCCGCTTTTGCCTTGGGCGATGCGGGTTTCAGTTTGGTATTCATCCTCTTTCTGTTGGTCTATTGGTACCTGCGTATTTTAGTCTTCCCCGACCACCGTCTCAAATCGCAACAACCTAACAATGCATTGTCAGCTAAGATTTGGCCTTATCGGTCCTTGCTCATTGCTCTTGCCATAACGGTCTTTATCTGGTTTTCACCTCAATTCCTCTCGCTGCTGTTTCGGCATCTGCTCATTTCGGTCCAGTTCATTTTAGGACTATTGGTATTGCTCGTATGGCGGGAAAAATACCTTTCCCTTTGGGTACGGGCAGTCGTTACCGTGGTTTTGATCGCCGCCATGGGTTTGGCTATTCCTTTTCAATCCAAATTGCAGGAAGTAGCGGAGACCAAAAATCGAATGCTTTACCGCGCTGAGGTACGTTTCCGTTCGGCCGACGACATCATTGCTTCCGAAAAATTCAACCTCGGCAATGACCGCCGCCTGCTCAATGCGGCGCAAAACCAGTGGTTCATCAACTACTTCTACGAAAAAGGCGAACTGAGTTTACATCATTATTTCAAGCGTGTACCGCATTTTCAGCAAGGTTCGTCGTACCTGACCCAGATCTCTGACTTGGTATCGGTACGCTACGTCATTGCCGAACATTCCGAATGGGTATTGATCGGACTCATTTTATTGTTGGGTCTTCTGACCTTTCTGTCCGTTCGAAATCGAATGCCCTTTCACGCCTTCACCAAGCTGCGCGCTCAGTTGCTTTGCTTTCTGTTTGCGCTCGCCTTTACCATTTGGCTCACCGCTTCTGACCGCATGGTATTTGTGGGGCAGGATTTCCCGATGTTGAGTATGAACAGCTTTTTGACCTTGCTGGTAGGATTTGGATTATTGTCAGCCGCAGTTTTGGCAGGTTACGGAGGAGCTACCGAACCCGAAACCCACGCCACCGCCAACACCTTTGAGCTGAAAGGCTCAAAGCGATTTATGTCGTGGGCCGTGCAATCAGTCATCGGCATTGCGTTTTGGTCATGGGTATTGTTCAGCAAAAACGTGCAGCAGTTTGACCTCAACCAAACCGTGGCGCGATTGGAAGAAACAATTGACGGACTCAATACCTTATTTGAGCGCTACCAAACCGAACTTGCCAAAACTTCCAAAAAATCCTTGCAACCGGCAGAAGCAGTCAATGGGTTTGAGGCGTATCTTCAACGGGAGGCCAAGGATTTTTTTAAAGGGAAAGTATTTGAACGAAGTGTATATGACTCCTTTCGAACACGCTACGTACAGAGCAACTCCCCCGAGCAATTGGTACACCTGCGTAAAAATGAGGAGGGGAACTACGAGTTTGCGGTCAATAACTTTTTTTACAACGTCAACAGTCCCGATGTATTCCAAAACACTTGGCGCGGGCATCTTACGTCGGCGTCGGTTTACCGATCCCTGTCTCTAAACAACCTTAACGCTACTTCCCGCCATTGGGGTTTAGATACCAACAAAGTGCTTTCTGAAATGGGGCAGCTCTTAGGCCGTCGGCAGTTGTTGAACGAAAACGAAAATCTCAATATTCGACTAAGTTTCCTGCCGGCCGGTTGGGCCAAAGATTCTTTACCCGTCGTGATCGTCGGCCGGACGCAGGGAGAAGAGCGCCAAACCCGCAGCAGTTTTTTGATTAAAAACGGGACTGATCTACTGTCGGCGACCCAAACCCGCCACGCGATTGCCCTGCGCCCCAATGACGTGCTGCACCTGCAACCCCTTACAGAAACAGGAGATAAATCGCGGATCGTATCGCTGAAAGTAACGCAGAAAGAAGAAGGGTATCTGGCCAAAAATGTATGGTTGAACGGTCGTCCCCGGCATTTTTATCCATTGCAGGAACGTTCCCTGTGGAGTTATTTTTTTACCAACCTGGTCAAAAGCAGTTATGACAAAAAGCCTGAACTATGGCAAAAAAACGTTGAATTGACCCTTGATCCTGTGCTCAGTAAACAGATCTATGACCGCGTGCAGCTGTATTTCGGCCCAAGTTCCGGCAATGAAAAACGCGGGTTTAGCTTAGTAGTTTTAGACAGTGAAGGAAGTATCAAAGCATTGAGTGATTACAAAACAGACCCTCGGATGCACATAGACCCTAACCGAATGAGTGACTACAAAGAACAATTTGAGGATTTGTATATGGGTTCGGCAACTTTCAACGAGCGAAACTTACTGGGCAACCGTTGTCTCCTCCGAATGCCTAACGGGCCGGCTTCTACGTTCAAACCTATTTTATACGGGGCCGTTACTTCCCAATACGACTTAGGGTGGCCTCATTTGGAGTTTGGCGGTATCGGCAACTATCCGAGTGAGAACGCCGGCGGGAAAAACGACCGATTAATTCGCCACTTCGGTGGGCGAAAAATGCGCCTTATTGTGAATGAAAATCATTTAATAAAACACGATAATATTGATTATATAAGTCGATCTACCAACACCTACAATGCAATGGTCGTGTATTTGGGATCGCTTTCCCCCAACCAATTGGATGATGCGGCTAACGGTTTACGAACGGGGACTTCATCGAACTACTTACTGTTAGGTGCGCACCCCACTGACCCCAAACACAATTTCCCTTTGTTAGAATACAAGAATCGTAAATTTCGTATCCATCAAATGCCTGCTTGGGATCAAAAAACGTCGTTGATCTCGACGGGACTTTCTGATAACTTCCATTTGCCGGTGAGTCAAACCGCCGAGCATGACGCCGCCGGAATAGGCCATCGGAACTTAGCCTCGGGATTGGAAGACGCGTTTTTTAATGCATCCCGGAGTTCGTATAAACTATGGAGTTTTCCCGAAGCTTCGCATTTGTTTTTGATCGATCGTACGGTCAATACCCAAAACGCCGTTCCGCAGCTTGCCATGGGTGCGTACCCGATCACGGTTACCCCCCTCAAAATGGCCGAGATGGCGGCAAATCTATTCAGTTTTAACCCCAATCTTCGGGCATCGGTATTGGCCGATCACGCACAAACTACTAAGGGTAGCTTTAGTGTTGGGGACACTTGGAAGGGAGAAAACAACTTACTTTCGTTTTATTCTCACAACCTCTTTCAGGCAATGAACCAAGCGGTAGAATCCGGCACGGCCAAATTTGTAAGCGATGCCAAATCCAAAGGATACACCTATTACGCTAAAACAGGAACCATCAGCGGTAACCGACAAGGGGGAGATTCACGAGATAAGAATTTGATGCTTATCATCAGTAAGAACCCATTGCATCAACGCTCGTTAACCGCCGAAGACCTGCGTACTAATCCGTTTTATGTGTTGTACTTCTCTTTTTACAGCGATGCGACGACCGGTGACTGGAGTAAGGAAGCGAAAACAACAGTGCAGGATCTGATACGGTACGTACAGCATTCGGACGGTTTCAGGCAGTTGATGAAAGAGAAAAAATAGATATTTTGAAAGCATACAGATTCCAACTAACATGAAAAAGGACAGACGTTTGGTATTGCTAATCATTTTTGTTTTAGTAGCGGTGACAGGATCGTTGACATGGCTTGGAAAAGACACCGTTGCTCCTGCCATTTCGACCAAAACGCTTAAAGTCGATACCCTTGATACGGAACGACAATTACTAACTGTTCGGGCGGATTCCGTGCTAAGTTTGATCAAAAAACTACAGATCCGCAACGCGAAGGTATTTAACTGTGAAGATGAAGGGACTGCCTTGACAATCAGTGGTGCATCAGAGCAACACAACGCATTCCATCGTATTTTTTTCAATGAGGCAAGTCTGTCCTCCTACGCTGAAATCCAAAATACCCAACTCAACATCGCTACTGAGGCCTATCAATTCACCATGCCTATCCAAAAATACAAAGGGGTACGATTTGTGACCCTTCCCGCCGAAGTCATGCAAAGTATGCTTTTATCCATTGAACCTTAGATGAACATGAAACTACCGTGGACGCTATCTCCGAAGACTGTTAAATTACGCAAAAAAGGGAATCATTACGATTGCATTAACGGCGATGACTTTGCGGCTGTACGGTGTGTATCAGGCGCGTATAAATCATTTGCCGATTCTTTCCAACCCATACAGCCTATGGATACCCACTCCTTCGGAAAGGCCTATGAACAGGCTTGTCTGGATTTCAGAAAAAGTTTTCGAGAATCCAAAGGACGTGAATTTGAACAGGAAAATGAGGCTATCATCCATCGTTTTGCGCAGATTTTTATTGACGCCCGGGGGCACTTGTCTGCTTTTGTCTATGGTGGCAGCAGGGCGGGGCTTTACCGAAACGACCACGTCACCGCGCTTGAAGAGCAAGGGATGCTGTGCCAAGAGGGCGACATCGTATTTATCAATTTAGAGGGGGAAACGGGGCTTCAAAAGTTAATGGAAGCGGGAGATTTTACCTTAACCAACAATGACTATCCGGCGTTGATCTTTGAGGTAAAGAAGAACTTAGATGTCCATTCATCCCCATCGCCCATTGCAGCCCCTGCCGTTGCTCCCGTTACCCCCGAAGAAGTCCATTCGATAAAAGAAGTTTTAATTTCTCCCGAACCGCAGCTGTCCTCCCCTACTCCTTTGGTACCTAAAAAGGAGCAACCGACAAAAAATTGGTCAAAAGTCGCGGGAATAGCCCTGACCGCCGGATTGATCGGTGCCGGGAGTTGGTTTGGCTATAACTACTATGCTAAAACATCGGCAACCGGCTTACCGGATACCACTGCTTTTGTCTCGTTAGATACCCTTGCAAATGCCGCACATAGTGCCTCAATACCTGAGCCCAAGCCAACTCAAAATGAGAATTTTGCCGCTACCGATCGTATTTTAAAGGAGTATTATGGGGGGACTCCCCGCGATATACACCTACTTGATCGCGCTATAGAGTCGCTGAAAAAGGAAGCCGAAAAGAATCCCGTCGAGGCCGCTACGCGCCAAAAAGAACTTTCAAAGGAGCGCCAAGATCTGATAAAACAATTATCGGAACCGTTCAACGAATTTTTGAGCAAGGCGCAACTTTCGATTGAAGAGGGTCGGTTGGAGGAGGCTGATAAAACTTTAGCCAACGCGAACCGCTATCTCGACGGGACATTCAGAGACTTAGTAAATACAGATTCCAAGGTAAGGGGCATGAAAACGGAATTAAGCAATCGAAAAAAGAACTTAAAGCAATTGATGAATGATGATTTTCAGTAGGCATGTTATTTAAAGGCGAGCGCTCGCAACCGCATCGATGGACTGTCTGTGCCGACCGCTCCGCAGCAATCGTGCGACAAACCGCTACTCGGTGGTCGGGAAAGTGAGAACTGTGAGGCTGTCCCCTGCCACCGGCGTAGCGACGCACCGTGCCCATGAAAGCTCTGCTGACTGAGCGATGAAGGAGCGAAAAGAAGCAGGGCTGAAATGATGCCGGTGCCTTGGCCGGTTTGCTCGTTTTCTGCTGACCATATTATGGGATAAAACTACTGCTCACAAGGTACAAATTGGGGTGGGAAGGAATGGCAGGCGGCTTTTTGGCCGAACGGGACGGAAGGACACAAAGCGGCCGGCGCGGGTTTGCAAAGGCGCTGACCAACGGGAAAGGGCCTTTGAAAAACGGGCTCTGCGTCGGCTAATGCGCTATCTTATAAAAAATCTACTTGCTAACGTATTTGGAGCCGGCAATTTATGAACTTGTGCAGGCGGCACCATTGCCCTGTACCGGTCAGTTCCATTTCATCCGTATAGAATACAGTTCATGGATTTTTTTAACCAATCATCAAAGTATTTCATTGGAGTTATAAGTTTTCTGCCATGTTTGTACCGTGTTTCCGGCAAAGAACTCCGCTTTACATAAAATTCTGATTACGCAGCTTTTTTTAAGCACTACCATTTTAATCAGAATTAAAGATGTCAGTTTCGTCGGAAGGCATTTTCTTCCTTTTATTTACTTTGGCAGTGACATTGCTGATCGCAGTTGTCCTTCCCAAAAGGCTTTTACTCTCAGATTCATTATCCCGAAATGTTTACTCATTTCTACTGATTCCTTTGCGCTTTTTATCGGGCTCATTTCGTCCTGTGATCAAGCACTTTGAGATAGTAGCCAAGGATAATGCGGTCATTCTGCCCAATGATATTTTTGAAATTGAATGGGTGGTTAAGGGTGCTTATCGCGTTACATTATCTGAAATCGGTAATGTAACGGGGCTCAAGTCCTATGCTTTAACAGCTGATTTTGAAGGCTCAAAAGAATACCTTTTGACAGCCTGCGGGATTAGTGGTCTGACAAGCAGAAATCTTACCGTTCGTTTATATCATCCTGCTTTTGTAGTTAAAGAGGTTCAAGGCAACCACTCTGATTTAAAACTTCACGTTGCAGACTTGAGCCACAGTTTACCTTCTCCTAAAGAGCTGGTTAGGGATGCTGCTGCACACAGGGTTCCTAACACCAAAACTCAACTGCGGGAAAGAAATGCGGGTGTTGAAAACTGCAAAGCCATCATTGGGGATTTTACCCCCGGAGACTTTTTACCCGAAATCGTTTACTAAATCATCTAAATTATCAAATACTATGGAAAAGAAACAACAGCAGGTACAAGGCGACAACGAGCAGCCCATGTTCAGCTTTAAAAGTTATCAACCGGCTAAACCATCCTTGGTAACACGGTTCCTGTGGTGGCTCTCCGGAGTGGATGAAGCCATCATCAAGCGGGCAATGTACAGTGAACACGTAAAGTATGTGTGTATGGGTTCCATTATCTTAGGTACGGTGATCATGGCGTCTTTGTCTATGGGATTTGCGGCGTGGATTGTATTTCATTCCTGGATTATCAGTATTACAATGGGTATGTTTTGGGGATACGTTATTGGCGGAGTAGAGCGATTTATTGTTTCCTCCACCGGTATCGGAGATGGTACGTCGGATATTCACTGGAAAGAGTTGCTGAATGCGATCCCAAGGATGGCTCTCTCCATCTTAATTGGAATTGTGATCTCAGCCCCTTTAGAGCTTTTTATTTTTCACCACGAAATCAAGAAAGAGTTCAATAAAAAGGTATCCATTGAACAGAAGAAGGCGGAAAAGGAATTTGATAAAAGCGAAGAAGTGCGTGACATTCAGCGAAAGATCGAAGATTTCCAGAAAGAAAAAGACCGTAACGATGCACTCGCCCTGGAAAATGACCGATTGGCCGCCAATGAGAACAAAACAGAAAACGGAGGATGCGGTCCAAAGTGTACGGAATTTAAAGAACGTGCGGATAGGTTCAGAGTAGCTTCAAAAGCGGATGCCGATTCCATGAATTTGTACATGGCTAAGAAAAACGAGCTTCGCAAAAAGGCGGGAGAAAAGCAATCGATTATTTTGGCAGAGGAGCCCGGGCTATTGGAGCAGCTTACCTTGCTTCATACTATGGAAAATGCCCATACGCCTACTCTTTTTGTCACGCTGTTTTTTATCATGGTAGACTTGGCGCCCGTGCTTTTTAAGTTAATGCTAAGTGTAGGTTCTTATCTGTTTCTGTCAAAAATGACTGAACAGCTGTTGCTTGCCAATCATGGAATTGAAATGAAAGAGGGCTATACGAAGGTTGAGAATGAAAAAGGCTATGGGGAAGGTAAGTTTTTAGGATTGACCTTGTTTCACGAAGTGACTATGGCCAACCGACTGAAACGCAAAGCGTTAGATATCAAAGAAAATTTATCGAAGCAAGCATTGGATTTGTACAAAAAGAAGAAAAGCAAGGAGGTAAAGACAAATCCGATGGCGTTTATCAAAGAAGAACCCGAAAAGTAAATGCAGAAATCGGTAAGGGGGTATATGGCTCCCTTACCCTAAACAGAAAAGCTATGAATTCCTTTTTGAAGCTTATTGGAGCAGACAGTCAAATTATGGCCATGCCGGCCGTGACAAAAGTCGAACGTGACAAGTTTGTCCGGATAGGTGTGATGGCAGGCATCAATATATCGGGGGCCTTTATTTCAGGTTTAATGATCGGAATGGAAGCAGGAATGGCTTGGTGGGCAATGATTATTGCAGCAACCGCATTGGGTGGTTTTTGGGGTATTTTCCAAGGGTTCCTATTGAATGTTTTCGATCATTCTCACGCTTCGGTCAATACCGGCAACCAATTAGATATTCGTCCTGTGAACGCGAGCGATTGGATACGTATATCTATTATCGTACTTTTTGCGACTTTCTTACTGCAAGGCCTGAAACTCTATTTTTTTTCGGGGGCTATCACAACGTTTTGCCAAAAGTTGGAGCAAGGCCAACTTTCGCCTCAGCTTCTGGACCTAACCAAAGAGGAGATCAAGCAAGGATTTCATCAGTCTTGGGTTCATCAACTGGCCATGGTCAACCTGATTTACCAAGGCCGTCCTTTGGTATTGTGGACATTCTATACTGCGATAATAAGTGTATTCACAATGCCGGTTCTCATCAAAACTTTTGATAAAAGCGTTCGGTACGGAGCTTATGAATACCTCAGGTACAGGGTAGAAACCGACTTGATTAAAGAAGAATACGAGGCATCAGAGGCATTGCGCATCGGCCTGCTTTGGGAACATTTTGAGGTTACTCCCGAAAAATACGAAGCCTTTGAAGATGCTCCATTCAATACCAAGCGTATTTATCCACCGCGAATCACTGAAATACACTACGACCAAGAAACAAAATCCGGAAAATAAAACAGTAAAAGGCCATGACTCAATTCATTAAAGGAAAAATCAAGGGGAAGTGTAAATTACCCACATTTGGTAAAGTTGATTCTAAAGACGACCTCAAGTACCGGTTGCGTGCTATCGGGATTATGGAGGCTTACCTCTCTGATACCGAGGAAATTGGTGGGTATCAGGTTAAAGACATAGCCAATGAAGAATCATTCGAAACGGAACAGATCCTCAACGCCCAAATTAAGTGGAAGAATAACCGATCCGATTCTCTTCATCATCTTCGGCGGGTAATCATTCAGGATTTTAAAATTAAAAATGTGGTATCGTCTTACGTCACCGATGACCAATACGCAGATTTTGAAGGCACCGTATTTGCCACTATCGGTCAGGAAGTAAATGAACAGTCGGAAGTTCCTGTTAATGAGGGTAACAAACCTTCCCTTCGGGTTTCCGCCGGACAAACTCCGCATCCGCATTCGGCCCATACTGCCGGAACGGTCAATGCTTGGGGAAAGCGGATACAGGGGTTGTTGTTAGGATTACTGCTATTGTGGTTTTTGCCCAATGCCTGTACCAACTGGCTTCTTCCTAAAAGGCCCTCGTTGCCCTGCGTATCAGACACGGTTATGGTTCAAAAAACCGATACGGTGTTTATCGAAGAGCCTTCATTAACGGTCACTAACGACTCTACAGAGATTGTGGTCAATACGGCATCGGTTACGCTCACCGTAGGCGATCACTCCGTAACGGACAACGATACGATATCGATCAGCTTAAACGGAGAACTTATCTCAGATCACCTCGTACTGAACCGGGAAGAGCCTTCTATGTTCACTATCGAACTGAATGAAGGGACGAATGAGCTTAAGATCCATACCCACAGTATTGGAACGGAGGGCGATTTTGCCTCGCCGCTTATCATCATCAACGCCGGCAGCAGAAGGTACGTCAAAGAACCTAAGTGCCGGCCGGAAGAGCCTTTTGTTTATCACTTTGACTATTATCGTTAGCCATGAGATCGAAAAGAAATATCAGTCCGACAGGAGGATTCAATTGGGGGATTTACCTCTATATCGCAGCTTTGGGGTTTTTGTTTTTTTTGAAGTGGAGCCAAGACGACTTTTTTCCGAATTCAATTAAAAAGTCGGAGCCTTATTTCAAGCGCAAAGACCCTAAGAAGCTTCCTCCGCAAATTGATTGGGATAAGGAAAAACGCAAAACAGGAGCGTGTACGCCCCACAGTAATCACCTGAAGTGGAAAGACTTCAACAACAGAAGTTACGAGATGGACTGGGTCGTGTGTCGGGAAGATTACCAATTGTCGGCCATGAAACGTTCCCAAGCCAATGAATACGACCAACTGATCGAGCATGACGCCCGCGCTTTGGAGCCAATCCTTGACGCGTACCGTACGCTTATTGAGCAGGAAGATCTGAACGCGTTTGAAGCCCTCAACATGGTAGTGACGAGTGTACAACACATCGAATATACCCTCGTACATCCGTATTCTCACGAGACGATACAATGGCAGGGGGGAGCATTTTACCGTTGGTATCATCAGCAATGCAAACGGAATCCGATGGAACAGATCGGGGGATGTATCCAAAACGCAGCGACCTTCGGGTGTTTATCGCCGGCTGAATTTGCCTACCACCAAATGGGCGATTGTGATACCCGTACTACGTTTCTGTTTTTGGTGCTGAAACGCTTGGGGTATGACCTGCTTGTCATAGGCGGCCCCTATTCGGCAGGAAGTGCACACGCCATTTTGGCCGTGAATACGCCGTACGGTCAGGGGAAATACTATACGTTTTCGGGTAAGAGGTACTACCTGTTTGAGACTACCTATTTCAGTAACACGGTCTCTCCGTCGTCGATAGGAAATTTCAGTCCGGAGATACCGTACGAGCAAAAAAATTGGGAAATTCTGTTATACTAAATCCATTTTATCATCATGAATACTACACTCAATATCGTCTATTTTATGGGGTCTGTTCTTGGTTCGGTGGCCGGTCTTTTTATGGGGTTACGGTGGTTGCGTCGTTATCTGATGCCCCTGCTCACTCAGGCACCTGCCCCCGAATATACCGTCATGGGTTATTTAGCCGGCTATGCCTTCTATATGCATCAGGTTTTGAGTCTCAGTCGGTCCGGTGCCGGTATCTTAGGATTGACCCATTTTCAGGAAACAGGTCAGTTTTTGATCTTGTTCTTCTTCCTGACTTTGGCAAGTCAATTCCTTTTGATAGTTTTGGGTTGGGTGTCGGTTTGGGTCACTCAAATGACCGTAAAACCCTTCTTACAACCCACCGCGGCGACCGTGTTTCAGGCAGGTGTTTGGGCGTTGTTGGCATGGATCAGTTCCGAAGCCTTTCACGCCCTTTGGCAGTCGTTATTGGTAACGGTAAACATTGACGACATCAGATAAAACCAACCTTCATGAAACAGCGAAAAAATGTGGCTTTTGTATCGGTGGGTACTTCGGTACTCACCAATACCCTCTTGGCACTACGGCAGTTGCCCGAGCATTTTTCAGACTCAGTCATCAATGAGCAAATTAATTTGGCAGTTAATAGAAATACAACCTTAGATGGCACTCAAGAGCAAACCGGTATTGATTATATACTTCAAAAGTTTTGCCATGGCTTGCAGAGAGACCCACAGGATAACCGTAAATGGCTTTTGACGGACACCGATACTCCCAACGTGTACGCTTCGGCGGAGTTGCAGAGTACCTATCATTTTTTTAAAGAAAAAAAATGGTTGACCGACGACCCGCAGGAGATCATTTACCTGCTCTGTACCGATACATATAAATGTGAGTTAGCGGCCAAGATTGTAAAGGCTTTTCTGTTGCAGGAAAACATCGGACACGAGGTCTATATTGAACGTATCAAAGGGTTGGATGTGTCAACTAATTATCAAGAAGGCTTTGAAAATCTTTTTTTGCGCTTAAATCAGCTTCAAAGTCATCTTGAAAACCAATACGGAGAAAAGAACCTGTGCATCTATTTTAACTTTACCGGAGGGTATAAAGGGGTAATTCCTAAACTGCAGCGGTATGCCGATGTCCACGGATTCCGAATTTTTTATCAGTACGAAATGCAGGATACGATTGTTGAGTTAAATCCCATCAATCACGAGTTAGATATTTTGGCCAATACGTATATCCACCTGAAGGAAGGTAAGATCAAAACGGGCAAACTATCGGTCAATCATAAAAAGAGCGTTGATGAATTAACCAAAAGAGGGTTCTTTAGGTTTGACCCCTCCAAAAACCGGTACAATCGGACGGCAGAAGGCCAATTGGCTTGGGAAAGTATTCGAAAAGTGAATCAACAGATCACGAAACTGTTTGGCTTCAATATGGAGTATTATTTCTTTGAACTGCTTTTAAACGAGCCTCTGTACCCTGATTGGACAGTTGTAAAACGCTCGGTTCAGTTTACGTCCTCCGTTTACGGTACCAAGGAAATTGATCTGGTAACGGGCACCCCCGAAAATCCTGAACTTATGGTGGCTGAGGTAAAGTCGTTTCTTCAAATTTATGACTTTGAAAAACCGGCCTCTGACCTGAAAAAACAGCTATCAGCCCAATTAAAAATAATCAGTCATAAAAACAGTTTTGCCCACAACTACCAAACTGCTACGTATGCCCTTTTTCTTTACGGCAATGAGGATACCGATTGGCATTATTTAAAGTCTAATCTAAAGGCAATTAAACAATTGGCCCTTGCTCACAGCTTTGTAAGTTTTAGGGTGTTCTGTTTTGGGGTACCTTATAATTCCGGTTCTAAAAATGATTCTCCTTA
Source organism: Spirosomataceae bacterium (assembly GCA_046329125.1). Taxonomy (GTDB): domain Bacteria; phylum Bacteroidota; class Bacteroidia; order Cytophagales; family Spirosomataceae; genus Runella. The sequence continues at coordinate 113,852 of JAXLVD010000020.1, read as the reverse complement.
TAAGAAATTTCTGACATCAAAGGCCACTTTCGGCCCGCCCAACGGACGTTTTTTGCAAGTAAAAGAGCTCCTTATCCCTTAATCCTATGCTGATCAATCTAACTAACCGAACTCTGAACGAATGGAGTGAGTTGCAACTCTCCGAAGCTGACAGACACTTTGGAGCCGCAGCCGATTGGGCTTTACCCGTTGTAAATCCCTTGGCCACTTCGCTCGATACCAGCCGATTGGCCCTCACTACCTTTTTTGAGGTAAGGGCGGCTTACCCGGGCAGGATCAAGGGCGTATTGTTTGACGAAGGGGGAGACCCCATTTTGAAGGATACACTGCTCACGCTGTTTAAGCAAAAAAGTATTGCCTGCTTTGCGTATTCAGAGTCCGGACAAAAGGGAATCTTTCGTCCTTTTGAGCGGTCGGAGGCCTACAAAATACCGCAGCGGTGGAAACTGCCGGGGTTAATTAATTTATTCCTTACCTTCCGTTATGCCATCAGTAAAAATTGGTTGCAGGTTCTCTTTTTGGCGGGTTTGGTGATATGGCTGACTATAGTTGGTAATCAAACCCACTTTTCTTTTACCGGCTTACCTATCATCGAGGCCCATGATTTGGGGTCCGTATCGAAAATTCTCAACGCCATTGACCCGCTCATTGGTATCACTACCTTGTTTTTGGCGTTTTTTGTGTGGTTCAACGAACAGCGCGAAAACTATTTGGAAGACCTGCCCAAAATCATGGACGTGGGTTTTGTGTATCATGGGCAAGTAGTGATGAAATGCAGCAACGCCCCGCTTTCTCACCAAGGAGACCTGCGGGGATGGGGACAACAGATAGGGCGACAGCTCAGCAACAACGAAGATCTGAAATTTGCCCCTCTCTTTTATATTACCAAAAAGTACCCGCACTTGGACCAAGATGCGCGGGTGGTCATGCTCTATTCCGTGCATTTTCTACTGAATCACTTGCCTGGTGAGGCCCGAAAGGGGTACGATCAGGGCAGTTGTCTGACCTTGGAAACCTATTCCAATCGCCTGACGCTTACTCCGCTTCAACCGTATCATACCACCGACCGCCGTCATTGGTTAGCCAAGTGCCGCGATTGGTTTTTGCGCCATCGTTAATACCCTATCCTTCACAATAAAAATTATTGAAAATGTCGCTTTCCCGCTTTGTTCCAATAGGCTTGCCTAAACTTGTCAGTTCAGCCGAAGTGATTTTTCCCGATTCCCAATGGCCCCATCAATCTGATGCCGGCAGATTGCGAAGCAAAATCATAAAATTGCTCAAACCTGATCTTAAGCAGGAACCGGCCTTTTATCCATTACACAATCACGTTGATTCCTCTTTGTCGGTGATTTACTACCGAATCATCAACGACATTGCCCGGATCGGGGCTATTGGGGAAGGTACGCACGTACTCAAACACTATTTAACCACCTTCTTTGAGGTATTTGAGACGGAGAAAGAGTTCTTACAATTTTATCATTTTGACTACCGGGAGCGGCTTGATCCGATTGGATTTACCGATTCCCCCATTACCTACTGTATTACCGATTGGCTCCCTTTCAGCGAGCGGGGAGGCGTTAATTTTAAAAAAGAATATGATTTTTGTAAAACCGAGGAGCAACGCAAAGCGTTGCTTCGGTTACTGCTCAAAGACCAAATTTTGGCATTATTGCGGCGATTGGATTATGATGCGGCCTATCAGCTCTCATTTGAAGTAGCATCTCCTCAAAGACCCGTGTTGACTTACATTAAAAAGTATAATAAATTACTTAAATTCAACTTATTACGCAAACAATTCTTTCGCGTTAATTTTCAGCTGCCTCCACAGGTAGCTTTTGGCGAACATACCTCCATTGGATTTGGCAGATGTGAATTGGTAAACCACTGACATTGAAACGGATTGCTGTATATTACAAACCCCTAAGCAGGCAGGCTTGGAATTGATTCTTTCCAAAACTGCCGCTTAGGGCTTTTTTAATGTCGAAGGCCAAACAAAGCACGTTGCTTTATGTACTACAGTACCTTTTCAGTCTCCTTTCAGCGGAGTCGCTGACTCATCTCAATCACCCTGCATTTGGATTTTACTCCACAAGTTTTAGTCTCCTTTTAAGCGGAGTCGCTGACTCATAATCCGCGTACTACAGGAAAATCCCGAAAGATTGTTTTAGTCTCCTTTTAAGCGGAGTCGCTGACTCATCTCACTACTACCACCATGGCGGTGTGGGAGAAACGTTTTAGTCTCCTTTTAAGCGGAGTCGCTGACTCATCGGAATGAAAAATTCACTCAATCCCTATCACATCGTTTTAGTCTCCTTTTAAGCGGAGTCGCTGACTCATTTCTTATGAGCGGCAGTATGTATCTTTTGGTACAATGTTTTAGTCTCCTTTTAAGCGGAGTCGCTGACTCATGGGCGTGTTTATCGCCGGCGGGCTATTGGGCTATTTGTTTTAGTCTCCTTTTAAGCGGAGTCGCTGACTCATTGTATGTTTGGAATGATGGAATTTTTAGTCCCATAAACGTTTTAGTCTCCTTTTAAGCGGAGTCGCTGACTCATCCAAAGGCTCCAGACTTCACCTAAAAAAATGAAAGTTTTAGTCTCCTTTTAAGCGGAGTCGCTGACTCATGCCAATATCACTGCCTATGATGCGAGCCCGAGCGTTTTAGTCTCCTTTTAAGCGGAGTCGCTGACTCATTTGAATTAATTCAAGGTATAGTGAAAAACATGAACTGTTTTAGTCTCCTTTTAAGCGGAGTCGCTGACTCATTAATCCCGTCTGCTGCACCTGCTGCTCAATACCGTTTTAGTCTCCTTTTAAGCGGAGTCGCTGACTCATCAGAACGACGCAGTCGTCGAGGAAATCCAGTCAAGTGTTTTAGTCTCCTTTTAAGCGGAGTCGCTGACTCATCTCACCAGTACCTGCCCTCCGGGGACAGCGATCTGTTTTAGTCTCCTTTTAAGCGGAGTCGCTGACTCATCTTCCATGGCATTGCGGCACATGCTGCGCTAAAAAGTTTCAGTCTCCTTTCAGCGGAGTCATTGGCTCAATTAATAATGAAATCAGTGGGTAGCGGACCTCAATTGTTTCAGTCTCCTTTCAGCGGAGTCATTGGCTCAATCTTATTCTTGTTTTCTCGGCGACTTCTTGCCAAAAGTTTCAGTCTCCTTTCAGCGGAGTCATTGGCTCAATGGTGTTGATGGCGATAATGATCGCCTCCGCCACATTCGGTTTCAGTCTCCTTTCAGCGGAGTCATCGGGCTCAATATCGTAATGATCGCTGTCGCCTTCTTCGCCTCTGGTTTCAGTCTCCTTTCAGCGGAGTCATTGGCTCAATACAGCCAAATTCTGAGGCAGCGACCGAGGAAGCAAGGTTTCAGTCTCCTTCGAGTCATTGGCTCAATTTAGCCCTCGTTCGGCTGTAATGGCTCTCAACGTAGGTTTCAGTCTCCTTTCAGCGGAGTCATTGGCTCAATAAATATACTCGTACAGTACTTTGATGGCTACCAGTTTCAGTCTCCTTTCAGCGGAGTCATTGGCTCAATGGGTAATGAAGCTGGCTATGCTGAAGGAGTAGTGTTTCAGTCTCCTTTCAGCGGAGTCATTGGCTCAATACTACCCAGCTCTGCTTGGACGCTGGTGCGGGGGACGTTTCAGTCTCCTTTCAGCGGAGTCATTGGCTCAATTCCTGGGTTCTTTGGGACCCTAAAACCCAAAAATGTTTCAGTCTCCTTTCAGCGGAGTCATTGGCTCAATCGTGTGCCGGTGGGGAGTTGAGAATTAGCTTCACGAGTTTCAGTCTCCTTTCAGCGGAGTCATTGGCTCAATTAAGTATACCTTCAGCAGCATTTCGTTAGACCAATGTTTCAGTCTCCTTTCAGCGGAGTCATTGGCTCAATAAAAGGAATCGGAGATTGCCCCGACTCCTACAAGTTTCAGTCTCCTTTCAGCGGAGTCATTGGCTCAATTTTTTCTGAAAGAAATAACCTGCTTATTGCGGGTTTCAGTCTCCTTTCAGCGGAGTCATTGGCTCAATTGACCCTAAACCCTTACAACTATGAAGCTGATAAGTTTCAGTCTCCTTTCAGCGGAGTCATTGGCTCAATTTTTTCTGAAAGAAATAACCTGCTTATTGCGGGTTTCAGTCTCCTTTCAGCGGAGTCATTGGCTCAATTGACCCTAAACCCTTACAACTATGAAGCTGATAAGTTTCAGTCTCCTTTCAGCGGAGTCATTGGCTCAATGCGCTTTTGGCGATCTGGGCCCCCAAGATTACGGGTTTCAGTCTCCTTTCAGCGGAGTCATTGGCTCAATAGTCTAGCCCCGAACCACGCATCTTAGATGTCGATTCGTTTCAGTCTCCTTTCAGCGGAGTCATTGGCTCAATAAGACCAAGAGCATTACGGAGAGTCATGCTGGGGGGTTTCAGTCTCCTTTCAGCGGAGTCATTGGCTCAATTTTCTCAATATGCTCGGCATGGTTGCTGCCCTAAAGTTTCAGTCTCCTTTCAGCGGAGTCATTGGCTCAATGCAGCACTTTTGGCAAGTACGTGGGAGAGGGGATTTCAGTCTCCTTTCAGCGGAGTCATTGGCTCAATAGTATCAGCGGCTGCTGGAGAAGGCATGCCTTGCGGTTTCAGTCTCCTTTCAGCGGAGTCATTGGCTCAATGTTTTTTGCTTTTTATTGTCACCATGGCATCGAATGGTTTCAGTCTCCTTTCAGCGGAGTCATTGGCTCAATGGTGGACACCAGATGGCGCCATAACGTTTGAAGGTTTCAGTCTCCTTTCAGCGGAGTCATTGGCTCAATTTTTATGCAGGTGAATTCACCGGCACAACGTGCAAGTTTCAGTCTCCTTTCAGCGGAGTCATTGGCTCAATTCGACCTTCCATATTCGTCATTATCATAATGACTTTAGGTTTCAGTCTCCTTTCAGCGGAGTCATTGGCTCAATACCCGGTCACTCGTACTTTGACGCTTTCGATCAACGGTTTCAGTCTCCTTTCAGCGGAGTCATTGGCTCAATAATCAAAAGGTTCCGAAAGAACTTTTCTTTATATGTTTCAGTCTCCTTTCAGCGGAGTCATTGGCTCAATGGTATCTGATGTTTACATCAGTCCTTCTGATGCTGTTTCAGTCTCCTTTCAGCGGAGTCATTGGCTCAATCCTTCTTGAGTCGCAATTTGCTAATTCACAGGCCATTATCGTGTATTTTACTGTAGTCCTAAACGCCATTTTTGTGCATCGTGTCCTTTTTTTACCAATATTGAGCCAACGACCGCCAGCCGATTTGTCCAAAGTTACTGACATCCGTTGCCTTTTCAAAACGTTGCTGCAAATCTTGATAGGTAGAATCGTTTTCTCCTAATATCTCTTTGGCAAATGCCAACTGTCCCCGTACATGCTGTTCAAATTCCAGCACCCATTTGGTGTTTTCGCAGCCACTTTGGTACTGCGTTTCATGAATGGTGCGCAAGCGAGTAAGGTCTTTCACGATGTCACTCATCAACTCATCGGTAAGTTCGAGACGGTTCTTACCTACTTTGATACCCGTTACTTCTTTGTCGGCACTTGGGCCAAGGAGGCGGGTTTTGTCGGGATTGACCACATATCCATAGAGCGATGCCGTGTTGGCAATGAGTTGCACATCGTGCAGAGTAAACGGCTCCGCACCCGAAAAAGTGAGGTCATCTACAAACCGGGTATAGCGCCACCGTCGGCCTTTAGCGATAGTGAGCAGGTCTTGGTCAAGTTCAATGGAAGCCAAATTGGACAATACCGGCGAAGTAGGAGCTCCCATTGGCAGGCGCAGCTGATAGGTACAAAGTAGGGTGAGCAACTCCGCCAAGGGTTCTGCAAAAGAATAAACCTTTTGGCTGAAGACCTCAAAAATTTGCTCGGCCGATACCGTGTGGAAAAACGCGTCGAAATCCATGTTGAGCATACATACCGCGCCGAGGTGTCGGCGGGCATTGTGGCGTATGCCTCGGGGGTCGGTATCGCCTTTGACAGCGATCATAAAACCATACGCGGCGGAGGTTCGACTCAGGTGCGACCGGGCCTGCATATACGCATTGAGCATTCGTTGTATTTTTTTGAGCGGAGCAGCGGGGTCTTCGATGAACCGCTCGCCGCCGGAAGGTTTTCTAACCGTAAAGGTATGGTAGGCCGGCTTTGTGGCCATGAGCTGCAACTTGTGCCTGTCGGTTTTGAGCAGACGTGCCAGATCATCCGCGGTCTGTAGCTGCTCAAACTGCGCGTTCAAGCGCTTAATGTGAACTAAAGTAGGATTATTCATACGATCCAAGTGAGGCGTTTGTCCAAAATCAAGTCCCAAGCCAGGACATTTTCACCATGCCAAAGAACATTTTCGGTGTGTGCTTCGGCCAACGGCAGCAGCATCACATCGAAAGCAGCATCCGACTCCTGTCTCCCTCTCAGTTTTTCGACGACCTCCTTCGTTTTCAGGAGATCAGGGTCCGTGATGTTGCCCATAAACACCGACAACTGAACACGCTGCAGCCCCAGATCCAAAAGCCAATCGGCCATTTTGGTACGGCTTCGGTTGTGTTCGATATCATACGCTATTAAATATAACATGACCTTACGGTTTTTCAAAATGTTCAATGATTTTTCTCAACATCCCCGCATACTCATACATAGTATCGGTTCGTTTTTTGCGCCAATGTAAGAAAGGCTCTACTCCATTCATGTATTCGTTGAAGGCAGGAATCAGCCATTTTTTGCCCGCTTTATTGAGCCAAAAGCCGTTGTTTTCTTTTTTATCAAAATAACCTTCTTCAAACTCACCTCGGAGCATTTTTTCGAGCAAAAAGCGGTCGGCCCAAGGTCTGAAAGGCTCGATCAAGTCAAACGACAAACTTGCGCTATCGTAGCCGTCGGTATGCAAAACTCCCAAATAAGGATCCAATCCTGCCGCAAAAAGAGCACTTTCGGTAGTGGTATAGAGCATCCCGTAGAGGTAGTTGAGCGCACAATTGAAGGCATCGGTCGCCGGCCGGCGGCTTCGGCCATCAAAAAGTCCCTTGTCGGCAAAACATTCAGCAATTGTTTGCCAATAATGCCGCGCCATACTGCCCTCCAATCCCAGCAATGATTGCCATTGGGCTTGGTGAGTCGGTGCCGAAATTTCCACTGCGGTCGTCTGTACTTTCAGGCGTATATCGCTGATGGCTTCCATGGCCCGGTGAATGTCAGCAGCATAACCGGGCTTTCGATTTTGAAGGAAACCCAAATTTTGGAGTTGCTGCTCGGTTTTGAGATCAAACAACTGCTTCACCCAAACGACCGCTTCGGGGCTGTCTGCAAAATAGACCTGCTGTCGTCGGAGTCGGGAGTGGGCCGCAAACGATGGACTCCATACCCGTCCGATCACATTGCCCAATTCATCCATAAAAAAAACGGGCAACTGATGGTCAATAGCCAATCTTAGGGCTGAAGTCGAAACAAAACAATGGGTAGTGATAGCAACACTCGTCAATTTGCGCGGCGACACGCTGAATTCTTTTCCATTGTCAATGACCAAAAAGCGGTTATTGCGCTTTTTAATGATCAATCCATACGAGGCAAAAAGGAGCTGCATACCGTTCGGTAACTTTTTTGAAAATAATCGGGTAAAAACTTGCGAAAGTTCGGTATTAATATCACCTTGTTTTCATAAACCCGTACCTGTTTTTTTATGCCTCATTTTTCGGCCTTATTGATCGATATATCGGCCAAACAGCGGTATATCTTTGGCAGTAACCGCCTCAAACTCAACATCGGTGCATCGCATATTATGGCGTATATGATTTTTGGCGATACACTGAAAGCGGCCTTACCTGCCCTTGACCTAAAAAAGTGGAAAGAAGACCTTATCCTGCTTCCGACCGAGGACGCCCCCGTGGCGGTAGGCTACATCGGCGGCGGCAATGCATTGTTGTTGTTTCAAGATAAAGGGGCGATCAAAGGGTTTATCAAAGCGTATTCACAGCGGTTATTAAAAGAATATCCGGGCCTGAATCCAACGTTTGCCGTTAGCGACAGTTACGATCCCGGCAATCTCAAACCCGCCAAAGAAGCGCTTAATAAATCGCTGAACTTCAACAAAAGCCTTCACTACACCCTCACGACACCTTTCAAGCACGGCATTGAGGCCGACTGCCCCCTGACGGGCGGGGCGCAGGAGGTGTATAATGAGTTGGAAAAGGCGTGGGTATCCAACGAAGCCGACATTAAGATCAAAAACTGCGGGTATTCGCAAACACAATTGAGAGACGAGCTCTTGGGCGATCCATTAAACCCCTACTTCGATTTTTCAGAGGAATTGGAAGACCTCTGCCCTGAGTCCGAAAAACGCTACGTAGCCGCAGTACACATAGACGGCAACGGCATGGGGCAGATGTTTTTGGACATCAACACCTTAGCTAAATTGCGCGAGCAATCTGTTAAGGTATCGGAGAAACTCAAAGCCTCTATGAAAAAACTAACGGATTACGTTATCACGAATATTGACGTTAATACAAAGGCGGTTTTTGAAGAGGTGCCTCTCACTCATAAAAACGGCAAGTGGATTCTGCCCTTTCGCCCCATCATCAATGCCGGCGATGACATCACCTTTGTGTGTCACGGCCAATTGGGAATTCATTTAGCAGAAAAATACATGGAGATTCTCAGCGATGCCGCAGTGGGGGGGCTCTCCATTGCGAGTTGTGCGGGGGTGGCGGTGTTTCATACCAAGTATCCGTTTTCGCGGATGTACCACTTGTCCGAAGAATTGGCAGGATCTGCCAAAAAGAAAGTGAGAGGATTTACGGGAGCCTGTTCGATTGAGTTTTTGATCTCCTCCAACGGCTACATGGGTGATTTGGAGAAACTCAAGGCAGATAAGAGCAATCAGCTCAGAGGGCCGTATCAAGTAGGAATTGGACCTTTTACCAATGAAAACGGCGAGGCCTTGAAATTGACAAATTTTGACAATCTGAAAGCGCAATTGAAAGATTTTTATGGTTTTACTGACCGAGAGCGGAAAGCCTGGCCCAAAAACAAAATCGCCGAGATGCGCGAGTTGCTGTTTCAGAGCGAAGCCCAACAGCAGGTTTTTGAACAGCATTTGCTGATGCGCGGGACCGTGGATCAAAGGGGTATTTTCCAAAAATACAGCTATGATGCCATCGAAATGACCGATTTTTACCCCAAAAGCTTGTTGAAATAACCATGGCTATCTATCAAATTCGCGTAGAACCGCAATCGTACCTACTCTGCTCCAACGCAGAGACCACCTCTACGCTCGACAGTCAGTTTGTGTTTGACCAAAATGGCTTTCCCTACTTCCCGGGCAAAACCTTCAAAGGCTTGCTGAAAGAGAGTATGATCGAGGTTCTGGAAATGGAAGGAAAATCGAAAGAGGAGATTGTGAAAATCATTTGTTATTTCTTTGGAGTTGAAGGCGACCGTTTCAACCATGGAAAGCTCGAATTATCGAACCTCTACCTCAAAGGTTACGACGACCAACATGATTATTTTCAAACCAAGGATGCCTTAAACAAATACCAAATTCAGAACTATTTTCTGATACGGGTACAACAGACTGCCATCGATGACCACGAAATAGCCAAAGATACCGCCTTACGCACTTACGGCGTGCTCAACCATAAAAAGGCAAAGGCGTTTGTGGCCACTCTTGAGTTGGAGTTGAACGAATCCCAAAAGGCCCTGTTAGAACGGGCCATGTCAAATCTGCGCCGGGCAGGCATACGACGCAATAGAGGTTTCGGCCAAATCAAGTGTACCTTGCAGCCGGCCCCGGCAAATCCCAAAGAGCCAACGGACGCAGATATACGTCAAACTGAAATTGAGCTATGGCCGGCAACCGCTTATGCGCTGTCTGTAAAAATCACTCTTCGGGAGCCCACGGTATTGGGTACCCAAAATACCGATACCAATACCGTCTTTTCTCAAAATTACATCACCGGAAGTCAATTGATGGGGATGTTGGCTTGTGCCCATCCTAACAAAGGTTCTGCCGAATTCAACACCCTTTTTTTGGAAGACAAATTGAGATTCGGCCCTTGTTATCCGGCGGGGGCACAGCCCTTGCCAACGGCTATTCATCAGGAAAAATACGCGGCAACGGCCATCTATCACAATATTTTGGCAGGGACGTCCGAAAATACGGTGACAAAAGGAGTCGGTGGGTTTGTAGGGAATAGCGGTAAAGTAAAAGTCGAAAAGCATTTCAATTTTCACGCTTCCCGCCCCCAACGCAGTGCCGGGCGCAGCATGAAAAATCAACCGGCAGGCGGAATATTTTATTACGAAGCCTTAGCTAAGGGGACGAAATTTGAGGGAGAGATCACAGGCGACAGGGCTTGTTTGGAACAACTGTATGCCCATTTCGGCGGCACCAAGCCCTACCGATTGGGCAAAAGTAAGTCCTCACAATACGGCAATATCGAAGTGGAAATTACCCCTATTTCGGAACCGGTTGCCGTAGATACCATTGAAGGGGATTGTTATCTGGTAGCACAGAGTCCCTTGATTTTATACAATGATGCCGGATACCCTTCGCCTGCCAAAGAAACATTAGAAAGTGCTTTGGCGAAAAAGGTGACTGTGGAAGCCGCCACCGCCCGGGTCGTAGCCATTGAGCAATTCAACAGTACGTGGCTGACCAAAACGGGCAAAGTCATGGCCTTTGAGGAAGGTTCTACTTTCAAAGTAAAAGTATCGGAACCACTCCCCACAGAAATGGCCATTGGCGAATGGCTCCATAAGGGGTTTGGTAAAGTACGTTTTCTGACAGCGGCGGAGATGGATCAATACAAAGCGAACCTGCACACTACGGCGGAAGTGCCGCAAGAAGACACTACTCCGGAGAAAGACCCGCCTGCCTTTATGAAGGAAATCGTTGAGCAACACACTCGGGAAAAACAACAACAGGCCCTCCAAACAAGGGCGTATAACGATGTCCGAAGGCTGAATCAGCGATTGGGCGGCAAGCGTCTTTCCAATAGCCTTATCAGCCGAATGCAGGCGGTTATGAAATTGAGTGATGCTGAGATTGATGCTTTTTTTAATGAATCTACCCAAGACGGGCTTAAACCTTTTAAAGAGAAGCCCGCCGGGAAAGCCTTGGCCGATGTCGATTTGTATAAGGACTTGAAAGCGACAGCTATTACCGAACATGCGTATTGGATTGCCTTTTTTGACTATTTACGCAAAGCCAACAACTCATAGAAAAATGTCAGCGAAACAACCAACACTTACAGGCTACGATTTTAAGGAGCGTATTACGGGTAAGATCATTTTGACAGCTACGCTGCGTAATAACTCCCCTTTGCTATTGGGCAGTGGCCTAAACGACAAAGCCGACAAAGAAATCATCAAACTGCCCGACGGCACGCCTTATATTCCCGCATCTGCCATCGCGGGAAAACTCAGGCGACGTTTCAAAGACATCTACGGAGAGGAGGATATTTCGTTCCGACAGTTTTGGGGCGTAGATGAGGACAATGGCTCCTATCAATCGCATATTGTTTTTGAAGATGCGTCCCTGATCGGGGAAACATTTTATACAACGGTGCGAGACGGAGTAAAGATCGAACATGCCACGAATTTAGCCAAAGATCAAGGCAAGTATGACTATGAACTGCTTGAAGTCGGGCATTTGTTCCGTTTCAGGGCTGAAATTACCATCAGAGCTAATTTTGTCCTCGATCACTTCAAGAAGATGGCCGGTACGGTTTTAGAACTTCTCCAACAAGATTTCCGTATCGGAGCTCATGAGACTTCGGGTTTTGGTGAAATAGAATGTATAAATCCCGCGGCTTCTATTTTTGCTTTTCCTACAGATGCCACTGCTTGGTTTAACTACTTACAAAAGAACGAATTACCAACAGCTTCAGAACTCCCTCATTTAGAAACCAAACAAAATTTACTGTTCAAAATAGAGGCCACTTTCGCCCTCAAAACTACTTTTTTGACCTCTGCCTACGGGGTAAAAAGCAATGAGCCGGATAAAACGCAATTAAAACGAAGAAAGCCCGGCAGCGAAGAAGAGGATTTTATACTAAGCGGCAAAGCCTTGCGCGGGGCCATTCGGCACCGAGGCGTACGGATACTTAACACGATCAGCGCAAGGGATGCTGAATCTAAAATTGACGAGTTGTTCGGTTTCGTGAACGAAAACACCAAAAAAGCTAAAAAATCAAAACTTCGGTTCACAGAAAACGTATTCAGCAATAGCGCGAAGATTGACCAAACCCGAATCAAAATAGACCGATTTACGGGGGGAACCATCAGCGGGGCTTTGCAGGAGTCGCAACCTTTGGCCAAAGGGACGATTCAACTTACGATCGAAATCCCCGATTATCTGTTGCCGGAAGCGGCCCTTTTAATGTTTATTTTAAAAGACCTCTGGACTGCCGATTTGCCTATTGGCGGCGAAAAGAACATAGGCCGCGGGGTCTTGCAAGGCGTATCGGGCACGGTATATATGGGTGATAGTGAGCTTGACCTCGGCCAACTCGGCAAAAATGGTTATATGATTCCTGAAGCATTTAAAAACTTGACACTTGACGCATGGAAATCACCAACGACATAAAATTGCTTATTGAAAGCTTTACGGATGGCTACGCCCTGTTTTGGCTTTATGACAAAATTGAGGTCAGACCCTGCCCGGTGGATATGGCAAGGATTGACCCAAATGCATTGGTTGAATGTCGGGTTTTTGATGCAAAGAAAGAGATATTGATTCGGAGACAAGGCGATTCTTTTGGGCACCGAACAAAGGACGACACGGGAGATTATATTACGACAACTGCCGTACTGCGTGGCGAAATAGCCAAACAATTAAAAGGCGCAGATTTCGAAGGCTTGATTCATTTGATCAAGCATGAGTATATCGGCTACGAGCAGGGAGTAGCCACGTATGTTGACAGTCGGTTTGTTGGATTTGACATAAAATGAAATCATGGCACAAATAGGCGAAATTTACTTAGAAAATAACGTTTTTAAGGTACGACTGAAAGAGGCTAAACAGACTCTTTCTCTAACCGGTATAGATACTCGTAAAAATGATTTTGCAGGGCTTTTTATTGATGAGTATGAATTAAATCGTAACCGAGATGCTTTGATTTGGGTTGAAATAGAGGGAGATAAATACAACATAAAATCAACTTACAGTAAAAGCCCTGTTATAGAACCAAGTAACCCTGATTCTCAAAAACAGATTCAGCCCCAATCTGCTCGCCGTGACGAAAACCGCCAAGCAGCTACAGCTCCTTACAACTTTGTTTCGCTCAACCAAACAGTGGTACCAACTAATGCAAAAGACAACGATTTTAGTATTTATAAAGATCTAAGCGGCTATATAGAGGTAACTGTCACGGCAAAGACTCCTTTGTTTATTCGCGGAATAGGGGCTGAGTTCTTCAAAATCGGTGATGCTGTTGCCATTCCCGGCAGTTCATTCCGTGGGTTGATACGGACAATGGTGGAGATGATGAGTTATGGGAAGTTTACAAATTTTGAAGATAGAGAGTTGTACCATAGACTCACTGTTATCGATGATACTAAAGCAGAGAAAAGTGGGATAAAGAAGAAAATAGGTTTTTTACACTTCAATAATACCGAAAAAACGTTTGAAATATTTGAAGCCAAAGAATTACCTGCCCAATACTCCAGATCCAGCAATTATTCACAAGATGAGTTCACGTATAAGTTTGAAACTGATAATAGTAAATTATATATCAATATAAATACCGGCAGTTTTGGCGTACAAAATCATCTTATACAAAACTTTCGAGTTCTTTACGAACAGAAAGAAGGATCTTCCGGGATACCTATAAACGATTCAATAATAAAATCATATAAAGATGATGATACACGGAATACCAAAAAAGATATGGGTAATGTAGTGGAATTGGCAAAAAAACCTGACCGTTTCAGTCGATCATTACCGCAAGATATTGATTATATCGGTGTTCCGGTCTGGTATGAAGTTGACGAAAGTGAATCAATACCCACTATTATCTCTTTTGGTCACTGTAAAAACTACCGTGTGCCTTACGATTATTCAATTGGCAAAGAAGCACATATTCCTCATATACTACAGATAAGTGAGATTACAGACTTTGCCGAAAGTATTTTCGGTAAAGTCAAAGGGCTTAGTGTAGGTAAAGTTTATTTTGAAGACCTGAAAATATCCAATGAAACTGTAAAACTAGAAGAGAATATATTAAACACTTTGGCTACTCCCAAACCAACAGCTTACCAAATGTATTTAGAGCAAAAGGGGAAGCAACTTAAAACGTGGAGTAATGAGGCTAAAATACGAGGTTACAAACAATATTGGCACAGAGATACAGACAACAGTAGTAAACAAAATTGGCGCAATATTACTTTTAGAAAGCTTGATTTTGACAAATTCAAATTGAAGGCCTTAGAAAAAGATCAAATAGTAACTGATAGAATTTATAAAATTGACAGACGAGGGCAACGTCAGATGGACCACCATAATCATCCAATCGTTGAAACATACATTACTAAAAATTACGCTGAATGGCCACAATCCATTCAGCGTAAAGTACGTGATGTCATTATGAGCAATGAAACTATACAATTCACTGTAGTACAAACTATTCCTATTAGTACTACATTCAATGGCCGTATTCGTTTTGATAATCTTACAGAAGTTGAGCTTGGTGCGTTGTTGAGGGCTTTGAATTTACCGGAAGGATGCTGCCACAAAATCGGTATGGGAAAACCGCTGGGTTTAGGATCCATTAAAGTCAAAGCTGATTTGACACTTGTTGATAGAGAAAAAAAATATAGTCAACTTTTTGAGGGAGACAATTGGTTTGAGTCAAAAATTTCTTCCCAAAAAGATTACAAGATAGACTTTGAAAATTATATCATTGACCAATTAAGAGACAAGCCAGACAAAGAGAACGTTACATCGTTTTGGGAATTGTCTCGTATGAAACAACTAAAGAAAATGTTGGATTTTGATCCTGTAATACAAGCAGAAAGGGGATGGCTTGATAAAACTAAGTATATGGCATTGGCAGAGTTTAAAAATCGTCCTGTTTTACCTAAACCGGACGAAGTACCATGAAACCATTTCGGTTTTTATTAGCCTTTACCCTTCAAAAATACCGATTACATATTTTTGGCGGATTTTCATTCTTTGTGGCTGTTCTCCTCTTTTGCTATTACAGATATACCGGTGTATCTAAAATTTTAAGCCAATATTGGACAAACGCCATTGATCCGGCCATTACAGTGTTCAGTTTTCTCTTTCCGTTGATTTTAAGTATTTATCTATTGCAAAAAGAATGGAAAGAATCATTGGAAAAAAGACTGACGGTCCATTTCAAACTCAAAGACAAATACGTGATGTCGTGTTATGAGGCCTATCTGTCAAGCGAAAGTGACATTCGTCTTTGGGGGCAGCAGATCGGTCTGCAAATGAACGGAGGGCAGTTGAACTTTTATCCTTATATGACACAGGTTGGCCCAAAGCTTTGTTTTGATTCTTCAAAAAATGCTTTTTACAATCTTTATGAGTTAACCATTTTTTTGAAATTCGATAAAAACGGCAATTATCAAAAAAGTGATAAAGATGTACAGGGCTTTATTATAAGCGAATATCGTATTTGGTTCGACAATAATAGTGATTTGCCCGGCAATGAGGAAATAAAAAACTTTGTACAGTCTCCTCCGCCAAGTTTGGAACAAGTAAAAACAGCCCATAAAAACGCTAAACAAAAGCCTGATGACGAAAAAGCTGTATCTTCTTAACTCCTCTATCCTCACCGCTTTTGGAGTATTTGACTATAAACCTATTGATTTGGTAACTGTTCGTGTAATGATCGCTGAAGAATCAGAGGTTATTTCTGCCATTGGTCATCAAGTTACCGCTGAAACTCTCTCAGAGCTACTGGGTAGACCGGTTCGGGTAAATCGTATGAGTATTGTTATGCAGGCAGGCGACAAAGCTATTGTATTCAAGTTGAAGCATCGCTTAGAAGAATATAAGGTGCTTACGAAAGAAGAGATGAAAGATTTAGAGTATGAATTAGGGGTTTTGGAGCGATTGTCTTAGCGTGTTTTATGTAATAAATTAAATTTTATGAGATCAAACGTAGGGAGATTTGGAGGTGCTGAAATCAGTAAACAAGTGGGTAAAATTAAGGAAGGGCCTTTAAAAGGTTTGCCTCTTTAGTTGATTAGCAATGTATTAAGACAAAATCTCCGGTTTGTACTAATAACAGAGTCCCCGCTTCCAATATAAAGAAGGAGGACTCTGTTATTTTATTTGAGAGTTTTCATTGAACTGTGTCAGCAGTTAATTTTCAAGTTTGTTAATTTGAATCTTCTCACCAAATATAATCAACAATTCAGACAAAATCGCTTTCCAGCGGTCCGCTGAGGTGAGCCCCGTTATCTCGACACGATTCTGATGGTAACGCGTCCTTCGGAGACTTCGGGGCGCTCGCCGCGGGAGGTGGGAAGTACAGTAAGTTGAGCCAATTGTTGTTTATACCACTGCGCCACAGTGCCCGACACGGTAGCTTCTATGACGTTGAGCGACAAAATCTCGCCTTCGGCGTTGACTTTGATGCGAAACACGATGCGGCCTGCTTCTTCGTAGGGGTCTTCCGGGAGACTCATTTTACCGAACCGAAAGCCGGCCAGATCCAATCCGATACCGCCCGTACCTTTGCTTGGGCCATCATAGCCGCCCGTTGGGGTGCCGTTGGGGGCACCGCCATGGTCAGTGGCGGCTTTGGGTTCATTGCCACTGCCCTTGTGTTCGGTCTTTTTGTAGAGACTGCCGGGATCTACTTTGGGGGTTTCTACGGGTGACTCGGCCGTTTGCGCCACTACGGGTTGCGTAGTGCTTTTGATTTCAGACGCACGAGGACGAGCGGGGGTAGGTTTGGGGGCAAAACGAGGTGCAGGAGCCGCGCCTGAGGCATTAACCACTGACGATACCCGCTGACGAGGAGCAACTTCTATCTGCAACGGCACCCATGTCAATAGCTCTACCGTGTCAATTTGGGCTGTTGGATGCGTAGCCTCTTTGATAGAACCGTGAATTCGGATCAACCACAATGCTGAGACCAAAGCGGTGCTCAAAAAAAGACTAAGGGTCAATGCGCGGTTGCGGTTGCGAATATCGGGAGCGGAAATGAGTTGGGCGTACATGAGACGAATTCGGTTTTGGTACTTTATTCCCATTTCCCTCCCAACCTTACCGGTACCTGTTGTATTTCTTTGAAAAAAATTTCGACCGCCTTCGGCGGTGACAAAACTCTCTTCGCTGTTCCATTTCGCGTTCGGTCTGGGCGACCCCGTCGCCCCTCCCTCCTTGCTCCATTCCACCGCTGCGTTCGTATCTCTTTTTTAAAAGGAAAAAATGCGGAATGCATGACGGACTGTCTCCCTGTTTACTGGAGGGAAACTACCCGAAACCCAACGGAGAAGTCGCGAGACGAGGGCGTGTTGAGGTTGCGATACGCCACGCGGCTAAACGCGGGGGTGCCGGTCCAACTACCACCGCGAAGCACGCGAGAAGCCCCCGTAGCAGGGCCCGTAGGATTGCTGCTACTGCTGTTAGCGTAATAATCAGCACCATACCAATCGGCACACCATTCAAATACATTACCCGTCATGTCGTACAATCCAAACTCGTTGGTCTTGAACTTACCCACCGGAGCGGTATAAGCATAGCCATCGGTGTAACCCGTAAAACTGTTATAATTGAATTTGCCATCAAAAGCCGATTTGTACGATTGATCGGCTACATTGCCGGTGACACCGGCAGTTTCGGAATCTCCCCAACTGTACTTACTGTGCTTGAGGCCATTACCCGCCGCGTACTCCCACTCGGCTTCCGTGGGTAAGCGGTACGTCCGGCCCGTTTTCTTACTGAGCCATGCGCAGTAGGCCACCGCATCGTTGTGGCTTACGTGGACGACCGGATGATGGTAATTAGCCACCAACAGTCGCACCCCGTCCGCTCCGTGACGCCAATGAATGCCCGTAGAGTCGTACACTTTATTCGTCATCGAATTCCACAATTTGCTGTTTCCCTCCTTCTCGGCATCCGTCCTATAATTGGTCTCGGCCACAAACTCCGCAAATTCGGCCACTGTTGTCTCGTATTTGGCCATACTGAAACTCGAAACCGTCACCGTATGCACCGGCTTTTCGTCGGCCTCCCCCTCTGTGCTACCCATGTCAAAACTGCCACCACGTACATACACCATTTCAGGCCCAACGGGCAGGTCAACGCGGGTGGGTGGCACCACAATGGGCTTTTCGGGAACGGGATTGTCTTTGTTGATCACAAAATAAAAATCACCGTAAATTTTATCGTAACGAGCGGGGGTTTGGCGACCAACGCTCTTGGTATCTACCTCCAAAGAAGCTTTGTCCAAAATCGTTTTGATGGTCAGATTGGGTAACGTCAGGTAACGCAATAAGGCTTCCGTAAACAGCCCGTTGCGCCCCGTGGCGTTGTCGTCGGCCGTTGTACCCTCTTCGGTAGCATACACCACCATGCTGCCCCGTGGGTTGTTGGTGGGTCTGACCGGGCCGTTGGTGGCAAAGTCTTTTTTGGCGTTGTCGCAGAGTTTCAACTTGGGAATATTGCGGCAGGCATCCCAAACCACAAAGCTATTTTTGACATTTTTAGAAGCAATGTCTCCTAAGATTCGATTCAGTGATACGCCCTGGTCTTCGATCTGCTCCAGGCAATCGGCGTTGATGTCGGTAGGCAGCAGGTAATTTTTGCCGCCGTAGCTGGCACCGTGACCTGAATAGTAGAAAAAAGCCACATCCGAACTGCTTAGCCCTTCTTTGAAGCGATTGAGGGTATTGGTCAAGGTACGGAAGTCAGTATTGGTAACTTTAATGACCTCAAACCCCAGCCTCTTGAGCGCTGTTTCCATGTCGTTGGCATCATTGAGCGGATTTTTTAAGGTAGTGAGAAAGGGATAATCTCTGTTGCCGATCACGAGCGCAATGCGCCGCTCGGTGCCCGCAGGGGCATCACCGCCCACGGGTTTCATGCCTTTGGTTTGCGCCAAAACGGCATTTTGAGAGATGATTAAGATTAGCAGTAAAAATAATAGCTTTTTCATCGGTATTGTTGGTTCGTTATTCTTCAAAAATCCCAACCCACTTTCGACAACGCTACTCACGGGTTGGGTTTACTCACTTTTTGCCCCTTACGGGGTCGGGACAAGGGCCGGTTTAACAGGTTTGACATCCGTCATGCATCTGCATTTTTTCCTTTTAAGCTGGAGGGAAACTACCCGAAACCCAACGTTGTTGTTGCGATTCGAGGGCGTGTTGTTGTTGCGATTCGCCACGCGGCTATTCGCGGGGTTGTTGTTCCAACTACCACCGCGAAGCACGCGATTAGTCCCTTTACAGCCATTGCCCGTTACGAATGGCTTTACAGCCATTTTCTTCAAAATCCCGCACTGTCGGCGCGTTTTACAAACGACAGCAGAGGTGCTATAGGGTGTTGGCAATCACTTATGAAAAAGCGTTGCTCCGCCAAAAACCGGTTCAGCTCGGCTTGGGCGGTGCCATCATCAGTAAGT
The DNA here is from genome assembly GCA_046329125.1 of Spirosomataceae bacterium. Taxonomy (GTDB): domain Bacteria; phylum Bacteroidota; class Bacteroidia; order Cytophagales; family Spirosomataceae; genus Runella. The sequence goes on along the minus strand of JAXLVD010000020.1, from coordinate 94,230 downwards.
GGAATGGTAAACAGTTTGATTTGCATGTTTGAAAAATAAATTCGACCCCTACGGGGTGACAAAACTCACTTCGCTGTTCCGGTCGTTACTCAGTCGGTCCGGGCGACCCCGTCGCCCTTCCTCCTTCCTACTCCCTGCACCGCTGCGTTCGTATCTCTTTTTTAAAAGGAAAAAATGCAGAATACATGATGGAATGTCTCCCTGTTTACCGGAGGGAAACTACCCGAAACCCAACGTAGTTGTTGCGATTCGAGGGCGAGTTGAGGTCGCGAATCGCCACGCGGCTAATCGCGGGGTCGTAGTCCCAACTACCACCGCGAAGCACGCGAAAAGGCCCTGTAGAAGGCCCCACAGGATTGCTGCTGCTACTGTTCGCATAATAGTCAGACCCGTACCAATCAGCGCACCATTCCAATACATTGCCCGTCATGTCGTATAAGCCAAAAGCATTGGCTTTAAATTTCCCCACAGGGGCTGTGTAAGTATAGCCGTCTTCATAACCCGAGAAAACTGTCCAGCCTGTAAAGGTCTTCTTAGCGGTTTCGTCGGCTACATTTCCACTCACCCCTTCGGTAGCGGAATTGCCCCAACTGTACTTGTTATGCGTACTGCCGTTGCCTGCGGCATATTCCCACTCCGCTTCCGTGGGTAGGCGGTAGGTGTTGCCCGTCTTGCGCGTCAACCATTCGCAGTAAGCTACGGCATCGTTGTGGCTTACGTTAATCACCGGATGTTGGCGGTTGGTTTGGATACTGCCATCCGCGCCATGCCGCCAGTTGATGCCGGTGCGTTTTTCCCATTCTTTGCCGTTCCACACGTTGCTGAAACCTTCCTTTTCGGCATCGGTTTTATAATCGCTCGCTTCGATAAATTTCTCAAACTCCCCCACTGTTGTCTCATAAGTCGCCATTCGAAACCCCTTCACCGTCACGCGGTGTACGGGCTTTTCGTCGGCTTCGCCCTCGCTGCTGCCCATCTCAAAACTCCCCCCGGTGATGTAGCGCATCGCTACGGGTTCCAAATCAACAACGGGCTTGACGGGTTCGGTTTTGACTACGGGAGCGGGCGTATCGCCTGAAAGAACAAAATAAAAATCGCCGTAAATCTTGTCGTAGCGGGCAGGGGTTTGGCGACCGCCGCTTTTATCATCGACTTCAATAGAGGCTTGGTCTAAGATATTTTTGATGGTCAGATCGGGGCGCGTCAGGTACTTGAGCAACGCACCCGTAAACAGCCCGTTACGCCCCGTAGCGTTGTCGTCGGCAGTGGTGCCTTCTTCGGTGGCGTAGATCACCATGCTGCCGCGTGGGTTGTTGGTCGGTTTTACATAGCCGTTGGTGGTAATGTCTTTTTTACTGTTGTCGCACAGACGCAGTTTGGGGATGTTACGGCAGGCGTCCAGCACGACAAAGCTGTTCTTAACACCCTTGGAGGCAATATCTCCTAAAATGCGGTTCAGCGACAGCCCCTGGTCTTCGATCTGCTCCAAACAGTCGGCGTTCAGGTCGGTGGGTAAAAGGTAGTTTTTCCCCCCGTAGCTGGCCCCGTGGCCGGAGTAATAAAAAAAGGCCACATCCGACTGCGTCAATCCTTCCTTGAAGCGAGTGAGGGCATTGGTCAGGGCGCGGTAATCAGCATTGGTGACAGAAATGACCTCAAAGCCTAACCTTTTAAGAGCGGCCTCCATGTCGTTGGCGTCGTTGACCGGATTGCGCAGCGGATTGAGGTAGGGATAATCCTTGTTGCCTACTACCAAGGCCAGCCGCCGTTCGGTGCCGGCGGGAGCATTGCCTCCCACGGGTTTCATGCCTTTGGGCTGGGCCTTGGCGCCGTTTTGATACATAAACAAAGTCAACAGTAAGAAAAACAGCTTTTTCATCGGTATTGTTTGGTTCGTTATACTTCAAAATTACCAACCCCCTTTCGACAACGCTACTCACGGGTTGGGTTCAGACCCCTAACCCTATGGATGGCCCCGCCCCAATGGGGGAATAATTAAGTCCCCCATTGGGGGTCAGGGGGCTAAGCTACAACTCGAAAGCCAATGTTATTGTTGCGATTCGCCACGCGGCTATTCGCGGGGTTATTGTTCCGGCTTCCGCCGCGAATCACGCGATTAGACCCTTTACAGCCATTGCCCGTTAGGAATGGCTTTGCAGCCATTTTCTTCGAAATCCCGCACTTTCAGCGTGTTTTACAAACGACAGTAAAGGTAACACATGTCGCTGATAATCACCTTGGTTCCATACGGCATTTGTGATATTTCGTTCATACAAGTTTAGTTTTTTAACAAACCGATCCCGACTATTTCGATTGAGCCTTACGGTAAAAGGATACACTAAATAACCTAAAAACGGCAACCCTGCCGACACTTTGTTGAGGCAGAATGGCTTCAATTCCAACTTCAGGTCAGCCCCCAAAAAGGTGCTCAATTGCCGGCCTTTTTGATGGAGTTTCGTTTTGTCGTTGCTCCAAAGCACCATATCGTCCATGTATCGCACGTAGCCCTCTATCCCCAAGGTTTCTTTGATAAAATGATCACCAACGGCCAAGTAATGATTGGCAAAATACTGACTCGTGAGGTTGCCGATGGGCACGCCTTTGGCCGATTGGGTATGGTAGCTGTCAATGATGGCGGCAAAAACAGCCAATAAGCCGGCCTCTTTGAATCGCTTCAACAGCAGTGCTTTGAGTACTTCGTGGTCGATGCTGTCGAAGAATTTGCGCACGTCGAGCTTTAAAAACCATCGGTATTTTCGCTGAAAAGAGTGTGCTCGCTTCAACGCGGCAAAAGTGCCTTTGCCCAAACGGCTTGCGTAGCTGTCGTGGATTTGGTATTTTTCAAAATTGGCATGGCATACATTCATCAGGGCGTGGTGCAGGACTCTTTCCGAAAAAGCAGCCGCGCAGATTTGGCGTTCTTTAGGATCATATACTTTAAAGTAATGGTAGTTGCCCACCGACACGGCTCCCGCCAACAATTCTTCTCGCAACCTCATTAGGTTTTTGTCCAAGCCTTTTTGATAGTTTCTCACTTCCGCTTTGGCGCTTTTGCCCCGTTGGGCTTTCCAAAACGCCCAACGCAGGTTGTCGGGGTCGGCGATTTTTTCCATTAAGTATCCTTCCCGTTTCATGGGTCAAGCGGTTTTGAGTTGGTACATCTCTGCCATTTTCTTGCCGTACTTTTCTACTTTCTTCTCACCAATGCCTTTGATTTTAAGCATATTTGATGGACTGATTTCGTTTAGTTGGGCGATATTGGCCAGTTCTTCGTCGGTAAATACGGCATAGGCCGGCACAGCATCCTCATTGGCAAGTACTTTGCGAATATCACGCAAAATGGAAAAAACGGCAAACCGGGCTTCGCTCAACACCGTTTTGTAGTCTATTTTCCCTTTGAGTGCGGGAGTTTCGGGCACGATCCCGTTTTGAATGTAGCGTACACAAAAGCTCCAGCCACCGCCTTTTTCGTTCTGATAAAAGCGTTGCTCTACCTCCAGCACTTTATGCCCTGCCAAAAATCGGTTGAGTTCGGCTTGGGCACGGCCGTCGTCCGTAAGAGGGATAGTAAACAGCTTGATTTGCATTTTATTTCCAAAATTCGACGGCTTCGCCGTAAGGGTAACTCACTTCGCTGTTCCGGTCGTTACTCAGTCTGGGCGACCCCGTCGCCCCTCCTTCCTACTCCCTCCACCGCTGCGTTCGTATCTATTTTTTAAAGGAAAAAATGCGGAATGCATGACGGACTGTCTCCCTGTTTACCGGAGGGAAACTACCCGAAACCCAACGAAGTAGCTGCGATACGAGGGCGCGCCGGTGCTGCGATTCGCCACGCGGCTATTCGCGGGGTCGCCGTTCCAACTACCACCGCGAAGCACGCGAATAGGCCCCGTAGCAGCGCCTGTAGGATTGCTGCCGGGGCTGTTGGTATAATAGGTTTTGTCGTACCAATCACTGCACCACTCCCATACATTGCCACTCATGTCGTGTAAACCATAGCCATTGGCTGCATAAGTACCCACCGGTGAAGTTGTAGCGTAGCCATCGTCGTAAGTATCTAAGGCCCACGAAAAATTAAACCGACTCTTCGCTTTTGAATCGGCTATATTGCCTACGGCCTTACTGCTCGGTTCATCATTACCCCAACTGTATTTGTGGTGTGTACTGCCATTACCCGCCGCGTATTCCCACTCCGCTTCCGTAGGCAGGCGATACGTCTTGCCCGTATTGCGCGTTAGCCACTCGCAATACGCTACCGCGTCGTTCCAACTTACATGAATCACCGGGTGTTGTTTATTAGACTGAATGGTACCTTCTGCTCCATAACGCCAGTTGATGCCTGCTCGCGTCTCAAATTTTGACACACTCGCATTCCATACATAGCTGCCATCTCCTTTCTCGGCATCAGTTTGGTAGCCCGTCGCTTCTACAAAACGCTCAAATTCCGCTACCGTCGTCTCATACGTCGCCATCCGAAAGCTATTTACTGTTACGCGGTGAATGGGTTTTTCATCATCATTCTCATTACTTCCCATCTCAAAACTGCCACCGGCTACGTAGCGCATGGCTACGGGCTCTAAGTCCACGGCGGGCTTGGCAGGTTCTTCCCGCTTGGGTGGCGTGTAGGGTTCGGTTTTGGCAATGGGCTCACCCGTTTGCACGAACACAAAATCACCCTGCAATTTGTCGTATCTTCCCGGAGATTGGCTGCCGTTGCTCCGCCTTTCCACTTCCATGGTTGTTTGGTCCAACATACTGCGGATGCCGAGATTGGGGCGGGTCAGGTATTTCAACAGGGCTGAGGTAAAAAGGCCGTTTTTCTCACTGACGTTGTCGTCGGCCGTGCTGCCTTCTTCGGTGGCATAGACGATCATACTGCCGCGCGGGTTGTTGGTGGGTTTGACCAATCCGTTGTTTACACTCACCTCCTTCTTGGTATTGTCGCATACTTTCAGGTTGGGTACGTTGCGGCAGGCATCCAACAACACAAAACTGTTCTTGACCCCTTTGGCCGTAATATCTCCCAAGATGCGGTTGAGCGAGATGCCATATTCTTCGATTTGGTCTAAACAACTGATGTCGGCATCGGTGGGCATCAGGTAGTTCTTGCCGCCGTAGCTCAGGCCGTGGCCCGAGTAGTAAAACAGCGCCACATCCGAGGTGCTCAACCGGTCTTTGAAGCGATTGACGGCATTGAGAAAAGCGCGGTAGTCGGCATTAGTTGTTTTGATGACCTCAAAGCCCAATTGCTCCAAGGCCACGGTCATGTCGTTGGCATCATTGAGCGGGTTGCGCAGGGGGTTCATCTTTTGGTAGTCTTTGTTGCCTACCACGAGCGCCAGCCGCCGTTCGGTGCCCGCGGGAATGACGGGCTTCATGCCTTTTTGGGCAAAAGCAGGGCCAATGTTCAATAACAGTAGCAGGAAAAAGAGGTTAGATGCTTTCAGCATGACAAATCAGGCGTTAGGTTTGATTTTTTCCAGTAATCTCTTGGCGCGGGCTTGGTAAAGGTGTTTGTCGTTGGCGACGATGGCATCCAATCGTTCCTTGGTCTTTTCATATTGGTTTTGCCATAATAGCGACAGAGCAATGTACCACTGGGCGTGCTGCTGTATCTCTTCAAATTTGCTCTTTTCCAACTTTTCCAACTCCGCCAACGCTGACCGTCCGAGACCCGCATCTAACAGTCGAATGCCCGCGTGAAGCGTGGCGGTATCAGCCTGCCATCGGGCGACCAGACTCGGACTGACCCCGAAGTTTTCCGATGAAAACGGACTCCCTATTTTTGGGCTGGCGCTGAAGTTTTGGGCGAAGAGTTGCTTGAAATTGGGGGGTTCCGGTTTGGGGTTTACGGTTTCGGGTTTGGGGTTTACAGTTTCCTGTTTGGGAGATACCGTGTCAGGTTTATTGTTGGGAGGTTCAGGGGTAACGGCTACTTCCGGTTGGGTAGGTTCGGAATTGGAGTAGATATACCAGCCGACACTCACCGCCAGCATCACACTGGCTGCTATGGCGAGCCTGCCCCAACTCCACAGCGGGGTTACTTTGACCGCTGCTTGCTCCTCAATTTCTTCCTCTATTAGTGTTGGCTGTACTACCACTTGGGGCAGTGCTCCTGCCGCTTTGAGCTGGGCGTGAATGTCTTGAAACTTTCGCTTGTTTTCGTTGGCTTTCAGCCCGGTTTTGATTCTCTTTTGGGAGGCTACCTCTTGGGTGAGTTCAGGGTTTTGGTTCATTTGTTGTTCAAAGGCTGTACGCTCCTCGGGGCTGCCTTCGCCGCGCAGGTAAGCGTGGATTTGATTAAATAGTTCTTCGGATATGTGTTCCATGATTGAATGTCGGTTTTATGAGAAGTACTTTCGCGGTCCCTTTATTTATCTTTAAATATTTCAAATGGCGGCTACAGACCCTTTACAGGGTGACAAATTTGCAGACCCTGTTTACTGAAAGGAAACTACCCGAAAGCCAAGGTCATTATCGCGATACAAGGGCGCGGTACCATAGCGATACGACAGGCGGCTAAATGCGGGGTAGTTTCTCCAGCTCCCGCCGCGAAACACGCGATTAGACCCTGTAGCAGAGCCCGTAGGATTACTCTGCGAGCCACTGCTGTAAGCACCGTACCAATCTGAGCACCACTCCAATACATTACCCGTCATGTCATACAAGCCTAACCCATTGGATCGAAAACTGCCTACTTTTACTGTCTTTACGCGGTATTCTCCCGTTATCGAATACGATTTCTTGTGTTCAACTTCGGCATTAAAATTCGCTTCCGTAGCATCCAATACATCTTTGCCATTGCCAAAGCGTGTACGATTGTTGCTACCTCCACCCGCCGCGTATTCCCATTCCGCTTCCGTAGGTAAACGATAATTACCCCCCGTACGTACATTCAACTTTCCCAAAAACACCTGTACATCCTCCCAACTTACACGTTCCACAGGACAGTCGGCACAATCCTTAAAGTAACTCGGATTACTACCCATCACAGACTCCCACTGTCGCTGTGTAATCTCGTATTTACTCATATAAAAACTGCTCACCGTCACACTATGTACGGGCTTTTCGTCAGTTTCTCCCTCATTGCGCGTATCCCCCATTTGAAACGTGCCCCCTTCCACATAAGCCATGTCTGCAAAGGGTAAATCCAGAAACGATTTAGTCCCCTTACCCAATACGTTTGGCCGCTCCGAGGGAGTAGTGTTTGGTTTTACGGGTTCGGTGCAGACAGGTTCTTCGCGCTTAGACGGCGTATAAGGTTCGGTTTTGGCAATGGGGGGGGTCGTTTCTACAAAAACAAAATCCCCCGTCAGTTCATCGTACCGACCGGGGATTTGGGATTTATTGGAACGACTGCTTACTCCTTGCGTGGTGCGGTCCAGAATGGTGCGAATGCCTAAGTTAGGCGTGGTCAGGTGACGTAGAAGTTCGGCCGTAAAAAGACCGTTGCGGCCCTGTTGGTTGCCGTCTGCCGTACTGCCCGCCCGGGTTGAGAACGCTACAAAGCTACCGGGTGGGTTGTTGGGAATATTTAGGCCCTTGGCCGTCGTGCTTTTGGTCCCCGCCGGAAAGGGGCTGTCGCGGCAGGCGTCTAACAATGCCAAAGAAACTTTCAGGTTCGCCCCTTCCATTTTGGCCAATGTACGGCCCAACTTTACGCAGGCATATTCAATCTCGGGGGCGGTTTTGGCGTTGGCGTCAATGGGTACCAGATAGTTGTCACCGTTGTGCTGCACGCCGTGGCCGCTGTAATAGAACAGTCCTACATCATACTGACGGAGGCGGTCACCAAACTCATCAATACTGCGCAGAAACTCGGATTGCGTCAGATTTTTACGAAGGATCACCTCAAAACCCAAGGTCCGAAGGGCAGTGGCCATGTCGTCAGCGTCGTTGAGGGGATTATTGAGGCGGCTTACGTTTTGATAGTCTTTGTTACCGATCACCAGCGCCAAGCGCCGTTCGGTACCCACAGGGGCATCGCCCCCCACGGGTTTCATGCCTTTGGATTGGGCTTGGACGAGACCACTGCTACACAGCAAATAGAGAAGAATTATAGATGCTTTCAGCATGACAAGTGAATGCTTTTTAGAGTTTATACTGATTTCGGGGAAAACCTTATCGCTTTAGAAGGCCTTATATAGAACACAGATGGAACGGATCTGACAGATCACGACGGAGGGAGTTAAGCCAAGCGGAATTTCTCCTTGAGGTACTTGGCGCATTTGAAACGCTTGACCGTGGCGGAGGCTTCGGTCATGCCCAGTTCGTCGGCAATTTGCCGCAGTGACCAATCTTCCACATAAAACCAAGTGAGTACCCTTTGGCAGTCTTCGGCTAATAGCGAAAAAGCGCGGGTCAGTTTTTTGAAGACCCACACCCGCTCGTCGTCATCGTAGTCGTTGAAGGCCGCATCGTTGATATTGACGGATTCCTCTTCGCCCTCCTCTCCGTACAAAATGGCCCTGAAGGGAGAATCTGCCGTTTTCTCCTTGTAAGGCTCCTCGTCTTCCGGTTGGGTTTCATTCTGTAGTTGAAGGCGTACCTCACCGCGTTTTGATTTTTTCTCAAAGGCTTTTTTCCATTGATTCATATAAACGCGGTAGAAGTAGGTAGTGATCTTAGCGCCTTCCTGAAACACATAATCGCCGCTGCGCAGTTTCTCCACAAAAATGGCCAGACATTCCTGCAGCAGGTCTTCGGCATCGGATTGGTCGCTGCCTTTGCCAATCGCATACGGCAGGCAGAGTTCATAGGTTTGGAGGTAGAGACACGAGAAGGATCCGGGGGCTTCTATTCGCAATGCTTCATAAAACAGCCTCTCGGAGGTACGGTAGTCGTGGCAAGGGTCTATTTTGCTCATTAAGGTTAGGTTTTTTAACAAAAAAAGCAAAAAAGATTGAGGAATAAACCCGTTTTTAAAGAAAGTTATCCGGTGGTAAAAAATAATAAGACCAGTCGCAAAAGGCCGACATTTAGCTTTTGACGCTCATCATTTACGTTTCACTGATTTTTGGCAAATGCAGATTCAGAAAATCCGACAAATTGCCTACGATTGTGCCATCGGCCTTGGAATACCCCCTATCTTCCGGTACAATAACGTACTGAAAATCAGGCCTAATATCTTTAATACTCTCATAAAACCCTTTGGATATAATGGGACTATTGGAAAGTTTTATTTCGATGCAAATCTTTTTTCCGGTGGGGCTTATCAATACCAGATCCACTTCGGCTCCTACCTGGGTGCGGTAAAAATAGTACTGCCAGTCGTTGCCCGCTACCCGTCGTATTTGTTCGAGTACGTACCCCTCCCAAGAAGCCCCCACCAGTGGATGGGCCAAGAGTTGATCGTGGCTGTTGATTCGTGCCAATTGGTGCAATATCCCCGAATCCCTCAGATAGACTTTTGGCGTTTTAACCAAACGCTTGCTCACATTGGCGTGATAGGGCTGCAAACGGCTGATCATAAAACTGCCTTCGAGCAAATCCAAATACCGGCTCACGGTAGGTGACGATACTCCCAAAGAACGCCCTAAGTCGGTCGCCACCAAGGTACTGCCCTGTAAATGGCTCAACATTTCGAGTAATTTACCGAAGGTCTCCGTACTGACACCATATCCCAAGTCGGGCAAATCCCGTTGGATAAAGGTTTGGATAAAGCTGCTTACCCACCGAAACGACTGGGTAATTCTGCGGGCGGAAAGGGCCACCGGGAAACCTCCCCGCAGCCAATGCTCCCGCATCGGAATTGTGGATTGCACCTCTACCAATGACAAGGGCGTGAGTTCAGTATAAGCAATACGTCCCGCCAGTGTTTCGGAGGTGCCTCGAATCAAATCGGGGGAGGCCGAGCCAAGCAAGATAAACCGAGTAGGGCGGCGATCCATATCAATCAATGCCCGTAACAAGGGAAACAGTCGAGGCATTCGCTGAATTTCATCAATAATAATACATTTATCGGCTTGGGTCTTCAAAAAAGTTTCGGCATCATCGAAGCGGCGGACATCGGTATCTAATTCCAAATCCAAATACAAGGTAGGCTTCTCTAACTGACTTTGTAAGTATTTGGCCAAGGTAGTTTTACCCACTTGCCGAGGGCCAACAATACCTACTACGGGGAAGAAAGAAAGGTCTTCCAATAGCTGTTGAGTAATAGTTCGGGGAAACATCTACCTTGTTATTTTAAAGTTCAACTTTAGGATTTCAAGGTAAAACTATTAACTTTTTATCTATTTCCCAACTCCATACATCCAGTCTTTTAAGGATGTATGGAGTTGGGAAACTGTAGACCGCGAAGACACAGCGTTTCAGAATTGCCGCGAGCGTCGCCGGTATTTGTAGCAGGGAAGCAACTATGGGTGTTTTTAGATCAATGATTTCCGGCAGTCTAACTATGAACTACGCGCCTGGTGGGCGTTTAATCGGTACGATTTTCTGCCATAGGGTTTGGTAATGAAATGACAACACACAAGAAACGACAGCTCAAAAGCTCTCGTTTCTTGTGTGAATACGGATACTTTAAAGTTTTAAAAAACTTGAATAAGTCCGGTGAATCCCTAAATTTGTACATCGATAAGCACGGTAAATCCCAAAAAAGCGACAACTGCTCAAACCAATTCAGACTGATCAATGAAAACATTGCATGCTATTTGGTGTATTTCAGTATGCATTTCACTGTTTGGTTGTGATATTGACAGTATGTATCCACCGTCAAAAAACATATCAGAACTGCCCAAGGAACAACCGTTACTTCCTCCGATTGTAGTATCTCCTGTCAAAGACACCAATCATATTGATACCACTAAGAAACCGATCACTCCCGAACAGCCGATTTCTCCTCTATGTATGGGCACTCGTTTCGGGAGTAAGAATGTGTTCAGCGAATCCCAACTGCAGCAAAAAAGCGGCCTCTATGCCAACAACAAAAACTATCTCGGCATCGCCCAAAATCTGAATTTTGAATTTGTGGCCCCGGCCAATGATACCCTCGCCAAAAGACCCTTCGTACTCATGGTCCACGAAGGAGCTTTCCTGTTTGGAGAACTCGGCGCGGAAATGGGAAAAGCCCGACTCTTGGCTCAAAAAGGGTATGCCGCCGCTGCCATCAATTACCGACTGGGTTTTGAAAATGCCACCGAGGCTAATTCCTGCGGCAGCACTTCCCCCAACGTCATTAAAGCACTCTATCGAGCCGTGCAGGATACCAAAGCCGCCCTGCGCTACTTTGCCGCTCACAGTGAGGAATTTAAAATTGACCCCGATCAACTCTTTTTGGCAGGAAGCAGCTCCGGCTCCATGACCGTTACCGCTCTGAATTACATGACCGAGGCCGATTTCGAGAATCTGCTGCCGGGTATCGTGCAGGAATTGGGCAGTTTGGATCAGAGCGGCAATACCTTAACGGCCACTTACCAAATAAAAGGCCTCATGAGTTATTTAGGCTACGGCATTCTGAATACCGATCTGATCACGGCCGCCAACGTGAAACCGACGCTGGTCTTTCAGGGGGCGAATGATACGGTTTTACCCTATACTTCCGGGCCGCTTTATAATTGCGGACACTATTTTACTACCTATGGCTCCTACCCTGCCGTTACCCGTTTAAAACAACTGCAACAACCTTTTGAATGGATCGTCCAACCCTCGGCCGGGCACATCACCACTTATTCTAACGAGTTCATCTCGGAACGATATGCCGAGTTTATGAAGCGAATTGGGTGTAATGATCTCAGGCAGATCTCTTGGATCGATCAAAATGTGGTCGAAAACACCGCCATCAAATAACACTCCGCTGCTTTAATTTCTTAACTATTAAATCATATAGTTGCTTCTCCAATAGCTCATGAGATAAATAAGCGATAAGAAGTGAAGTTACAACCGTGAGGAAAAGCATGGATTGTCCTTGTCTTAACATAGGCAGTCCGTTTAATTCAAAAATACGGGTAAGGAACAGTTGTACGGGTAAATGAACCAAGTACAATGAATACGAGATCTCTCCAAGAAAAAGTAAACGTTGCGGGTACTTTTCGGTGTCAAAACAAAAAACAGCAGCAAACATCAAAAGGATGGCCGAAAACCCCCAACCGGTTATTCCATGCCCCCCTCGAAAGCCTGAGATAAAATGCCATATCACCAATACCACAATCGCATAAGCCACCCATTTCGGTGTATATTTTTTAATTATTTGAGATGCATATTTATTGACATACAAAACTCCTATAAGTACCCCTGCGGCAAATTCCCAACAAATAGGGTTTGTCAAAAAATTCAGGTAGGTATTTTCAAAATAATTTCCTGCATCCGGCTTGATGCTAAACGTATTCTTCATCATCTCCGGAAACAAGTATAGAAACGTTATGAAAAATAAGAAGAAAAAATGATATCGGTATTTTTTCCAAAGCAAAGAAAGTGCAAAAATACAATAGAAGTATATTTCATAATTCAGGCTCCAGCCAACAGATAAGGTCGGGTATCCATAATGTGGGGGGTCGCTTGAAGCCGTTGGCAAAAAAAGTACACTTTTTACTACTAATTTGTAATTAATTTCATTTTTTACTTCGCCCAAACAGTGCTGTATGATCAGATATAACAGGGTAAAAAATAAGTAGGCGGGCCAAATTCTAATAATTCGTCTCACCAAAAAATCAATTGAACTTATTTCTTTTTCAACTACATAACTTTCAATGGAATAGACCATTACGAAGCCGCTCAAGACAAAAAATATATCTACTCCTGCCGCCCCGGAATTAAACAGCCAATCGAGTAATTCTTTAAGGGAATCATCGGAAGTTAACTTCGTTTTACAATGATAAAAAACTACCGATATAGCTGCGATACCTCTGATTACCTGAATCACTTCAATTTTACTCTTATACATACTCTGTTAATTATTAATAAAAACGGCTCTCTTCACTCAGATCAATCAGTGTTTTAATCTATTTTGCTGGCGAAAAACCTTTATCGTTTTACAAAACGTATCTTCGGATTCAAAGCTTTTCGCTTTTATTTCGGCTTACTCAAATATTAGAAAAGCGATCAGACACAGTCAGCCCTCGGTTAATTCCTCCTACCGAAACTATTGCATTGCTCCTTACATTATTCGCTTTTGACTCATTCTGTCGGTTCTGTCCTGTCGGGACTTTTCCTCTGCAAGGGAATACTCCCGACAGACTGACTCATCTCAGAGACATCATCAAATTTTCAGATCAATAGAACGAGTCGTGTAACAAAGCTTATCTCACCGGAATCGGGGACTACTTTCAACGAGCGAGGTCCGAAAAGAGTTACAGAGGCTATGAATCCCTCAATTATCAGCATTGATTGCCGAATCGTTATAACGGATCGGACAAGATTTTACAAATTTGATCACTTACTGCAACTCATAGCCATAACTCAACCCTTAATCCGGGAACTTTGCCACAAACATATCGAACCCGCCGGAATAAATGAGAGCCGGTGCCGCCCCAAAGACAAAGGAACTGCTATAAAACCCGGTTAAAAACAGGAGACTGCCTGTACTGTTTACAGAGAGAGCGGTACCACCGTCTTTCCCGGTTCCTCCGGCCGGTTTAGCAAATCGAAAGTTACCGTTAGTATCATACTGTGCTAAAAATACATCGGTATCGCCGACCGATCTAACGGTAGTTGTATTATCAAAAACACAATTATCACTTACCAAGCCTGTTAAATACACATTCCCTGATTTATCGGCCACTATTCCGTTTCCGGCATCTACTCCCGAGCTACCTGCTGTTCTTATCCATTCGGGCGCTAAACTGCTGCTGCTAAACTTTCCGAGCAGAATATCCCCCTGACCGCGATAATTGACGGGAGTACTCCCATAGAGTGATCCTTGAATGATACCGGTTACGTAAACTGAATTACCGCTGACGGCGATGCTGCTTCCAAACGCCGGGGTTCCTGAATTAGAATTGTGAAAAGCTGTCAGATTCCCGTTGGCGTTGTACTTAGCGATAAAAATATCCGGGGTAGTATTGGCCGTATATTTGGTGGAAGCGCCCGAAAAGGAACGAAAATCGGCAGGGGCGGAGAAATTACCGGTGATATAGGCATTGCCGTCGGTATCGGCAGCTATGCTGCTGGCAAAGTCATTTTCAAAACCACCACAGGATACGGCCCAAAGTGCGTCTCCGTTGGTAAGATTGAGTTTTGCGATGAAAATATCATATTTGCCTTCTGTTCCCGAAGCCGGGATCACCGTTGAGCCAAAAGTAGCGGAGGGAGCACTGAAAAAACCGGTGATGTATAATCCGGAAGCGTGCAACGCCAAACCTACCCCTTGGTCAGGTCCTCCTCCTCCGTACAGTTTACTCCATTGCAGTTGTCCGTCGCGGTCATATTTTGCGACAAATGCATCTGAGGTTCCATTCGGTTGTTTTCTGACTCCCGGAGCCCCGCTTCTTACTTCCGCCGGATTATTGAAAAAGCCGGCGTTGTTACTCACCTGACCGATCACATAGACATTGCCATTATCATCCACTGCAATACTTTTTCCTTCTTCATTCATGGCCAGGTTGTTGTCACCGGTAATTCTTTGCACCCATGCTAAGTCACCGTTACTGTTATATTTGGCCACAAAAACATCATTCGTACCGGCAAGGTTCAAGGTAGTAGCTCCAAAAACAATAGCTGATTTGTAATTTCCAATGACATAGACATTCCCTGAGCCGTCCGTTGCCACACCATTCCCTTGGTCATCAGCAGGACTTCCCGATCTCCACGCTTTAAATGAAGAGGCCGATGAAATGGTTTGCAACGTATAGGTCACCGATAATAAGGGTGAAGTGGTACCGCAGGCACTTTTGGCGGAGGCCGTAATGGTGTACGTATCGTTTCCGTTCAATTTAACAGTAGCCGAAGTACCATTGTTAGTGATATTGGAAGCGGCTACATTCCCCGTGGTATTTCCTTTTGCTTCCCAAGTTACTGTTGCTACATCAGCCGTACTTCCTGTCAACGAAACCTGAACTTTAGAGGGATCACTGTTATCCTGAACGGGAGTTGAAATACCCGTTGGAAAAACACAGGTACGGTTAACCACGGCCTGTTTCGTGAGTGTTTGTGAAGTCTGACATTCCGTCGTTATTTGGCAGGATACCGTATAAGTACTCACCGCAGGAAGGGCAAAAGTAACTGTACTTGTGCCGGGATTCAAATTGGCTCTTTCCAGTATTTTTACACCGTTACTGTTTGTAATCGTCCACGTTAGAGAGGTTACGTCTGTTGTCGTTCCCGAAAGGGACATTTGTACCTGCAATGGGTTGGATGCATCCGGAAAAACGACATTTATTTCAGGAAATGTGCATTGTTTAAGCATTTTATCACTCAAAACATCCCACGCACAACCGTAAACGATAAATAATAGTAAAATAGGAAACAGATTTTTCATAAAAACTACGCATTAAAATTTAAACTCCTGAATTAAACTGCCCGCTGACCAAGGGGTCTGTGCGCCGTTGGTCAGACGGTAGACGCTTTTTGTCACTTCCCGCATTAAAACTTCAATATCCATTCCTGATTTCAGATGTTCTAAGAGTGCTTGGGTAAAAATTCCGTTACGACCGCTGCCATTAGCAGCCACATCTCCCGGTTGAGTGGCATAGTACACTTTCATCGTGGGAGGAGTGCGATCAACGGCTTTAAAGCCCCGCGCTCCCACGTCACGATTCCAACTGCGAAATGGATTATTGCGGCAGGCATCCAAATAAACCAAGTTGATTTTGGTTTTAAAACGCCGCATTTCTCCTAATACTAAGTCGAGAGAGATGGCCTCAAAACGCGCATCTTCCGGCGATTCCAGTTTGGCTTCAACGGGCAAAAAATAATTAACTCCCTCACTTTCAATCCCATGTCCGGCATAGAAAAATAAGGCTGCATCACTGGATTGGCCCATTTTACTGAATTCTCTCAAGGCAAGTTCTGATTGCTGCTTGGTTGCATTGGTTAGCGTTATCACTTTAAAACCCAAGGCTTTAAGTCGCCTTGAAATATCATTAGCATCATTTATAGGTCGGTCTTGCAGAGAGGAACTGTTTTGATACGCTGAATTGCCAATGACCAGTGCCACTCTATTTTTGGAAATCGCAGTCAGCGTAAGTGGAGCTGTTTGTTTGGTAGTGGAGCCTTTCGTAACCGTAACGTAAATGGAATGTTCCTTTTCATTGCCTACCGTCACAGTTGCCTCAAAGCGATTGTTTTCGCACTGCGCCTGATCAACAGCGATCACTTTTCCATCCACCCATACCATGAAATCATTTTTTGCCAGCGGCGCGTCACAGTGAGCCAAAACGGCGATCTTGAGACTGCCCCCTTCATGTTCAACAATATTTTGTCCGGAAGTAGCGGGCAGCTCCCAGGTGAGTTTTTCTAAGTTGATCGTATTGATATAGAGCTGCGAATAAGCCATTGGGCTTAACAGGAAAAAGCTCAAAATAAATAACAGTATTGTATCTCTAATGCAATTGATAGAAGTATAATGTGTTTTCATCTTCTTAAAAATTTACAGTTAACGCTACGCCTAAATTTTGTCGAGAGGGAGAAAAGCTCAGTTGCCGGTTTACTTTTCGTTTTGTAAGTAAGAGGTAGGCTTCATAACCGGCTGACAACGCCGCTACGCCAACGAGTGCATTGAAAAGGGGAGCTTTTTTAGCAGAAAGCGTTTCTTGATAAGCCGTGTCCCAGGTATTTTTGTCCGCCTGCGTTAATAATTGCCCCTTGCTGTCCTGTTTCAGGGATGTATTCAGGGAATTGAGTTTTTCCTGCTTATCCGTAAAGTTGCGGCGAATCAGAAAAGCGCCTGCTCCTGCTCCTATCCCCAAAGCAGCAACGCCGATCTTGAGCGAAATCGGATGGGCGGTTTTCGTCCCTGTACCGGGGCCATTATTGATGATGTCCGGTTTCTCGGTGATTTTTGGCTTTACAACGACACAGGGTTCCACCTGCATACTTACTTCCACTTCCCCTTCGGCATAAAAGTTATCAGCCTTGTAATTCCAAATGATCTGTCGCTTGCCCGTTCTGAC
Organism: Spirosomataceae bacterium; assembly: GCA_046329125.1. Taxonomy (GTDB): domain Bacteria; phylum Bacteroidota; class Bacteroidia; order Cytophagales; family Spirosomataceae; genus Runella. The sequence goes on along the minus strand of JAXLVD010000020.1, from coordinate 77,185 downwards.
TTCTCGGGTATCCCCACTGATAGCCAAAGCTTTGAGGCGTTGGCCGGTAGATTTTACCACGACCTGTACCGAGCTGACATTCAAACAGGCAGATGAGTTTTTGACTTCATATTCAATAATAATTTGCCCATTGGATTGACGCAAATTATCGGCTTTGATGACTTCCTGAGTCCAAGCGGAAGTGATCTTGATCAGCAACAGAAATAGTAAAAATGTACGCATGAGATAATTTGTTTAGCAGGCAAAAATAGATCAACCATTGGATGCTGCCTATTTTTTTGCCTTTGTGGTTATTTGAATAAATCGTTCGGCTACTACTATATTTTTCATTTCCTGTAACGTTGCGGATGCTTCTTTTACCTTTTTAAGGTCATCTTTAATAATGGTAAAACCTTGTTCTTTTTTAGTGTCGATACTTTCAAATAATCCCGTAGTCGCAAATCCCAACAACATCTCAACTCCAAATGGTGGCGAGCAGACAAACTTTTGAGGACGATTATTATTATCCGGGATTTCAACCCAACTATTTATTTGGTACTCATTGATTTTAAAAATATCAGGGCCCATCAATAAGAGATTATTGGCAGCATCTCGATACACCAGCCGGAGGAGACACGGCTTGTTGACGCGTACTAAAACAGTCATGGTATCATTTTCGGTAAAAGTTTGAGGTCCATTGCCTTTGTTTGTGCTCATCTCAAAGCGCAACTCTGCTGAGTTGACGGGAGAAGGGACGGAGGATTCTCTTGATTCAGGGGTAAGGGAGGGTTTATTCTCCACAATTTCCTGCAATCGGGTAGCCACTTCAATCAATTCGGCAGAAGGTTCAATTTCTGCATTCAGTAAATTGATGCGCAGGACTTCTGCCGTCATTGCTTTTCCGACGGGTTTGTCGGCAGAATTATAGAGTTGAGCATTTAATTTGAGAAAATTTCCCACTATCTGATAACTGCCTCTCAGTGTCATATAAGGCTCATAAGATCGACTCCTCGTAATTTCGATTTCGATGCCCGGGTTATGTTGGGTGAGCGACGATTTGAGGTTGCCGGTCACCTGATGCGAAAAATCGTTCAGCACCTTTTTACCATTGTAGGAAAATGTCTCAATGGAGATTTTTTTCACGACGTTGTCAGGAAGTTGCTGAGCGACTTGGGCAGCGAGTTTATCTACGGCATCAGGGAGGGTAAAAAACTCAAGGGGGTTGGTATTTTCGGTCAGCGAAAACGTTTGTCCTTTGCTGCTCAGGTCGGTGTCCATCAAACCGATTTTGGCGTCTAAAACACTGCTCCCTTTAAGGCTTATAAAAACTCCGGCCCGACAGGGCTTTCCTTCCAAACGCAGATTACGCTGTCCTTTGTAATTACCCACCAGCGTTTTGCTGCCGTAAAAGATCATCATGTGCCCCTTGTCCACGGGTCTAAGTTCGGCTTCTTCCCACTCCAGGCTGTACATTAATCCGCTTCCGAAATTATACCCTGCAAAAGCGAGTCCCTGATACTCGTTAAAATCAATGAGCTTAGCGCCGTTGCTATTGGGAATAAGATCATTTTCAAACCGGGCATCGGGGCGTACGTTGGCCCACATTCGATTTAGGGCGTCCTGTTTTTCATCCACGCTCACGATCTTTGTATTGGTCCGAATACAAAAAGCTGATTCATAATCTTTTAATACCTGCTTTACCCGTTGAGCCGCCTGCCGTTTTTGATAATCGGTGAGGGTTTGAGCCGAGGCACCACAAAAAGGCAAAAAGGCAAAAAGCAAAAGAAAATGCGTTTTCATTAGGTATATAGTTTAAATTTCAAAATTCGACCGCTGAGCCGCACAGGCTTCGGCGGTGACAAAACTCACTTCGCTGTTACGGTCGGGCAGCCCACTCCCCCCCAACTTATTTATTCCCCATTGGGGGGGAGTGGGCTATATTTACTAAAGGGAAACTACCCGAAAGCCAACATTGTAGTAGTAAATCAAGGGCGTGTTGTTGCCGCGATTCGCCACGCGGCAATACGTGGGGTATTCGGCCCAGTTACCCCCGCGAAACACGCGATTAGATCCCGTAGCAGCGCCGGTAGGATTGGTCTGTGAGCCACTACTGTAAGCACCGTACCAATCACTACACCATTCCCATACATTGCCGCTCATATCGTACAGCCCCAAGGCATTGGGAGCAAAACTCCCTGTCTTTATGGTCTTGGCTCTGTATTCACCTACTATTGAGTAGCTTGCAGTTGCCTGTCCATCAAAATTTATCTCCGTTGGGTTGGCAATGTCTTTGCCGTTGCCAAAGCGGGTTCGGTTGCTGCTGCCGCCCCCGGCGGCGTATTCCCACTCGGCTTCAGTAGGCAAACGGTAGCCGTTGGCACTCAGATTGGCCGTAACCGTCGTCCCGTTGATGGTATATACTTTCTGCTTGCCTTCGCGGTCGCTCAGGGCATTACAAAATGCCACGGCATCCGGCCAACTTACCCTTTCTACGGGGCAGTCGTCACAATTAGTGAAATTACTTGGGTTAGTCCCGATGACGATCCGGTATTGTTTTTGGGTAATTTCGTATTTGCCCATCTTAAAACCACTCACCGTTACGGTATGTACCGGCTTTTCATCAGGACCACCTTCATTGCGGGTATCACCCATTTCAAAAGTGCCGCCCGGTATGTTTATCATTTCTACAAGGGAGGTATTGAGGGTATAGGCTTTTTGCAAACTAAAACTAAACCCACAGGCATTTTTTCCAACAGCTTTGATGGTATAATTACCATTGGGGTAGGCACTTCCTGAGAATGAATAGTTTAAGGTCGTGTCCATATCTACCGTTTGTCCGGAACTGTTTATCAAACTCCACACCCCACCACTTTTACCTACCGAAGCCGTCACAGTATTACCTGTTGTACTAATACTGATTTCCGTAGGGAGCGCTTCGGTACATTTCTCGGGCAGTTCCCATTTTGTACACGAAACAACCACTAAAAGGAGCGCTGTATAAAGCGGTAATTTTCCGAGTTTCATTCAAAAGAAAATGTTAATCGCTTTTAAAACTTATATTTCAAGGCCAACCTACGCTGCCCTATTCATAATCTTTCAATACCTGTTTTACCCGCCGGGCCGCCTGCCGTTTTTGGTACTCGGTGAGGGCCTGCGCCGAAGCACTGCAAAAAGACAAAACAAATGCGTTTTCATTGGATATATGGTTTAAATTTCAAAATTCGACCGCTGAGTTGCACCGCCTACGGCGGTGACTAAACTCACTTCGCTGTTCAGCCCCCTGTTTATTGAAGGGACACTACCCGAAACCCAACGTTGTCGGTGCGAAACCAGGGCGTAAGGCTGGTGCGATACGCAACTCGGCTACTCACGGAGTCGTAGAGCCAGCCACCGCCGCGAATCACGCGATTAGACCCCGTAGCAGCGCCGGTAGGATTGGTCTGTGCCCCACCGGTGTAAGCACTGTACCAATCGTTGCACCACTCCCATACGTTGCCGCTTAGGTCGTACAGACCCAAGGAGTTGGGGGCAAAACTCCCTGTCTTTATGGTCATGTCGCGAAATTCGCCCACTACCGAGTAGCTTGTTTTGCTGCTTGCTCTTCCATCAAAATTCATCTCCGCCGGGTCAGCAATGTCTTTGCCATTGCCAAAACGAGTCCGATTGCTGCTGCCACCCCCGGCGGCGTATTCCCACTCGGCTTCGGTAGGCAAACGGTAGCCATTGGCACTTAAGTTGCTGCTGACCGTCGTCCCGCTGATGGTATATACTTTCTGCCTGCTTTCACGATCACTCAGGGCATTACAAAATGCCACCGCATCCAGCCAACTAATATTTTCCAAGGGGCAGTCGTCACAATTGGTGGATAAGCTCGGATTGGTTCCCATGACGGTCTGATACTGTTTTTGGGTAATTTCGTATTTTCCTATCTTAAAGCCACTCACCGTTACGGTATGCACCGGTTTTTCGCTATTAAAGCCTTCATTTCGGGTATCGCCCATTTCAAAAGTGCCGCCCGGTATGTTTACCATTTCAACAAGGGAGGTACTTGTCGGTGTATTGATGGTATAGGGTTTGGTTAAGTTGAAAGGAGTGTTACAGGCAGTTTTTCCGTTGGCTTTGATGGTATAGCTTCCATTGGGATAGGTAGTAGTTGTAAAAGAGTAGCTTGTGCCGGAGGCCGTATTCACGGTTGTTCCCGAGGCATTTACCAAGCTCCAGTCAGCGGTCAAGCCCCCAATCGTAGAGGTCACAATATTTCCATTGGTGCTTATACTAATATCCGTCGGCACCACGTCAGTGCAAATCGAATAAGCTTTTTGTAAGCTAAAACTAAACCCACAGGCATTTTTCCCGCCGGCTTTGATGGTATAGCTGCCGTTGGGATAGGTAGTGCTTGTAAATGAATAACTCGTGTCGGAGGCCGTATTCACGGCTGTTCCTGAGGCATTTACTAAACTCCACGTAGCCGAGCTTATACCTGCTGAAGCAGTAACGGTATTGCCAACTGCGCTTATACTGATGTCCGTAGGAAGCGCTTCGGCACATTTCTCGGGCAGTTCCCATTTTGTACACGAAACAGCCATCAAAACGAGTGCTATATAAAGTGGTAATTTTTCAAGTTTCATAAGAGAATAGAATGTTAATCATCCTAAAATTTGTAGTTCAACGCCAAACCTATGCTGCTATTGGCGGGAGTGAGGCTTATTTTGGGTTGGGTTGTCTTTGGCTTTCGTACCCACAAAAATACCTCCGCCGCTACGGCCGCTACGGCCACGCCTACACAAATATTCCGCAAACTCTGTGAGCTTTGGAATTGGGCGGCGTCGTTGTAGGCAGTCTGATAGCCGGCATTATCGCCACTTTGTTGGGCTTTGTCAATGGCGCTGAGTTTTGCTTTCCAATCGCTGTTGAGTTTGAGGGCATACAGTCCCGCTCCCACGCCCAATACGCCTACCCCAATTTTTAAAATCGGGCTTTTCCGGGGGGATGCCGTCGTGGTTGGGATAACTGTTTTCGTTTCTGCCAATTTCATCTCCGCCGTTTTTATCAGCTGTTCTGTCTGCGTGTCAGGCCCGTAGGTCAACGCCCGCCGGTAATCGCTGATGGCTTCTTGATACAATGCTTTTTCAAATTTCTCGGCGCCAAATGTTACCCACAGGGCAGCGAGTTTCTTTTTGGCACCGGCATCATTTGGGTTGAGGGTCAACAGTTCTTCTAAGTGCCCCAACGCCTTTTTATTATTCTTTTTGCTCAAAGCCTCCTCCGCTTCTTCTCCCAGTTTTATGGCCTTTTGGCACCGTTCCGCTTGGGTTTTGGCGTAAGTATCGCTGCTGAAACCGGGCACTTCCAAACAGGAAAGGAATTTATTCAACGCCTTTTTATAGTCGCCCACTTTGAAAAAAGCATCCCCCTCTTTGCGAAACCTGTCGTATTCATCGTCCACAAAAGCAACCCGGGCAGGAGGATTGCCGGCGTGTAAGGGTGTTTGTCCTAACAGGCAACTACAAAGCACCAATACCGAGAAAATAAAGTAAATTTTTGCCATATCGAATGGGTACCCTAAAGTTTTGAGTTGCACTGACTGATTTTTTTTCTGATCGCTTCATCGTCGCGGAGGGCTTGGGCTACGCCGTACCACTCTTTTGCCGTGGCGTATTCTTCATAGCCCACGTATTTATCGCCCTTTTTGGAGAATTGTTCGTACAGCTTTCCCGCTTTTTCGTCCGACAGGTTAAATCCATTTGCCAGCGCCCCCGCCTTTTTGAATACATCAACGGCTTTCCTTCGGTCATTTTTATTGGTCGCTTCCACACCCTGAGTGAGCAGGTCTTCGTAGTTTTTTTGCAGTTGTACCTGATTAGAAGCAGTTGCCTTTTCTTCAACGACGGGTTTTGTTTTTACAACGGGCTCGGGAGCGGTCACTACAAAATAAAAATCCGCTTCCAATGAACTGTTTTTAAAAGGCACCTGCTTGCCCCCACTGGCTTGGCGCACGTAGGCATTGACCTGATTAAAACTCTGGTCAATGGTCTGATTAGGCGTTTTGATGGCTTTCAGTATCGCTTCGGTATAGAGGCCGTTGGTGCGGTCGCCGTCGGAGGCTTTTTTGCCCGGCGTGGCCGCAAACCCAATGAACGTCCCGCTGGGGGCACTCATGTTGGCAAGGCCGCCATCGTTGGAGCGAAAGGAACGAAAGGGATTATCACGGCAGGCATCCAGCAGAATGATGTTGGTTTTGGTGCGACCCTCTTCCATCCAGCCCGTAATCAGGCGCATCGTAATGGTTTCGTCTTCTACCTGCGCGCGGTTGAGCGGGTTGGCATTGACGGGACACAGAAAGTTAGTGCCGTCAATTTCAAGGGCATGGCCGGCATAATAAAATAGGGCTACATCGTAGTTGGTAAGGGTTTGGCCCCATTGGTTAATGGTTTCCTTGAGTGAGCTTCGATTGGCATTGGTCAATTTTTTTACGTCAAATCCCAATTCCTTCAACGTTGCCTCCATGGCGTTGGCGTCGTTGAGGGGATTTTTAAGGGGGTTGGCGTGTTGATATCCGGCATTGCCAATCACCAAGGCTGTCCGTTTACCACCTGTATTTTTAGTAGAGGTTATAAAACTTCGATCAGCCTCCTGTGCTTTGGTAAAGAAAGCAACAGAAATTAACAGAAATAACATTTGGTAAAGTGATCTCATAGGTAAAAGGGCTATGCTTGAAATAGTTATGCCAACGAAAATACAAAACCTAATAACAATTGCCTACGTAATATTTGTGAATCATCAACAAAGATTCGTACTGCGTAAGGTAACAGTAAGAAAGCTTGGTGAAATTTCCATTGGATTCAGGGTTTTGGTTATTGATACTTCGGGTAGTGTAAACCTTATCAGTTTGAGAACTATTTTTTAAAGAAAAAACTACTTGAAAACGGACAGGCGTATTATCTATGTTCTCCCGATACTTTCTCAGAAAGATACCGGTTCCATTTGAATTCATTGATCAGATCCTATGAAATTCTGCCTAAAAAGTTATCCGGTGGTAAAAATCTGCAAAACCGTTCTCGACTTTCCCTGAAAATCAAACCCGTGTACGCAGCGGCGCAAACACCCACCCATTCGTGATTGGTTTCTTAGTATTTCACGTTAACGACACCATAATTGACCCAATTGAGGTGATTCAGACCCTTTACCGGATGACAAATTTACGGCTTCTCCCCGGTTACTCTTCCCTCACATAGCGAAATCCGACTCCGTAGCTTTGATAAGATGGGGATACGTTGAGGCGAATGGTGATCCGTATAAAATTGGGATCGTAATACCAGGCACCCCCGCGCAATACCCGTTCCTTGGAAGTGCTTGGGGATATTTCGGGATTGCTTTGAGGCTTATTAGAATAAGGGGTGTACCCGTCGGCGCACCACTCCCATACATTACCGCTCATATCGTACAAGCCCAGTTCATTGGCTTTTTTCAATCCTACTGTCCGGGGTCCTTTCTCCTCGGTATTGGTACTATACCAGCTTACTTCGCTCGGTTGGTTGCTGCCGGCGTAGGTATATTCCTTGCTCAACTTTCCACCGCGTGCGGCATATTCCCACTCGGCTTCGGTGGGAAGACGATAGGTCCGAGCCATTTTTTTACTTAGCCATTGGCAATAGTCGGTCGCCTCCTTCCACGTGACATTTACTATAGGAAAATCGTCTTTCCAACCCCAAGTAGGGGGCGGGGGCATCGTTCGATTCGTTTCTTGGCAAAATTGGCGGTACTGCTTTACCGTTACTTCCGTTTTGCCTAACCAAAAACTACCCAGTGTTACGGGATGAACCGGCTTTTCATTTTCCAATCCCTGTTCACTTCCCATGTTAAAAGTACCTCCTTCCACAAGCACCAAATCCATTTCTTCTTTGATGGTTGGTTTAACCGAAGGAAGAATAGGTTTCGGCTCTTTCTGCTCTTTTTTAGCAGCAGAGATAACTTCGTTGTCCTTAAAATACCAATAACCTGCTCCAATAACAGCCACCGCAATTACAGCTATAGCAATGACTATCCCTCTTTTTTTATTCGACTTTTTGGGAGGAACAGGCTCAAGAACCTCTTTCTTTTTCTCTTCCGGGAAAGGGATCACTCCCATTGATAACATGTCCATCGGATTGGAAATTAGCCCCGTTTGATCCGAATCACGCTTGGGATTGCTATTTTTTATATCACTTTCGGGATCAAGATAGCCCGTTTCTTCTGAATAGGGAGTGAGGGGTATTGGGTTCTTTTTAGCTTTACCGGGAGCTTGATTGCTTTTAGGATTTACCTTTGTTGTACCGGAGGAAGAATTTAAGAGTCCGGTTTTTTCCACTTCTGTTGACGGCCCTGAAATGGAGGGTGCAAATGGAGGGAGTACTAAATCGGCTGCGCTTTTTACCCGTTGGCGAGGATCTATTACCAAACATTGCCGAATCAACCCATTATAAGGCTCAGGAATTTGATTTGCAATGGGATCCCAATCCAAGGTCAACATCCGACGGCGATACTCCATCTGCCCCGATTCGGTAGTAAGGTTAATACCTTCGCTACGAAAAGGTAACTGCCCGTCTAAACATATAAAGCTTATCAACACACCCAAACTCCACAAATCGGCATTAGGGCGCAATTCTGCCCCTTCCCACTGTTCGGGTGCGGCAAAATTGATTGACCCAACCATGGTCGTAACCGTAACGTATGATATCTCGGAGTCTTTGGCTTTGCGGCTGATGCCGAAATCGGTGATGAGGGGAATTAAAACGTTGTTCTCTTCTAAAATCAGAATATTGGAAGGTTTCAAATCCCGATGGATAATGACGGGACGACGACTGTGCAGGTAATTAACTCCTGCCAATATTCCTTCTATCAGTAGGTGTTTTTGGGCGGGAGAAAGGATATTTTTTTTGAGTAGTTGCCCCAAATGACCTGCTTCATAATATTTCATGATTGCTACCTCGTGCATTCCCTGCTGAGGGAACACAATTCGATAACATTCGGAGTAGTAGGCAATGTTGGGATGTTGGAGATTCCTGGCCAACTCAAATTCATTCAACAGGCTGAATTGCTCCTGCTCCGGACGAAAGCGAACCACTTTCAAGGCAATGGTTTGATGTCGCCAACGATCATACGCTTTATATACAGTGCCAAATCCTCCCTCACCCAACATATCCAAGTCGGGATTGTACTCGAAACGGGTTATGAAGTCGTTGTAATTCATCCCAACGAAAAGGGTTTTGTATGCTTCTGAATTTTTATATGTACTTCTTATTTCTCTAAAAACTGAATTTTAAATCGGTTGCGGGTTCAGTTAGTAATTGGGGATTCTGTTGACCGTTGGTAATGCGTTTTACTTCAATAGCGGTGCGATTCAGTACATCTTCGAGGAGTGAGCCCTGTCGCAAGTATTTTAACAGTGCTTCTGTGTAAACGCCGTTGCGACTTTGACCATTCTGGGCAGTATTTCCCCAACCTGTGGCTGTTGCCAGATAGATGTTCCCTTTCCCCTGTAAATTGGTGATGGGCCTAAAACCACGCTCATCACCGTTCCCTCTCATGGTACCGGGCCAATTTTTGAAAGGATTGTTACGGCAGGCATCCAGAATCATGACACTAAATGCCGAACCACTGTTTTTGAGTTTATCCAAAAAAGTTTGCACGTTGACCGCCTCGACATCGGCATCAGAAGGCTTTTGTAATTCAGCGTCAATAGGCAGCAGATAGTTTAGCCCACCTGCCTCGATACCGTGACCGGCATAAAAGAAAAGGGCCATATCAGCACCATCAATCTGATTGCTGAATTCCTTCAAGGCTCGCTCCATGCTACGCTTATCCGCGTCTGTTTTTATAGAAACATTGAATCCCATTGATTTCAATCTTTCGCTGATGTCAAGGGCATCGTTAAACGGGCGATTGCTAAGAGAGCTTCCATGTTGGTAAGTAGAATTGCCAATCACCAAAGCATAACGTTTGGCCAGAGGTTTACCGGTATGCGTACTGAGGGTAATCGTAGCGGTTTTTTGAGTGGAAGATCCTTTCGTCACCTCCACATACGTACTGTAATATTGGTCTTTTTTTAACCTGATGGTCGCTTTATAGCCATTTTCAATGCAGGTAGCTGTTACAGGTTCAAGGCGTTCATTATTCACCCAAACAACAAAATCAGTTGAATTTAAGGGTGCATTACAGGAGGCTTTGACCTCAAATTCTACATCCCTTGTGTTTGCATTCAAGGTATTTTTATCCAATTGGTAAGGTTTAGCCCAGACTGCTTCGGTTAGTTGAATGGTATTGATCTTAAATTTTTTGGTTTGGGTATAAGAATAGTGTCCCCAGCATAAAAGCAGAAGTAAGTAAATCTTCTTCATCAGTTAAGTAAAAATAAGTTGATCCATTTTCATTAAATAGAAATCACCCTAAAAACGGTACGCAATCCCAATTCCCGAAGAGGTGGTTGGAGGGTTAAAAGTCAATCCTTTCATTTTCACTTTACGTTTAGTGGTCAGAAGATAAATCTCGTAAATACCCGCCACTCCCGCTATCCCTAAAAAAGCATTGAGTAAGACGGATTTTTTAGCATTTTCTGCCTCTGTATAGGCTTTTCTCCAAGTATCATAATCTGTCTGCGAGGTAATTTGGCCGTTTACCTGCGGCAAAGAAACACTTAACTCATTGAGTTTATTTACTTTAGAGGTGAAGTTGTTTTTAATTGAATAAGCTAAATAGCCGGCTGCGACTCCAATTCCTGCCACGGCAATTTTTAATTTTAGGGAGTGAGGTTTATAAACAAACGGCATGCAGTTTTCCAACGTAATTTTGACCTCTACGTCGGTATCGGCAAAAAAACTGTCTGCTTTGTACTCCCATTCTATTTGTCGCGTGCCGGGAGTTATGTTGGTTAACTCACCACTCAGCTTCGTAGCCGTAATTATTTTCTCTCCGGCAGTAAACTGAACCGTTTTTACTTTATAACAAGCAGTAGGTTTGCCTTTTACTTCGTACACAATAATAATTTTATCTCCCTCCTGCCTGACTTCCTGAGGCTGAAGAGTAATTGTTTGAGAACGTGAGAGGTAGCTTGAGCAACAAAGCAGATAAAGAAGCAGATTTCGTATCATACCAATAGAGAAAAGGTATTTTATCGTTCAATGTTATTAATTTTCCATTACACAACGAAAACCGGCGCATCTACATTTATCAACGGGATAATAAGCTAATCTAAAAGTAATTCGCCCGTTTTCATTTCCGTCGAAAGCACCACTACGTAATGAACGAGATACACCCGTAACTCCTCCTTGGGGATTGACGACACTACCACTTGGGTAGAACGCAAACCAATCTTGGTTCCACTCCCATACATTGCCGCTCATATCATACAATCCCAATTCATTAGGCTTTTTGGTTCCAACACTATGGGTCCGGTCGCCGGAATTCTTATAGTACCATGCTACATCATCCAAACTATTACTTCCTGCATATAGGTATCGTTGGGTGAGATTACCCCCTTTGGCGGCAAATTCCCATTCAGCCTCAGTGGGTAATCTATATTTCTTACCGGTCTTCTGAGACAACCATGCACAATAGGCGGTTGCATCATTCCAATTTACGAATACGATCGGATTATCGTCCTGCCATCCCCAAGCAGGCATATCTGTAGGAAAAGCATAGCCTGAAGCATTACAAAACTCCCGGTATTGTTTGACAGTCACTTCGTGCTTACTTATCCAATAGCTACTCAAAGTCACATTGTGTACAGGTTGTTCATTCATTTCGCCCGTAGCACTACCCATTTCAAAAGTTCCTCCCTGTACAAAAATTGGCTCCGGATAGAGGCCGGAAGCAGTGTAGGAGGTAGAAAGAGGTACACTTTCGCCGCATAAGGTTGTCGCCGTAGCTGAGAGGGTGTAGACTCCATAGGCCGGCAGTGTGACTGTGGCTACCAAGCCATTCTTGTTGACAGCAGTTTCTACATTGCTACTATTCGTTACCTTCCAAATTATCCCTGATATATCGCTAGTGTTACCACTCAGCGCCAGAGATAAGGTCAAGGGATTCGCCGCGTCAGCCGTTGGAATCAGTGCTGTAGGCTTAAAACAAAGTCGCGTCGTATGAGCTTTGGAAAGTTGGACGGTTTCTCCACAGGCAGTTTTTACATCAGCCAAAACAGTATAACTGCCTGTCGCAGGTAAGGTGAGTGTAATATTACTGCTCCCCACCGTTAGTTCTTGGCTCCTTACCACTTCCGTATTATTACTATTATTAACACGCCATAACACCGTCGTCACATCCGTCAATGATCCAGTCAATGCTACTTGTATTTTTAGCACATTAGCCGAAGCATCATTGGTGATGGTGATATCTGCAGGCTTCAGACAGGTCTTGTAATTTTTGGCTAGGGTAATAGTTTCCCCGCAGATTGTCTTCACCTCCGCAAAAACATCGTAACTGCCCAACTCAGGCAATGAATAGCTATAAGATAAATTAGAAACCGTTAACGATTGACTGCGATGAACTTCAGTACTGCCTTTTGTAATTCGCCATAGTACCGAAGCGACATCACTGACCTCTCCTCGCAAGGACATTGTGACTTTCTGCGCATTGGCAGCTTCACTACCAATAATGATCTCGGCAGGTTTTGAACAGGTTCTTAGCTCTTTATCAGCCGGCAACTCCAAAGTACAACCAACTACAATAAAAAGTAAAGAAAAAGACAACCAAGGGTACAGATATCTCATAGGGTACGGGCCAATTAAAAACACTTACAGTCCTCCGTGTTAGCGTTTCAAGTTACTGAATTTAGGGGGTTTATAAAAAATATACTCTAAAAAGTTATCAAATGGTAAACTTTAAAAAGTCGGTATTTCATTTTAAAAGCCCTACCTGACAATTTTGTCAGGTAGGGCTTATTTTACGTTTCAGTTCATCGGCTTTTATTTATGTCCGATCTTGACCAACAGCGGGACAATCGTTCCCTTAGGATTACCTTTTACTTCGTAGGCGATTTGGGTGGATTCGTACTTCATATCTTTGGGTGAGATAAACTCGCTGCCCAAAGCGGCGTAGGCTTTTTGTACGATGGTACCGCTTGCTTTTTTGATTTTAGCTGCTACATCGTCCAGATTAAGTTCTTTTTCAGAAATAAAAACCATGAAATAATCTTCTCCCGCTACATTATCCAGCGTAAAAGAATCGTTGGCAGATGGCATTAATACGGCGCTGTTTGCGGGCACAATCGGACTGATGTTTACATTGTTAGGGTCGTAAGGAAACAGTTTTGTGACGCGATTCTGCTGATCTGAGCCTACAATGTACACGTACGATTGTTTGTTATTGTTAATTGTCATTTTAAACTTAGTATTCGAGGTATAGGCATTACTCATCGAATAGGTAATCATTTCTACATTGCTGTTAGGCTGGTCCGGGGTGACATCAATGCCTTTGTTTACGAGAGAAAATACTGGCATATTACCACCGGTCAACGAAAACTCCATGCTGCCTTTGAGTGTCACTGCATTAGGCTGAGGTTTTGGCGGAGCTACAGGGAAGACTTGGAAAGCGTACTTGGTAAAGCGAATCAGGTCTTCGTAATTGGCCCAGGTATATCCATTGTTTCCCCAGCTCAGGCCCCAACTGTTGGCAATCAGGAAAGAACCGCCATTTTTGCTGTCATCGTATCCCACAATCGCCATGGCATGTCCGCCCAAATTACGCTCCGGGGTTTCGCCGGGAGCTGCCCTCCACGTATCTTTTGCCTCAATGACAAACGAGGTAGGAACTAACATTCCGATCAGAACTGCATTTTCTCCTTCTACCAAGGCTGATTTGATGGCCAAAATTTTCTCTGAAGTAGCAGTAGATGAGATGGTTGCATCAAAAAGGGTGGCATAACCTTCAATTTTAAAGTTAGCGGCTTCTGCATCACAGTTGGCATAGGTGTTGCCGCATTGATAAGGAGCACAGCTCAACAAGGCAGCGCCCTGTTTTTTCATAATTTCAAGCGCATCGGGAAAATTGGCCCCACCCTGACAATCAAAGTCGGAGGATTGTTTAATCCGCTCATACAGCCATGAGGGTGAGAAACGAACTTTGGCAATGTTTGCCGCTTGATTCTTAAACCCATTTTTCTTCGCTTCCATGATAGTCCGCATGTAATAGGCAGTGGACCAACCAACGCAGGTGCCATAAGGGTCTTGTTCACCAATTTCAGGAATGTACTCACTCAAGTTGAAAGAAGGAGGCAAAATACCTTTGAATCTTAAATTGTTTGCTTTTTTGGGCAGACGCATGTATTGAGCGTCGTTTATTTTTAAGCCCATTTTTCTGGTTTGGGAATTACCCGGCAAATGAAAAGCAAGGGACATAAAAGCAAGGAAGGCAAGACGGGCAGAGAAACGAAAGGATTGCATGATGGTAGTATTTTTAGCGTTTGGATTTCAATTAAAAAATTGATTTTACTTTTCTTTCAGGGTTAATTCCACGATTTGCCAATAACTTTTTTTGGAAGTAGGTGCCTTGGTCATCATGGGCATTCGTTGTACAGAAGTAACTTTGGCAGGAACCGGAGCCCCTTTGTCAAAACGGCTTACTTCGTGGTAGGTAGTGCTTCGACAAAACCAGTTGCTCAATGAATTTTCGCGGAATTGGTCGTATTGCACCAGCGTAGATTGTTTCAACTCGTAGGCAGCTTTGGTATCTCGGGCTCTCATCAGGAACCCAACTCGGGGCAGGCGAAGTTTTTGTCCGTCTTTGGTTTCAAGATTTACATAACCGCTCGGTCCGAAAATCACCGCAGCGTCGTCCTTTATTTTGTCAAATTGTTCTTCTGTAGCACCGGCACTCAGTATTTTAAGACTTGCTAAAACAGCTTCTACCTTTCTTTCAATGGGCCAGTCAATCAGAGCTGCATTCACATCAGGGGCGGGTTGGGGTTCCGTTTTAGGTTCGGGTTTATCAGGCGTTGGGGCAGGTGCCGGCACAAGCGATGATCCTTTTCTGACCATGGTTTGTATTCGTGCATAGCGTACGTTTCGTTTGCCATCCGAATACACTGAGGCGTATATATCAAGCGTATCCTGTACTTCTACCTGCAACTGTGCATTGAGGCTTCCCTGTACTTTGACCGGCGTGGTAAGTCGGTAGCGGTGGACAAAACGGTCTTTGGTACTCGTAGAATCCAGTGCTTTGAATTCGACGGCATCGCGATCCAGTTCGTATTTGAAGCCTTTTTTGTACATTCCCCCCGCCAGTTTCAGGAATTCTCCCACCCGCAGGGTTGTTTTGTCGGCCAACGGTTCAAGGGCTTTATCCGGTTTGACATTGCCGGGTGTAATGTGATTGAGGATAGAAACCGTATCGGCCATAAAATACACCTGCACAAATTCCTTGGCTTTTTTGGAGTTGGGGTCTTTGGTCAAAACAGGGACCAAGGCATTCAGTTCACGTTGGTAGCTTTTCAACATCCCGTCGAGCGTCCGCTCGTGTGCGCTCGGAATATCGTCGGCAGTGAGAGCCTGAGCCCCCATGAGCACTCCTCCAATCAACAGTGCTTTTGCCGTATTGAGGATATAAGCCGTTTTCAGAAACATTTTTAGTTGGTTTAATTTACAGTTGAACAATCAGTTTTGAAATTTTCCATTCACTCAGTTGACTCTTGGCAACGGCCTCCGAAACGGGAGTCAGTTCTTTTTTTGATGCTTCGTGCCACTTTTCGCCAATTTCATTGGGCTTTACTTTTTCCAAACGCGTTCGTTGTCCGATGTACAGTTGATTGGTTCCCCGGTAAAAATCAGTGAGGTAGTCCAGCGTAAACTCTTCTATTTTCAGCTTTTCCACTTCCTGTATTCCCAACGAATCAGGTCGTTTACATTCTTTTATACTGACAGGGATAAGAACCTTATCAGTCCGCACAAAAAATAGCGTATCATTTTCCAGGTATTTTTTCAATTGGCTACAAGCCGCCTGTCGCAGTGAATCGGAAGAAGAGGTTGACAGGAATTTCTTTAACAGCCCAAGTACCTGTTTCTCAATCTCCTGCGCTTTTTTTTGAGTCAATGGTTCTCCGTATAACCATTCGCCCGTGTACTGAATATTTTTGATTTTTAAATCCGTTATTTTTTGATCTTTCCATTGGCCTTCGAGTGTCATTTTCATTTTCTCCCCCAATCGCTGTGACTTTCGTCCCTGACGAGCGATGCCTCGCAGGCTGACGGGGAGAGTCACGTTGGCAGTCAACGTGGTGTCCTGAACCTTCACCTCCTGAATCGTGGCAGCTTTGCCATCCATTTCAAACTGAAATCCTTTCCAAAAATAAACGGGCATTTTTTGCAGCAGGGATTGTATGTTGGTGGCGGGGCGTTGTTCACGGTAAATATCTTCCGTTACCAGCAGGTCAGGTACGCGTACCGAATCGGTCGTGAAATGATTTTTCAGTACATCGGCACGTACATTAGACCACTTTAATGAATCGGACTCGTGGCCTAAAATTTGGATTTGGGCGGTCAGATTTTGAAAATACGCAGGCAGCAATTCTTCTATGGCCTGCTGAGGCGTGCGTTGGGCATAGCCCACCGTTGCGGCCACAAGTAAGAAGAGTATAGGGAACAGTTTCATTTGGTTGGCTGTGTTTTTGGGGAGCGATGGATAAGATTGGTAATGAGCCAACCTGAATTGTCTTTTTCCCGCACAAATTCGTTCAGTTCCAACAGCCATTCGGTCCCGACGGGTACATAGATAGTGGTAGAAACGACAGCTTCTGCCTGTAACAGCCCTTTTTGAAAGGCGGCTTCGGTGCGTTGCCAATCAGTGGAGGGATGAACGGCGGGACTCGTAAATGAACAGAAACTTTTGTAATCATTCAGTCCGCGCAGGAGGGGCAAAAAACTTACTTCGTGTGCGTTGGGTGGGAAATCAAGCCGCTTTATTGAATCGGGGCAAGCAGAGCGCAGGGTATCGCGCAGTAAATGCGGGCGCTGTATCTGTATTACCTGCCAATAGGAGGCACTGTCGGTGGTGTAAAACTTTTTTAATCGTACTGTCAGCGTATCCGGTTGGTTGTTGTAGGTTACGCGTATTTTGGCAATGGCTTCTAAGGAAGCCTGAGCGGGGATTTTGATACGTTGCTCCGTGACGGCGTTAATAAACTCTTCTACCTGTAACGTATAGAAAGTAGCGGCCGCCGATTTGTTTTTTCTGAAACGCGGATCGTCTTCGTTAAACAACATTCGTACATATTGTTCTCTTGGATACACCCTACGCGACGAATCCGTAAAGGGCTGACCATTGGGCAGCCGCTCGTAGTTGAAACGGGCCACGAACTCACTCAGGTGCTTCACCTGCCATACCATGTACGACTCCGGCGCCCGCCGGAGTACCTTTAGGCTGCTTTCCTGTTTTTGTGGGTTATCGGCAGGTTGTACGGGCTTTTTGCCCGCTTGCCCGCTTGCTCCCAATGACAGCACCAACAACCCTATACTAATAATGATTCTCATCCTTTACATTCATTTATAACTTTGGCAGACAGAGACAAGGGCTGCCTCAAGGCTTTTTTTTAATTCGTTTTCAAAATTCGACCGCCTACGGCGGTGACTAAACTCTCTTCGCTGTTCCGTTACGCGTTCGG
Organism: Spirosomataceae bacterium; assembly: GCA_046329125.1. Taxonomy (GTDB): domain Bacteria; phylum Bacteroidota; class Bacteroidia; order Cytophagales; family Spirosomataceae; genus Runella. The sequence continues at coordinate 59,580 of JAXLVD010000020.1, read as the reverse complement.
TCTGGGCGACCCCGTCGTCTCTCCCTCCTTGCTTCACTCCACCGCTGCGTTCGTATCCTTTTTAAAAGGAAAAAATGCAGAATGCATGACGGACTGTCTCCCTGTTTACTGAAGGGAAACTACTCGAAACCCAACGTCGGAGTAGCGATACGAGGGCGTGCTGCTGCCGCGATTCGCCACGCGGCTATACGCGGGGTTGTTGTTCCAACCACCACCGCGAAGCACGCGAATAGACCCCGTAGCAGGGCCTGTAGGATTCGTCTGAGCTTCACTGCTGTAAGCACCGTACCAATCGCTGCACCATTCCCATACGTTGCCGCTTAGGTCATACAAACCCAATTCATTGGGAAGCTTTTGCCCCACCGACTTCGTACCTTTGTTTTGCGTATTCGTGGTGTACCAGCCCACTTCCTCCAAGCTATTGCTGCCCGCATAGGTCGTACCACGGCTTTGAGTCCCGCCCCGTGCTGCATACTCCCACTCTGCCTCCGTAGGCGGTAGGTTTTGTCCGTCTTACGGCTCAGCCAATCGCAATAGGCCACCGCATCATTCCAACTCACGTGAATCACCGGGTGATTGTATTCCGAGCGCGAACGCAGTTCACCTGCCGTATTGCAGCGCCAGTTTACCCCAGCCTTTTTCTCGAATTTACTATTGACATACACATAGCTGCCATCGCCTTTCTCCGCCTCCGTTTGGTAGCCCGTGGCTTCCACAAAACGCTCAAATTCCCCCACTGTCGTCTCATACGTCGCCATCCGAAACGAACTCACCGTCACACGGTGGATCGGCTTCTCGCTATCATACTCATTACCGCCCATCTCAAAACTGCCTCCCGCTACGTAGCGCATCGCTACAGGTTCCAAATCCACGGCGGGTTTGGCGGGTTCTTCCCGCTTAGGGGGCGTGTAGGGTTCAGTTTTGGCTATAGGCTCCGCCGTCGTTCCCACAAAATAAAAATCCGCTTCCAGCGAACTGTTTTTAAAAGGCACCTGTACGCCGCCGCTGGCTTGGCGCACGTAGGCGTTTACTTGGTTAAAAATCTGGTCAATGGTCAGGTTGGGGGTTTTGATGGCCTTCAGTATGGCCTCGGTATATACCCCGTTGGTACGGTCGCCGTCGGCGGCGGTTTTGCCGGGTTGGGTCGCAAAACCGATAAAGGTACCACTGGGGGCATTCATGTTGGCCAAACCTCCGTTAGCACTGCTGCGGCTCCACGAGCGCGAAAAGGGGTTGTCGCGGCAGGCATCCAACAATAAGATATTGGTTTTGACGCGGGCTTCGTCCATCCAACCCGTCACCAACTCCACGGGGCAGGCCTGAAACTTGGCCTGGGAGGCATTTTGAGGGTTGGCATCGGTGGGGAACAGGAAATTGGTGCCGTTCACTTCGGCCCCGTGGCCGGCGTAAAAAAACAGGGCTACATCGTAGCCGTTGAGGGTTTTGCCCCAGTCATTGATGGCCTGCTCCATGCTTTGGCGGTCGGTGTTGAGGTATTTTACCACTTCAAAGCCCAACTCACGCAGGGCCGTGCTCATGGCATTGGCGTCATTAAGGGGGTTTTTGAGCGGAGCCGCACTGCGGTAAGCCGCATTTCCAATCACCAAAGCGGTGCGTTTACCACTCCCGCCGGCAACCGGCTTCATGCTGCGATCGCTTTGGGCAGAAGCAATCCGAAAGAATGCCCCCAAGAGGCATAAGGTGAGTAAAAGCTTTTGCATGGTCAAGGGGTTTAGGGAGAATCAATTGCCCGTTATTGGTTTAGTTTCTTTGACTGTAATGTCCCCGAAGAATATTTTAAGGTCTTCTTTGCCGAGGGATTTATATACTTCCATGCTTTTGCCCGTTACGCGGATGTCTTTGCGGTCTTTGCTTCCATAAATCATTTTTCCGGCTTTAAAACCCTTGAACTGCTGAAAATAGGTAGCGGTAGCGTGGTAATTGCCGTCGGTACCTTTCTCAAAATCAGACACGGCGGCGGTATCGTAGTAGGTTATTTCAACCTTATCAAACCTCACCCCCAATAAGTTATTAAAATAGGCTCGAAGCGGCACCGACTCAACGGTCCCGTCTCGGCGAGAGACCTGAATGTAAGGAGATCGGCGCATTTCTTTGCCTTTCTCGATGACCTTATAATCTTTCTCAAATAAACTGACCGCCAGCTCAATGGCTTGTTGGCGTTGTTCCATGGACAACTCTTTATTGCCAATGATCGAGATGTATTCCTGCAGATCATTGACCCGCTGTTCGGTCAGTTTCTTAAATTCTGCCAGACGTTCCTTGGTAATCTCCGGTTGCGCCATCAACCGGCATGAAACCGAGAATAAGATAATAAAAAGTAGGTACTTTGACATGATGATAAATTATGAATAGTAGGTTAGTTGTTCTGCTTTACTCTTACCCTAATGTCCCCAAAAACTATTTTGAGGTCATCTTTCTCCGGAGTTTTATTCACATTCATGCTTTCGACTGTCATACGGATGTTCTTGCGGTCTTTACTGCCATAGATCAATTTCGCGGCTTTAAAACCCTTGAACTGCCGAAAGTAGGTGGCGGTGGTATAGTAATAATCATTGTTTTGCTTTTCTATATCTGCCAAAACCACTAAATCATAAGTCATTATTTCAACCGGATTAAACTTGATACTTAACAAATTATTGAAATAAGACCGAACAGTCACCGAACCAACAGTTCCATCTCGGCGAGAGAACTGAACGTAAGGAGAGCGGCGCTCTTCTTTGCCTTTCTCGATGACCTTATAATCTTTCTCAAATAAACTGACCGCCAGCTCAATGGCTTGTTGTCGTTGTTCTATGGATAGATCTTTGTTGCCAATGATCGAGATGTATTCCTGCAAATCATTGACCCGCTGTTCAATCAGTTTCCTTAACAGTTCATTCAGGTCGGGAGAATGTTCGCTCTTTGCTTCGGGCTGTGCCCATAAGCTCAAAGGAGCTATGAAGAGGCATAGGAAAATTACAATGAATATCTTTGGCATGATTGAAGTAGGATTTAAGGCTGTTGTCGCACTTCCTGTAAGGTAACGAGGGTGTATTTGCCGTCGTTAGCGAGCTTTGACATTTTCTCTACAAAATTGAATTTATCAATGAGTCTGGCTGTATTTACAATTCGCATCAAAAATTCCTCAATCGTCTGCGTTTGAACGGGTTTCTCGGGCGATTTTATGTAAATATCCACCGTGGCCGTACTTGAAAAATACTTTCCTTGGTTTTGGATTCGAAGGGTATTCCGCTCGGGAAAAGGAATCGTTTCGTTAGCCAGTGTATTTAAAAATTTATTCATTTCGTCAAAACTCACGGTCGGTTTGGTGGTCGGTTGCGGAGGGATCGGCGGATTCTCGTTGGATTCTTTATATCCCTGCACCCAATGCGAATGGTGCTTTACCGAATCGGGAAAGGTTTTAAGCGATTCCTGCAAACGATTTTCCGAATCATTCAGTAAGGTTTCCCAGGTAATATTCAGATTGTTGCTTGTTGCGTGGGAGAGTGCTTCCATCCAGTTGTAGGTATAGAGGCTGCCGTTATTAGGGTGAGCCGTTGCTTTTTCGCCCCTTTTCGCACTGGTAATGAGTATATCTCCCTGCGGTTCTACAAACAGTTTCAGCAGTATGTTAAGATCGGAAGTGACTCCAATCCCTTTGAAGAGAGGAGAAACGGGCTTCATGCTGCGGGTGTCGGTAAAAAGGTTGTTGCAACAATCGCCCAGTGTTACACAAAATCGCGGGTTTTTGGCTTTAAGTTGCCGATGGACTCCCTCCAGTTCGGTATTGTTGTCGTCTTTAAGGTAAAGCAACGGAAACGAACTGCTTCGTTCGAGCGTATTGAGTCCGTGACCCGTATAATAAAAGAAAATTACATCGTTTGGTGAACAGGTTACTTCGGACAGGGCTTTAGTAAGGCCCGCTTTCCCGAACTGTTCATTATTGCAAATCACTTCTTGGTATTGAAAGTTGATCTTTTGGGCAATATCAGCTAAACGTACCGACATGTCTCCCAAATCTTTTTCACAACTTGCACCAAGCATGCCATCTTTGGTATCGGCCACGAGGACAGCATGGAGGGTTTGGGCTATGGCCCGATACCCGGATAAAAACAGCAATAGCAGGAAGATACAGTTTCTCATAAGGGGGCTAACTTAATAAGTTTCAAGTATATGTGTTTTAGTGAAATTTTTCTAAAAAAGTTATCCGGTGGTAAGAGGGTTTGAGAATTCATACGGGATTACGCAGAATCCTTATCAGTGAGAGTGATTTTTTTGCCGATTTGCAATCGGCAACTCTAAGGGCAAGATATATTACCCCGACCTCCGCGTCTTATTGACCGATTATCCGCGGGGTTTGATATTAAAGGTAATTGTTCCTTTTCAGGGCAATGCCCTGCTCTTCAATCTGCTCTAAACAACTGATGTCGGTATCGGTGGGCAGCAGGTAGTTTTTTCCGTTGTACCCGGCTCCGTGGCCGGAGTAGTAAAAAAAGGCCACGTCGGAACTGCTGAGTTTGTCTTTGAAGCGGTTGACGGCGCTCAAAAACGCCCGATAATCGGTATTGGCGGCTTTGATGACCTCAAAACCCAAGTTGCGCAGGGCGACTTCCATGTCGTTGGCATCATTGAGGGGGTTTTTGAGGTTGCCCACGCCGGGATAATCCCGATTGCCGATCACTAAGGCCAGCCGCTGTTCGGTACCGGCAGGCGCGTTGCCGCCCACGGGTTTCATGCCTTTGGTTTGGGCCAAAATGGAACTTTGAAAGCCCACTAAGGTTAAGAATAAAAAGAATAAAAAAGTGCGCATCGTATTTAGTGGTATTTGGACGTCGTTATTTACGATATAAATAGTCCCCTTTGGGGTGACAAATTAGCCCCCTAACCCCCAATGAGGGAACTTAATTATTCCCCCAATGGTGGTTAGGGGGATATGTTTACTGAAAGGAAACTACCCGAAAGCCAACATTGATGGTGCGAAACGAGGGCGCGTTGAAGTCGCGATTCGCCACGCAGCTATACGTGGGGTCGTAGTCCCAGCTCCCGCCGCGAATCACGCGCTTAAACCCCGTAGTAGGCCCTGTAGGATTGCTGCTATTACCGCTGTTAGTGTAGTGGTCAGACCCGTACCAATCTGCGCACCACTCACGTACATTGCCTGTCATATCGTGCAACCCAAAATCATTGGCTTTAAACTTACCCACGGGAGCTGTATAAGCGTAACCATCATCATAACCTAAAAATATATTTATGGCATTTTTTGTCCAGTTATTTTTGGTCGCCCCAGTTTCGTCGGCTACATTTCCACTAACGCCTTCGGTAGCTGAGTTACCCCAACTGTACTTTCTATGCGTGCTGCCGTTGCCTGCTGCGTATTCCCACTCGGCTTCGGTAGGCAGGCGATAGGTTTTGCCCGTCTTGCGCGTCAGCCACTCGCAATAAGCTACGGCGTCGTTGTGGCTTACGTTAATCACCGGGTGTTGGCGGTTGCTTTGGATACTGCCATCCGCCCCATGTCGCCAGTTGATGCCGGTGCGTTTTTCCCATTCTTTGCCGTTCCACACGTAACTGAAACCTTCCTTTTCGGCATCGGTTTTATAATCGCTCGCTTCGATAAATTTCTCAAACTCCCCCACTGTTGTCTCATAAGTCGCCATTCGAAACCCCTTCACCGTCACGCGGTGTACGGGCTTTTCGTCGGCTTCGCCCTCGCTGCTGCCCATCTCAAAACTACCCCCCATGATGTAGCGCATCGCTACGGGTTCCAAATCAACAACGGGCTTGGTTGGTTCGGTACGAACGGAAGGCGTGTAAGGTTCTGCGGGGGCGTTGGCAGCAGTTTTTACAAAATAAAATGCCCCCAGCATCTTGTTGTAGTCGGCGGGGAGTTGGTTTTGGCGGCTTTGTTCATACACCCCTTGGCGGGTATTCAACACAATGTCCGAGAGGCTCAGGTTGGGCGTGCCGATGTGTTTGAGCAACTCGCCCGTAAACAGCCCGTTGCGTGCCCCCGCGTTGTCGTCGGCAGTGCGACCTTCCTCGGTGGCAAACACCACCATCGTACCGGCGGGATTGTTGGGGATGATCAGTCCGCGAGCGGGTTGCCCCTTGGTACCATCGGTTTTGGGAAAGGGGTTGTCGCGGCAGGCGTCCAAAAACACAATGTTGTTCTTGACGTTGGCCGCTTTCATCTTGCCCATCACCCGCCCCAGTCGCAGACAGTCGTCTTCGGCATCGGAGAGCGCCTGGAGGTTGGCATCTACGGGCACGAGGTAGTTTTCGCCGTTGAACTGCAAACCATGGCCCGAGTAGTAAAACAACGCTACGTTGTAGTTGGCGAGCCGTGCGCCAAAATCATCGGCCGCTTTTTTGAACTGCGCCAGCGTGAGGTTGGTGTGTTTTATCACATCAAAGCCCAGCGCTTCGAGAGCGGCAGCCACGTCGTTGGCGTCGTTGAGGGGATTTTGCAGGCGCGCATCGGCGCGGCTGTAGTCTTTGTTGCCTACCACCAGTGCCAGCCGCCGTTCGGTACCGGCGGGCATTTGGCTTTTGTCAATGGTTTTCCAGCTTTTGGTTTGGGAAAAAGCGGGGGCCTTGCAACTCAACAGAGTGAGGAGTGGGAAGAGCAGATTAAAGAAAAAAGTACGCATCGTATTTAAAGGTTTTTCAATGTCGTTTTTTGCGATATAATTAGACCCTTACAGGGTGACAAATTTATTTTCGACCGCCTACGGCGGTGACAAAACTCACTTCGCTGTTCCGGTCGTTACTCGGTCGGTCGTCCCTCCCTTCCTCCTACTCCCTCCACCGCTGCGTTCGTATCCTTTTTTAAAAGGAGCAAACGCTCTTCGTCAGCCGGAAAGTCTCCCTGTTTACTGAAGGGACACTACCCGAAAGCCAACGTTGTTGCTGCGATCCGAGGGCGCGTCGGGGTAGCGATACGCCACGCGGCTATTCGCGGGGCGGTAGCTCCAGCTCCCGCCGCGAAGGACGCGAGAAGGCCCAGTTGCAAGGCCCGTAGGATTCGTCTGTAAAGTACTACTGTAAGCACCGTACCAATCGTTGCACCACTCCCATACATTGCCACTCATGTCGTACAAGCCTAAAGCATTGGGTTTATATTTGCCTACAGGGGCCGTATTCTTATACCCATCGTTTTGGCTTGCCTCTTTCCAGCTATAATCACAATTGCCATCGCAAAAATTACCGTAGTCCTGCAAGCGACCCGCTTCATTCGTCCCTGCGTATTTGGTGCGACTCGCACTTTCACCCCCGCCCGCCGCGTACTCCCACTCTGCTTCCGTGGGTAAACGATAATTGCCTCCGGTACGGGCGTTCAGCTTCCGCAAAAACTCCTGCACATCTTCCCAACTGACACTTTCTACGGGGCAATCAGCACAATCCTTAAAATTACTCGGATTAGTCCCCATCACACTTTCCCACTGGCGCTGCGTAATCTCGTACTTACTCATGTAAAAACTACTTACCCTGACGCTGTGAACGGGTTTTTCATCATCATTTTCATTACTACCCATCTGAAAAGTTCCCCCTTCGACATAAGCCATGTCTGCAAAGGGTAAGTCCATAAATACCTTACTATTAGGCATGGCAGGCTCGGAACGAGCCGGTTCTTCCCGCTTGGGTGGGGTATAGGGTTCGGTTTTGGCTACGGGTTCTTGGGCCTTGGGGGCAGCGGGGTTAAAATAAAATACATCGGAGAGGTCGCCCACGCGGTAGGGGCGTTGGATAGGACTGAGGCGTTTTACTTGATTGGCCGTGTTACGCAGTAGCTCAGCCAATTCGAGTCCCGGAGCGCGAAGTTGTTTGAGGAGTTCCTGCGTAAAGAGGCCGTTGCGGGCGGCGGGGTTTTCGCCCGCTTCTTCCCCCGGCGAGGCGGCAAAAAACGCCACCATGCCTTCGGGGGCCGTTACTGCGCCCAAACCCTTTTGGTCGGAGCGGCCCCAAGAGCGAAAGGGATTGTTGCGGCAGGCATCAATGATGAGCAGTTTAGTGGGGATCTTGGCTTCGTCCATGCTGCCCATCACCTCTTCGAGGGCCACCGATTTGCCCTTGGCAAAGGCTTCGGTCAGGTTTTCGCGCACCTCCACCGACATCAGGTAGTTGTCTTTCTGGCTACTCATGAAGCCGTGGCCCGCAAAATAAAACAGCCCTACGGCGTAGTCTTTCAGGCGGCGGGTAAAGTCCGAGATGGCCGTTTCCATCGCTTCTTTGGTCAGGTTTTCTTTCAGGATCACCTCAAAGCCCAATGCTCGCAGGGAGGCCGCCACGTCTTGGGCGTCGTTGCGGGCGTTGGGCAAGGGGCGAATGGGGTAAGCTGAGTTGCCCATCACCAAGGCAAGGCGTTTGTCGGAGGCAGCGGCGGGGTGGGTTGTAAAACTGCGCTGGGCTTGGGAAGGTTGGATAAACCCCGGCAACAAAAACAGCAAGAGCAGAAAGTATCTCATAGGAAGGGGCAGGTTTTATGAAAGTCTAACAAAGCTATTGAAAATAGCAGACGTTGAATAAAAAAGTTACCCAATGGTTGTTGCAAAGGAGTTGTCTTTTTTATGGATACGGAATAGGGGCGTTTCCTTATCAGGGAGGAGCGAAATTATTGATGAGGATAACAAGGAAACCGCCGTGACGGCAGGAGAAGGGATGATTCCTTCTGCTTCTGCATTCATGGAACCGAATTCACTAACATCGCCTTGACCGTGATCTATCATCTCCCAACGGCACAAAATTGAATAATTGTCGGCAGCGATCGGCGATACGGGAGCCGTACTGTGCTTCCAATTCACAGGGCAGGAGATTGGAAGTAGCGTGGGTGAGCAGACCTTGTGCCAAGTAATTTTCGTAGCGTTGAGCCAGAACCATGCCCATCACCGATTCCTCTTGGCGGTAGAGCTTGGTGGTGCCGGGCTCCTCCCCTACGTCGTCAAAACAAACGACCCCTCCCCCGTATTTTTCGACTCCCGCCAATGACTTGGCCTTTTCTACTTCCCGGACGATCTGACGGGTGGGTGTGATAGTAAAGGAAGGTTGGTGCACAGCTTGACAAAACAACCGAAATGCCTGAAAGATAAACGTCTTGCCCACGCCTACGGGACCATAGAGGTAAATCCCTTTTTGAAGGGAGAAGGCACAATGGGTTGGGTCACCGATAAAATAGGCCACGAGGTTTTGGAGCACCCATCGATTCTCCTCATCAATGACAAAATGTTTCCCCTGTCGTTCGCAGAGGCGTTCGGCGGTAAAACGAAAGATTTCTTTGGCCGTGGCAAAGTCGATTAAGGGTCGGTTATTTTGAGCAGCAAACGGAGGCGTTTGCTGTCGAATACGCTCCAGCACATCCTGTAGGGTATCGCCATGTCCCAAGAGCGTTTGATTGACCCGCAAGGCATACGCACGGCGGGCTTCATTCGGATCGTCGATATTTGTCATTGTTAATGATTGGGGGTTGGTAACCATGGGACGGTAATTGAGGAGGTTGGGGCTGCGTCACCAACACCAACTTGTGGTTCTTCGCGTCGTTGCGCATGAACACCCGAGCGGTTCGTAACCAATCCGAACGCAGGGGAGGTAAGCCCGACTCTCGGTCGCGCCAATCGCAAAGGGCATCGTAGTAGTATCGTAAGTCCGCGTTGCGGTATTGATTGCTTTCAGCCAAAGCCGCTTGAAAGGCAGCCCATTCGAAATAGGGAGATTGAGTAAAGGGATGGTCGCCGGGCCTATTTTTGAGCTGAGAGCGCGGCAAAACATCCCCACCGGCACCAACAACATCATTCTTATTAAAAGATATAGTATTACTTTTCTTCCATGCAGATGAAGATGGAGAGGGCGGCGGGACGAATTTGCTTTGCCCATTTTTTGGCTCAGCCAAGTGAGAAACCTGAGTATCAGCACCTTTTAAACCATTGTTTGGTTCAATTTTGGGCACAGCCGCAAAACTGCTCGGCTCATTATTGACCATAGCATTGAGAGCGCTATGCTCAGTTATCGGCATTGCAAAATCAGTGCCTGATTCGTTTATAGACAAAGCATCCGCCTTGCTACGTTCATTTTGTTGCCCGGCAGTTGGATTGCTGTGCCCATTTATAGGCATCGATCCCGTAATTTCCGAGGGTTGAAATTGGTTGGGAGCCGGTTTATACCGCAGGTATTCCCATTCCTGCAATTGGTACAGGCATCGGGTATAGGTAGAACGGGACCGAATCTTGGCCTGCTCCATGATTACTTTCCTTTCGATGGGGAAAGTTTGTCCTTCTTCCCATGCCCTTACTAAAAACACAAAATAGAGGCTGACATGGTGAGATGTCAGCCTGTGGTCATTCATGATCTTTTGGAACAATTCCGTCATCAGAAGGTCCGATTGTAGCGTTTCAGATAGCGGTCCAATTCTGACCGATAAAAGCCCCATTCTTTATCGTTGATGGGGATGCCTTTGATTCTTCCGTTTCGGCGGGCTTTCCGCAGGCCGTCGGGGGTAATCCGAAGAACATCAGCCGCTTCCCGCACGGTATAAAGGGTATCTTCCACCGGTGCCTCACGAACGGCTTTTACGATTGTTTCCAAGTCATTGATTCGATCCTCTTGGGCGGCAAGTACATTGGCGAACATTTCCGCCATTTGATGAAATTTACTTTTTTGCAGAGAGGTCATAATAGGCGAATCCATCATAGGTTTTATTTAATTTTTGAGAATGGGTCAAGCGAACCGTTAACCGGCCTTCATAGAATTATAGCGGTTGTTTACATGTGCGTGGGCTGATTGATATTCTTCTACTACGTCCATCAGCGCATTGATCACCTCCAGGTTATGGCTTTTTCCGGCAACGGTATGGTAAATCGCAGTTTGGGTGACAGTAATGCCTTTTTGTTGGAGAATATGGGTGATTTTGTTGGCGTAGCCATAGCGTTTGGGCAGTTGGGCAATGAGCTCTTTGGGATTGACGGGGGCAGTTGCATTCATTTGCGAATAAGGGATAAAATGTTTAAAATAGTTGAAAGCAATTATCGGCAACATTACCACAATTGATAACAATCGCCATGGATTTGTAACGAAGCAGGTACGGATGAGCGGAAGGTATTTTCGGAGGTGGTTTATCGGGGCGTATAAAAGCCTACAAGTCGGCAAGTCGCAGGGTCTGCCGGGATTCGGGCTTCTCTCGCTTTCTTCCCGTGATTTTCCTCTCCATATAGCTATCAGCGTGTATTTTGGGACGCAATAGTGATGAATTTGTAACAAAATGGGGACACATTTGAGGAAAGTATTTTGGAGATCGGGGGGAGTAGGCGCAGAAAAGCAGGGAAATAAGTCCAGAACGATTGGAAAGGCGCACCTCCTTTAGTCGGCGCTCAAGCAGCTTTATTTCAATCAACTGGTGTATCACCCGCTTGGCTGATTTCTTCAGGAAAGTCAGTCTTATTGAGCAGGCAGAGACGATATAAAAAAAGTACAATAATTGCTAACAGCACTTGGCAATGCTATGCGTTTTGTTTATTTTTGAGAATAGATTTGGGGGCGCAGCGTGGTGGTTTAGGTATTTTTCAATTTTCACACCTATGGTCACACCTGACAAGAATGAACTCAATTTAAGCTATTAATAATCAAATAGTTATACAGAATGGTTCGAATCCAAACGGGATCACTTTTTTAATAAAGTATTATTTTTTCTTAAAAAAAGCCCAGGAAACGCATGTTTTTTGGGCTTTTTTAGTTGCTTCTATCCCCAAAAAGCAAAAATGTTTCGGTAAAACACGCGTTACTCTTCTTAGTTTTGTCCAATTTCCACCTCTTTATGGGCCAAAATGCCTTTTTAAGGCTTATTGAAGGCTTGACAAACGGCCACTTTCTTCTCAAAAACGGGATCACAAAAAATAAAGTAAAAAACGGATAGGTCTCGCAGGATACGCTATCGGTTGCGGCTTCAATTGTCAATAGCTCGGTTTAGCAGAAAAGTTATTTTTGATGCCCTGAATTTTAGGGAAATGTACCCAAAAAGAGGATTTCTTCTCATAAATGGTGAAAATGCGGTGAATAACTCTATTATTTCTCGCATATCTTGCGGTGATTAGTTTTGAAAAGGCAGTAATTTTCCATTATATTTACCGCATAACAAGCGGCAAATAAAGTATGTACATCCATCAACGGACCCAATGGCCTCATTTTTACTGGGACAGTCAAATGATTACGGACTTGCTGGCTTCCGTTCGTCATAAACAGGGAAAGCTCGTCGGTCGCATGGAAAGTTTAGGCTTCCCCTTGCAGGAAGAAGCCATGTTGCAAACATTGACATTGGAAGTACTCAAATCCAATGAAATTGAAGGCGAAATACTCAATGCCGAACAGGTACGCAGCAGTATTGCCCGTCGTTTGGGTATAGACATCGGGGCCCTCTCTCCCACTGACCGTCATGTCGAAGGGGTGGTGGAAATGCTCTTGGATGCCACTCGGCATTTTGATCAGCCTCTTACCGAAGACCGCCTCTTCGGGTGGCATGCCGCGTTGTTTCCTTTAGGGCGAAGCGGTATCTACAAAATTACCGTAGCCAATTGGCGGGACAACGAGACGGGTCCTATGCAAGTGGTATCAGGACCTTTAGGTCGGGAGAGAGTTCATTTTGAAGCTCCCTCTTCCGAACGGTTACCGCAGGAAATGGCCCGGTTTATGGAATGGTTTAATACCCTAAACAACTTGGATCCGGTGCTCAAGGCAGCCATGGCTCATTTGTGGTTTGTGACCATTCACCCGTTTGACGACGGCAACGGGCGCATAGCCCGCTCTATTGCTGATATGCAACTGGCGCGTGCAGATGGAAGTTCACGGCGATTTTACAGCATGTCGGCCCAAATTCGATTGGAACGCAAAGACTACTATCATATTTTGGAAAAGACCCAACGCGGAGATTTAGATATTACAGACTGGGTTTATTGGTTTTTGACTTGCCTGGACAGGGCATTATCATCCACCGAAGATATTCTTAGGTCGGTACTGACCAAAGCACGTTATTGGAAATTCTTTTCCCGGAAGCACATCAATGATCGACAACGGTTGATCATCAATAAGTTGTTAGATGGTTTTGAGGGAAAATTAAACACGTCCAAATGGGCCAAAATCACCAAGGTTTCAACCGATACGGCCTTGAGAGATATACAAAGTTTAGTGGAACAAAATATTTTGGTGAAAGAGGAGGCGGGCGGCAGAAGTACGGGTTACAGAATAATTGATCTGAATCACTTGGATTATGCCGATTTATAATTTGGGTGAATAGGCTAAAATGGGAAGGAAACAGTGGGATTGTTTGATTTTTCCACACACGAACGCTTACTGATTTTGTGTATTGAGAAGAAAAACAAAAAGCGATAACATCGTAGTTATGAAAATTGTTTCAAATCCCCAAAATGAGGGATTGGCAGTCAATTTCTCTAAAAACCTTCAATGTAATTTCAAATTGATGTAATTGCAGCCCATACTTGATAAGAATTCGATAGGCTTCAACTAAAGCAAAGGCGAAAATTACCGGTATCCCCTGATAATACAGCCGGTAAAAAAAGAATTGTTAAAATGTTTCGGTATTGTTTCGGCAGAAAATCAATCTTCAGAACAAAACATTGACAATCAAGCAATTAATAGTACAATTAAGAATCCAAACGGGATCACTTTCTAAATTATATACTATTTTTTCTTCTAAAAAGCCCGTAAAACGCTGTTTTACGGGCTTTTTCATTGCTTTTCTTTCCAAAAGCGAAAACCTTACGGTATATTATAGCCCCCTCTTCTTGGTTTTATACAATTTATAGAATAGCTATAGTTTTTTGGTATCCCTGCCGAATATGTCTTACTCCTGTTCACTTCGAGAGTAAATAACTGTCAATGAAATCTTAAGAAGTAAACAGGCAGATTTGGATTTAATTGCAAATCAGCTATTTAAAACCACTTAACATCTATCTTAAATCTGCTTAGCTACTTAATTCTACTTTGTTGAATTAAGTAATAATGCAAAATCAGAGTTAATTGATTTTAGCTGTATTTAATTGAAATACAACCACTTAAATCCATTTTAAATCCACATTAAATCTGCTTATTTACTTAAGTAAACAGGCAGATTTGGATTTAATTGATTTAGAGTGGATTTAACTGAAATTCAACCACTTAAATCAACCTAAAATCTACTTTAAATCTGCATTATTACTTAACCCGCCGATAATTGCCAAGGAAGTTCAAAAGAATCATTAAATATGAAAAAAGAGGCATTATTAATAGCGATAAGCAGCATCATTGCTTTGGTATCTGCGTTTTCTCAAAATCGCGTACCGATCGTCAGGCAAGATGTTCCTTTGGATTCGATCCGTCTGAGCGACCCGTTTATTTTGGCTGATAAACCTACAGCTACCTACTACATGACAGGAACGGGCGGTATGCTGTGGAAGAGCCGAGATTTAAAAAAATGGACGGGACCTTTTCGGGTAGCCAAGACAGATTCAACCTCTTGGATGGGCAACAATCCTATGATTTGGGCCGCAGAACTGCACCACTACAACGACCGCTATTATTATTTTGCCACTTTTACCAACAGGGCAGTAAAAATTGATACTGTTGACGGCAATGTTATTGAGCGTCGGGCCTGTCACGTTTTGGTCAGCGATAAAGCAGAAGGGCCTTATGTCCCTATGGCGGACCCTACTTATTTGCCCGCTGAGAAACCTACTTTAGACGGGACATTGTGGGTAGCCGAAGACGGAAAGCCTTATTTGGTTTATTGTTATGAATGGCTGCAAAACCGTAACGGAACCATCGAAAAAATAGAACTGAAACCCGATCTGAGCGGTACTGTAGGAACCGAAAAACTATTGTTTCGAGCGAGCGAAAGTCCTTGGAGTCGAGAGAAACAGAATGACAGAATCGTTCCCAATAAAGTCACGGACGGACCCTATGTATTTCGTACCGGCACGGGCCGGCTTGGCATGATTTGGACCAGTTGGGTATTTGATGTGTATACGCAAGGGGTTGCCTATTCGAAAAACGGCACATTGGATGGACCTTGGATACAGGAAGAGTCTCCGATAACCCCACCGAATTATGGTCATGGCATGTTGTTTAGTACCTTGACCGGCCAATGGCTCATGGCCGTACACAGTCATAAAAGCAGTAACGGCCGTACCGTTCGCATTCCCCATTTGTTCGAAGTAGATTTTTCGGGAGATAAATTGGTTGTCGGTAAGCCGTATGTCCCTTAAGAATGCCGCCCCCCTTGAATGTCCGGAGCAGAGGAGATATCTCTGAAGCCGTTTAGTCCAATTCATCCTATTTTGTAAGTCAATCCAAATGCTCAACAAGTGACAGTTAAAGTAGTAAACAGGCGAGTAATAAGCTCAAAATAACTTCTCAAAAAGGCTGTTTCAGAGAGATGGAGCTGTCTTTTTATATGCTTTTTAATAGCAAAAATAGGGCTGTATTATTGAGAAAACGGCATATTTTGTCTATTTTAGCCTGAACTGACAGGACGTTGCATGAGATTTTGGTTATTTTTTCTGTTGCCTATATGCGTGTTTGCCCAAACCAAACAGTGGCAGGACATAACCATCGCAGACGGTCTGTCGCAGGGAATGATCTTCGATCTGATACAGGATCGGCAGGGTTTTCTCTGGATCGGAACCAAAGATGGATTAAATCGCTACGACGGCTATCATTTTAAGGTATTCACCAATGACACCTATACTCCCCACAGCATTTCGGGGAATACGGTGACGGCGCTTTTCGAGGATCATCACGGGCGGCTTTGGGTAGGGACCGAAAAAGGGGGACTTAATCTATTTGATGCCCGTACGCAACGGTTTTATCATTGCCGCATTACCGATGACTCCGGTATCCACAAAGGAAACTATGACATCATATTTATCCGCGAAGACCCTGACGGGAATATTTGGATAAGTACCTACGAAAATAAACTGTTTAAAATCACACTGCCCGCTTCTCTCAAAAAAGGCTTTCCTCCAAAAACAGATTTTACCGAGTCGGTTGAGATCAAAGCCCTTCCATTGCCTCACGTTCCCAATGAGCAAAATTTTTTCGGGAATCTTTGTTTTTCCAAAGAAGGGCCCTTGTTATTGGCTTCCCGGCTTTCTCTTTATTCCATCGACTGGAAAAAGGTAAAAGTGATTCGTCGCCTGCAACTTGGAAACCCCTTGACAGGAACTCTGAACAGTTTAATTCAGGATAGTCAAAACAGGTTGTGGATGGTCGATTTTCAAGACATTATCTGTGTAAAAAACGGAGCGGTCATTCACAGAATCCCCTTGAGCGGCAAAGCATTTTTGAGGTTAAACAATACCGGTCATATCATCGTTGCGGGCGTTTCCTCCCTTTGGAAATTCACCCCCGACAAGTTACTTTCTCTTTCGGCGCTGACCTCGGAAAATGCTTGGCTCACCGATGCCACTCACTCCTTATTTACCGTTACGACCAAATGCATTGAAGACAATCGCGGCAACATTTGGTTTGCCACCCGGGGCTATGGTCTGCGCAAATTCAACCCCCGCGTCCTGATGTTCCATCATTATTTGCCCGGCTATTCCACTAACCAACTGTTTGAAGATCAAAAGGGGAACATTTTTGTGCGAGACGCCAACGCCTATGAATTATTAAATAAAGCGGGCAACTCCATTACTCCTCTAAAGGCCACTTACCCCGAACTGGCCGATACCCGAAACAACATTCTGTTTATGTTTCAGGACAAAAATCTTTCGTATTGGCTGCTTCAAAAACAATCCATTCTTCATCCCACTATTTTGGTTCGTTTATCGGCCGATCAGCAATTGATCAAAAAATATCCTTTACCGGCTTCCTACAAAGAAGCCACTTATGGGAATCAAGTTTTGGAAGATAGTTCAGGGGTATTCTGGATCGGGGCGGGGGGCGGTAAAATGCTGAAATTTGACCCGGTCAGGGAAACATTTGACGTGTTGAGTTATGAATCCCTCCTACCCAAAGGCGGCGGTGCTATCGAAACCTTTGCGCTTTATAAAGACCATGCAGGAGTGATTTGGATCGGCACGCAAGAGGGGATGATCCGAATGAGCCATCCGCTTACCAAACCTACGTTCAGTCACTATACCAATTCAGCCACCGACCGCGAAAGTCTCAGCAACAATTTTGTCTCGGGGATGTTGGACGACCCCTACCAACCGGAGCGCTACCTGTGGGTCTCTACCAAAGGAGGCGGATTGGATCGATTGGACAGGCAAACGGGCAAATTCCGCCATTTTACCGAAGCGGATGGCTTGCCCAATAAAGTCGTGTACGGCCTTTTGGCCGACGAAAACCGTCACCTCTGGATGAGTACCAATCGAGGGCTGGCCAAACTTGATCTTAAAACCTTTCAATTCCAAAATTTTACCAAAGCGGATGGCTTACAGGATGACGAGTTTAACACAAAAGCCTACGGTAAAACCCGCAGCGGCGAATTGATGTTTGGGGGGGTCAACGGCATTAATATTTTTCGAGCGTCCGAAATCGTCGGTTATTCCGAAGCCGCTCCGATAAGGCTTTTCGGCCTAAAAGTAAACAACAAAACCATTGAGGCGGGTGATGCAAGCGGTCTGTTGTCCGAAGATATTGCCTACACAAAAACCGTGGAAGTAGCTCATGACCAAAATCAGATCACGTTTGAATTCGGAGTCATGAATTTGAGCAACCCACAAAAAAATCGGTTTCGCTACCAACTTGAAGGAGTGGAAGATAATTGGGTGGAAGCAGGAACCCTTCCTTCGGCCAATTATTCCCAATTACCTTCGGGAAGTTACACCTTTCGGGTCATGGGTACAGCCGACGGAACCTCATGGAGCCGCCCAATCGAACTGAAACTGCACGTCCATCCGCCATTTTATCGCACTTGGTGGTCGTATCTTTTTTACTTGGCCGTGGTGAGCTATTTGGGGTATCGTTGGTACCAATCTCAACTTAACCGGGTTCGCCTGCAACAGCAATTGCTGTATAAAGATAAAGAAACCGAACGATTGGCGGAGTTGGACCAAATCAAAACCAACTTTTTTACCAATATTTCCCACGAATTTCGGACACCGCTCACACTTATTTTATCTCCCTTGGAAGAGTTGCAGAAAGAAACCCCCGCCCGTCCCGTGTTTCAACTCATGTATCGCAATGCGCAGCAATTGCTGTCCCTGATCAACCAACTGTTGGATTTGAGTAAACTGGAAGCCGGACAAATGAAGCCCGAAGTGCAACGAACCGAATTGGTACGTTTTTTCAGAACGCTGGCGGGGTCGTTTTCGTCGTTGGCCGAAACCCGAAAGATCCCTTTTGAACTGATACAGAATCGTTCTTCCTTTATCGGATTGCTTGATAAAGATAAAACCGAAAAAATAGTAAGCAACCTGCTTTCCAATGCCTTTAAGTTTACTGAAAGCGGCAAAAAAGTGACGCTGTCGATTCACTATGCCGACGATAACCGTCATTTTGTTATTAAAGTCCGAGATGAAGGGATTGGGGTTGCTCAGGAAAATGCAGCGAAAATCTTCGACCGATTTTATCAAATAGATACTACCCAACACCGAAAATACGAAGGAACGGGCATCGGACTGGCCTTGGTCAAGGAATTGGCAGAGGTATTGAAGGGGCGTATCCAAGTCAGCAGTCAAGAGGGCATCGGAACCGTCTTTGAGGTCGAACTTCCGATTGATCCCGATGATCAGAACGATCTTCCGCCGGAAGACACCCCCTTTTTCGCTCCGTTCATGGTTTCGGCGATACAGGAGCCGGTCTCGGATGCTGCGCAGTTGCTCGAAAATATCCTTTTGGTGGTGGACGATAACGCCGATATTCGGGCTTACATTCGGAGTATTTTTGAGAAAGACTACCACGTTATCGAAGCTGTTCATGGCAAAGAGGGTATCGAAAAAGCCATTGCATTTATCCCTGACATCGTCATCAGTGATTTGATGATGCCCGAAATGGACGGGTTTGAATTTTGTGAACAGTTAAAATCGAACGAAAAAACCAGCCATATCCCCATTGTAATGCTCACGGCCAAAGCGACGCTCGAAGACCGCATCGAAGGTTTTGAATTGGGAGCCGATGAATATTTGACCAAACCCTTCAGCACTGCCGAAATCAAGGCAAGGGTCAAAAATCTGATAAAAATTCGCGACCGGCTCCGCGCCCTGTTCCGTCAAAACCCTCCGGACATTCCATCCTCCCCAATCAGGGTCCATTCCAAAGACGCTGTTTTTATCCAAAAAGCCAAGGCTATTGTTGACCGGCACATTGCCGAAAGCCAATTTGATATTACACAATTTGCCCGAGAGATGAATATGGCTCCCCTTCAGCTTCGGCGCAAGCTCAAAGCCCTGACCAATCAAACCGCCATCGAATTTGTGCGTCATTCTCGACTGCAACGAGCCCGGGAACTGCTCCGTCAAAAAGCAGGAACCGTTTCGGAAGTAGCCTTTCAGGTAGGATTTGAGAGTTTGTCTTATTTTACCAAGGTGTTTCAGGAGACCTTCGGACATTCCCCTTCCGATCTCATCAAATAACTCCGAACTTATGATTTAAGAGTGATTTGCTCAAAACGAGCAAAAGAATGCTCTTTTTGAGCTAACACTCGCACGCCCCTTCTTCCCACATTTGCTTCACTTTTCGTGGTAGAAGAGAAACAAAGGAGAAGGCTCCCAACACCTGCTTGACGAAGCGGATGTTCTTCTCCTTTTTCTCTCCACCCACAGGTATCCATTCACCAAAACTTTTTTTCATACCATGAAAAACGCTTTACAAACGATTGCTTTTATCCGTCATCGGCTACCGGCAATCATTACGGGACTTCTGTGTTTAAGTTGTTCTTTCAGTTTCGCAGCGACCCTTACCGTTACCAACGGCAACGATTCCGGGGCAGGCTCGCTGCGTCAAGCCATTCAAAACGCCGTCGCGGGTGATAATATCATCTTTTCAGGCGTCTCCACCGTGACCCTGACCTCGGACCAGCTTGTCATCGACAAAGACCTGACCATTGAAGGCGGCAGCGGCGTGACTGTCACCCGAAGTACTGCCGGGGGCACCCTTCAGTTTCGGATATTTAATATTAATAACAACGCCACTGTGTTCCTGAACAGTCTGAACATCACCAATGGGAACCATCCCTCTCAAGCGGGAGGAGTGCAGAACAGCGCTACCCTGACCATGAACAAATGCATCGTCACCGGCAATACGTCAGGACAGGGAGGGGGCGTTCAAAACGACGCAGCGATCAGTCTGATCAACTGCGTGCTTGCCAATAATACGTCTTCTTTTGTCAGTTACGGTGGGGCCAATTCTTTCCTGAACTGCACCGTCAAGGATGGAATCTATATCGCAACCGGCTCAGTAACGCTGGTCAATACCATTACTCCCAATTTCATCGCTTCTACCGTCAATGTCGGCAGTACTCATAACTTAATCTACAACTACAACAGTTCTTCGCTGACCAATGGCACCGATGGGAATATCATACAATATTTTAATGATAGTGACATTTTCCTCAATCTCAATGATCTCGACGGAGAAGACAACCTTTTCCGAACGGCCGACGACGGGTTAAGCTTATCCCCTTGTTCTGCCATTATCAATGCCGGCACCAATACGAACGCTCCCGCGACCGACATTACCGGCAATCCACGCCCTTACAATGGCGGTATAACCGATATCGGGGCTTATGAATTTCAGGGAGTCAGTCAGGGCTTTACCTTAGCCATCTACTCATTTACAGAGCCTTCGAATTGCGGTACCACTGATGGCAGCATTACCTTTTCCACGTCGTTGGCCAACGGAAACTATGCCTTCACCTACAACCACAACGGCACTCCGACCTCCCTGACTGTGACAGTCGCCTCCAACGCTTTCACCTTGACAGGGTTGAGTTTCGGCATTTATTACAATTTCACCCTTACTCACCAAAGTTGCACCTCCACCTTTTCGTCCCCCTTGGCTCTATCCCCTGACAATCAGCCTACGCTCACGGCGGGGGCCGTCACCAACAGTGCTTCATGCAGCGGCCCTAACGGCAGTATTGATTTTGCTACTACCCATATTGCCAACGGTACCTATCAACTGAACTACCGAAAAAACAACAGCAACACTTCTGCCATGGTTACTGTTGCGGGGGAGGCGTTCCGGTTGACCGGCCTAAGTGACGGCACTTATTCCAATTTTTCGTTGGTATCTCCCGGTTGTCAGAACGCCGTTGCGAATACGTCCAAGGTCGTCGCCCATACTCCGTGCCGGTTTTATGTCAAACAAGAGGCTTCCGGAGCCAACAACGGCACTTCCTGGGCCGATGCCTTCACCGACCTTCAGTCGGCTCTGAATATCGCCGACAATGAGGATCAGGTTTGGGTGGCAGCAGCGACTTACAAGCCTACCCGATTGCTCGATGCTGCGGAATCGACCAACCCGCGTACCCGAACATTTTTCATGAAAAATGCCGTAAAATTATACGGAGGCTTTGCCGGTACAGAATCGATGCTTACCGAACGAAATCCTTCCCTCAATCTCACCGTCCTGACCGGTGATTTCAATGGCGATGATGTGGTCACGGGTGAAGGCAGCAGTCTGACCTTTGCCAACAATGCAGAAAATGCCTTTCATGTCATGTACGTAGTGGATCCCAACACAGAGGCACTCATTGACGGCTTTACCATCAAAGGCGGCAATGCCAATGATGTATTCGTAACTCATATTCCCCGTTCAGCGACCGGGGGGGGAATTGCCCATGTTATCACTTCTAATAACTCTCCTTCAGAGCCCTTGCTTGTTATCAATAATGTCATAGTGATGGAGAACTCAGCCACTCGCGGCGGGGGGATTTATAACGGTGCTTACATGAAAATAACGAAAAGCACCTTTCAAAATAACTACGCGGCGTATGCGGGAGGAGGTCTTGCCACTAACAATCGCTTAGACCTATCGGAAACTGCCTTTAAGGGAAATCGCTCTGCCAATAAAGGCGGAGGCCTGTCGATTGATTCCTCCGTTTTCTATGCCCTCCGCAAAGTTCTATTTCTAAAAAATCATGCCCAAAGAGGGGGAGGTTTATCTACCGAAGTGGCCGGTTTTGCCGAAGACTCTCAACCTTCCGATATTGCTTTCGTTAACAATACGGCTGTCAACGGGGGAGCTGCCTACCTATTAGTCTCCGATCTTAAGTTTATCAATGCTACTTTCGCCAATAACACGGCCGAACACGGGGGAGCCATTGCCATTTCAAACGGAGGTAATCCCACTTTTAAAAATTCCATTTTTTGGGGAAACACCGCAGGAAGTGCCCCCAATAATGTTGAATTTGTTCCCGCTGCTTCCTGGACGCAAAGCCCCCACTCATTCACTACTTCTTACTCTATTGTACAGGGTAGCGGCGGGAGCGGTGCCGGATGGAATACGGCCGTTTATGGAACGGACGGAGGCAATAATTTGGATGTCAACCCCTTATTTAAAGACACCAACGACGAAGACGGACCCGACGACCTCCTGAGAACGGGTGACGATGGTTTTTCTCTCCAATCCTGCTCCCCCGCTCTCAATGTCGGTACCAATTCCGACATTGAGTCTACTGATATTGCCGGCAATCCGCGCCCGTACAATGCCGGAGTTACCGATATGGGTGCTTATGAATTGCAAAATACCGGCCCGGCCTTACCCACGGGGGCATCCGTCAGTCAAAGCGTCGTCTGTAGCGGAACTGCGGTTTCTTTAACGGCATCCTGTTCCTCGGGAACAGTGACTTGGTACAACCAATCTGAAGGCGGAACGGCCTTGGGGACAGGTTCTCCTTTCGTGGTAAACCCTGATATGGCTACTACTTATTATGCTTCCTGTAAAGAGAGTTCCTGCGAAAGCGGCCGGGTTGCTACACAACAGGTCGTTATTAAGTCAGCACCCACTTCGGCACTGACGGCTTCCAAGGTGGACGTGTGTCCCAACACCGAAGTGACCCTCAGCCCGAACTGTTCCGATCCCACGGCGAGTGTCCAATGGAATCCGGGCGCTCCCACGGTCACTCCTAATGCCCCCGATCTGGCTTACACCTACAAAGTCACCTGTTCTTTTGGGGAGTGTGCAGGCAATGAATCCTCGGTCGAAGTCAGAACTCATCGCCTTTTGGCCGACTTGAAAAATGTCGGGACAGGTATGCAACCCAAAGCATTAGCGGGGACTGTGAAGGACAATTTAGCTCCTACTAACACTATTACGGCTCCCGCTTCTCCGCGACTGTGGACGATCGTCGCCACCGGTTGTTCGGTTTCCGAATCGGCCGTGTTCAAGTTGATGGGCCCGGTCAATTTCAATTCAATTGACAATAACCCGCCGTATGCGATCTTTGCCAACGCGGGTAGTGATTATTTCTCCATTGACCATCCCAACTACGGCAACGGCACGAGCGGTTTCCCTAACGGAACCTATACCCTAACGATGGAGTTGCGGGGAGCCGACGGAGTGGGCGGGCCGTTTCCCAAGAATCGGGTGGCGACGGGGCCGTTGTTGGCTACGCGTACTTTACAGTTTACTGTGGTCAATCCGCCACGAGTGGGCGTAGACGAGAGTTTGGCCGTAGAGACCACGAAGTTGAAGGAAGAGGCTTGGTTGAGTGTGGGCCAGAACCCGGTCAGTACGGAAGTGGTAGTACGATTGTCAGGGAAAGTAGGTCAGCAGATCGACTTATCGTTGACGAATTTGCAAGGGCAGACCATTCAGCAACGGAGTGTGGTGTTGAGCTCGGTGCAGCAGTATGAGGTGCTGAATGTGGCACAGGCGGCTTCGGGGTTGTACATTTTAAAAGGGATGAAAGAGAATCTGACTGAAACGGTGAAAGTGATCAAAATGCCGTAAAGGTAATAAGTCCATCCAATAGACATTTTGATTATCAGTTCCTTATGTTTAATATTGGCAAAAAATCATAACCCCCTAAAAAAGAGTTATGATTTTTTGCCAATTTACTAACCTCAACCATTCTCTATGAAAAACAAATTCACATTTCCGCCGGGCTTACGTCATTCCCTTATTCGACGTCACATACGGCTACTGATTTTTTTTTGGATTAGCTCCACTCATAATTGTATAGGTTTTAGTTGGTAACTGCTGTTTGATATGGCTATCAAAGTGATATTGATACTATTGAGCAGTATTATTCCTGTCATTGCCTTTTTCTTTCAACCAATTCTTGTCAGGGAAATCATCAGAGACTTAAGAGTGCTTCGCATTCTTCATTATGTGGCATTGACAGGCTTGGGCTTGGCTTTGGAAGATCACTTTTTAAATCGGCTTGATCTTGATATTATTTTAAAATCAGGTCTTTTCATCATTAGCCTGATTTACGCGGCCGTATTTGCCATTATTTCCAACAATTTTGAAGATTTGGAAACGGACAAAATAAGCAATCAGGAGCGTCCGTTGGTTCAAAATAGGGTAAATCGAGTTATGTACCGGAAAGCAGGGGTATTTTGTCAATGCTACGCTTTGCTGATAGCCGCTTTCATCGACAATGAAGCTTTGTATTGCCTCTTTTTCATTTCACTGGGATATTATGTGTATTCCTGTGAACCCTTCCGGTTCAAAAAAATCCCCTTTATTGCTAAAATAATCATTGGATTCAACTCTTTGGCCGTTGCCGTGGCCGGTTTTCAAATAGCCGGTGGAAGTGCCGAAAATTTCCCCATCGTTTGGGCACTTTATATTCTGATTCCTTTGTCACTATCTGCCAATTTTGTTGATTTAAAAGATATTGAAGGCGATAAAATAATGAATGTCAGGACATTGCCTATTCTCTTAGGAGAAAGCAAAGCAAAGAAATTTATTGCTTTTATGACAGCCATATCTTACCTGATCCCGGGAATCTTATTGGACCTTTGGTGGCTATATCCGATTATCTTTACCATGATGGGGTTGCATATTTGGTTTCTTTATCGAAAGCCTTACCGCGAAAAGCCCATTTTTTTAATTTATGTTTCTTCTATTTTCGGATTAAATACCTTCTTGATTGTCAGTAAGTACCTATAAAACGGGATCGGAACCATGATTTCAACTCTAACTCTTAAAAAGATTTCAATTTCGGCAGTTGTCGCCGTAGCCATTTATTGGGGCTTGCTGAAACCTTATTTAGAATCTATGCCTGCCCACCCCTCTAAAGTCCGGCAAGCGATTTCAAATGGGAAAGCTTTTCTTAAATCAATTCAAAAGCCTAACGGAGCTATAAGTGATACCGTTAATCCACTCTTTGCTATTTGGGAGACAGTGTTGGCAGCCAAAGCTCTTTATGGTATTGATCGGCCCCCCAATGAGCCTGCGTTGTTAAAAGCAATGAAATTTTTGAAAGAAAATAAAAACAAGGATGGCTTGGTTTGTCATAATTTGAAGTGTCGGGAGGGTTATTGCATTGAAACGTCTTCACTCTACTTGCAATTATTAATAGATTTGGAAGGAGTGGAAAAAGTAAAGGCAGAGACAGGGCATATTGCCGGTTTGCAAAAAAACACCGGTGAATGGTTGGTAGGAAATCCGGATGTAAGAGAAAGCCGGGATTTTCCCTCTACCACCGCTTTTGCATTAGCTGTTTTGCAAAAATCAAATACTCAATGTCTGTACCCTGAGCAATCCGTGGCTTGGTTGATTTCTAAACAAACAAAACAAGGCCATTGGGGGAATGTTTGGGAGTACTATGATATTCCGGCTTATGCCCTTTGGCCGATGGCACAGGTACTGGCACCGCTGACGGCACCGCCGATAGAGGAAGTCAAAAAGAAAGCTGTTGCTTATATTATCCAAAGTCAGAACTCAGATGGGGCATGGCGGCATGAGGTTTCGGATTTTATAAGGAGACCTTCCGCAGAACTGCAAACGGCTCTGATGTTGGCAGCTATTCAAAGTTTTCAGGAAAATACCGCTGATTACAGTCAATTATTGGACAAGGCCTCGATAAAAGCGCTTAATTTTTTAGTTTCGCATCAGGCAGAGAATGGTTCATGGGAGGGAGGGAACTTCCCGATAGACAGTCAAACTTACGAAAAGGAGGAGTATGTTTTTGCGACAAGTATGGCACTCATCGTATTACAAAATTATTTGGATCATCTGTAAAAGACCAACCGAAAAAGCTGATGTTCAGAAAAGCTCAACTTCTTTTTGAGGAGATTACCGCTAAGGTGGAGAACAATACCTCTCATTTCGGTTGGTTTTTGCAGTTGTTCTTTGCCTTATTAATCCTGCGACTTACTCTTGAATTTTTTTCAAGTCAAAAACTTTTTACGCCTTTCGATATTATTCATATCGGTCTTTGGTTTGTGTTCATAGTATCTGCTTTTCTGTTGCAGTTACATTTTTTTTCGGGCGAAAACATTCTGAAAGTCGCTAAGTTGGTCTTTACTTTTTTTTCTATATCGCTCAGTGCCCCCATTATTGATCTCTTTTTTTTTAAAGGACAAGCCGCAAAAATGAATTATTTGTCGATCAATAATTGGCCTCAATTTGCTTGGTCGTATATGAGTATTGGTGGGGCGAATTTACAAAGAGGCGCGACTTTGGGCATCAGGATCGAAATTATCTTATTGGTTGTCGCCTGTTTTAATTATGTCCGAACAAAACGTAACAGTATTGGCTATGGCCTCATAGCTGCGTGGTGCATTTATACAGTTTTATTTCTTTCGGGAGCGGTTCCTTTTTTATTGGGCATTTTGGTAAACGGCCTGGATTTACATTATCAACCGAATGATCAATCCAACATTTCACTTTTTGTCTTGATTGATTTTTTGCTGTTACTCACCGCACTATATAGGTATGACCCGGCATTTATGCAACGGTACTTTTTTTCTTTTTCCTCTGCCTACGTTGTTTCGTTTGTGCTTATTTATGTTGCCATCGGCGCTTATCTTGCTTGCCATTTGTATCCAACCAATTGGTTTTTGAACCCCACTACCCTTTTTTACTTTCCATTACTCATTTGCATAGGTTTATGCTTTTTGTTTTTGTGGAATCTACAGCAAGGTGGCGTGGCTGTCCCCGGGGGATTTACCATAAAAACAGCCATTGCAGTTTTGCTGTTTATTTTGAGTATAGTTATTTCTTACAAAGCTTTTTTTACTGTTTTCATCACGTGGTCCATTTTGTTTTTATTAAATGAACCGCCGCTCTTCTTTTCCGGAATACCTATCCTGAAAAACCTGTTTTACGGATTTTTGTTTATCGGTTTCAGTTGGATCGGATTCTGCTGTTTTGGAGGGGTTTTGATCGGGTTCCCGTCGGTTTATATATTCATCCTTTTTGTTATTGCTTCCTTGGTAAGCTATGTTCATGACTACCGAAAAATTATGACCTGACAAGTTGACAAATAGGATAATATAAAACCGAATATCACTATTCAACGTGTAAACCGCCACTATCATGTTTAAGATTTCCAATTATAGCCTGCTGCTCATCGTAACGGTCATTGCGGGTTCTTTCTTCTTGTTTGAAGGGCCCGAAATAAAATTCACAAACCAAAGTCCGGAAAAACAGCAGCCAATCAATTATATCCCTAATAATGTCACCTCACTATCGGGTACGACCATTTGGTCAGACAATTTCGAGAACGGTTGTGCTTCCAATTGCATTGCCAATACGTATAACGGCTGGAGTATTGTGGACAATGTGGATGGAACGACGGGCGGCACTCCGAACAATTGGTTTGTCAGTTGTGCGGAAGAAGGTGTAGCTGCTCCCGGTTGCGGCACCGGTTGTATTGGTGATGCCTCTCTTCATATTGGTGCCAACCCGGGGGCAGGGGGTGATATGGGAGCCAGTTATAATGAAACAGGGGCT
This sequence comes from Spirosomataceae bacterium, assembly GCA_046329125.1. Taxonomy (GTDB): domain Bacteria; phylum Bacteroidota; class Bacteroidia; order Cytophagales; family Spirosomataceae; genus Runella. Next base: position 31,749 of record JAXLVD010000020.1, on the reverse strand, counting down.
GTCAATGCTACTTACAGATTAGCTGTATCGCCCACAATCAGTACCGTAGGATATAACCAACTGGCCCTGACCTTTGAATTTATTGCCTACGGAAGCTCCGCCTGCAGTGAGGACCGAGCACAACTATGGTTAAGTACCGATAATGGCGCCACATGGCCTGCCATGTATCAGTACTGTTTAACTTCCGTATGTTGCGGAGCCTGTAACGGATACAGTCAAGGCCAGTGGACGGTATATACCTTGACCCTACCCGCCGCATTTGAAAACAATCCTAATGTCAGAATCGGATTTCATTGGAGAAATAACGGAAACGGTTCAGGTACTGATCCTTCAGTAGCTATTGATGATATTAAGGTACTAAATACAGATTGTACCCCTCCGGCTATCACCTCTGCCACGGCAGCAGCCACCCCGATTTGTACGAACGCCACCACCACGCTAACGGCCAACGGAGTAACAGGAACAAACACGACCGTTACTTGGTGGACAGGAGCAGGCGGTACCGGCACCCAAATCGGAACGGGAACGACTTCAAATCCGGTTGGCCCCGGCACCTATTATGCGCGCGTGACGGGTGATTGCTCGCCCCCGGCAGAAACAAGTGTTACGGTAGGCTTACTTGATTGTACACCCGACTATACCATCACTACCTCGGGAAATAATATTGTAATCACCGATGATAAAGGAACGGGCGAAACGCTTACTGTCAGCGAAGTGGGTGGCAATATTCGATTTATAGTAGCAGGAAGAACCTATAAGCTCGATGGGGGGCTTACAACCGATTTTACTACTCCTGCTGATATTGCACTGGCTGATAAAATCGGCATTACGATAAATACAGGAACAGGCAACGACATCATCAATATCGGCGCTTTCACCACTCCTCTACCTTCTCTTACCATCAACGGCGGTTCCGGTGATGATGATGTCAATCTGAACGGCAGCATTACATTCGCCGCCAATGCCAACCTCAATATCGACCTGCAAGACGATCCCGGACCGGGAACCGATGCAGTTGTATTAGCCGACAACACCAATGTTGTTTTATCAGGAACGGGGACCGCTACTCTGAAAATGAGTAAAAGTTTCACTATTAACAACGGAGCTTTATTACAGACTGCTAACGGTGCTTTGACGATTGAAGCTAACCGTCAAAGCCCGCCAAGTACCGGTGACTTCACCGGAGTAAATGTCATCGGCGGCACCCTGCAAGCCATCGGCACCGGTATTGTTACCATCAAAGGAATCGGGGGCAACGGCACTGATAATCAACGAGGTGTAAATGTAGAAAACGGCGGAAAAATAACGGGAGGCACCACCGGTACGCTCACTATCGACGGAATAGGCGGAAATTCGGCAGGCACAAACAATAACGGTGTACGAGTAGACGGTGCTGCTTCAAAGATAGGTTCTAACGGAGCTGAAGTAAATATCACTGCAAAAGGAAATTGATAAGGTCATAATGCATTAACTCAAAGTATCTGCTACGATGAAAATCCCAAGTTTACCACAAAAGATTCGAGTATTACTGTCAGTACTGCTTGTGATGCACCCGTTAACTTCTTCTGCATGGTTTTATCCGCTGCCTTTACCCTATAAAGCCAAACATTTTACATCCGTTGTTGAAGCCAAGGTCATTGCTGCAGCGAATTATTCAGGGTACAACTCGGTAAATATCCATGCGCCCGAAATGCTGCAATGGCTGAAAGGAGAAATTTCAACCTCCAATCATTATCTTCACCACGAGGCATTTTTTAATAAGACACCCCAACCCTTTCTCCGCGCAAACGACGCTGCTGATAAAGTTTCCTCTGATATAACCGATTCACAAACACCCCCTGTCAATCCCGCTGCTTCGGGAGCCAAAACCGGAGCGGAGGCTCCGGCAGTTACTGTTTCAAAAGCCTTCGTGATAAGTGGCGGGGCTGTGGTAACGACAACTGCTGCCGGGGCTGCCATTACAATCACTGCTGATGATATGGACATTACCGGGGGCACTGTCAGCACAGTTAATGCCGGCAGTATCAATATAAGGCAACTTACCCTGAATAATCCCATTGATTTAGGAGGAGCAGATGTACTTGGAAATACACTGGGATTAACCGATGCCGAATTAGATAATATCATGGCAGGCACAATAAATATCGGCAATGCCAATTCCGGAGGTATTACTGTAAGTGCGCCGATAACACACACTTCGGGCAACATTCATTTGACAACGGGGGGAGCTGTGTCTATAAACACTGCATCTCTGAATGCAGGAACGGGTAATATAAGTATTAATGCCGCTGCGGGCATCAACCCTTCGGCTACGGGGGTTGATTTAAGCGGAACAATCCATTCTCTTACTTCAGGAAATAACCTGAACATAGTTATAAACGGTACTGCAGCAGATGTTGACTTTCGCCAATTGAATGTAGTGGGAGGAGTGAATTTGGAAGGAGTAAATTTGGTATTAAGTACCTCTAATTCATTCAATCCTGCCGTCGGCCAATCTTTCACCATTGTCAACAATGATGGCAATGACGGTATCACAGGAACCTTTGCAGGGCTGGCAGAGGGCGCTGTTATCAGCAATTTTTTAGGAAGCTCTCTCAATGTTACCATCTCCTACTTGGGGGGCGATGGCAATGACATTGTGTTGAGCATAGTTAATACGGCTCCGAGTTTCACTCCCGGCGCTGCCGTTTCGCTCCAAAAAGGGAGCCCGGCCGGGGCCGCTGTTTCGTTAGGGACCGTTTCGGATACCCAAACGGCCGCCGGCTCACTTACGCTCACTCAAATAGCAGGAGGTACTGCTTCAGGCATCACCCTTACCAATCTTACCAATAATAACGGTAACATTACCGCCCAACTGAGTGCCGACTGTAATGCCGTATCCGGCACCTTACGTTTTCAGGTTTCCGATGGTTTGTTAATGAGCAATGGAGATGTGGCAATCAATGTGACCGACAGTTCGCCGCCTACCGGTGCGGTTGCGGGCAATGATCAGAACCTGTGTGATTTACCGGTTGTAAATTTAGGAGCAAATACCCCTTCAATCGGCACAGGAAGTTGGGCCGTTGTGAACGGACCTTCTGTTTCGACGGCGCAATTCGTTAATCCGGCAAGCCCCACCTCCGGTTTTATTGCCGCAGGAGGAGCAGGCACTTATTTGCTTCGATGGAGCATCATTAACACTTGTAATATAAGTTCCACGGACGATGTTGTTTTGACTTTTACAACTTCCTCAACTCCGAGTGTAAGCATTGTCATTACAACCGGCACAAATCCGATGTGTATCGGCAACAGCGTAACATTCACCGCTACCCCCACTAATGGCGGAAGCAGTCCGCAATACCAATGGACAAAAAACAACAGTAACATACCGGGAGCAAACTCAGCTACCTATACAGGAATAGCAGGAACTGATTTTTTCAATGGTGATTTACTACGCTGTGAACTGACAAGTAATGAAACCTGCGCCATTCCGCCTACGGCAACCGGTATGCCCGTCACTCTGATGGTTATTACTCCTCCTACTTCTGCTCTTTCAGCTTCTCAAGTGGATGTATGCCCCAACACGATAGTGACGCTCAATCCCAATTGTTCAGAACCAACCGCCACTGCACAGTGGAATCCGGGGGCTCCGACGGTAATACCCGACGCCGCTACGACTCCTTATGTTTATAAAGTTTCCTGTACTTTGAACGGTTGTACCGGTAATGAATCTTCCGTTGAAGTACGCACTCAACGCATTCTGGTGGATTTGAAAAATGTAGGGTTAGGATTGCACCCAAAAACGTTAGCGGGGACGGTTAAAGATAATTTGGCGCCGACCAATAGCATCAACACTCCTACCTCTCCCCGGTTATGGACCATCGTCGCCACCGGTTGCTCCGGTTCCGAATCGGGTGTATTCAGACTGACGGGTCCGGTCAATTTCAATTCGATTGATAATAACCCGCCGTATGCGATCTTTGCCAACGTGGGTACGGATTATTTCGGTGTTGACCACCCCAACTACGGCAGTGGCACCGGCGGTTTTCCGAACGGAATGTATACACTGACGGTAGACTTGCGCGGCGGTGACGGCGTAGGCGGGCCTTTTCCCAAGAATCGCGTAGCGACGGGGCCATTGCTGGCCACGCGGACGTTGCAGTTTACCCTGACCAATCCGCCACGGATGGGGGTCAGTGAAGTAGAGGGATTGATACCGCGAAGGGAGCAGGTATCCTCGGACTGGGTGCAGCCCGGTCGGAACCCGGCGGAATCGGAGTTGACCGTGGAGTTGCGCGGACGGGTGGGAGAAGGGGTAACTTTGACCTTCATGAGTCTTCAGGGACGGGTGTTGACGGAGCGGGTGTTGGTGCTGACCTCCGATCATCATTTGGAGATGTTAAATGTAAGTCAGTTGCCCGCGGGAATGTATGTACTCAAAGCGGTCAAAGGCGATAAGGTCAAATCTTTCAAGATCGTCAAAGTACAATAAAGCAGGTAAATATAAGGATATAATAAAGGCTGCCTCAGGAAAGAAGGTAGCCTTTATTAGTGTCAGACCTATTAAACTTCCTAAAAGAGTTGCACCGGTTGCTGTTTTATCCGTTAACTCGTCATCCTTTGTAAAAAATATACATTTTCTCAACTAACCTGTTTGAGTAAGAAGGATATAGATGAATAATAGTTATATAGTGGGGGCAGATTAACAGTAGCTCACAGTAATTATTCTTGGACTGTCCGTCTTTAATGATCGCTTCAGCCAATGTCATTTTTTAGGTAAAAAGTAGATATTTTGCCGAAAAGCGTTACTTTTATATATCAAACCCTCGGCACGCGTGATACAGGATTTACATAATGACACTGCACTATGGAACGCCTTCCGACTGGGAGATAAAAGCGCCTACGCTGAAATCTACGAATTGTATTTTGACTCTTTGTACTCCTACGGCAAGAAATTTATAGGCGATCCTACCCAAATAGAAGATGCTATTCAAGATCTGTTCATTCGATTGTGGCGCACCCGCGACCGGCTCTCTCCGGTTGACAATATCAAATTTTACCTTTTTCACAGCCTTAGAAGAGATATTCGACGTATTAATGAAAAAGAAAAATCCTTGGAAAAAATTGATTTTGACTCCTTTCTGGTGACAAACAACCATCCGGTCTACGAAGTCAGCCCGGAAGATACCGAGAAAGAATTGACCCGAAAATTGACGGCTGTCCTCCAAAATCTCCCCAAACGGCAGTTAGAAGCCATTACGCTGCGGTATTATGAGAATTTCAGCATTCCCGAAATCGCGTCTCTTATGGATGTTTCTGAAAAAACGGTCCGAAACACCTTACACAACTCCCTTACCTTACTTCGAAAAAGCGCCAATCTGTTTTACTCTCTGATCAAGTTAACCCTGGTCTATCTGTGGCAATAAAGCCTCTCTTTCTTTGGTGCAACTTCTTTTATTTATTTTCCAAAAAAAAATTGTAAAATTCTTTGGGTCAAATGAGATAAATCCTCCTTTGTATACATATAGTGCAACAGGTATTGATTTTCATTTATCCTAACTTTGAAAAATTACAACAATTATACACCGGAAGATTTTCTAAAAGATGAGCACTTCCGCCAATGGGTGTTATCCCAAGGACCGGACGAATCATTCTTTGGGGAACAGTTTCCGGAAAACACCAACAACCTTATGTTGGCCCGGGCCCTGTTGCTGTCTTTGCACAACCTTCAGGCACCGGCCGATCAACCCGCCAAAGAGAAAATTTGGACACAGGTCCGGGACTCTCTCGAAGAACTTCCTTCACCGCCTGAGACGGCATCTTCTTCCCGGTGGGCTTTCCGATGGTGGCAATTAGCCGCTATGTTGCTTCTTGTCAGCGGATTAGCATGGAAAATTCGATCAACGTTTACTGAAGTACCGTTAGAATATGAAAAGCAGATCACTCGCGCAGAAACCTCTCTGAAAGAAAACGTTAATACGACCAAAACCCCGCAGACAATCGTATTGAAAGACGGCAGTACCGTCAAACTGAAGCCGGGCAGCAAACTGAGTTATTCCGACTTTTCGAAGGATAAAAGGGTCGTGTACCTTAATGGAGAAGGTTTTTTTGACGTTACCAAAGATAGCAAGAAGCCGTTTTGGGTCTACGCCGGGCCAATCATCGTACGAGTCATCGGCACCCGTTTCAACGTCGTATCAACTACCGGGAAAGCGAAAAGTAATGTTTCGGTAACGTCTGGAAAAGTGATGGTCTACGCCCCCGGAAAGACGGGAAACGCAAAGGAAGAAGGAGCCATCTATTTATATCCCAATCAAAAAGCAGTTTTCGATGCCACGACACAGGTCTTTGAAAAACGCCTTGTGGAACAACCGATTCAGTTGGCTGAGAGCGAAAACGCCAACACATTTTTTTATACCAACACTTCCGTAAGCCATATTCTCGACGACCTTGAAACGGCCTACGGGGTTAGCATTCGCCGGGATAAGACCATGTTTGATTCTTGCAAAGTCACTGCCCCCTTGGGCGATTTGCCCTTATTTCGGAAGTTGGATATCATCTGTCAAACTGTCGGAGCCACGTATGAAGTGTTCGGTACTGAAATCATTATCTCCGGAGGAAATTGTAATCTATAACCATTTTATCACCACAAACCCCGAAAAAACTATGATAACAAGTTGACCTGATCCATAAACGCCGAAAGCAGGTCGCGCTTTCGACGGAGCAACTTCCCGGAATGGCGGAAAGAACCCTTTGCAGAACCGTCCGGGAAGCCGAAATGATATGTTGTTCTATTTCAGAACCCTTTAAAACAAGCGTAAACTATGGAAAAATTTTTCAAAACTAACCTGAAAACGGCACTGCTGCTGAAAACAGTAGGGATTCCTATTGTGCTTCTCTTAGTGCTTGCCGTACGGTCCTATGCCGGAGGAGATGCTCCGGAACTGCTGAAACGAACGGTGACGATTCAATTCAACAACAAAGAAATTGAAAAAGCGCTCACCACCGTCGGACACAAAGCCAACGTACGATTTACTTATTTACCGGGGATTTTTCCGGCCGAAACCAAAGTTTCTTTAAAATTTAAGAACGAGCCGTTGGAAAACGTGCTTCAACAACTCTTAGCCCCGTTCAATATCGGTTATCAAACCAACGGGGAATTCATCATTCTTAAAAAAATGGACTTGAAGCCGAAATCAGCAACATCTGAATTAAAAACCGAGGCGCTGAGGGCTATACAGGACATTACCGTTACCGGTAAAGTCAGTGACGAAAAAGGGGAAGCGCTGCCGGGGGTAAGTATCATCCTCAAAGGAACCCAACGAGGTACTGTTACCGATGCCAACGGGGCCTTTTCTTTCAATGTGCCTGACCGCTCCGCTATTTTGATCTTCAGCTATGTCGGGTACCTTCAAAAGGAGGTTGCCGTCGGGACGCAAACCGATCTGTCGGTTCAATTGGCGACGGACAACAAGGTATTGGAAGAAGTGGTGGTGGTAGGATACGGTACCCAGAAAAAAGTAAACCTGACCGGTGCGGTTTCCGCTATCAAAATTGATGATAAAATTACCGGGCGTTCGCTTTCCAACGTCTCTTCCGGGTTGTCAGGATTGGTGCCGGGCCTCGCAGTCACACAGGGGACAGGTATGGCAGGACGCAATGGGGCCGCTTTGTTGATTCGCGGTCTGGGAACAGTAAACAACGCCAGCCCTTTGGTGGTGGTTGACGGGATGCCCGACGTGGACATCAACCGGATCAATATCAATGATATCGAAACGGTTTCGGTTCTTAAAGACGCCACCTCCTCTTCGGTGTACGGTTCCAGAGCGGCCAATGGGGTTATTTTGATCACCACCAAATCCGGCAAAGGACAGGAAAAAGCAAGCATCAATTTTTCGGGAAACTACGCCGTGCAGGTACCCACCAAAGCATTTGACTTTCTGGCGGACTATCCCCGAGCCTTATCGTTGCATCAACAAGCAGCTGCAGTCAACACCCTTCGTTCCAACTACACCTTCAAAGACGGTACGATTGACCAATGGTTGGCTATGGGACTGATTGATCCGGTAGCCTTTCCCAATACCGATTGGTGGAACCTAATCATGCGAGACGGAGCGATCCAGAACTATAACTTATCGGCATCGGGCGGCGGTGACAAGTCCAACTTCTTTGTATCAGTCGGTATGATGGACGAAAAAGGCCTTCAAATTAACAATGATTACCGACGGTACAACGCCCGCTTTAATTATGATTATAAGATCCGTAAGAATATCAATACGGGGATCAAATTCAACGGCAACTGGTCAAATCTTGTTTATGCGTTAGAAGACGGATTTACCGATGATGACCCCACCAACACCGCCGGATTCGACATGCAATATGCCATTTCCGGTATTCTTCCTTATGACCCCGTCACCGGTTATTATGGCGGTGTAATGGCCTATAATGAAGATCCTCAAGCATACAACCCCTATACGGTGTATCAGAACAACCTGAACCGTATGAATCGGCAGGAAGCCAATGCCAACATGTATTTGGACTGGTCGCCTATCCCGGGACTGACGGCCCGCGTGGATTATGCCCTGAATTACTACAATCAGTTCCGTTGGAATGCCAATATGCCGAATCAGTCGTATAACTTTCAGACCAAGGCTCTCGGCAGCCGGGTCTATGTGGGGCCCAACGCAGGGGTGGGTAACTTCACGGAAACCGGCTATAAAACGTTGTTAAACGGCCGTTTGAACTATAACAAAACCATTGCCAAGAATCATGAGTTGGGCGCTTTGGTCGTGTACAGCGAGGAATTTTGGTACGATCGGGCCCAAAACTCTTCCCGAAACGACCGCCTGTATCCTTCTTTGCACGAAATTGATGCGGCATTGACCGATATTCAATCGACCGGCGGTAATTCCAGCACCGAAGGGCTTCGTTCATTTATCGGGCGGGTCAACTATACCGCTTATGATAAATACCTGTTGGAACTCAATTTCCGCTCTGACGGCTCTTCGAAGTTCCTTCCCGGGAATCAATACGGTTTTTTCCCTTCCGCGGCTTTGGGATGGCGCTTTACGGAAGAAGCCTTCATTAACGAATTTACCAACCGATTCCTCAACAGCGGTAAACTTCGGGTGTCCTACGGCAGCCTCGGAAACAACAGCGGTGTCGGAAGGTACGAACAACAATCAACGCTCGCTGCCAGCAATTACATGATTGGCGGAAGTATTGTAAAAGGGTTTGTCAACCGAAAACTGGTCAACAAAAACCTCTCGTGGGAAAACACCAGTGTATTCAACGTAGGGCTTGATTTGTCTTTTCTCAACAATCGTTTGAGTGCTGAAATTGATTACTACAACCGCTTGACTACCGGCATGAACCGCCCTTCCGACATGTCGCTGCTGTTGACCGGGGCTTATGATGCTCCCCGTAAAAACATCGGGAATCTCCGCAATAAGGGGATTGACGGTAACTTGACCTGGAGAGACCGGAGAGGTGAAATCAATTATTTGGTGAGTATCAATGCTTCTTACAACCGCACCAAACTCGAACAATGGAACGAGTTTTTAAGCAGAACCTCCCAAAACTCGGGCAATCAGGTATTTATCGGTATGCCTTACGGATTTTTGTACACCTATCAGGACATGGGCATAGCCCAAACCTGGCAGGACGTGTACAACGCCACTCCTCAGGGGGCTTCGCCGGGGGATATTCTCCGGAAAGATGTGAACGGCGACGGACGCATTGATGACAACGACAAAGTCGCCTATTCCAACATTCAACGCCTCCGGCCTACTACCAATTTCTCTCTGAATGCCAACGTCGGTTGGAAAGGATTTGACCTTTCTCTGTTATTGCAAGGCTCTGCCGGTCGGAAAGATTTCTGGATCAATGCCTACAACAATACCTCCATCGGTGCGCAGCGCTACGCTTTCAACGAGTTACACCTGACCAACCCTTGGTCGACAGAAAACCGAAACGGCGGTTGGCCTCGATTGAACGGAAATGCCAACCGTGAAGAAACTACGTTTTGGCTGGACAACCTGAATTACCTGCGCGTCAAAAACCTTCAGATAGGGTATACGCCGCCGCCGTCGTTTTTGAAAAAAATCGGTGTCAGCAATTTCCGTTTGTATGCCTCAACCGAAAACCTGAAAACGTTCACGAACTACCGCGGTTTGGACCCTGAAATGCAAGGGAACAAAAGTGATGCATATCCTTTGACAAAATCCTATTCAGTCGGTATCAATATAGGTATCTAATTCCTTTATGAAGATGAAAAAAATAATTTCAAAAATAGGTGTTGTGTCGGCGTTTGCGGTTATACTAACCATTGCCAACTCATGTACACCGGAAATACTTAAGCAGGACCCGACCACCGAACTGGGTGCCAATGTATTCTGGAAAACAGAAGATGACGCTACGTTCGCTTTGCAAGGAGCTTACTCCTCCATTCGTCCGCTGTTTGATCGTGATTATTACCTGGACGGCCACGGTGAATACGTCCGAACCCGCGGTACCAGTGCCACCAGCGGTAACCTCCGCTTGGGTGACGCCTACCAAGACGGAAATTTCAATCCCTCCGGCTACGGAGGCGCTTTCGTAAAAATGTGGCGTTACCTGTACGGGGGTGTCAACCGGGCCAATTACGTGATTGAAAACGTCAATAAAATGATCCTCACGGCAAGTCCGGCTTCTAAGCCCAAACTGGAAACCATTGTGGGAGAAGCCCGGCTCCTCCGCGGCATGGTCTATTTCCGGCTCATTTCTATGTGGGGCGATGTACCCTACATCAGTAAGGTGATCAATGATAACGCTGAGGTTTCCAATTTATCTCGATTGCCGATCGCGCAGGTAAAGGATTCTATTATGGCCGATTTTACCTATGCTTTTGATAAACTTCCCGTAAAAGGATCGGCTACCGGTCGGGCGGGCAAACCGGCAGCGTTGGCTTTCCGGGGCAAGTTGCAACTTTACTGGGCCAGTTGGAACAAATTCGGATGGCCTGAATTGGACACTTTCAAACCGGATGCCAATGCGGCAACAACTGCTTACAATGCCGCAGCAGATGATTTCAAGGCAGTGATCAACAATTACGGACTGACTCTTTTCCGTAACGGCGATCCGGGAGAAATTGATTCTTTAGGAAAGGCTGATAAACTTCCGAATTATTATTATCTGTTCACGCCTATCGCCAACAACGACCCCGAGATTATCATGGGTTTCACCCACGGAGGTACGGGGACGGGGCAGGGCGAAGAATTGATGCGTGACGTAGCCGGACGCTCTCACGAAGGTTCGCAGTGTTGGGTATCACCCCGTTACGAAATTGCTAACCGGTATCAGTCAACCATCACGGGCGATTTTGCGCCTAAACTGATTCCAATAAATGCAGCTAATGCGGGTGCCAGAACGACCTTGAATTCTGCCGTTAACCCCAACAGCTACAAAAACCGGGATTTCCGAATGAAAGCTTCTATTATGTGGGATTATGAAGTCAGCGTAGGGATGAACTCACTCAAATCAACGGGTTGGTGTCCGTTTATCTACAAAACCTGGAACGTTCCGGTGGTCATTGACGGCGTGTCTTATATCACTTACAATACCGACGGCAGTAATTCAGGATACGTATTCCGTAAATTTCTGCGAAATTATGCAGGACAGGGACGTAGCGACGGTGATTACAATTTCCCCGTGATGCGTCTGGCCGATGTATTTCTGATGTATGCCGAAGCGACCAACTTCGCAAAAGGGCCGCAGGCAGATGCCATCGCCTTAGTCAACCGCATTCGTCGTCGCGGCAATCTGCCGCCTTTGAAAGCTGATAAAACAGCCAATACCGATGCTTTTTTTGCGGCCATTGAGCAGGAACGAATCATTGAGCTTTTGGGAGAAGGACAGCGCGGCTTTGACCTTCGTCGTTGGAGAGCTTTGGAAAGAGTATGGGGACCTCCTCAAGGCTTAGGTGTATGGACCATTGATACCCACGGAGCCAATATCAGCCTATATTTCCAAAATGCATCAGAGCTTGCCTATCAACAGGCGTATATCTTCCGGATTCCGACGGCGGAGCGCGACCGTAACCCCAACCTGAGTCAGAATAAACCTTGGTTATAAGCAATCATGCAGATTCAAATTTTTACGATTGATTTTGATGAATTCAACTGAAAATCAACCACTTAAATCTGCTTGTTTACTTAAGTCAACCCGGGATCTTTTCACCGATAACAAAGAAATACAATGGTAAAATATATTAAACTCATGAGCACCTTATTCCTTACCTTGGCATTGGTGGCCTGTAAGGAAGAATTTCCCATCGACGAAGACGGCTTGCTCATCACCGGCAGAACCCAATGCTACGTGAGTAATTTTGAAATGCTTGGTTCTGACTTCCAAACGGTAAGAACCAAAGCCGCGGTGATTGATACCGTCGCACAAACCGTAAACGTAGAGGTGTTTTACGGTACAGACCTTAAAAATCTGTATCCGCAATTCTCCCTCGTGACTGATGCGAAACTGGAACCGAAAATTACCGGTAAAGTAGATTTCTCCGATTTGACGAATCCGAAAAAATATACGGTCATTTCCGGGAATCGTCAGATCAGAAAAACCTACACCCTCAATGTGACTGTTCAAAAACTGTAATCTTTTCATTCCATGAAGATCATGAAACATAAATTATTGTTCGGCCTTCTTCTCTTGGTGTCAGTAATGCTGATGTCGTCCTGCGAGGAGGAAAAATACGCCATACCTACTTTGCCGCAGGAACTTCGGAACGATGTCATCAAAAGGACATTAGGCCCCAATGTGGTGGGTTTAAACATCGAATTTGCGTATGGCATTGCCATTCCGAAATCTTTGGGCAAATTGGTATCGGCCGAAGTAGAGGCCTCTATTGCCGGTGCTGAGGCAACTTATCTCGACAATAAATCTTATTCTACCAACGGCAGCGGTCAGGATGTCGGTGTAGAAGTGGGAAGTAAGTCGGTTAACAGCGGCAATAAAACCACCGTCACCTTTACCAAAGATACGATTGCAGCTACGCTCCGGTATTTTTATCGAATCCCGGCTACGGCCAAAGGCAAAGAGGTGAGTTTTAAATTTTCGGCCACGGCCAGTAACGGACAGACGGTCTCCTACATGATGGGTCCCTACAAGATCGCAGAAATGGACATGGTGCTTGACCTCACCGTGAAAGACAACGACGCCTCGTATATTTCTATTGAGGATATGGCGGTATATAATGCGGCCGCAGCCGCCACCAATGCCTCCAAAATCGACTTGGTTTATTTGTACCGTGTTATTCCGAACGTTACTTTCTTACATGCACTGGTAGCTCCTTCTGCCAAGACCTACTTGCCCGGGGTCACCCTTCCCGCCGGAGTGAGTCGATCGGCTAAAATCAGCAAAGTATGGGCTTTGCGAGATTTTCATTTGGCCCGATTGCAGTACGGCGTTTACATTGATGACTTGGATTTTCAACAGTTGGATCTTTCTAATTCGCCCGATTATGCCATCAATATGAAGGCAGAATCCGGCGCTTGGGTAGAAACCGCCGATGGAAAATACCGTGCTTACATTTACGTAAACTCGATTGACAATACCGGAAAGAGTGCCAAAATCAGTATCAAGCGGTATACAATGAAGTAGCTTCGGTACCGTCATTTATCACGTACCGAACACTGATGTAATTTTCACAAAAAGGCTGCTGCAACTCATTGCAGCAGCCTTTTTTTAGCGAGATTCTTTTTTAGCGGTTATGCCGGTTTCCCCTTAAAATTATAATATATTTGCTTTCCATACTATTTTGAGGTTGTATCACACCGATTCTATCCACTTTAAAAGAATACGTTCATGAGAAATCAATTACGCCGGTTAGCCTTCTTGGGCTTTATGACCCTATTCATGGCCTGTCACAAAAACAATTATGTAACAAACATCCCCGCTCCTCATTTTAATTACGTCAAACCGGACCCGAAAACTGCTCCGCAAGAAAATGACCCGCCAAAACAAACACTCTTGACCGATGCATCGGCAATAAACCATTCCGACAGCGAGCCATTAGTTTTAGCCACTGTCAGTACGGCTCCTCCCTCTTTTGCGGCAAATCATTTCCTCAACAACTCTGTTTCTAAAGTTGCCGCGGTTAAATCCGTCAAGGAGTTGTCGGCATCAACCGAGACCGCTGTAAAAAAGCCGACCTTGCAAGAGCGAATGTTTAGAAAAATGCTCACGAAACAAATTGAGAAAAAGCAAAGCGGCACCCGACCTAAAGCCGGCAAAACCAATACCGTTTCCTTACTGTCAGGCATTGCCGGAATTGTGGGGTTAGTGTTGCTGTTTACCGGCACAGGTGCGATTTCATTGGTATTGGGGGCTGCCGCTATTATCATGGGGTTTGTTGGAAAAGCGCAAATCAGACGAAACGATGAACGAGGCGTAGGCTGGGCCATTACGGGAATTGTAAGCGGTATCCTCATTTACTTTCTCCTTCTTTTGGCAGTATTATTTATTGCGTCGCTGCTTGGGCTATAACCGGTTTAAAAGCATTTGGATCAGGTACGGCAATTACAGTCAGCGTTCCGGCGGGCCGATGCGTTGACTTTATTTTATCTTTAAAGGTTAAAGTTAGGAAATACCTTTCCGGTAATTGAAAAACTCATTCTGCTGCCGAGTCTAACGCCAAAGCGAAAAGAGACCTGCTCCTTTTGTCCTCCTTGACTTTTATTTCGGAATAAGGATAGTTAAACACGACATAACGTAAACGCCGTTTTTCTTACCAAGCACTTGAACGAATCAAAAGCAAGGCGTAAGAGTCCGTTCGGAAACTGAGGTAGTTTTCCCACTACGGATGATCTCGTTAGTCTGTCTTTATAAAACGCGTTTCCTGTAAGGTCGAGAGGGCGTTCTGTAATTCCTCACTTTTACGATTGCGCCTTGAATCCTGCATCAGATGGCCGTTTTTTTAGAATCAACGTACCGATGTGAATTCGGCGCTGAGAACTGTGCATAGGGTTCTCCCCCCTATTTCTTCTTGCCTATTATTTTGTTACCTACTGATTTTAAACGAATTACTCTCTAAATAAACCGGTTTCATCCGTAAAGTAAATAGCTTCCGTGATTCTCCGCCTATCTTTGCTTATCCCGTTTAAAAAACTTAACTTTGAATAGTTCTTCTTCTATCTAACCCTACTTGCTTTATGAAAACTGACTTGACGACTTCGCCCAAGGAAGTGGGTCTTGCTTCCTATCTGCCATTAAAAGCCTTATTCCTTCCATTTCATCTTCGATTGACGGTATTCCTGTTGATTTTCGCTTATCCAATCACCGCGGTGCAGGCGCAGAATTGGGCTGAAATCATAAAAAAAACGGCACCCGATGCCGCTGATTTCGACAGTTTCGGGGCAAGTGTAGCCATTTCCGGGGATTATGCCATTGTAGGGGCTTCCATCAAGAATACAGGACAAGGAGCGGTATATATCTTTAAACGAAATACGGGAGGAACGGATAATTGGGGGTTCCTAAAAAAGATCACGGCCTCTACCCCGGAAGATAATGATAAATTCGGTATCAGTGTTGCCCTCTCCGGCGACTATGCCATGGTGGGTGCCGTTCATGAAATCAATAACAACCAAGGCGCCGTGTATGTTTATAAAAAAGACTTGGGAGGAGCAGATAATTGGGGCTTGCTTAAGTCGCTGGCAGTTACTCTTGCCGACTATGATAATTTCGGTTACAGCATTGCTCTTTCGGGGGATTATGCCTTGATCGGGGCTTATGGGGATAACGTGTTTCAGGGGGCAGCTTATTTTTTCAAAAAGGATCAGGGGGGGACGGACAATTGGGGGCAAGTGCAAAAAATCACGGCATCTGACGGAATTTCCGATGATTATTTCGGGGCTGCGGCAGCACTTTCGGGCAATTATGCCATTGTAGGGGCGTATGCCAAAAATAACAATAAAGGAAGTGCCTATATCTTTAAAAACGACGGATCGGATAATTGGTCAGAAATTAAGATACTCAACGCATCCGACGGTGCAGACGGGGATTTTTTCGGCACCGGCGTAGGTATTTCACAAGGGAGTGCCATCGTGGGAGCTTACAGTAAAAACAATTATCAGGGCGCGGCTTACGTGTTTAATCAAACGCAGGGCGGCCCCGACAATTGGGGGGAGTCGCAGATCCTCATTCCCTCAGATATAGAAGATGAAGACCTGTTCGGCAGCGGGATAGCTATGGTTGGTAATAAAGCCATTATCGGCAGCACCAATAAAACCTTGGCCAAAGGAGCCGCTTATTATTTCAAAAAAGACGGAACCGGCACATGGACCCAAGCTCAAAAACTTTCCGCTTCTGACGGAGCCGATTTTGACAACTTCGGATACAGCATTTCCCTATCTGAAAATTACGCTATTATCGGGGCAATAGCTCATAATAACAATCAGGGTGCCGCTTATGTATTTCAGGACTGTCCCACGCTTAATTCGGTCAATCCTGCCGATTATCATGTATGCTCCGGAGATAACACAAGCGATATCAATGTCTCTACGGCACGTAATGACCTTAATATTAAGTTGGTTTACTTTACGTCTGCTCAAACGGGAACAAGCATGTACTCGGGCGGTACAGTCATCGGTGCCTCAATCGTTCCTGCGGGAGCCAATGCTCCTTATACAGCTACGTTCAATAATCTCGTTTTTCCGGCCAATACGACCACTGCCCCCATTACTTATTTTGTGTACGGTATCTTAGATACGGCAGATCCCGATCTTACCGATATAAGTTGCCGTCCCTTTGCCGGTTTCGAAGTAACGGTTGATCCTCCCGCTATTTTAGATGCGGGTCCAAACCAAACCATCTGTGCGGGCAGCACCGTCCAATTGGCCGCCGTGCTCAGCGGAGCGGCTACCTCCGGAGTGTGGAGTTTGCATCCCAATCACGGTACGTGGAGTCCGTCGGACACTGACCCTAACGCGATTTATACCCCTTCGGCGGCAGAAGTGATGGCAGGTACCGCCACCTTGACCTATAATACCAACGACCCCGCCGGTGTCTGTCCCGGTGTCAGCGACCAGGTCACTATATTCATTAATCCGGCCGCTACGGCTTTGGCCGGTCCCGACCAATTTGTCTGTGCCACTTCCCCTTCCGTAACTCTGGCCGGTTCTTTTTCCGGCTCAGCGGCTACGGCCACTTGGAGTGGGGCCGGCACATTTTCACCCAATAACACCACCTTAAATGCCATTTATACGCCTTCCGCGGCAGAAATATTGGCCGGAACCGCCACCCTGACGCTGACGACCGATGACCCGGCCGGCATTTGCCCCGCGGGCAGCGACCAAATGACGATCTTTATCGGAGCAGCCGCTATCTTAGATGCGGGTCCTGATCAAGTCATTTGTGCAGGCAGCACCGTCCAATTGGCCGCTGTCCTCAGCGGAGCGGCTACCTCCGGCGTGTGGAGTTTGCATCCCAATCACGGTACGTGGAGTCCCTTGGATACGGATCCTCATGCCATTTATACCCCTTCGGCGGCAGAAGTGATGGCCGGAACCGCTACGCTTACTTACAATACCAACGACCCGGTCGGAGCCTGCCCCGGTGTCAGCGACCAGGTCACTATTACCATTAAGCCTTCTCCTACAGCAACTCTTTCGGCTTCTCAAACCGATGTGTGTCCCAATACAGAAGTAACCCTCACTCCCACCTGTTCGAATCCTGCTGCTACAGTTCAATGGAATCCCGGCGCTCCGACTGTCACCCCCAATGCCCCTGATTTGGCCTATGTGTATAAAGCTGCCTGCGTCTTGGGCGGGTGCGTCGGCAATGAGTCCTCTGTTACGGTGAGAACTCACCGACTTTTGGCCGATTTGAAAGAGGTAGGTACAGGACTGCAACCTAAAGCCTTTTCGGGCACGGTCAAAGACAACTTAGCTCCGACCAACCTTATTAACTCGGCAGTCCCTCCTCGCTTGTGGACCATCTTGGCCAACGGCTGCTCTGCTTCCGAATCCGCCGTATTCAAACTCACCGGTCCGATCAGTTTCAATTCCATCGACAACAATCCGCCCTACGCGCTTTTCGCGAACGTTGGGCCTGCCTATTTTGCCGTAGACCATCCCAATTACGGACCGGGGCTCAGCGGATTTCCCAACGGTACCTATACACTCACCGTTGAACTACGAGGTTCGGACGGGGTAGGCGGCCCCTTCCCCAAGAACCGCGTAGCTGTAGGAGCGTTATTGGCTACCCGTACTTTACAATTCACACTGCAAGGAGCCGGTGGCAGACTCGGGGTGGAGGAAAATAATGAATTTGCCGCCGATGCCGATCCTTGGGCTCTCATTGTGCCCAATCCCGTTGTTCGCCAAATAGGGTTGGAGGTCCGCTCACTGAAAGACAAACCGGTACAGATACACTTATCGGATGTTTCGGGACGGGCGCTGCTGCAACGCAGTTTTGTCCCCCTCTCCCAACAGCACCGAGAGGAATTGGAAGCAGGCCACCTGAAAGAAGGGATTTACTTTTTACAGGTCGTTACCCCTGATAAAACAGTCACGATGAAAGTAGTAAAAGTACAATAGTCGATTTTCTATTCAGCGACTCTATACTATGGAAATACAAAAGCCTCGAAACGTACTGTTTTGGGGCTTTTCGCTTGAAAAGAGGAAATGGATATGTATTCACCTGCCGTTAATCGTATGGCTTTATCGGAGCAACGAATAAGTAATTGCCGCGGAGTTTTGGCTTTAATGATCACCCTTTCTTCTTTTTCATACGCCCCTATCCTCACCGGTAGTTTCAATGAATTTTCTTTATTAAATCCCTTTCGTAACATGGAAACTTATTATGGACATGAGTTTTATGACCAAAAAGGCATCTTTGAAAAATACGTCAGCATCAGTGCTTGGCGTGGTATTCCGAGTGAACAATTGGAAAAATCGGTGGTGTTGTCTTTGCTGCCGCCCCATTTGACCGGGACCGTTTTGGATTTGGGATGCGGCTACGGCGAGTTGGCTCAAACACTGCTACAGGAGGGAGTTAAGCGTTATACCGGCGTGGATTCTTCTCGTAAAATGATCGCTTTCGGCAATGCCGTAGTGAAAGACCAACGCGCTGAACTGATTCAAGCCGATATTACGAAATGGACTTATCCTTCTGAAACCTATGATTTAGTGGTAGCCTGCTCGGTGCTCCATTATATTGATGATTTGAATAACGTGTTAGCAAAAATCAGAGAAAGTATGACTGCAGGAGGAACGTTTATTTTTTCGGTTGACCACCCCTTGTTGTCTTATTTCCTTAAGCCTTCTTCTCCCTTGTTAAACTATCAAGCGCTTGAAACATCAGGAAAGTGGGTAACCTTGAATTATTTTGACCAAGGTCCGCGGGTTAAAATGTGGTCGGATGCCTTAGTCGTGAAGTATCATCGAACCATTGAGGCATATTGGAAATCCCTGACGGAGGCCGGATTTAGAGTAGAGGCTTTAAAAGAAGGTTCTCCTGCGTCTAAAGCCGATTCTGAAGAACAGGAACAAAAACCAAAAGGAGGATTTTACCCGGATATGCCGATGTATTTGATCCTGAAAGCGGTGAAAATGTAAGGTAAATTTACCTTACTGATCCCCCCACATTCTATTCCTCAAAATGAGTCAAACGGCTTACCCGGTATGAAACATTTACTCCCCCCATTGCTCTTCACTGTTTGGGTACTTTTCGTTTCCGGCAGTTGCCGAGAAAAAGAAAAGTTGCCCGCGCCTACTACAGAGGGCTTGAATACGTTTGGCTGTAAGATCAACGGCAAGGTTTGGATCGCCAACGGCATGCCCACCGGGGCCGGCTCTCCGTGGACAAAACCCATCGAAATCGAGTTCAATCGGTTGAGTGCGGATACTTTCTATTTGTTTATTCATACTACGGCTCAATCCAAAGACCGCGTTCAGCTTACCTTGTCAAAGGCAGTCGTAGGGGTGAATCTATTGAATGAGCGCGAGCCTTTTGCCGTATATTACGACGATAGCTTTCGCCATTTCTTTTCGCGGGGAGCCAATGCCGGGAAGGTGGTCATTACTAAGTTGGATACCGTCAATCACATTATTTCCGGCACTTTTTCGTTTGAGGGGCAGGAAATCGTAAACAAGCAAACAGTAAGCATTACCGAAGGCCGATTTGATATTGATTGGGATAAACTGTAACCCATTCCTGCCGTCTCTTTAGTTTTATTTCCGGCAATTGAATTACTTTTGTGGCGTTGATGAAAGGCCGCAAAAGCCATTTTTCTTTTGTACGTTGAAATCAAACTTCTGTTCACTATTTTCTGTCTAAACGAATTTTATTAACTATCAACTGATCAACCATTCTATGTTCAAACCCAAAAGTCTCTTTTTTCAATGGATTGCCTGTCTTCCCGGAGTCATCATTGCGTCCTCTGCACTTGCTCAAACGGCTGTTCCGTTGAATGATCTCAGCGCTTTTACCAATAAAGCCAACAATTGGTCCATTGCCGGCGATGTCAACGTCGATATTTCCAAAGTCAATGTGTTGGAAACCAAACCCGGACAAGGGGTTTTGGTCTGTATTCACGAAAAAGGGAAGTACGGCCAAGAGTATGAATTAGTCTCCAATTTCAAACACGGTGATCTGGACTTGGAATTGGATTTTATGCTGACCAAAGAATCCAACTCGGGCATTTATCTCCAAGGCAATTACGAAGTACAGCTTTTTGACAGCTGGGGCAAAAAAACGGCCAAATACAACGATAACGGCGGTATTTATGAGCGTTGGAACGATGCCAAACCCGACGGTGAAAAAGGCTACGAAGGCTACGCGCCTCGCTTCAACGTGGCCAAAGCGCCCGGTCTGTGGCAAAACATCAAAATATCTTACCAAGCTCCTCGCTTTGATGCGTCCGGCAAGAAAATTGCCAATGCCGTTTTCCTGAAAATTGTGCTGAACGGGGTGACTATCCACGAAAACGTCGAAGTGAGCGGTCCTACCCGCGGCTCGCTGACGAAAGACGATGTCGCTTTCGGTCCTTTGCGCATTCAGGGAGATCACGGTTCGTTGGCTATCAAAAATATCATTATCAATAATTTTGATAAACAACCGGGCACCTTATCCGATCTGACGTATAAAACCTATTACGGGACGTTTGCGGCCAATGAAGATTTCACCAAACAAAAACCGGCAGAAACCGGAAAGAAAGAAGCGATCACTTGGGAAATTTTGAAAGAGAACAACAATTTCGCCTATATCTATAACGGAAAATATACTGCGGCGACCGATGGTGAATATACTTTCCGAATGCAGGCAGCCGGAAATGCTTATCTCAAAATTGACGGTAAGTCTGTCATTCCGACCGAGTCTCGAAACGTGAACGGTTCGCGTACGGGAAAAGTGAATCTGACTGCCGGAGCGCATACGCTTGAGCTCTTCAACAGCAAAACGGAAGCTTACATGCGACCCGGTTTGGCCCTGTGGGTGTCGGGTCCGGGCTTTCGTGAAATGTCGTTGAATACCAACAGTTCGGTGGCCGGTGGCGGCGGGGTGGATCCCATTTTGGTCACAGCACCTACCCCTACCGTTTTGCGCAGTTTTATGGATTTCAAAAAAACACCCGATGCTAAAAATGTACGCATCGTTCATGCGGTTTCGGTGGGCAACCCTTCCAATCTGCATTACACCTACGATCTCGACAAAGGGGCGTTGGTGCAGGTTTGGCGCGGTGAATTTTTAGATGCCACCCCCATGTGGCACGACCGCGGCGACGGTTCTTCCCGTCCGCGCGGCAGTGTGACCCTGTTGGGTAACGATATGTTTTTGGGGAAAGTGAACGGTCAGTCAGCATGGCAGGCCGATACTACGGGCAGCGGTTATTTACCGAAAGGCTATTCGTTGGATGAGGGGGATATTCCGACGTTCCACTACATCGCCTTTGACTCACCCGTGACCGACCGCCTTTCCGTAGTAGATAACAAGTATTTTGAACGGGAGGTGAAAGTTGCCAAGCCGGCCGAGAATCTAATGGCCAAAGTGGCGGAAGGAACCGGCATTGAAAAGGTGGCCGACGGGCTTTATGCCGTCAATAACAAAACTTATTTTATTCAGGTAGCCGATAAAGTGGCGGTACCGCAGATCAGAAATGTGGCCGGACGACAGGAATTGCTCCTGCCCGTAACGAACGGAACTGTGAAATACGCCATTCTTTTTTGATACCATTCCACCACCTTTGTCTCATTCAGTTAATCGAAGTTCGGGTGTCTTTTTCGAAAAAATACCCGACAATTCAAATCAAGAACAATGAAAAAAATTGCTCAAATAGCCTTACTGCTTTTGGCCTCTCTGCCGATAGTACAAGCCCAGGAATCGCCCAAAGAAGAAGACTTTTATAAAATCGTTACGCCGCCGATCCCGGAAGGAATCATTTTGGAAGTGGGCGGTCTTATCACTCTGCCTAACGGCTCGCTGGGGATTTCCACGCGCCGCGGGGAAGTATGGATCGTAGATAACCCGACAAGCCGCACGCCTTATTTCCGGAAATTTGCGACGGGCTTACACGAAATTCTCGGGCTTGCCTACAAAGACGGAGCGCTGTATTGTGCCCAACGCGGCGAATTGACCAAACTGATCGATAAAAACGGCGACGGTAAAGCGGATATATACGAAACGGTACATGCTTGGGCCTTATCGGGTCATTATCATGAATATTCGTTCGGGCCCAAAGTAGCGCCGGACGGCAGCTTTTTCGTTAGTGGCAACGTAGCCTTCGGCGACGAAGAATGGTGGCGCGGTGAGAGCCGAGTGCCCGGACGCGGTTGGATCTTTCGCATCACACCCGATGGAAAATACGAGCCGTATGCGACGGGAGTACGTTCGCCGGCCGGTATCAGCATGTTGAAAGGGGAGCTATGGTATACCGACAATCAGGGCGATTGGATGGGCACCGGCGGTATCTTCCCCGTCAAAAAAGGAGGGTTTATGGGCCACCCGGCGGGGCTGAAGTGGGCTGAATTGCCCAATTCGCCGGTAAAACTGACCCAAAAGCAATTCTTTGCCGAACGTGATAACCGTCAGGAAAGAGATGCCAACAACCGCGCTATCAAACCCGAAAACACGCGTAACGAAACCCCGCAGTATTTGTATCAATTGAAAGAAAAATATGACATGGTCCAATTGCCGGCGGTTTGGTTGCCTTACGGGGTCCACGGGGTTTCTACATCGGAACTCATTATGGATGAAACCAACGGCGATTTCGGACCGTTTGCGGGACAGGTTTTTGTCGGTGACCAAGGACAAAGTAACATCATGCGGGTGGTGTTGGAAAAAGTGAAAGGCGAATACCAAGGGGCCTCTATCGGTTTCCGCAGCGGCTTTCAATCGGGTGTGTTGCGGATGACTTTTGCCAAAGACGGGTCAATGTTTGTGGGGGAAACCAACCGCGGTTGGGGCTCGGCCGGCGATGCCAATCAAGGGTTACAACGTCTGGTTTGGAACGGCAAAATGCCTTTTGAAATGTACACGGTAAAAGCCATGCCCGACGGATTTGAGGTGGAGTTTACCTTACCCGTTGACCGTAAATCGGCCGAAGACTTGGACTCTTACCGAGTAGACAGTTACCTCTACAAACACTATCCGGTCTATGGCAGTCCGCAGATCGATACCAAAGAGGTCACTGTGAAAGGCGTAAAAGTATCGGAGGATGGAAAGAAAGTAAGAATTGTGTTAGACGGGATGCGTCGTTATTTTGTCCACAAATTGCAATTGCCCGGCGTGCGTGCAGCCGGCAATTATTGGTCGTTGGTGCATCCGGATGCCTACTATACACTGAACAATATCCCTGACGGGGAGAAAATGAATGCTTCGGAGTTGAAAACCACCCGTTCCGGAAACGTGAAAGCGGCCGTAACGACCCCGGCCAAAGAACACGTGTCTCCCGATGGCAAAGACAAAGCACCGGCACCGACGGCGGCAAAACCGGCCAAAACGGCTGCCGCTAAAAAAGCTCCGTCGTGGGAAGAAGTGAAGCCGCTGTTGGCAAAAAATACTTGCTTGGCCTGTCATACTACGGATAAAAAGGTAGTGGGCCCTGCCTACATTGACGTAGCGAAACGCAAATACAGCGATGCTAAAATTGTAGAATTGATCTATGCGCCAAAACCCGAAAATTGGCCGGACTATGCTACCCCGATGGCACCCATGCCACAGGTTCCCAAAGCTGAAGCGATGAAAATTGCGGCTTGGATCAACTCTTTAGCGAAGTAATTGGCGGACAGCTCTCTTAACAAAAAATCCGAATCGGCGCTCGATTCGGATTTTTTGTTAACTCCCTAAAGAGAGGAGAGGAGCTTGGCTTCCAATCACTGCCTATACTTTCTTTGGGTCGGGATGCGTCCACGGTTTGCGGTAAGGGCGCGCCAACAACGCCGTCGCCTCGGCATCTCCTACCACCACCCGCTTCTGCGGATCATACACCAACGCACGACCCACCTTCATCGAAATATTGGCCAACAAACAACTCGCCGTCGATATATGACCTCCTCAATATCCGCCACCGGACGACCGTTCTTCTCGATCGCCGCCAAAAAATCCAACATGTGTAACCGCGTCGCAGGGGCGGCATTCAATTCAATGCGCTCTTCGGTGTTGTCTTCGGGGTATTTCTCCTTTTCGTACACCACATCCTTGTGAATCTTCTCTCCTTTGCCCTGCGGAATAAAATCATAGCGCATCGTAATCGCCCACAAGGTACCTTTCTCCCCGTACAACGTAAATGACCAAGGATACTCCGGATTGTTGGGGGTACCCCAACTGCGATGCTGCCACACGCAATTCAGTTCCGGATACTCAAATACCGCCGACTGCGTATCCGGAATATTGGATTTACCCTCTTTCTGCACATAAATGCCCCTTGCGAGGAGATGCGCGGGCCAACCCAATTGAGCATCCAACGTACGGTATCAAACATGTGAATGCACATATCCCCCATGATGCCGTTGCCGTACTCGTTGAAAGTCCGCCACCAACGAATGTGCGGCAGCCCGTCGTAGGGACGCATCGGGGCGGGACCCGTCCACATTTCGTAATCCAAAAAGTCGGGAACGGGTTGTACCGGCGGATTGCCGTTGGCTCGCATGTGAATGTAGCAGCACATTTCTACGTGGGACACTTTGCCCAACAAGCCGGCATCCACAATATTTTTCTTGGCATCGATCAGGTGAGGAGTGCTTTTGCGTTGGGTTCCTACCTGCACCACTTTGTTGTATTTGCGGGCAGCGGCTACCATGGCTTCGCCTTCCATCACATCCACGCTGATGGGTTTTTGCACATAGACGTGGGCACCGGCTTTGACGGCTTCAATGGCTTGCAGAGCATGCCAATGGTCGGGGGTGCCGATCAGGACGATGTCCAATTGGTTTTCGGCGAGCATTTTACGGTAATCGCCGTAGAGTTTGGGGGTTTTGCCCGATTTTTGGCGTTGGCTGACGAGTTTAGCGGCGGCCTCCAACATATTTTTGTCCACATCGCACAAGGCAATGACTTCCACGGGGGCTACTTGGATCAGACGGAACAGGTCGCTTTTGCCGTACCAACCGGTACCGATCAACGCCACACGGTAGGCTTTGCTTTGCCGGACATCTTCTTTCCCATTGGCGTGCAATGTAGAAAGAGCCAACGACGCTGAGGCGCCCTGAATAAATTTACGTCGATTCATTGTTAAAAGGTGCATATCATTAAAGGGTTTGCCTATTGTACCGGAGTTAATTAAGTAATTATGCAAATTCAGATTTAATTGATTTAAAGTGGATTTAATTAAAATTCAACCTAAAATCCATCGCACGGGCGTCGCAGCGGCGAACCGCCCCCGCTTAAATCTGCATCAGTCCTTAAGGATGGAAATGGTTATCGCGTAAATACTGTATTATTTATAACAAAATATTCACCCTTTATGTATTCCATTATTTGTTAATCAGTACATATAAGGCACAGTAGGCCATTGTCTAACCCCTTTAAGTTCTGTTATTGAATGAAAAAATGATACTTGCCGAAATACCACTGTTACCTTGCTCGGCTTCATTGAAGATACGACCTGTTTTCAGTATCCTTCATTCCTGAGTTGATTTTTACCGGTCAGTGTTTCAAAGCCCTCTTTTTGATCATTCCTCCTTTGGTATCTTTGACACTGCTCATGACCACAAATGAGTTGGGGTCGATCGTTTGAATTTCGGTATTCAGTTTATTAAGTTCCAAACGGGTAATGACCGTATAAATAATATCAAAATCGCCAGTCTCTCCGCTCTTGCCATATCCGCGTTTACCCTTATAGACCGTCACGCCCCGTCCCATTTCGTTAATGATCATTTGCCGAATATCCTCACTGTGTACGGAAATGATGGTCACCCCGGTGTATTCGTCAATCCCTTCAATAACAAAATCCAACGTTTTGGAAGCGGCCAAATAGGTAATCATGGAATAAAGGGCCGTTTCAACAGACAGAAAATAGGCCGCCAATGAAAAAATGACGATATTGATCATAATGATAATATCCCCGATAGTAGTCCCGAATTTTCGGCTTAGAAAAATGGCCAGTACTTCTGTTCCGTCAATCACAGCTCCTCCCCTCACCGACAGGCCAATGCCGGCGCCCAAAAAAAAGCCGCCGAAAACAGCGACCAACAAATGATCATTAGTTATTTCGGGAAATCGTACTGTAGCGACACAAAGCGCTAAACCGGCAATGGCCAAAGCTGTTTTTATGGCAAATTGACGGCCGATGACAATGTACCCCAAAAACACAAAAGGCAGGTTGATCAGCACTAATAATACCGAAAGAGGGGCTCCGGTTATCTTTGTGATCAGCAAAGAAATACCGGTTGCTCCTCCGTCAATAAAACTGTTGGGAATCAGAAAACTTTCCAGTCCGAAGGCCGCAGAAGCAATACCGAGCGATACCAAAATAAAATCTTTGGAAAGGCGTACCAAGTTGATCTTAAGTTCCCGAAACCCTTTCGCCAACACAAAATCGGAGTAGGTCTGTTGCGGGTTCGTTATCTTCCTGTCCCGAAGTACAGTTCGGGTAATTATTTTCGTCAAAAATGAATTCATAGCTTATAGTGATAAAAAAAATGGAAGGTGGATGGATAAAGTCGGAAAGCTATTTCCGCTGCGACCGAGCTGTAACGTCGTCATTAATCATTTTACACCACTTTTCTGCCAATTGCAGCTCTCCCGTAAGGGTCAGACTGTCGGAGTCGATGCTGTAAAACTCTAATACTGTTTCAGTTGTCTTCCTTTCGGAGTGCGTAAATACCAGTTCCAGTTTTTCTATCACTTTGTGGTTAACGGCAGTTTGGCCTGTTATTCTGCCGGAGGTTGCTACCCGGCATTTTTGCACCTCAGCCAAAGGGATCATTTGCCGAACTTCGCCCTCCTTTGTTTCTTTCGTAAAGAAAATCCGGTGAGAAGTATCGTCAATACCGATAGCGGACTTGTTCCATATATCGGAACGGCTGATTTGACCATTATTTTTTTTGGCAAAGTCATTAAGACCCTGCAATAGGGCCTGCTTTCGCCGGCGACTGTTTCTGCTGATTAATATAAAGGGAATACAGCACAGCACTATTATGGCTATGCCTACTACGGTGGCTCCTAAATCCATTATTTTGAAGTTAAATTTTTTAAAATACAATATCCGTACAGACAAGCCATCAAAAGCCCGCTCTGCAAAACACAAGTACTTACCGGGAAACCCGGCTCAAAATTTAACTATGGGAAGTAATGGAAAGGGAAAATAATATCGGGCTGACGCAGCCGAATCAGCAGGTTTTGGGAATAAAAAAGGTACTGTGAGAAGATACTGAAAAAAGCTTGTATCCACCGATAGACCCAAGCCAATAGCGCATTAGAAAGGCTTCTAAACAGAGAAGGCGGACAGCCGGTAAAAGAGGGAGCCGGTACTCCCACCTGAGTCACATGACAGATCAGGTCAGTGACCGGAAAGGCGCTGCAACTTTTGCTGTGAGATTCGGAGAGGTTGGAATAGGCGGCGCGATAAGTCAAAGCACTGCCGCTGTAAAAGCTTAGGAGAAAGCAATACAGAACAGAAACAATGGGCAATGCAATGATTCGAAACGACTTTTTCACCTTACAAAGGTACGGCCTAAATGCCGTTATTCCCAGAAAGTAAGGATAATTTGCCCAAACAGAAGCGATGATAACAATCGGGGCTGATTATTGCTTTTCCAGTTTTTTCAGTTCTTTAGCTATGTATTCTTTCGAAAGCCATTTAGTACCGATCATCACTCCTTCTATATTTTTGGTTTGGCTGATGTCCTTCAGCGGGTTACCGCTCAACAAAACCAAATCCGAAACGTTCCCCGTTTTAATCGTCCCGGCATCCGTTTTGTTAAGATAAGAAGCGACATTGACGGTTCCGGTGCGCAGTGTTTCGTAAGGGGTCAAGCCGGCATCGACCATATATTGCATTTCGTGGTGAATGGAAAAACCGGGTACGTTGAAGATTTGAGGGGCATCCGAGCCTAACAATATCTCTACTCCGTTTTTTTGACATTCATAAATAAGTTTGCGACGTACCTGTATCAACTTTTCCGCTTTTTGCTTTGAAAAATTAGGGTTAGTCATGTAAGTGTTCTTTGTGTTAGCCCAAGCCTGCACCTGTTCCGGTTTCATGTACTTCATTTCGGGTGCTTTGGTGTATTCCTCTGCCGGCAGCGGGGAAAGCCAACGTTCCGCCAAGGCTTGTGTCGGCACAACACGAACGCGATTGTTACGCAGGCCGGTCACTAATTTCGGGATTTGCGATACATCCGCCCGGTCGCCGATCCACGAAGCAAACAGACCGGTTTCCTGCTCAACCAACGTATCAATTCCGGGCGTAATGGCCTCCACAAAACCGTCCAGGTGGTCGATAGTAGAATATTTGGCGTCGATTGCTTGCCAAACTCCCACATTAAAAGAGACATGTCCTACAAACGGGATGCCCACTTCATGGGCCGTTTTGGCAATAGCCGGAAAAGTCTCTTTGGTTAAACCGGGATGTAATTTCAGAAAATCATAGCCCGCTGCTTTTTGTTCCCGAACCATCTCCGCCCCTCGTTCGGGTGTTTTTACCGTTTGTCCGTTAAACGAAGGCCCCGTGGCGTAAAAATGAGGCCCTAAAATCTCTCCGCTGTTGATTTTGCTTCTTAATTCCAAATGCCGGGAATGGCCGAGCATCCCCCGAATCGTCGTGATTCCGTTGGCTAAATAGAGGATCAGCACTTCTTTCATGGGTTCTATGTCATCGACGGGCGGCACGTGAGCGTGTATTTCAGCCCAACCCGGTGTCAGGTATTTGCCTTTGGCCTCAATGACCAAAGCCTCTTTACTGAATTTTACTTTTCCTTCGTCGCCCAAGGCAGTGATTCGGCCATTTTTTACCACCACCGTTTGGTTTTCCAACACCCGCTCCCGGTCCATAGGAATGACATTTACCGACTTAAACACCATTTCGCGTTGGCGATTATCTGCCAATTCCTGAGCCATAAGCACGACGCCCGAACATAAGCAAAGCACAACACAGAGAATAAAAGAGAAGGAACGCATAGCGATAGAGCGGTTTGTTGATTTTATAAGCCTGCCGAGACTTAAAGTCGAATCGTCGTCAAGTTTACCGGTAGCGGTTCGCTTAATTTTGCGACTTATCGTTTCCGCAGCCGAATCATTTATTCTGTTACCCATTGCATCATTAAACCCGTCAGATAGCCGCAATAGGTACCGATAGCATAGCCTAAAATAGATAACAAGACCCCGACAGAGGCCAAGGAAGGATGAAATGCCGCCGCAACCACTGAAGCGGAAGCCGCTCCTCCGACGTTGGCCTGTGAACCTACTGCGGTAAAAAAGAAAGGCGCCTTTACCCACTTAGCAGCTACCAAAGTCAGGGATACGTGTACCAACATCCAAGTAAGGCCTACCGCAAAAAGACCGGGGTTCTGAGCTACGGCAAAAATATCCATTTTCATACCGATCGTCGCTACTAAAATATAAAGAAACAAGCTGCCGATACGGGAAGCTCCCGCAAACTCTAACCGCCGCAAACGGGTAAACGACAACAAAATCCCCAAAAAAGTAGCCATCGAAACTACCCAGAAGAAGGAAGAAGTCAAACTGAATTTTTCCAATGCAGGGTAATTGCTCTTGATCCAAGGTACCATGTAGCCCGTTAAAAAATGAGCTAACCCGGTCACTCCGAAACCAACCGCTGCGATCATGACCAAATCATACACCGTAGTAATGCGCTGAGAACCGTTTTGTTCTTTATCAAGTTGCAACCGCAACTCTTCAATGGCCGAAGCATCCGCTTTAAACGCTTTATCTATCTTTTCCGCAATCCCGGCACCGTAAATTAAAACAGCCATCCAAATCTCTGCCGTAATTACATCCACCGCCACTATCTGTGAAAACAATCGGTCACTTGGCTGAAACACTTCTTTTAAAGCTGTTTGATTGGCTCCTCCCCCGATCCAACTTCCGGCTATGGTGGCTAATCCTCGCCAAACAGAATCAGCCCCGGTACCGCCTACTACGTCAGGATTTATGGTTTTCATTATCCAAACGGCCAAAGGACCGCCAATCATGATACCTGCGGTACCTGCAAAAAACACAATTAATGCTTTAGGCCCCAGGCGTATAACTGCCTTAAAATCCATTCCCAACGTAAAATAGACCAAACACGCAGGCAGTAAATATTGAGAAACCACCGGATAAAGCTGAGAATCTTCCCCGGAAATTACTCCAAATGAATTGAATAAGCCCGGAATAAAATAACAGAGTAATAAAGGAGGAAAAATTGTATAGAATTTTTGCCAAAACGGGTGTTTGAGTGAAGCCGTGTAGAAGATGACGGCTAACGTAGTCAATAATAACCCCAACACTACGGCATCAGATGAAAAAAGGACAGCGATAAGCATTCGTTTTGTTGAAAAAAGGGAGATTCGACAAAACAAACCAATCTTTCGGAATATTATACTGCCAAAGGCTATAAAAAAACACACAGGCCTCAAAAATGAGCCTGTGTGTCGCAATTACACTTCATCAACAAACTAAAAACCAAATAGTTTTACTTTTTCGAAAGTGTCAAAGCGACACTTCATAAGATATTTTAAAAGGATAACCCGTTGAAATTTATCATTTAAACAAGCTATCCTTTGGTGTCATTGCAAGCCGCTCAGGCGGCTCAATATATACATGTTGGCTGTAGGAGGGGGATTCGAACCGCCCACGGTGCAGTTAGCCGCGATACAAAGTTTGGTGGTCTACCCCAGTCGACTAGAGTGCCGGCATTATATCGTGTTTATTCTGTGCTCACCACCCCCGAGACAGGAGGGCATGGCTGCCAAGTTTCATCATCCTACAGTATAAAAGAACTTTTTTTGACAATTACTCGGTCGGTGGAGTAGATTGACGATGCAAAATTAACAGAATTTCCTATTTATTACAAATTTTCTATAAAAATTTTTAAATATTTTGATTTTATTCAATAAAACACGATAATTGTTGAATAAAATACAATTTTAGTGCTTCATCATGGAACGAAATTTAGAAATTGATAAAATTGACAGTACCGACTTAAAGATTCTTTCTCTATTATTGGAAGATGCCCACCTTCCTTATACTGAAATCGGGAAGCGGGTTCACGTATCCGGGGGTACGGTTCACGTACGCATGAAAAAACTGGAACAGTTAGGCATTGTCAAAGGAGCTCATTTGTTGATTGAC